>JAZLAI010000061.1:0-5476 GCA_045613105.1 Bacteroidales bacterium | reverse complement strand
ATATATATTTGCAAAGTCAAATCTTAAATTTAATTCATTATGAAAACAAATTACCTACTTCCAACAAGTTTTAAGAAAATCGGTTGGATCATGATTGTAATCTCATTGATTTATTACGTAATGTATATGACATTCGATTGGGCTACAATCTATTTCAAGATGCCATCTATATTCAATGATGGAAACTTTTTTACAATGGTAAAAACTGAGATTTATTCCACATTCCTGCCTATTGTGGCATTAAGTGGATTTTTATTCATAGCGTTTTCAAAAGAACGTGACGAAGATGAATATATTGGAAAAATCAGAGAACGCTCATTCGTCTTTGCTGCATTATTTTCCAGTTTATTGATTATCCTCTCCACATTATTTATTTTCGGATTAGACTATCTCAACATATTAATAATGGACTTTTTCGTATTTTTGTTTGTTTTTACAGTTAAATTCCAAATTGAACTTTGGAAATTTAGAAAGGAAAATAAAGATGAAGAATAATATTAGAGTTGAAAGAGCCATACAGAAGATTTCACAAGAGCAACTTGCGGAAAAAGTTGGTGTAAGTCGTCAGACTATAAACGCAATTGAATTAGCAAAATACATTCCATCAGGCCTGGTAATGATGAAAATAGCTGCCGTTTTCAACAAAAATGTAAACGATATTTTCGAACTCGAAGACAGTGATTGGAATTGATCAATATTACACAAAACAACTATAAATCAATAGTATATTACGAGATAACATGAATTCATGTTATCTCTTTTTTAATATAATCTTTCTATAAAACTCCGCTTTCGCCTCCACTTTCATAGGATAAGCTCTTGATGATGACGGCATTCGCCAGAAGTTGATAACTCTATCGTTATAATTAATCTCCGTCTTCTCTCCCACTTTCGGTTCTTCACATTGGAAAATATCAATGATAATATCAGTCGCCTTCTGTCCTGTTGTCACTATATTTTCACATTCAGGCAACGATTCCAACAACGCTTTGACATCAGTCTGCTTCACAACTTCAAGGAATTTATCAGAAGCATTGTCTTTCAGACGAATGACTTCCGAAGCCGTGTCATATAAAGCAAAACCTTTATCTTTACAGAAATCTACAATCTTGTCTTTATCGAAACGCTTCTCACCTTTTATCTCAAAATGATGCTTGTCGTTATAAAAGATAAGTCCCCATATTCTCCACATATCGTTTATCCAATTAGGATAAAAGAACTCCATCGACCATTTCTCTTTCTTCGGAGGGAAACTGCCGAGCATAAGAATCCTGGCGTTCTCCGGAAGAAACGGCTGCAAAGGATGAGATTCAATTGTATTATTGTTCATACTACTTTACACTTAAAAACTCCTGTCCTATTTTATGCAAACCATTGATAATAATTTCTCTTTTATCTTTACGAGGATTTCTATAACCACTAAGATAATGTCCCAACTGACGCTGATTAATACCCGTAATTCTACTCAAAGCCGCTCTTGTCAATATCTTATCATAATGATGAAGCAATGCTGAAACTGACAATTCAAATTCAAATTCATATTCTTCTTTAAGACAGTCTGGCAGTTCGTCATATTCAGATCCTTCAATATGAAATTCCAATGCTGATATATATGCTTCTTTTACACCTTCTATCGTTGCATGTGTAGCTACACATCCTGGAATCAAATCTGAACATGCTCCATAATTATCATTCCATACGATATTAACCAAAATCTTTTTCATATTATCTTAATCCTGCTTGTTTAAAAATACTTATCAATAACTCCTGATCTTGAGTCTCATTCATTTTACCATTTATCGTAACGGTTCCTTTTTTAATAGGATGTTTGTATTGTCTATGACTACCCTTTTGTCTCACAAAATACCAGCCATCTTCTTCCAATATTTTAATCACAGTTTTGGTTTTTAGTTTCTCCACATCATCCCTCCCTTCAAACCTTTTTGCAAAGATAGTATTTTTACTAACAAATTAAAAACATTTTTTCTTCAAAATTAATAATTTTAACACCCTTTTGTCAAGGGTTTAACATAACTATTTTTCGATTTTAACAATTTTTAACATAAACGTTAACGGTATTAAGAAATTTATGTTAATGTTTGTTAAGACTACAAGTTTTTTTTAGTTAGGAGTTAGGAGTTGTAGAGACGTCACTCCTGTGGCGTCTCAACGGAATCCTGGAATTGACGAGTTTCTGGATTTCTGGGATTTTTCTGGTTTTAATCGCCGCCAATGCGTTAGGGATTGAAGCGGCATCCTTTTGGAGCGTAGCGGAAAAAGATATAGCGGAAAGCCCGACGGCTTTGCCGGAACGCCCAAGACAATTTACAATTCATATTTATGACAATATTAATATAAGTCAAACTTTGCGTTTCTTTGCGTCTTTGCGAGAGATCCAAGATCAAAAATCTTAGTCAATATTTAATTTTAAAAACTAATTTTTACAAAATCAGAACAATAAAAAAGATTTCGTAGTTAAATTTCATTTTTTTGCATCAAAATTTTAAAACTAATTATGATGAAAGAAAGAATAGAAAAAAACCGTAATCTTGCAGAATTATTGAAAGGTGGTGTAATAATGGATGTTACAAATCCAGAACAAGCTCGCATTGCTGAGGCTGCTGGTGCAATGGCAGTGATGGCTTTAGAAAGAGTTCCAGCAGACATAAGAGCTGCAGGCGGTGTATCGCGTATGAGCGACCCTAAAATGATCAAGGAAATACAAAAGGCCGTATCAATTCCTGTCATGGCTAAATGCCGTATCGGACATTTCGTTGAGGCACAGATTCTTGAAGCAATAGGCATTGATTATATAGACGAAAGCGAAGTCCTCTCTCCTGCCGATGACGTATTCCATGTTAACAAAAGAGAATTCAATGCCCCATTCGTTTGTGGTGCAAGAGATCTAGGCGAGGCATTACGTCGTATCAGCGAAGGTGCGATGATGATACGAACCAAAGGCGAAGCTGGCACCGGCGACATTGTCCAAGCAGTCCGTCACATGCGAATGATGCAATCAGAGATAAGAAGAGTTGTATCACTAAACAAGGACGAATTGTATGAAGTAGCTAAAGAACTGAGAGTGCCTTTTGAACTAATACGATATGTTCATGATAACGGTAAATTGCCTGTTCCTAATTTCGCTGCTGGAGGCGTTGCCACTCCTGCCGATGCTGCTTTGATGATGTATCTCGGTGCAGAAGGTGTTTTCGTTGGCAGTGGCATCTTCAAAAGTGGTGACCCAATGAAGAGAGCTACCGCTATAGTTAAAGCTGTAGCAAACTACAGAAATCCTGATGTTTTGGCTGAATTAAGTGAAGATCTCGGTGAGGCAATGGTCGGTATCAACGAAAACGAAATCAAGATATTAATGGCAGAACGAGGGAAATAATAGTAGATAATAAGATTAAGATATCCTCCACGACTGCACATAATATTTTTCATTTTGTCGAACTCACTAATAAAATATGATCAGTTGAAGTCATCCATAATTTTTTATAAAAAAATTGCAAAAATTGTTTGTCATGTAAAAATATTATGTAATTTTGGTGTCATAATAGCTATCTGATCTAGTTTAGTAAAATAAATCTTGACAAATCAAACTCATCACAAATAAAAAAACCGATGGCTCGATGGGATATAACCGAGTATAGCATTATGAAAAAGATTTCTTTATTATTGACAGCGATTCTGTTTACAGCTGCATTTTCATCATGTTCACTTTTTGGTGACAAAGACGGTGAATACTCACCAAAAGAACAAATTTCAAGAAAATATTATGACGATGGTGAAGGCAAAACATTAAGTCAAGTCTGGAATTGGAACGACAAACAACTGCAAAGTATAGATCACTACTCATATAGCGGCAGCATCAGTTGGACTGAAGATTTCTCGTATAACAAAAAAGGACAAATAGAACGTGTTGACGACTATGCCAACAGAGAGTGTACCGAATATACATATGATGGTAAGAAACTCTCAAAGGCTACATACTACTATAAGGGAAGCATCGAATATGAACTAACTTTCATGTACGATGGAAACAAAATCTCAAGAATAGAGTATATGGAATTGGGCAAGGGAAGAAATAACCGTATGTTTAAAGAGGGTTTCAGTCCATTAAATCTATTGTTACCTGAAAAATCTCTCGAAAAATTACATACTATTCTAAACAGAGCAACTGATAGCAGAGAATATGTAACTGTCGAATTAACATGGGAAAAGGATAATGTTTCTAAGATTGAAGTCTTTGAAGGTGGATTTAGAGCAACATATTCCTTTAAGTTTGATGACAAATTAAACCCATATACAGGTTTCTTCAGTTTATATCCAGAAGAGAGTATCATAGAGGATTTGTCATTAAACAAGAACAACCCTACTCAACTCATGTATACAGAATCTGAGGATGGTGATACTTATTCAGAAACTGTTAGATATTCATATACATACGATGGAAAATTCCCAACTGTTCAGAGGATGACATTCACTGAAAGCTATGAGGATTGGTCTACAGGAGAGATAATTACAGAAACTTGGACTGTTTCAACTTTCTATGAATACAAATAATAGAAGCATCAATCAGAAAAAGCTGCCATAGAGCAGCTTTTTTTGTATCAATTACAGAACTTTATTTTTGCAATATTACATAAAATAGGGACGCGGTTTAAAACCACGTCCCTATTGTCATCATTTTACTATATTTAATCAATCAATTCTGCAGCAGAGGTTTCTGTCGCCGAATGCATCGTCGATTCTTGTTACGTGTGGGAAGTATTTATCTTGAACATCGCTCTTGTTAGGGAAACCTGCTTCTGAACGTGTGAATGGGAATTCCCAGTTGTCAGCCATCAACATTTCAGCTGTGTAAGGAGCGTGTGAGATAACGTTGTTGCCTCTTTCAGCCTTACCACTTTCGATGTCAGCAATTTCTTGACGAATCTTAATCATAGCGTCAACGAAACGATCTAATTCAGCCAATGGTTCGCTTTCTGTTGGTTCAACCATCAATGTTTCGTGAACAGGGAACGCAACTGTTGGAGCGTGGAATCCGTAGTCCATCAAACGTTTAGCGATGTCGATAGCAGCAACGCCTGTAGCTTTGTTGATACCGTTGATATCGAGAATCATTTCGTGAGCAACGTGACCGTTGTTACCGGTATAAAGGATTGGATAATAATCTTTCAATCTATCTTTGAGGTAGTTAGCATTCAAGATAGCCATCTTTGTTGCTTCTCTTAAACCAGCACCGCCTAACATCTTGATATAAGCGTAAGAGATGGTGAGGATTTGTGCGCTACCATAAGGAGCTGCTGATACAGCACCAAGTTTTTCGTTATATGTAGCGAGGTTGAGGTGAGTTGGCAAGAATGGTACCAAGTGAGCTGCAACGCCGATAGGACCTACGCCTGGACCGCCACCGCCGTGAGGGATAGCGAATGTCTTGTGTAAGTTGAGGTGGCAAACGTCAGCGCCGATG
>JAZLAI010000060.1:0-31890 GCA_045613105.1 Bacteroidales bacterium | reverse complement strand
GACAACAGTCAACAGTCCTTGGGTATGCGGTCGCTGAGCTTGTCGAAGCGCCGAGAGCTGTGCCTTCGACAGGCTCAGGCACCGTGCACATTGTTCTTTGTCTTTTGTTTGGAAAAATTCTGTGCACAAAGTCTGTTGTCGGTTGACTGTTGTCTGTTGTCACCCGAAGGCTATCAAAGAACTCAACGGCGGCTTTCACTTCCTCGAAGTTATATTGAGGGAGATAGTTTTTGTACAATGAGTCAGCGAGACGGATTTGGTTTTCGTGATGGTCAACGGACAACGGACAACAGTCAACATTCCTTGGGTATGCGGTCGCTGAGCTTGTCGAAGCGCCGAGAGTTGTGCCTTCGACAGGCTCAGGCACCGTACACAAAGTCTGTTGTCCGTTGACTGTTGTCTGTTGACAGCCGAAGGCTAAGAGTAATATGAAAACCCAGATTCTTCTCATAGATGCAAAGATAAGAATTAACTCTGAACGATGAACTATGAGCGATGAATTTTTTTGAATCTGAGAAACTGAAAAAGTCTGTTCCCCACTGACGGATGTTCACTGACGACTAATTTTCAATTATAAAGACGCCACAGGAGTGACGTCTCTACCATAATTCTCTATTTTCCGTTTTCAATTTTCAATTTGAAAGTCACACGTCCGTGTGCCTCTACAAGAGAACCCAAAAAATTCTCAGGTTTTCAGATTTTCAGTTTCTCAGATTTCTAAAGCTCTCTAAAAGAGTTCCCGTAGGACATAGGTAATTGCACCAAGGCTTCTTGATAAAAACAGATGCGACGATAATGACCGCAGCAAATATAGCCACTCCGAATCCTATCGACTGATAATTAAAAACCGGGAACGGCTCAATGACAGATAAGTCTGAACCAATACCAAACGCCACGAAAATCAATAAAGCCAACAAGACAACTTTTCTAAAGACAGAAAAAAAGACAAAAACATTGGATTTTGATAATATAGCTCTCCGCTTTCCGTCTTCCGTCTTTCGCCTGACCTTGACAGGTATCATACCTACAAACTCTTGTGCAGCACCGAAAGGACACAGATACTGACAATAGAATGATTTCTTTGTAAATAACGGTAGTAATATCGCCAATACTGTGATTACCAATAAAGGCAATTGTATAGCTAATGACACTCCGTTTGTAACCCAGCTGTAGAACAATGCCAGCGACAATAAACTGTCAGTCCAGAAGCCTAAGATCGCTATTGAAAGCAGTAATGTTATCTTACGCAATATTTTTGTTTTCTTAGGAACAAAGAAACATATCGTCGCTAAAATAGTAACTATAAAAACACATATCTGTCGTGCGAGGAGTTTCTTGTCTATCACCATACCGCCTGTTTCTTTAGACATATCTTGCATCCTCATCTGCAACGACTTCTCTATAGCGACAGAAGTGAAGGTACATCCGCTGACAGCGTCAACTTTATAGTTCACAGCTTCTTGTGGAGTAAGACCATCCCATAAATCCATGTAACCGCTATTGATAACTTTATTCAGATAACCTCTACTTTCTCTGTTTTCGCAAATAGTAACTTCAAAAATCCTATTACTTTCATCGAGATAAATCGTCAATGGGGTCGTTGAATTATATCCATAAACCTCGTCACTGAAAGGTGATGTATTGACAACTTTACCAACGATAATTCCATCATCAAACACATTATACAGATTCACATCATCCATAGCAAGGCTGTCAGACTCAGGAAAATATCTCTGTATATCTTCTAAAGTAACAACTAGATTATACTTTGGCTGTTGATTGTTTACATCTGACTGATCAGCAGTTGCCTGACGATGATTGTCTCCAATCATTACACAACCTAAATCTAATCCTAACACAAACAGAATCAGAAATATAATCAAATAGTTCAATATCTTATTTAATACCTTCATAATATAAATTACAGCAAATATAATACGATATAAATCCAAAAACGACTTGTTTTTACACCTACAAAAATAGCAAATCTTTTTTAGTTTTTTTTCTAAAACAAAAATCATATTGAATGATTTTATAAATTTGTGGCTCGAACAGAAAAAAGTAACACCATGGGTAAAATTCAAGACGATAATAAACTATACTCATTACTAAGACCTTTCATCGATCATCATTTAAGAAAGGCTTTCCGTCGTTATGAAGTTATTGGAAAAGAAAATATTCCTCAGAATGCAGCATGTATTTTCGGAGTTAATCACACCAACACTTTGATGGATGCTCTCGTTCCTCTCTCCATGAATAACGAGAAGAAAGTGTTTATAGCAAGAGGCGATATCTTCAAGAAGCCTCTCATAGCTAAGTTCATGCACTTCTGCCGTATCCTTCCTATCTATAGAATACGCGACGGCTTCAAAAGCGTGAGAGACAACAACACTGAAATCATCGACAAGGCTGCCGACGTCATTCATGACAATGTGAAGCTCTTCCTTTTCCCTGAGGCGTCACACAGAACAAAGCATTCCTTGAAACAACTCAGCAAAGGCATCTTCCATATCGCGCTTAAAGCCAACGAACAGTTCGGTCACGAGAAACCAATATACCTCATCCCTACAGGCATAGAATATGGCGATTATTTCCGTTACCGTTCCACAGCCCTCATCAATTTCGGAGAACCTATCAATGTGACAGAATATGTCAACAATCATAAAGACGAGACTGAAGCCGTCATCATCAATGGATTACGTGAGATACTCACAGAACGCATGTCAAAACTGATTTCATTCATCCCTGACAACGAAGAAGACTATAACGCTATCTGGGAAATGACCAAGATGAAATCCAGATTCAAACTCTACGAACCGTTGGCAGAACGTCTGGAACGTAATCAAAAGACTATAAAGGAAATCCTCGAATGGAAAGATAGAGAACCAGAGAAAGCAAAAGAGACTTTCGAAAGAATTGATAAATTCACTAAAAAACGTAAGAAAAAAGGCATTTCCATTTTCTCCGTCACCAAGAAGAACATAGGTGGTACTGTGTTATGGAAGACTTTAGTCGCATTACTCGGAATTCCAGCTTACATAGCAACAGCAATATCAACATTGCCAATATGGCTTGTCACGATGATATTGAAAAACAGTTTCAAAGACAAGGCTTGGGGCAATACAATAAGCTTCGCTGCCGAGACAATATTACATCCATTGCTGATGATATTATGCATCGTCTTGTCATTCTGCAATCTCCCTTGGGAACAAGCAACATTAACTAGCATCATCTATTACATATCATACGAATTCTTCGTTGATGCCACAGAATTCCTCAGAAGATGGATTTCAGATGTAAGATGGCTGTTTAATCATAAAAAAATGGAGCGTTTTTAAAACGCTCCATTTTTTTATCAGAACATCGGAAGCTGATAAATGAAACCTAAAGAAACGCGGTTTGTGCTGTAATCAGCTTTGTTAGCTATTTCTTCATAAATATAATGACGTCCTACGTATGTCAAGAAGAAATGCAAATTGCTTTCCATTGGATAATACTCGATGCCGCCGAGATAACCTAATGATGTGCGGTATTTACCATTGGTAATGAATGGATATGCCAAAGGGGCTGTCTTGTCAGAAACAGATGCTGTCTCGTACATACCTTTTACAAAGACATTCCATTTGTCGGCAAAACGATAGTTCAATTTTGTAACCAATGACAAATAATTTGCTTCGAAGACATTGTGTCCACATGCGCCTCCGACAATTTCAGTAATGATACCAGCACGGTCAATGTCATCGCTTGAATACATGAGGTCGATGTACATATTGAACTTGCCAAATGTGAACTCATTGCCGAATGCGAAATAATATAAGTTCTTGTCTTCAGCTTGACTCATGATAGATGCTGACCAACGTGTCTTATAAACATTACTGAAGTTGCCATTCCAGTTTAAGGTATAAACTAAAGGAAGTTTTGAAGGAGTTGCAGCGATATATTCGCCGAAACAGCCCATTTCAGGAGAGAATACACCATACATGCTTTCAAATGAACCATTCAAGCTGTTCAAGACTTGGAAATTGATTTGTTGACCTGGCATAAAGTCATAACCGATATTGACACCAGTCATGAAGTTGCTCATGTATTCAATCATGTCGCTGTATTCATAAATCTCGATTGGATTGGCATCGAATTCAAAACCACCGTAAGCAGCACATTGTTTACCTAAGAAGAGTGAGAATTTATCGCTCAACTTAACGCCGATGCCAGCGATGTCGATAGAAGTTGGAAGATTGTCAATCATGTTGCTACCGTCGTTAGAACGGTTGAGACGTTGACGCCAGCGATATGAGAGCCATTCGTTGACATTTCCTTTTGACTCGATACGAAGCTGACGCATATTGAACTTACCTTGGTCGAAGCCATTGTCGTTGAACATAGCGTCGAAACTGCCGTTCATGTTCATGTAAAGATTGAATTTGTCAGTCTTTTTCTTTACGCCAGAAAGTTCTTCATACAAAGAAGTGCTTTTTGTAGGACTGACGTTGAGCTCTTGAGCGTTAACGCCAATAACGCATAAAGCGATGATTAAAAGTGTGAATAGTCTTTTCATAATGTTGATTTTTTTAAAGACGCAGAGACTCAAAACATACTTTTGTCTTTGCGACTCTACGTCTTTGCGACTTATTAATATTGGTTGAAGTATTCTTGAATTTGTTGCCAGTCGTTAGTCTTTGTCAAAGCGAGCATCAATAAGATACGAGCTTTTTGTGGGTTAAGTTGTTGTGAAGCTACAAATTGATATTTAGCGTCGTCAACTTCATTGTCGAGTGTGCTTGGTCCTGTTGGAACGCGTGATGAGCGAACTACTTGGATGCCTTTTTTACGAGCTTTTTCCAATACTGGGAAAACGTCTTTGTGGATGTTACCATTACCTACGCCAGCGTGGATGATACCTTGATAGTCGTTTTTCAACATTGGTTCGACCATGTCAGCGTTAACGCCAGCGTGGCTATAAACGATACCTACCTTTGGCAATTTGTCTAAGTTTGTTACGTCGAAAACAGATTCTGTTGTGTGTTTTTTAAGAGGTTGTTGGTTGTAGAAAACCTTGCTGTTGAATACGTAACCGAGAGGGCCAGCATTAGGAGCTTGGAATGTCTGAACGCCAGTGGTGTGCATTTTTGTTACGCTTTCAGCGCCGAGGATATTGTCGTTCATAACGACGAGGACGCCTTTGCCTTTTGATTCAGGAGCGCAAGCTGTCACGACAGCGTTGTAGAGATTACGAGGGCCGTCAGCGCTGATAGCTGTTGAAGGACGCATAGCACCAACCATTACGACAGGTTTGTCGCTGTTGACGGTGAGATTTAAGAAATAAGCTGTCTCTTCCATAGTGTCAGTACCGTGAGTGATGACGATGCCGTCAACATTAGGGTCTTGTAACAATTCGTTGATTCTCTTTGCCAAGATGAGCCATACCTCGTCGCTCATATCTTGTGAACCGATACGTACCACTTGTTCGCCTTCGCAGTTAGCGATGTCTTGTAATTCAGGAACAGCTTCGAGCAATGTTGCGATAGCCATCTGGCCAGCGGTGTAGTTTGTTGCTGTTGATGAACCGCCAGCGCCAGCGATAGTGCCGCCTGTTGCAAGAATACGAATGTTTGGTTTTTGAGCAAATGCCATAGTTGCTGTAACTAATAAAGCAACCATCATAAGAGTTAATCTTTTCAATGTTTTCATATAATTTCAAATTTTAAATATTAATAATCGTAACGTTAATTTTGTTCAAATATTTTCTTAAAAAAGTCTAAGGGTTAATAGTAAAAACCATTAGCCTTTAGTCATTAGCCATTAAAATAGGTAATTAAATCCGATATAGACTTTCATGCCTTTTCCGTCTCTTGCGTCGAGGGCTTTAGCAGCTTCGGCAGAGACGATGAAGTTTCTGTTCATGATAAGTTTCAAACCGCAGCCTACTGATGTGTGGATTGCTTCCTGTACGCCACTATAAATTAGATTCATAGCATCTTTTGGTTCAATCTGATATTCTCTTTCAATCATGTTCCATGCAACTTCTTGTTCTGCAAGTCTATATGTTTGTGTCACCATACCAGCATCGAAGAATGGGTTAAGAGCCACGTTCCAGTTTTGGTTGATGAATTGGAAACCTGCAACTTTCCAGCGAATCTCAGCGTTAAGCCAAGCGTAACCAGCGCCGATGACTCTGTTTCTGTTGATGCCACGTACTGAGTTAGCGCCGCCCATAGCGTCGGTTGACATTTTTTTATAGAACAACATATTAGAGTTGAACATTGCATAATATGGGATATCACCTGCGATAACATTTTGTGTTACTACGCGATAAGCAAATGTAAGATTTTCTTTTATGATAGGAACATAATGTTGCCAAACAGCATTGAATGTAGCGTGGCTGTAGCCTTCACGGTCGATGAAGTCGGGAGCTGCTGTGACAGTAGCTTCGAAATAAGTTCCGCTTGTTGGGTCGCTGTCATGGTTTTTAGTATCATAGATGAATGAGAGCTTGAGTTGGGTGACATTACCTCCGTCGGCTTCATTATCTCTAATGAGACCGGTTTTACGATACAATTCAAACAATGTCATTTGTTCGTCATAAAGATACTCTTCATTTTGAATGTTGATTCTTCCCATGTTATAGTTAAAATAACTTAGACCGACGCCATAGAAGATATTCTCGCCAAAGCCAAACGGACTACGCAAACAAGAGTTGAATCTAAATTGTTTACGGTCCATTCTGTAAAAAATGCTATTGAAATTAGGGTCAAAATTCTCGACCAATGACTGTTGACCGTTGACTGTTGACTGTTGACTTAAGACATAGATGTCGTTGAAGTATGGAGATGCAAATCCGTTGAAACCGTAGAACTCGAAGCGTTTGTCGGTGAAATATCCAGCGTCAACGAAGAGACGAGAATTAGGAATGAGGTTGTAATAATCACCGTAGAAACGTAAGTTGAGAGAACCTTTTGTATAGGCTGAAACTTCGAGATTCATCTTATAATCAAACTTAGGATAACGAGAGCCGTCGCCATAGTTGAAGATATCGACACATGCTCCATATTGAAAACCGAGGTCAGAGTTGAAACCCACTACAGGAAGCGGACCGAAATTCCATCCCTTCTTGATGAGCTCGCCTTTTTCATTATAGATTTTCTCTTTTTTGTTCTTACTAGCGTTTTGAACAGTATCCTGAGCTTGTAATGCAAAGGTCAACAATAGTATTGACAACAATCCTAAAAATTTCTTAGCTTTTTTCATAATATTTAAATTAGACTTTTAATAATCATTAATAAAAATGTATTCAAAAAAAATGTATTTTTGTTCTGCCAAGCAAAAGTAAAAAATATTTGAAATGGAACAAAGAAATAGTGATCAAAATAGTGTAATTTTTTCTATAGCTGAGATATTAAGCAAGATGTCTAATCAGGTCAACTTCCTGATAAGGAACAACAAACTCATGAGTCAGCTTGATGTTGACATACTCATGGAAAACACGAGAAAATTATACGACACAATATGTTCGGTGAGATGCAATATGGATGTTGACGCCATCCCGATGGAAATAGAAGAAACAAAAGATGATGTCTTTGTCACAGAAAACGAAGTAGAAAATCCTTTTGAAGCACTACTTCATTCTAACGAAGAAGATGATGTTGTTGAAGAAGAAAATCCCTTTGACGCATTACTTCATTCTGACGAAGAAGAAGATATTGAAGAAGAAAATCCTTTTGAAGCACTACTTCATTCCAACGAAGAAGATGATGTTGAAGAAGGAAATCCTTTTGACGCATTACTTCATTCTGACGAAGAAGAAAATATTGAAGAGGAAATCGATGATGAAGATGAAGAGCCTTTCATCATGATTGAAGAGGAAGAGGAAGAAGAAGAGAAAGAAGAGCCTGTTCAAGAGGAAGATGATGATGACAAACAAGATTCAGGCATAAGAGCATACAAAAAGATCAACAACGAATATTTCACTCTTGGCGACATCTTAGAACAAGCTGAAGACAACAGCTTGGCAGCCCGTCTGCAGAAGAAGCCTGTCACAGACTTGACGACAGCCATTGGCATCAACGACAAATTCTTACTTCTCAACGAACTGTTTAGCGGAAGCATGGAAAAATACAACAAATCGATAAGAGCTTTGAACAACTTCTCCACATATCTTGGGGCCAAGACATATATGAGTGAGTTACAGATAGAGTTTCAGTGGGACTGCGATTCTGAAGCATACAAGAAACTTGATAATTTGGTAGAAAGAAGATTTTTATAAAATGAAATTATATTTAGTACCGACACCTATAGGAAATCTGGAAGACATCACTCTTCGTGCATTAAGGATATTGCGTGAGGAAGTTGATGTCATTTTAGCTGAAGACACACGTACCAGCGGTAATCTGTTGAGACATTACAGCATAAGCAAGCCGATGTCGGCATTTCATATCAACAACGAGCATAAGGTAGTGACAAGTTTTGCCGAGCGCATCCTTGCTGGAGAGAAGATGGCGTTGGTGACAGATGCCGGTACTCCAGCCATATCAGACCCTGGTTTTCTGTTGGTAAGAGAATGTATCAGACTCGGCGTAGAAGTCGAGTGTCTCCCAGGTGCTACAGCCTTCGTCCCAGCACTCGTCAACTCAGGGCTCTCTGCCGACCATTTCATCTTTGAAGGCTTCCTGCCTCATAAGAAAGGTCGTCAGACCAAGATCAACGAAATAGCTAAAAACCGTTATACCACCATATTATACGAATCGCCATTCCGTCTCGTCAAGACATTACAACAGCTGGCAGAAGTGTGCGGCAACGAACGTCGCGTCTCCGTAGCACGCGAACTGACTAAAATATACGAAGAGAATGCAAGAGGCACTCTTGCCGAGGTGATAGAACACTTCAGTAAAAAAGAAGTCAAGGGCGAGATAGTGATAATACTTGAAGGAATTGAAAGTTAAAAATTGATAATTAAACCATATTACTTATGAAAATAAAATCATTACTAATAGCAATATTGCTACTAAGCGTAAACATGCTTTTCGCTGCCCCTTTTCAAAACGTCAAGAAAATATTAAAGCAACCTGACGGAACAGAACTGCATTGTTTCGCTTCAGGCGACGAGTTCTACAGCCGCCTCCATGATGCCGACGGCTTCACCATCGTACAAGCCAACAACGGGTATTTCGTCTATGCCGTCTCCGATGCCAACGGCAATGTCGTAGCGACACAACACATAGCCGGAAAAGCTGACCCTAAGGCATTAGGTCTGAAACCTAACGTTGCCATCTCTAATGAAGAATACCAGAAGAGACGTAAGGCTATGGAAGTAAACAACCATGTGACAAGAGGCGACGAAGTCCTTAACCACGGAGTGTATAACAACATTGTCGTATTCATCAAATTCAAAGGCGACAACGATCTTACAACGACAAGAACAGAGATCGACTCCATGTTCAACTACGACGGCTATTACGATATCTCTATGAACAACTATTTCAAGAAAGCCACTTATAACCAGCTGTCGATGGTCTCACATTGTTACCCTCTCCCTGAAGGCGACAAAATCATCGCCTACGAAGATATCTATCCTAGAAACTACTACCAGCCATATAATGAAATCACAAACCCAGAGGGCTATACCAACCAAGCAGAACGCGAGTTCCCGCTCTTGAAAAGAGCTATCGAATTTGTCGCCGACCAGGTGCCAGACACTATTGACATCGACCGTGACAATGACGGATACATCGACAACGTCATCTTCGTCGTAAAAGGCAATGTAGGCGACTGGAGCGACCTGCTCTGGCCTCACATGTGGTCTATGTATGGAGAATCTGCATATATCAACGGCAAGAAAGTCGGCACCTTCAACTTCCAGTTGGAGACATCTACATATTTCTCTGTATCTACATTATGCCATGAGATGTCGCACTCTCTAGGATTCCCTGACTTATATCACTATGTGTCAGGTACCGACCATCTCTCTCCTTCTGGACCATGGGACTTGATGTGTGGCAACTCACATCCTCCACAACACTCAGCCACTTACATGAAATATAAATATGGAACATGGATTGACGACATCCCTGAAATAGGCCATGGCACATACACAATAGAAGCCAACTCATGGGAAGGCGGAAGAAGAAACTGCTACAAGATACCTTCCACTCATCCTAAACAATTCTATATGTTGGAATACAGAAATAACAAAAATATATTCGAAAAAGGTTTGCCTAATGGCGGATTGCTCATCTACAGAATAGACACACGTTTTCACGGATGCGCCGACTATAACGGATACGACACCTTCGACGAAGTGTATATCTTCCGTCCTGGCGGATCTGCCACAAAGAACGGCAAGATAAACGAAGCAGCATATTGCCAAGAAGAAGGCAAGACTGCGTTTAACTACGATACCGACCCATATCCTTTCCTCAACAAAAACCAAGACGACCTCATTTTCAATATATGCAACATATCTGCAAAAGGCGATCAGATGACTTTCACTTATTGCCCTATAGATATTGAGACAGTACCTCAGAACTTTACAATAAATGTTGATGCCAACAACAATAAAGTTGAACTTGATTGGGACGCTAACGAATTTGCATCATCATATAACGTATATCGCGATGACAGCCTCATCGCCAATGTGACTGAAAACCATTTTGACGACATTTATACCAATGAGCTTGCCGGCTATCATCAATATTATGTAACTACAATGTCTGGTGATAACGAGTCATTCCGTTCCAATGATAAAGACGTAGTACTCGGCGACTATAGCGTATATAACATCAGTATGAACACCACTGGCGACAACGGATGGCAAGGCGGAGAAATAACAGCTACTTTCGACAACGGAATGAAGGCCAAATATTTCACCATCTACTCAGGTTATGAAAAAGAGATGAGCTTCATAGCTCCTCAAGGAACAAAGGTCAGCCTCTCATGGACAGCAGGATGGGACGACAGCGAATGTTCTTTTGTCGTAACAAATGAAGATGAGACAATATATACTTCATCAGAATTACAGGAAGGCATTCTGACAGAATTTATCGCTACAGGCAAAGGCTCATGTGCCACACCTGAAGACGTCAGAATATCTACCGATGGCAACAACGCCACATTGACATGGAATGCCATGGCAGAATGCTACAGCTATGCAATATTACGCGATGGCGTAATATTAGCCGACGACATCAAGACCAACCATTATACCGACAAAAACATACCTGAATCAGGCATATACAAATATTGCGTCATGAGCATCGACGGTGACAACATGTCAAAACCATCAGACACAGTGTCTATCAATATCATGAAATTCAATTATAGCAAATTGGAGATAACTTCAAAAGTAGAAGACAAGAACGTCACTCTTGAATGGAACACCCCAACAGCAGAAAACAACGTGTTAAGATATGATAACGGCAACCATATCACCAACGAAGGTTCAAACAACCACAATTGGGCTATCATGATACCTCATGAAAACCTGAAGATGTTCAACGGATCCAATATCAGTGCTTTGGAAATATTCGATGCAAGCAATGCAAAATATACATTCAAGATATATAACGGCGAGACCGTCAACAGTGACCTTATACATACAGAAATATATCAAGGCACCAACGTCAACGACTTCGTAAAATTCAACTTGACAGAAGAAGTCATATTCGACAGCAGCAAAGACTTATGGATCACTGTCAAAGGAACAGGCGGCACCAAGCCAATACCATGCGGAGAGTATTGCGGCAATCCTAACAGCGCATTGTTAAAAGCCGGCAATCAATGGAGACCTGCATCCGACTATGGCCTCAATTACTCATGGATGATTAGAGCTTATACTTCTACTCATGAAAACTCATCTAACGACATTACATACAACATCTATCGCGACAACAACATAATAGCTTCAGAACTGTCAAACAACAACTATGTTGACAGCAATGTCAGCGGTGAAGTATGTTATAAAGTTGAAGCTTTATCTAAAGGATCTATAATATCTGAATCTGACGAGATATGTGTCAACACAACAGGAGATTCTGATATGGAAGATGCCATCTTCCCTGGATTCACCCACGACTATATCAACATCAAGGCTAAAGACATCCTCAATGTCAAGATCATCAGTGTGACAGGTGCTGTCGTTTATGACAATGACACCAACGCTCAGGAACTTAAGATTGATGTAAGAAACTTAAGAAGCGGAACATACGTCGTTCATGTGACTACAAAAACCGAAACCTACACAGAGAAAGTCGTTGTGATACTGTAAAACATCAAAACAAATAATATAAAAAAAGGAGGCAGATGCTGTGATGGCATCCGTCTCCTTTTTTATATAACGATTCAATTTTTCATCATCAGTCGCAGCTCGAAGTAGGAAAACTCATCACCCAAGACATCACGTGCCGAGCTTGCCGACCTGTCGCCCGTCTCTTCCAGATATTCCTTTATTATGTCGTAGTGTTCTTTGCTGATGAAATCGGAGGCATCATATAGTCCGTTTTTCACAATCTTAATCACATGACTCTCTATGGTACTTCGCGAGAATCCTCTTTCTTTGGCTATCTCGTCAATATCGAGTCCCTCATCGAGAAGCTCAAGAGTAAGAGACTCGCTTCTGGAGAGGTTCATCTCTTTCTTAGACTCTTCATCGTCGAAGTCCTTATGAGAAAAACCTTGAAACTCCAACACCATATTAATAATGTCAGCCCCGAAGCTTTTGATACGAGTAGTTCCAAGCTTTGATATATCTTTCAGTTCTTTTACGGTGACTGGCTTCTTCTCTACTATAGCTGTCAAGACGCTTTTTGGCATGACACGATACTCTTCCACTTCCATCTCCATAGCTTTCATATCACGCCATCTCAGCAAGGCATCCATCAGAGGCTTGTCTTTATTATCGATAGACTTAGTCTTCAGCTTCGTCGATTTCAGACCTTCCGACTCGACAGTCTTCTTGTTTTTCAGTTCAAGATATTTCTCCATATCGAAGCCTTTTGTCGTCAGGTCAAGACAAGCCGTCTTTACATAAAGTATCTCTCTCATCAGATTCAATATAGACTTTACAGAAGTGTTGACAGTCTTGTTCTCTGTCTCATTGACCAAGTCACCTATATTTTCCATCTCATTGAGTTTGTCGAAGAAATATGTCGAAGCTTTCTTTATCCTTTCCTGTAGGAAAGAAAGATCCGTATTCTCAGGATTCGCGAATATGGAATCCACCTGACGGAAGAATCTCATCGACACATCTATTATCTCTGTCCTGAAGAGGCCTCTTTTCTCTGCTATCTTATCGACAGTCACCTTCTCGAAGATATTGTCATTCTCCCTTACCACCTTAGCGAGTCGGTTCATAAGTAGTTCCAGTTCGCTGAAGTCAAACAGACCGAGCACCTCTCTATGATAGAAGTTCCATTCCTCTTTAGCGAGTCGTTCATCATCAGGTTCCATTGATGGTATTTTATCGACGAAAGTATTGATGACATTATCGTTGAACAAGACATTTCTAGATATTTTAGCTTTCAGCACCAGACCTTCCAGCGAGGTACAGCGGCTGAGTGCCACATACACCTGTCCGTGAGTGAATGCCATCTCAGCATTAAGGACGACCTTCTCAAAGGTAAGGCCTTGGCTTTTATGAATGGTGATAGCCCATGCCGTCTTTAGCGGTATCTGAGTGAAGCTGCCTATCTCCTTCTCCTCAATTTCGTTGGTCTCTTCATTAAGAGTATATTCAAAATTCTGCCATTTCACTGGTGTCACATTGATAATGCCGTCGTCGCATTGTACTTCGATACCATTATCATCGTCATAAGCGATGACTTTTCCTATCTTGCCATTATAATAAAGCTTCTCTACGGAAGGGTCATTCTTCACAAACATCACCTGCGCTCCCACTTTAAGATCCAGCACCTCTTTAGTAGGATATGCATTCTCAGGGAATATACCAGTGATGTCTGCAGTAAAAACAAGTACCTCCGACTTTATATCATCAAGTTTTTTCTCGTTGATCTCATCGGCCTGATGGTTATGAGTCGTCAGTGTGATATAGCCATCTTCATCATCTGGCTCGAAGTCAGGTATATGATGAGAATTAAGTATTTTCAGGTTTTTATCGTCGAGGCAGTTATTTCTCACCTGATTGAGAATCTCGATGAAAGCTCCGTCATTCTGACGATAAATATGGTCGAGTTCTATACATATATATGGGGTTTTCCGCAACACGAGGCTATCGAAGAAATATACCGATTTATAATAAGGCTGCAGCAGTTCCCATTCGTTAGGACGTGCCACTGGTGCCAGTTGTTGTATGTCGCCTATCATAAGCAGCTGCACACCGCCGAAAGGCTTGTCGTTACGTCTCACTTTTCGCAGCACCGTATCGACAGCATCGAGGAGGTCGGCTCGTACCATACTTATCTCATCGATGACGAGGAGGTCGAGGCTGCGCATGATCTTCAGTTTGGTCCTGCTTATCTTCATCGCCGACAATGGCGACACCGACTGATGACCTTCTGGGACTATAGGTCCGAATGGCAGCTGAAAGAATGAATGTATGGTGACGCCGCCAGCATTGATAGCTGCAACACCCGTTGGTGCCACTATAACCATCCTTTTATATGTATTAATTGCCAGATTTCTTAGGAAAGTTGTCTTGCCCGTACCAGCTTTTCCTGTAAGAAAGATATGAACATCCGTGTTTTGCACAAATCTATTCAACATTTCCACCTTCTCATTCTTAAACACTTCCGTCTTCATAATAAAAATATTTTAAAAAAATTACATTGTAATAGAACAATATATCAAATGAAACGTTTATATTTGAGGTAATAAATACTTTATCCTAATAATTTTACACCCTTTTCATATCATTGCTACATTAAGTATGATAGTCGCCCGCCACGTCGGGCGACATTTTTTTATCATTTATGTTTTTTCATCGCGACTCTAAATGTAGAACCCTGTCCTACTACCGACGACTTGACGAATATCTTTCCTTTGTGATAGTCCTCTATGATACGACGAGCCAGCGACAGTCCCAGTCCCCAGCCTCTTTTCTTGCTAGTATATCCAGGTTTGAATATCTCCTTATATGCAGAGCGTTGCATTCCCTTACCGGTATCGCTGATGTCGATATATACATTCTCAGCATCTTCCGTCATCTCCACGGTGAGTTTGCCATGATCTTCCATAGCGTCGAGAGCGTTTTTAGTCAGATTCTCAAGCACCCAACTGAACAGGGCTGGCTCCAACGGGATGACGAGTTCTCTATTCGGCATTTTGACATCGAACTCGAATTTATTGTTAGAGAAACGACGTTTGAGATAATTCATGGTATCGTTGACAGCAGTCACCACGTCACGGTCTTCCAGAGTAGGTATGGAGCCTATCTTAGAGAAACGTTCGGTGATAGTCTTCATCCTGTCGATGTCTTTCTCCATCTCCGTTGTCCCTATGAAAGGTGTATCATGCATCTTCAGCAGCTCTATCCAACCCATGAGTGAGGTGAGAGGCGTGCCGATCTGATGAGCAGTCTCTTTCGCCATGCCGGCCCACACCTGGTTCTGTTCAGAACGACGTGCGTAGCTGAACAAGAGATAAGCCACTATTATAAAGAAGGTGAAGACAAGAATCTGTACTATCGGAAAATATTTCATGATATGCAGAAGGTCGGAGCTGCGGTAATAGATATAAGCCTTCTCGCCTTCCAGATAATTAACTTCAATAGGCATGTTCTCGCTGCTCATGATAGAAAGCTGTTTAACGACATAATCGCTGTTGTTCATCATAGAAGCGTCGAGGTTACCATAGGCGAGTATCTCTCTCTGCGTATGGTCGAGGATAATGACAGGGACACCGGCGGCATTGTCGGCCACGTCATTGATAAAGAAGTCGAACATGTCATCGAGGACGTTACGAAGCTCAGTATATATGAGCGACTCATTATAATATAGAAGAGACTCCTTGCCATAGATGTCGATCTTGATAGGAGGATATATGCTGAAGTCGTCCTGCATCTCTGCATCGAAACATTGCTTGTCGCGATGTTGCTTCGGAAGATTGATAGAAAGAGTGATATTGTTGTCGGCATCGGTGATGACGACTGGAATACTGATGTTACTCTGGATGATGTCCAGATATACGCCGATATTCTCGTTAGAAGTAGCTGCGAGGAAACGTCGGTATGCCATAGCAAGAAGCTCAACACGTTTGCTTTCCTGGTTGCTCACCTCGTTGAAAAACAGCTCAGCATAGTTCATCAGCTCGGCATGAGTCTGGACTGCCTCAGCCCACATCGTCATCTGACGCTGCTCCTGCGACGCGAATCTCTTGACGAGACTGTTAGTATAATACATTGAAAGTATTACTATGATGACAGCGATGACAGACATCCCTATCTTCCATCTTTTCTTTCTAGCATATAAATCCACACTTATCGTTCTTCCTTTCATGGCTACTATTTTAATGAGTCTTTATTTTTATGACAACGTGTACAAACTTAATAAAAAAACGTCGTTTATAACAAATGAATTGCGTTAAATTTCAAAAAAATATTTCCTCTTACTTTTAAAAAAAATCGTACCTTTACAAAATAATTTTCACGTAAAAGACTCAAGCTATGAAATACATCCTATCTCTTTTGCTTATCATCGGATTAGCAATGACATCCTATTCAAAATCAAATGAAATCGGAGAAGACATCGATGTCATTCACTATGAAATACATCTCAACGAAATCAACATTTCGGACATGACGATAGACGCTGCGACGACTATCACGTTAAAAACCTTATCCTCTATCGACAAGATAGAGCTGGAGTTAAAATCGTTGAACGTAACATCAGTGACTTCCGACGATGTCAATGTCAATGATTTTTCACAAAACGGTGATGTCTTAAGCATCGCTCTCTCCACTTCAGTAGCAGCCAACAGCACAATAGCCTTGACTGTAAATTACGGAGGCAGCACTTTCAACGAAAACTGGGGAGGCATACATTGGAGCAACGATTATGTCTATAACTTAGGCGTAGGTTTTGACAGCCAGCCACACAACCTTGGCAAATGCTGGTTCCCTTGTGTTGACGACTTCAATGACAAGGCTTCATACGACTTATATATCACATATCCAGAAAACATGGTATCATCATGTGGCGGACTCCTCAACGAGACCATCGACAACAATGACGGGACAAAGACCGACCACTGGGTAATGAGTCAAGAGATAGCGACATATCTTATGTCTTTCGCCATAGGTGACTTCATCTTATGGGAAGACACATATCAAGGCATGGAGAGAGACATCCCTATCAATGTATATGCAAAGGCGAACCAGATCGACAAAGTCGAAGCCACCTTTGCCAACACCAAAGCCATAGCCGCCTTCTTTGAAGACAAACTCGGACCTTTCCCTTTCAACAGGATATCATACGTAAGTACCAGCCTCGGCTGCATGGAACATGTCGATAACATAGCCATGGCAAGTTCATTGATAACAGGCACCACTAATATGAGCAGCGACTTTTACATCTCACACGAGATGTCACATTCCTGGTTCGGCAATAAGGTGACTTGTGCCTCAGCTGCCGACATGTGGCTCAACGAAGGCTTCGCCACCTTCTGTAACAACTACTACTTCACAGAGTTCTATGGCGACGACTTCTATTTTGAAGAGATGGACAAACTTATTGACGAGATAATAATGTCATGCCATACCAAAGAAGGCTGGCTTCCTCTCAACGGACTCCCACTCGACCTGACATACGGAACGATAGCATACGACAAAGGCGCAGTGACAGCTCACACCTTGATGAACTATTTAGGAAGAGAGACCTTCGATGACGCCATAAAATATTATCTCAACAAATTCGACTCAAAGTCAGCATCGTCGGAAGACTTAAGAGATGCCCTCACGGAAGCCACAGGCATCGACATGAGCGACTTCTTCGAGGCTTGGGTCTTCACTCCTGGCAGCCCTGCATATAATGTACAACATTTCACCACAGAACCTAACGGTGACAAATTCGACGTTCTTGTCACCATGAACCAAGCTCACAGAGGTGCTGATCATATCGGTGATAACGTAAGATACGAAATCACTTTCGTTGATGAAGAATGGAACACACATAACGAGATGATTTCATGGGACGGTGAAAGCGCCACTATAAAGAAAACCATCGACTTTGAACCTGTCGCTATCTTCAGCGATTGTCAGAACAAATTCGCCGATGCCAGCCATGAAGAGACCTTCATAATAAAACAAAAAGGCAACAAAGACTTCAACGAAGCTAAGTTCAAAGCCATTGTTGAAGAAATCAGCGACTCCACCCTGTTACGCGTAGAACATCGCTGGGTAGGACCAAAATCGGCAGGAGAGATACCTGAAGGATTGACAATATCTTCTGACCGCTACTGGACGATATATCGTCTCGACAAAGGCGAATCGACAATAAAAGGCGAGTTCCAATACCAGTTCAACTCCACATATGACGGAAACCTCAACGAGAATCCTAATGACTCCATAGTACTGCTATACCGTCCAGACGGATCTAAGATGTGGCAGTCTATCAAATACACATTACAAAGTGCCAGCAGCTTCGGAAGAATGACAACAGAAGACCTCTTGAGCGGTGATTATGTACTCGGAGTTTGGGATGAAGAACACATTGCGACTGAAGAGATCAAAACAGGAATGGACATCAACATCTATCCCAATCCTGCGAAAGAAGAAATCAACATCGAATTACAAGACAATGTAAAAGGTAAAGTCGTTATTACAAATCATTTGGGACAGACCGTAAAAGAAGCAAAGATTGACAGCGACAATATGTCAATAGGACTAGAAGGACTATCATCTGGAATCTATAATGTCAACATCTATGAAAAGAAAGCCACGATTCACAGTGAGAGAATCGTGGTAGAATGATGATAGCTGTTACAGTTTGAACTTCTTAAGCTCTCTATAGACAGCGCCTTCAGGTCGCAAGATACTTTGGAACAATATTATTTCGTTCACTTCTTGTCTGATATACGACTTCTGTTCTATGCCAGACACTATCTTCTGAAAATACTGTTTCTCGCACAACTCCTTGATACGGCATAGTGTGATATGAGGCACGAAGTTCTGTCTGTCGCGCATATAACCCAGCTCATCGAATACCGACAATGTATCCTCTTCAAGGTCATAAAGTTCTTGAGGAGTATCCTGCATTCCCAGCCAAAGGACGCGTGGAGCGTAGCGGCTGCCGAAGATCCCAGTCCTGTTGAAATCCATAGTGAAGCTCTTATGCTTTCTCACCATCTCACCCACAGCATCTATTATCTTAGGAATATCGTCGTTAGGAGTATTGCCTATAAATTTCAGTGTAAGATGAATGTTATCAGGTCTCACCCAGTTGACACGTTTCTCATGAGCCAGCTGACGTCTCAATCCATCGAGCAGAGGGATGAAACCGTTATCTGTTGTCTTTATCGGTATAGCGAGGAAAAGTCTTTTCATGGCATCAATAATCCATTTGTTCATATCCGCTGGCGAGGCCTCCTGTCGATGTCTCTCTATAGATAAGAGGCATATCATGGCCTGTCTTTTTCATTGTCTCAACGACCTTATCATACGACACTCTGTGAGTGCCGTCGGTGAAGGTAGCATATATGTTAGCGTCCATGGCGCGAGCTGCCGCGAAGGCATTACGTTCGATACAAGGTATCTGTACTAGTCCGCACACAGGGTCGCATGTCATTCCTAGGTGATGTTCCAGAGCCATCTCTGCTGCATATTCTATCTGGGCGCAGCTGCCGCCGAAGAGCTGGCATACCGCTGCTGCTGCCATGGCACATGCCACGCCTACCTCACCTTGGCATCCCACCTCTGCACCTGAGATAGAAGCGTTGGTCTTAGCGATGTTACCTACGAGGGCTGCTGTCGCCAAGGCTCTCAAGATACGCTCTTTCTTGAAGTCGTAAGCCTTGGCTCCGTGATATAGCACTGAAGGCAGCACTCCGCATGAACCGCATGTCGGCGCTGTCACTATAAGACCGCCAGAGGCATTCTCCTCACTGACAGCCAGGGCATATGAGAACACCAGGCCACGACTCTTCAATGTATGCTGATAGCCATTAGCCTTGATATAATAGTTAGCAGCCTTACGTGGCAGGTTAAGAGGACCTGGCAGACGACCCTCAGCCTGAAGGCCGCGCTCAACAGCATCTTGCATGGTCTTCCACACCTGCTCCAGATAGTCCAAGAGATATGGATCGCCTTCAACATCCTTGACATATTCCCAATAAGCCTTGCCCTTGTTTTCACACCAGTCAAGGATATCCGTCATCTTGGTGATAGGATATATATCTGGTAACACAGCAGGTTTACCTTCTTCTTCAAGAGCTCCACCACCTACGCTATAGACAGTCCATTCCTCTGTCAGGGCACCATCCGCATCATACGACTTGAAAGTCATTCCATTGGGATGATATGGAAGGAAAACATCAGGCTGCCAGTTTATAGTGACAGGAGCATTCTGCTCCAACACTTCCAATATTGCCACGTCTGTCAAGTGGCCTTTTCCTGTAGCGGCAAGACTGCCATAAAGTGTCACTTCAAAGCGCACAGCTTCAGGATGACGTTTCAAGAACTGTTCCGAGGCAAAACGAGGAGCCATGGTATGACTGCTGGAAGGACCATGACCTATACGATATATTTCTTTTATTGTCTTCATTTTTAATAATATTCAGTTATAACGAGTAAAAAGCGATAAAGTTTTATAGTTATAATATGCATTTTATTATCCAGCAACAAATTTACAAAAAACATAAAAATATTTCTATCTTTGCAAAAAATAATTGTTATGGAAGAGGTCTCGGAAAACCCTTTAAAAAACCGAAAGGATGGCGATATGCCGTTTACGGTTATGATTGTGCTCTTCATCGCATTGCTTACCTTCTTGGCAACGACACCTGTCCAAGCCAAGAAGACAGTCATAAATTTATCAGATCCCCAATATAACTTCTTACCCGACAACGGCAGATACGACAATGCATCTCGTCTGTACGACATCATCACAGAGGTAAGATCAGAAGCCGATGGCGACGACATCATAATAAGATTCAAGAAAGGACGCTACGACTTCTACCCTTCCGACGCTCAACGACGCGAATACTATGTCTCCAACCACGATCAAGACCAGCCTAAGGTCATAGGCATCTGTCTGGAAGGATTCAACGGTATTACCATGGACGGCGGAGGGGCAGAGTTCATCTTCCATGGGCAGATGCTACCTGTTGCCGTCATCAACTCCAGCAACGTGGTCTTAAAAGACTTCAGCATTGACTTCGACAACCCACATATCGCACAGGTAGAGATACTGGAGAACCATGGCGAAGGAGGCATGACATTCATCGCTGAGCCTTGGGTGAAATGTCGTGTCGGTGACAACGGATATTTCGAGACTTACGGCGAAGGCTGGCGTTATCATCAGAACACTGGCATCGCCTTCGAGAAAGAGTCACGTCATATAGTATATAACACCAGCGACTTATGGATTGACACCAAGGAGGTGCAAGAGACAGGAGAACGCACCTTCCACGCGCCGCACTGGAGAGACGCAAGGCTGCTCCCCGGCGCAAAAATAGCTATGCGCACATGGAAACGTCCTGCGCCGGGGATATTCCTCGACAGATGCATCGACACATATATCCACAACGTCAACATACATTATGCAGAAGGCATGGGTCTGCTAGCTCAGCTATGCACCGACATTCGTCTTCATAAGTTCAACGTATGCCTGAGAGACAACGACACTCGTTATTTCACCACACAAGCCGACGCCACACATTTCTCCCAATGCAAAGGCATGATACGATCAAAACACGGTCTCTATGAAGGCATGATGGATGATGCCATCAACGTACATGGCATCTATCTCAAGATACATGAACGTCTCGACGACAATACTATCAGATGTCGCTTCGAACACCAACAGGCATGGGGCTTCGACTGGGGCTTCGCGGGCGACAGCGTAGGATTCATCAAAGCCAAGACGATGGAAGAATTGGATCACCGAAATATCATAAAAGAGATAATGCCTCACGATAAAGACGTCATCACCGGATGCCACGAGTTTATCATAGTTTTTGAGAAGACACTGCCTCTCGATATTAACGACACTACTACATTAGGAATAGAAAACCTCAGCTGGACACCTCAAGTTATATTCAGCAACAACATCATCAGAAACAACAGAGCCAGAGGAGCTCTGTTCAGCTCGCCTCTGAAAACAGTATGCGAGAACAATATCTTCGACCACACATCAGGATCGGCAATACTCTTATGTGGCGACTGTAACGGATGGTACGAGTCGGGGGCTGTCCGTGACTTGACAATTCGCAAAAATATCTTCATCAATGCCTTGACAAATATGTTCCAGTTCACCAATGCCGTCATCTCTATATATCCTGAGATACCTTCGCTTGAAGAACAAAAGAAATATTTCCATGGAGGCAAGAAAGATGCCATCGTCATAGAGAAAAACCATTTCATCACATTCGACAAACCTCTGCTTTATGCCAAGTCTGTCGATGGCTTGATATATCGTAAAAACAAGGTGACAAGAAACAACGATTATAAGGCATTCCACTGGAACCAACAAGAGACATTATTTGAAAAGACAGGACAAATAGAATTTTAGACATATCTCAATAATATAAAAGAAACAGCGTATAAAGAATGAATCTTTACACGCTGTTTTTTTCTTGATAATTACTTATTGGTTTTATTTTCTTTCTTTTTTTGAAAATATAGTAATCAGCACACTACCCAAGATACCAGCAGAGAGCGATGCTGCAAGGACTGATATCTTACCTAATGAACGTAAATGATATGTCATCTCAGGGACAAGCTCACCGAATGAGAGAGTATCTACGAAGATAGACATTGTGAATCCGATACCGCCAAGGCATGCCACTGCGAAGAGCATCTTCCATGAAGCGTTGTCAGGCATCTCACCTACCTTCAATTTTATTGCTATCCAGCTAGCGAGAGTGATACCTACAGGTTTTCCGAGTAATAATCCTAAATAGATACCTATACCAACAGAACCTATCTCTGGAGAATACTGGAAGAAGTTAAGATAACTCAAGCCTGGTATTTCAACGCCGGCATTAGCGATGGCGAAGATAGGCATGATAAGGAAATTAACCCAAGGATTCAAGGCATGTTCGAGACGATAGCTCATACCGACAGTGCCGCGTGCCACATGGCTTATATTTCTCAAGCAAGTACGTTGTTCTTCGTTAGGAGAGTCAGAGTCATCACTGTTTTCTTGTATCAGTCTCTGATAACGGTCTGTCTTTCTATCGAAATAAGAACGTTTGTAACGAGCGTCCATAGGAATCATCATTGCCATGACAACGCCTGACATTGTAGCGTGAACACCTGCGTAATAGAATAACATCCATACCACTACAGCTGGGATGAGATAATATATCATCTTCTTTACGCCAGCCCTGTTGAGCAAAAAGACGAACAATAATATAATAACAGCTATTCCCAAAAGAGGTAAGTTGATATCGCCGCCGTAGAAGAACGCCACCACAAGGATAGCGCCGAGGTCGTCGGCAATGGCAAGTGCTGTAAGGAATATCTTCAATGAGACAGGTACTCTGTCGCCCAATATCGACATGATACCGACAGCGAAAGCTATATCGGTGGCTGTAGGGATACCCCATCCGCTACCTGCTGCTGTGCCAGCATTGAAACATGTGTATATCACAGCTGGGAACAACATACCGCCAACGGCTGCTATCACAGGCAACATAGCCTTCTTGACACTCGACAACTCGCCGCATACTATCTCACGTTTTATCTCAAGACCTACAGTGAAGAAAAAGACAACCATAAGAATGTCGTTGATGAATTTCTCAACATTCATTTCCTTAGGAAAGATCCATTCAAAGTTGTGGTTAGAAATTTTTATTGACAGGCTTGTCTCTAAAAAAGCATGATAAGCGTCTTTTGTGAAAGGAAGGTTTGCCAACAACATGGCGACGACGACGCTAAACATCAGGAGCACGCCTGAAATCCATGGCTTTGCCATGAGACGAGTGGTTCCCAACTCAAATACATGTTGGTACTTCACACGAGTGTAATGCGGAATAATTCTCATAATCTTTTATTATTTTTTATTTTTACATTACTAATTTATAAATATTATTAAATAAATGATACGTTTCTTTCAACGAAAGCGCAAAAGTAGGGAAAAACAATGAAAGAAAAGACATATTGCTAAAACTTTTTTTGCAATATCTTTCAGTTCCGTATCATGGATGTTCTAGAAAGAAAACTCCTCTCTTCTAGGTACTATATCGCTCTGCCATAGAAAACCATCCAGATATTCCATGTCATCTTTTAGTTGTTCTTCTGGATATAAAGTCTCTTTGATATCCTTATAATATCTGATGGTAGATATCTGTTTGTTTTTCATCTTGATATTCATCTCTGCCGCCTGTGAGAAATTGACACCTATCAAGCTGCCGTCGTCGTCGCGAAGCCAATAGAGTGACTCCGCATTACCTTGGTTATGCAGATAATCTATCGCTTTACCTTTGAAATAGGCTGTCAGCTGTTTTCCTTTGACTTGATTGAAACCTTTGATAGAGTCCTGCTGTATTATGAAGGCATCAGGGTGCATCAGCAGGCTGTCGATAGCTCTGTCTTTGATGACGATGTTGATGGAGTCGCCGCTCATCTGCGTATCTTCCGCCCATAATACAGGGTTCACTCTCATATAGACCGTCGAGTCTGCTACAGAATAATGTAACGAATCACATTTGCCTTGTATGTCATTGCGGAAAAACCTTACGTTATGGAATGCCTTGATACGCTGTATATCGTTGTTCAAAGTATCGAAATATAAATAAACGGTATCGGCAGTCGCGAAGAGCGTATCTATCTCCTCATAATAAATTCCTCTCAAATTGTCGGTCATCATACATTTGCCCAAGTTACGCCACAGCTCTGCTAACTCGCCTTTCATAATGGCTTTATTTGTCGTATCCATCATAACGACATCACTCAAGGCTTTGGCATAACCAGTCTTCTTGTCATAATACATGGTGTCGGCACTCATCACCTGCTCCTTGTTCATCAAGGTGGCGCGTCGATCCAGATAAGCCATCTCCGTCTCTGTATTATACCAGCCATAATGTCCGTACAAGATATTCTCCTTATTATATATCCTTGTCGGTCCGTAAAAATACATCATTTCGTTATCGGTATCATAAACCAAAGTGTCGGAGACTATCTTATAGTCAGGCATCGTTCCAACGACATCTCTACGGAAATACGCTACTTTCATGTCGTCTCTATAATATCCTTTTTTGCTGACGAGCTTTTTGTCGTTACGTGTTATGGTACCTCTATTAGGATAAGTGGCAAGATGAGCGACCCTGTCGTATGTCATATATTGGGTTTTAAGTACTGTAGAGTCGTCTTTCAGCACTACGTCATGAAACAGCTCAGCGAATTTAGTCTCGCCATTATATTTCAACAGTTTGCTATATATATCGACACTGTCGTTCACATTGATATGAACATTACCAAAACCGTCGAAGAATTTAGTCTTCTCGTTATAATATGCGCTGTCGCTATAGAAATAGGTAGAATCCTGGCGCATCACCACATTACCGATGAGACGCTGCACGTTTTTGCCGAGACGTTCGTCATAATCGGCTCTGTCGGCATTCAGGATATGAATCGTCGTTGTCTTTTTCTGGGCTGACGCAACATCTGCCAAAAGAAGAAACAATATTAAAAAGACCAATCTGCTTCTGTTCATAACACCTTGACTCGTTGTCTCTGACTTAAAAAACGCTTAATTTTATCTTTTTAGGGTTAGCCTTTATCTCCATCAGAAGCGACTGCAATGTAGCGACGGTCTCGTTGACATTATAATATAAGGAATCGTCTTTCACAAGGAGTCCGGCGCTGCCTTCTCCATTGTTGACACCTTCGATGAGAGTGTTAAACTCAGCTATACACTTCTCCAATGAAAGGACCAGACAATTATAATCTATCCTCTTCAAAGAATCGCTGATTGCAGTAAAGTCGTCTGTCAGGATTTCTATGTTATTGACGACCTCCGTCATCCTTTCGTCATTGTCATCGACAAGACGTCTGATGTCGGAAGACAACACCTCGATATTCTCCATAGAAGAAGCGAAGCTGTTCACACCTCTACTGATGTCGTTTTTAAGGTTTGTATTCAGCATGCTGTTGAGGTTTGTTGTCAATTCGTTAAGAGAGACGAGAAGTGATTCAAGATTATCTTTAATAGGAATTATTGTCTCTGTTATCATACCCATCGTACCGTTATCATAGCCCGATGCCAAGGTGTCGCCATTTTGAGCGAGGTGTCTGGAATCACCCAATTTCAAGTCGATGCTGACCGATCCTGTAAGACTCGATGACAAGTTAGCGACAGTGTTTTCTGGTATGTCGAGTTCATTGTTAACGATGAAATTCACCACGATAGATCCGTCCTGACTAGGATGGAACTTCAATGCGCCCACTGTTCCCACCTGCATTCCGTTGATGGTGACGAGGTCACCTGGGAGGAGACCTTTAGAGTTACTGAAGACCGCATAGAACTCCGACTGCTTACGTAACAGTGACTTGCCTTTCAAGAAATTAAATCCCCATACAAATAAAAACATCGCTACGAGAAACGAGACGGCTACCAATATAGATTTTGTTCTGTCTTTCATAATAAATAATTTTATAATCTGTTTCCATTTTTAAAAGAGACCACGAAAGCACTAGGATAACCAGCTGCCTTCACCGTCTTACAATAATCATCGGCTTCTTTTTTAGTATAGAACGATCCTGCAGTATATTTATATTGACCGTTATGTTCATAGAAGTCAACATTCTTTAAATTCTTATAATACTGCGAAGGGTTTGTCACCTGTCGGCTTCTGCTTTCTATCTGCACCTTATAGACGATTTTATCAGCATCATCTGCAGCGGCAGAAGCAGTAACGTCATTACCATGACTTTCATATATCGGGCCATCCACCACATTATCCTTCTCATATTCTTTCTTATAGTCACGGAACGCTCTGAACAAAGCTGAGGCTATGTAAGTCTGACCGTCTTTCGACACAAGGAAATTCTCTTCCGCCACATTAGAAAGGAAACCTATCTCCACCAGAACAGAAGGCATCGCTGTTTTATATAACACGAGGAAACCTGCCTGCTGCACGCCTCTGTCTTTCCGTCCTACTCTTTTAACCAGCTGGTTCTGGATATGTTCAGCCAGATCTAAAGAAGCATTCTTATATTCGCTTTGAAAATATTTCAACATGATATGAGCCTCTGGGCTGTTCAGGTTGAAGTCGCCGTAATCTTCAGAAGCATTGTCTTCATAAAGGATGGCTGCGTTTTCCAATTTTGCCACCTCGAGATTGGCCGCGTTTCTATGCTCACCCATCACGAAAGTCTCCACACCATACGGACTTGGCGATGAATTAGCGTTGCAATGTATGGAGATGAATATGTCTGCGTTGTTCTGATTAGCTATCTGCGCCCTTCTCAAGAGAGAGACAAAGACATCGGTGCTGCGAGTATATACCACCTTCACGTCGGGACAATGCTGCTTGATATAGTCGCCTGTCATCTTTGCGACCTTCAGAGTGATGTCCTTTTCCTTCGACTTCTTTCCTATCGCACCAGGATCCTTGCCGCCATGACCAGGGTCGATAACGACGGTGGTGATCTTCTTTCCGCTCTGTGCTTCAAGCTCATTGAAAGAAATGGCACTTACCATCAATATCAGAAAAAATAAAATTAATCGTTTTTCAAATTTTAATCGCAACTTAAGCATAAGAAACGTATATTTGCAGATAATTTTTTTACAAAAATAAGAAATAAATTGTTGAGGAGTAAAGCATATAAATATTTTCTCGCTTTTTTCTTTTTCTCTGCTTTGGTAATGGCTGGATGTAGAACCACCAAACACATCAGAGAAACAGAAGAGAGTGTCGATACCATCATCATTATGCAAGACTCCGTCGTTGAAAATCAACAGATAACAGATAGCGTTATTTTATCAACAGACTCCATCCAACAGATAACAGACAGCGTTATATTGTCAACAGACTCCATTCAAAATATAACCGACTCTATCCAACAGTCAACAGACACTATCCAACAAACAACTGACAGCATCCAAGATAGCAAAGCAATCGACCAACCAGCCGAGTCAAAACCTTTTATTGATGACAAGATAGAACGCACGTGCAGCGACTCCACCATTCAAGATTTCAAGAACAACAAGATATATTATTATGGAGATGCCAAAGTCGTTTATGAAGACATCACTATAGAGGCCGAGTTCATCGAGTTCGACTTCGAGAAACGCACCGTCTATGCACAAGGTCTCCTCGACTCCACCGGCAAGCTTTACGGCACACCAGTCTTTCTAGAAGGTGACAAGAAATATAATTCCGAAACGATGACCTTCAACTTCGACACCAAGAAAGGCATCATCACGAAGGTATTTACAGAAGATGCCATGGGTTATATACATGGTGCTAGAATCAAGAAGATGGATGACAATACCATCAACATCAGGTCTGGCTCATACACCACATGCAGCAATCCAGAGCATCCTCACTTCGAGTTTCATTTCGGCAAGGCCAAGGTCATCCCTAATGACAAGATCGTGACTGGACCTGCATATTTCAAGTTAGAAGAGACACCGCTGCCTATCGGTGTTCCTTTCGGCATCTTCCCTAATTCCAAAGGTCAACGCAACGGCATCTTGGTCCCGTCATGGGGTGAGTCGGCCAACAGAGGCTTCTACTTCGAGAACGGAGGTTTCTATTGGGGTATCAACGAGCATGTCGATCTCCAACTCGTCGGAGACATCTACACCAGAGGAAGCTGGGCGGTGAAACCTACATTACGCTACAACAAACGTTACGCATATAACGGATCATTCTCAGGAAGCTATGCCGTCAACAAGATCGGAACAAAAGGCTCAGCCGACTATGACGAAAGTACCGACTTCAAGGTAAGATGGGTTCATAAACAAGACCCAAAGGCTAGACCGAAGTCGTCATTCTCCGCCGACGTCTATATCGTGAGTTCCAACTATAACAAATACAACGCCATCTCGTCTAACGAATATCTCAGCAACACCTTCCAGTCGAGTATCGCATATCAGACGAGCATAGGCAGCTTGTTCAATTTCACCGCAAACGCCAGCCATAGCCAGAACACTATGACACATATCATGACAGTGACACTGCCAGAACTCACACTCAACATGAACCGTATATATCCTTTGAAGAACATCGGCAACCCTGCCAAAAAAAAATGGTACAAAGACTTATATATCAGCTATACCGCCAATGCAAAGAACTATGTCAGCATGGCCGACAGCCTCTACTTCACACCCAACTGGCTCAATAACGTTCAGAACGGAATCCAGCACAGAGTACCCATCAGCATGCCTGTGAAATTGTTCAAGCACATAACATGGACTACATCTGCCACATTGCTGGACAGAATGTATTTCAAATATTTCGTAAAAGAATGGGTCAATGACGACACCATGCCTTACGGTGGCTATCTGAGAACCGACACCATCAATCAGTTTAGAAATGTCTTCAGCTTCGACGTATCCAGCTCTTTAACAACGAAACTTTACGGTATGGTCAACTTCAAGAAAGGTCCTGTCAGAGCCATACGTCACGTCATCACACCTTCCATTGGAATATCATATAACCCCGATTTCTCCAACGACTTCTGGAACTACTACGACACCTACATCGATGGCAACGGAATCCAACAGCTTTATTCTATGTTCCAAGGCAATATCTACGGCACACCTCCATCAGGACAAGCCGGCAGAATCAACTATAGCCTTGGCAACAATCTTGAAATAAAAGTACCGTCAAAGAAAGACACCATCACTGGCATGAAGAAGGTGAAGCTCATCGAAGACCTTTCTTTCAGCGGAAGCTACGACATAGCGAAAGACTCGCTCAACTTCTCATATCTATCCGTCAACGGAAGGACGACATTGTTCAAGAATCTCTCGGTAAGATATTCGAGCATCTGGGATCCTTACATCCTCGACTCGCTGGGAAAGAAACAGCTCAACCAGTTTGAATGGGACGTCAACAAACGTCTGTTCAGAAAGAACAGCGTCTCCTGGAACTTCAGCTTCAGCTATTCCCTGAACAACGACACCTTCAAGAAAAACAAAGGAGGTACTAGAAACGCAGCGACACGACAGTTCGAGTCGTCGCCATTGGCATCGGAAGAAGAAATGAACGACATACGATCCAACCCGGAAGATTATATCGACTGGACAACACAATGGTCGCTGTCGCTGAGTTACAACCTCACCATGTCGAATAACCTGACTTATCTAAACTGGGTGATGCAAGACAACAGAAAAGTCATTCAGACACTCGGCATGAACGGCAGCATCAACCTCAGCCCTAAATGGAAAGTATCGGTACAGAGCGGTTGGGACTTCGAGCTGAAGAAACTGTCATACACCTCTCTCACCATATACAGAGACCTTCACTGCTGGGAGATGCGATTCAACTGGATCCCTCTCGGAACATACAAAAGCTGGAACTTCTCTATCAATGTCAAAGCCTCTGCTTTGCAAGACCTGAAACTATCTAAGAAAAAGGATTATAGAGACAATTAAAATATGATTTCTACTCATAGCTTTTCGACAGTAGCCGACATACATTATACCCTTCAAGACACACATCTTCCTTCTCAGTCTCTAAAAAAACTTTCGCCTTTCGCCTTTCGTCTTTAGACTTTTTTATTATCTTTGCACGTCGTTTTTCACCATGACGATGAAACGAAAAATCCATTCGTAACAACCAGTGACGACGACCAATAAAAACGGGATGTAGCGCAGTCCGGTAGCGCGCTTCGTTCGGGACGAAGAGGCCGCAAGTTCGAATCTTGTCATCCCGACAGAAAAAGACCTTCAAGGTCTTTTTTTAAAATACAAAGATGCTAAGATACTGAGGCTCTCAGTAACTCAGCATTTTTGCGACTAGGGAACTTAACAATTCAGCATTTCAACAATGGATTTCATCTCACTACTTGCAATCAGCGTCGCACTTTCGATGGACGCATTCTCTGTATCTATCTGCAAAGGCTTGGCGACAAAGAAATTCTCAGCCAAGACAGCATTGCTATGCGGCTTATGGTTCGGCGGATTCCAAGCCCTGATGCCTATAATAGGTTATTTTCTCGGATCACAGTTCGAACATCTCATCACCAGCTTCGACCATTGGATCGCCTTCGGCTTGCTGCTCATAATAGGTATCAATATGATAAGAGAAGCCTTGTCTGGTGACGAGGAAGAAGAAAGTTGCAACGAGTCTTGCGGATGCACCGGATTCAAGACAATGCTAATGATGGCAATCGCAACAAGCATCGATGCTTTGGCAGTAGGAGTTACATTCGCATTCCTTAAAGTAAATATCTGGTTCTCTGTATTGGTCATCGGCATCACCACATTCCTGTTTTCTTTTGCAGGTGTAAGAATAGGAAACATCTTCGGCTCACGCTATAGCAAGATCGCTGAGATAACAGGAGGCGTTATCCTCATATTATTAGGATGTAAGATATTGGTGGAGCACCTTTTCTTCAGTTAGGAATTAGGAATTGAGTTTTTTGGGTATAATTGCCAAAAATGGTTGGTAAAATCAATATAACCCATTAGTACGTAGATAAATATAATAACTTTGATGAAAACGTTTTCATCAAAGTTATTTTTATTTCAAAATTTGATAGTGAAAATATACTCAAATCAGCTCCGTAGGAGCGGCAGTTTATAGGCAGGTGATGTAGCGCAAAGCGCGAAATCC
>JAZLAI010000059.1:0-95374 GCA_045613105.1 Bacteroidales bacterium | reverse complement strand
ATGAAAATACCTAATGATTCCATTATTTCTTATCCTCCTCTGGTTTTTGTAGCCACATGATAATACCTACGATGATCAATGCCATTGGAGGGAGAATCATAAGACCGTTGTTCATATATCCGAAATTGTAAAGTCCTTCAGGGATGATTTGGAAACCGAGCAATGTTCCTGAGCCGAAGAGTTCGCGGAAGAAAGCGACGATAACCAAAATGATACCATAACCGAGACCGTTGCCAATACCATCAAGCAATGATTCCCATGGACCGTTTGCCATAGCGAAAGCTTCAAGACGACCCATAACGATACAGTTGGTGATGATAAGACCGACGAATACTGAAAGCTGTTTACTTACATCATAAACGAAAGCCTTTAAGAATTGGTCAACGAGGATAACTAAAGTTGCAATAACTATAAGTTGAACGATGATACGTATCTTTGAAGGAATACCTTTTCTTAATAAAGAGATAACAAGGTTTGACAAAGCAATAACCACTGTTACTGAAAGAGCCATTACCAATGCCGGTTTGAGCTTAGCTGTTACGGCGAGAGCTGAACAAATACCTAATATTAATACTGTGACAGGATTTGCCTTGCGTAATGGAGCTGTTAAAAGTTCTAAATTCTTACTCATTGTTTTTCAATATAAGGTAAATAAGATCCTAACACATTTTCTATCATATTATTAACTCCTTGTGAAGTTATAGTACCACCGCTGATGGCATCGACAGAATGTTTTTGAAGGTCTGCTGCCAAGTTAGCAACACCGCCTTTTACTACATCTATAGATACGAATTTGCCATCGCTGAATATTGTCTTGCCTTTGAATTGGTTTCTAAAGTTAGCTGTTGTTATTTCAGCACCTAAACCAGGAGTTTCTGATTTGTGGTCGAAAACAACGCCGACAACATTTTGGAAGTCTGATGTCATACCGATATAACCCCAGATAGGACCCCAAAGACCAGCGCCTTCGAGTTGAACAACATTAACGTTTTCCTTACCATTATTAATAACGATAATTGGCAATACGAAATCTTGTCCGTTATCTCTCTTGTAAAGCTCATCTTTCAAGTTCATTGTGAAAGCTCTGAATTTTGTATAGTCTGATGTACATTCTTCAACAACTTCACCTTTTGAGTTTACAAGCATCATCTTAACGCAGTCCTTATTGAAAAGTTCTTGAACATTAGCACCTTCAACGTTTACGTCAGCTGCTTGCAAGATGTTCATCATTTTTTCATTGTTGACATTTGCTTGTTGGAATGGTTGTAATACCAATGCTGCTGCTGATAACAAAGCAGCTACTATCACTGTCAAGACTGTGATATAGAAGAAAATATATCTATCTTTCATTTTGCACTCCTTTCTGCTTTTGCCCAGCGTTTTTTACGTTTGTTGATATTAACTGCTACTACGCAGTAGTCGATCAATGGAGCGAATACGTTGAGTAACAAGATAGCGAGCATCATGCCTTCTGGATAACCAGGGTTAGCAACACGGATTAATACTGCCATAGCACCGATGAGGAAACCGTAGATGATTTTACCTGTGTTTGTCTGTGCTGCTGTAACAGGGTCTGTTGCCATGAAGATAGCGCCGAACATGAAGCCGCCCATCAGATAATGATAGTAGAATGGAACTTCAGAAACGCCGATAGCTGTGAACAACAAACCTAATGCTGCTGCGCCAACGAATGTTGAGAGGATTATTCTCAAGCTTGCTACGCCTGTAACGATGAGGAACAATGCACCTAACAAGATAGCGATCTTTGATGTCTCACCGACACTACCTGGAATTGTTCCGATGAACATATCCATAACTCTTGGAAGATCAGCTACTCCACCGCCGTTCAATAATGTACCGAGTGGTGTTGCACCTGAGTAAGCGTCTGCTTTTTCTGCGATCCAGATGCCGTCGCCTGACATTTGTGAAGGATATGAGAAGAACAAGAAAGCACGTGCCAAAAGTGCTGGGTTAACGACGTTCATACCGCTGCCGCCGAACACTTCTTTACCGATGATAACTGCGAAAGCTACAGCGATAGCGAGCATCCACAATGGCACATCAGCAGGCATGATTAAAGGAATAAGGAAGCCTGTCACGAAGAAACCTTCGTTAACTTCTTCTTTTCTGACTTGTGCAAAGATGATTTCAATGCCAAGACCTACAACGTAACTCACGATGTAAAGAGGTAAAATCTTCATCAAGCCGTAGCCGAAGTTTTGCATTAATGTTGCGGCTTCACCATGAGAAAGGAAATGTTGATAACCAATGTTCCATGTTCCGAAGAGGAAGCAAGGAATAAGAGCGATGAGGACATAGATCATGTTACGTTTCATATCGACAGCGTCTCTGACGTGAGAACCGTTGATAGTAACTTTGTTAGGAACGTAGAAGAATGTCTCCATTGCATCGAAGAATGAGTGGAAGCAATATAGTTTGCCGCCTTCTTCAAAGTTAGGTTTTATTTTATCTATAAATTTACGTAATCCCATAATATTGATATTCGATTAGTTCATTTCTTTGCGAAGCAATTCTAAGCCTTCACGTATGATTTGTTGGATTGGTGTTTTCGATGGGTCGATGACTTCACACAATGCGAAATCTTCTGCATCGATTTCATAGATTCCAAGTTCTTCCATTTGGTCGATATCCTTGATGATACAAGCCTTGATAAGTTGCATTGGATAGATGTCGAATGGGAAAACCTTTTCGAAGTTACCTGTCATGATAAGAGGGCGGATACCACCGTTGAGGTTAGTGTCGAGAACCTTGCGGCTCTTCTTGCATAATGATGCGCCCATTGTATTTGTTGAAGTGAACTTCTTGAAGTTAGGAGCCAGCCAGCCAAAGAGTTGATAATGGTCACCTTCTGGAATGACAGAGATTTGTGTGTCATAGTATCCCAGTATGTTATCACCATTGATCTTTGTACCTGTCAAGACGTTACCACTGATGATACGGACGTTTTCTGATTTGATATTGCTATTTAAACCAGACATGTCAGCACCGATGCGTGTTTGGTAATAAACTGGTTCTTTTACTTCTGATCCTGTGAAAGCGATAACTCTCTTGCTGTCGTAAGTACCGTTGATGAAGAGATTACCCATGCTGATAAGATTTTGAGTATAGCAGTACCATACCACTTCGCCTTTGTTTATTGGTGACAAGACGTTAAGTTGAGTACTTACGTTACCTGCAGGGTGTGGTCCTTGGAACTCGTTGATTGAAACATTCTTTGCAGAAAAGTTCAATGAAGCGAGAGCTTGTTTGGTCTCTGATGAATTGACGTTGAGATAAACCATGCCGTTTGTCAGTTTAGCGAGAGCTTCGACACCGGCTTTGATGGCTGCCATCTGGTCTTTTGCAACAAAGTTATTGTCGATTGCCATAGGAGCAGTATCGAACATAGAGACTACGATACATTTAGGTTCTGACTGAGGATTAGCGATAGTAGCGTAAGGACGTTGACGAAGCATTGTCCATGTTCCGCTTTGAACCATTTTTTCTATCACCTCGTTACGTGTGAGTTTTGATGGGTCTGCTTTTCCGAAGTCGATGGATTCATATTTACCGTCAGATTCGACGACGACTCTAAGTATGACACGTTTTTCTCCACGGACGATAGCCTTCACTGTTCCTGATACTGGAGATGTGAAGAAGATGCCTTCGTTTTTCTTGTCGTGGAACAAAACGGTACCGACTTTTACTTCATCACCTTCTGCAACGTGCATTTTTGGTATCACGCCGATAAAATCGTGTGGCTTTATAGCACAAAATTGAGGATCATAATTTCTGACCTCTTTTTTTGCTTCGCCAACAAGGTGAATATCAATACCTTTTTTTATTTTAATCATAAAAAGTTGTTTATTTTAAAAAAAAGTAAAATATACTTTATATAATGATTTACAACTATACTTTTAAAAACGACAAAAGGATGGTACCAAAAGATACCATCCGTTTTGAGATTTATCTTAAATTAGAGCATAATTTTCTTTGTTGACATAGCGTCTTCGATTTGTTCTTCTGTTAACAAACCTTGTTCTCTTACGAGTGACATAACGCCCTTGCCTGTTTCGATAGCTTCTTTAGCGAGTTTTGTACAAGCTTTGTAACCGATAACTGGAACTAAAGCTGTGATGATACCTACGCTGTTTTCAACCATTTCACGGCAACGTTCTTTGTTAGCTGTGATACCGTCGATACAAAGAGTACGTAATACGTCGAAACCGTTTTGTAACAACTCGATTGATTCTAACAAGCAATAAACCATAACTGGTTCCATAACGTTGAGCTCTAATTGAGCGTTGTTAGCGCCGAGCATGATACAAGTATCGTTACCAACAACACGGTAGCAGATTTGGTTAACAACTTCTGGGATAACTGGGTTAACTTTACCTGGCATGATTGAAGAACCTGGTTGCATTGCTGGGAGGTTGATTTCGTTGAGACCGCAGCGAGGACCTGAGCTCATTAAACGTAAGTCGTTACATACTTTACATAAGTTTGTGCAGAGTGTTCTCAAAGCGTTTGAGTAAACCAACATTGAAGAAGCGTCTGATGTAGCTTCAACGAAGTCTTTTGATAATTGGATGTCCCAACCTGTGATTTCGCGTAAAGCGCGGAGACATACTTCTCTATATTCTAATGTTGAACAGATACCTGTACCGATAGCTGTTGCACCCATATTGACGAATAAGAATTCTTGAGCATCTTTAATGAGGTGATCTTTCTCATTTCTCATTGATTGTGCGAAAGCGTTGAATGTAAGACCTAATGTCATAGGAACAGCGTCTTGAAGCTGTGTACGACCCATCTTGATAACGTCTTTGAATTCTTCAGCTTTTCTATCCAATGAATCGATGAGCATATCCAAGTGGTTGATCATTTCGAGGTGATCTGCGTAGATAGCCAAACGTGTTGCACATGGATAAGCATCGTTTGTTGATTGTGAACCATTGACATGGTCATTAGGTGAACAGAATTCGTATTGACCTGGTTGGTGACCCATATATTCCAAAGCTACGTTAGCGATAACTTCGTTAGCGTTCATGTTTGTTGAAGTACCAGCACCACCTTGGATAACGTCAACTGGGAATTGATCGTTATATTTACCAGCGATAACATCGTCACAAGCTTTTACGATACCTTCGTAAATTTCCTTGCTGATTTTACCTGTTTCGTAGTTAGCGATAGCTGCTGCTTTTTTGATAACGCCTAAATACTTAACGATGTTAGGATAACGATTGAGACCAATGCCTGTGATTGGGAAGTTCTCAATAGCTCTAACTGTTTGTACTCCGTAATAGCATTCCATTGGAATCTCGCGTGAACCGATAAGGTCAGATTCAATACGTGTTTTCATTGTTTCCATTTCTTCTTGAATTTTTATTTATGTTGTTATTCTATCTTTAATACAGATTTTCTATTCTGCTATTTTTATTATGTGACTGTTTCTGAGCCACATTTATTGTCTTTTCTAAAAAATCATATATCCTTTTTAGCGGATGCAAATATACTATATTTTTCCGTTTTGGATATTTTTTTATCGATTTTTTTTGTTTATTTTAACATTTATGAAAAATCAATATGAATTACTGATTTTCAATACCATTATCTGAATTATTATATAGTTTTTTTGTCAGCAGTGCCAATGAAACAGCCAAGTTCTCGTGCTTGATAATTATTCCGTCGGGAACCTCAAGATGCACTGGAGCAAAATTCCATATCACCTTTATTCCTGCGGAGATCATGGTATCGCAAACTTCCTGTGCCGATTCTTTTGGAACTGTTATTATACCTATTTTAATATTAAGGCGTTCTACTATAGGTGTAAGTTTATCGATATGAAGTATCGGTTTGTTGTTGACCTTTGCGCCTACGAGTTCCACCGAATTATCGAAACCTGCCACTATATTTAATTTATAATCTTCAAAGCCCTGATAGCTCAGCAAGGTGCGGCCCAGACGGCCCGCACCTACCAGAACTACTTCATCCAGATTATTGAATCCTAAAACTTCCTCTATGTCAGATATCAGCGTCTCGATCTCGAAACCCATTCTTGGTTTTCCAGATTGCCTGCTCACGCAGGCAAGATCTTTTCTAACCTGAATGTTATTAAGTTTCAAGCTCTTCGCTATGACAGTCGATGAGATGTATTTATAATTCTCCTTTCTTTTCTCAAGCAAGAAGTTATAATACAATGGCAATCTGCTCAAGACCGTCTTGATAATCTTAATAGATTCTGTTTGAGGTTCTATCATTCTTGTGTCATTTCATAAAGTTTAACAGAATTGTAGATAGTCTTTTCTTTAGCTTCATTGCCATACTTATCTACGTCAACGACATTGCGTGGGCTGTGTGTGATACAGAGAGGTCCGTTCAAGCAGCCGCCTTCACATGCCATACCTTCAAAGAAGTTTTCTGTTGCCTTACCGAATTTCAGCTTCATCAGATTAGCTCTACATTCGTCGATACCGCTCATCACTATAGGCTTCAATCCTTCTACATTAAGTTCTTTTGCCACGTCAACGAGACCTTGTACGATACCGCCTGACTTAGCGAATATTCTTCCGTAGAATGATGCGTTATCTAATACAGTGTCTTCACACTCTACTGTGTCGATGCCGCGTGCATCCAAGAATGCCTGCAACTCTTCAAATGACATTACGCAGTCGATAGCGCCACCTGTCTTTTCCAATTTGAATTCAAATTTCTTTGAAGCACATGGTCCTATGAAGATAACCTTTGCTGTTGGATCAGAATGTTTGATCAGCTGTGCTGTCAATATCATTGGAGAGACAGAGTGTGAGATATGTTGTACTAATTCAGGGAAGTTCTTTTCTATGAATGCTACGTATGATGGACAGCATGATGTTGTCATCAAGCCTTTTTCTTTCCATTCCAATGCTTCGTTGTATAATGTGATGTCGGCACCGAGAGCTGCTTCAACGACTTGGTGGAAACCGAGTTTATGAATTGCTGTAACGACTTGTGTAGGACGGCCGAAACGACATTGGCTTACGATAGCTGGAGCTATGACTGCATATACTTTATATTTAGTATTGTTTTCTGATTTCTTCAACATATCGATGATGTCGAGAACGTATGATTTATCTGTGATAGCTCCGAAAGGACATTTATAGACACAAGCACCGCAAGAGATACATTTATTGTTATCTATCTTAGCTTTCTTGTTTTCATCTATTGTGATAGCCTTTACCTTACAGCTTACCATACATGGACGATGTTGCATGATGATTGCTGAATAAGGACAAGCCTTTGAACATTTACCGCATTCGATACATTTTTCCTTATCAACGACAGCGCGCTGGTTTACGATAGAGATAGCGCCTTTAGGACAGACATCCTGACAAGCGTGAACCATACATCCGCGACATGCTGGTGTTACCATTACGCCTTCAGCTGGACATTCGTCACATGCGATATCGATGACTTCTACTGGATTAGGGTTGTTTTTATCGCCACCCATTGCCATTTTGATTCTATCTTGGATGATAGTTCTTTCTTTATAGATACAGCAACGGATTTGTGGTTTTGGTCCTGGGCATATCACCTTTGGGATTTCAAGATAAGCATCTTCTAAACCACCTTCGTATGCACGACGGATAACTTCTTTTAAAACGTTGTATTTTACTACTTGAACGTTTGTGTCGAAAATTCTTTTATTTGTACTCATATCTTAAAATTAATCATAATTCAATATTACCGTTTTACCCATTGCGCGCATATTATACGCCAATTTTTCAACGAGTTTTAATTTCATGGTGATGTCGATAGGCAGACCTTGGTGTGCCACATTGACGCTTTGTCCCACGAAGAATTGTATATGTGTAGCTTCTTCAAAAAGCACGTTCGCCAGAAGAGAAGCTCCATCTTGTTTTGTAAATGTCTTTGGTGTCAGGTCGTTGATGGAAATATATTTCTCTGACAATTCGAGGAGTCTTCTCAGAGTGAGGACACCCTCTGTAGTAAGATCGACACCTTCTATGAATCCTATAGGCGGAACATCTTTGTCAGGGAAGTCGAAGCTGGTTCGTAGCGGTTTGTTGAGATAGCGCGACACTATCTGTGAGCTTGTTCCACCGCACACCACTTTCTTACCTTCTCCATCCATAAATCTTCCGACGTAGAAATTATCTTTTTCTTTATCGACAGGAGGGCCGACCATAATATTAACGTTCAAACGACGACGTATCTTGACAGCTGCCACGGTAGTGTCGTCGCCAGGTTTGTCGAGATACAAGTCATTACATGCTGAAGTAAGCAGACATGCTATAGCTCTAGCCGACATTGTCGATTTAATATTTCTATCGAGATGATCCATGATCTGTCTGCGTTCCCATCCGAAGTTAAGTATCTGTCCTATTCCGGCATGTATGGTTCCGTCAGACATCACCATAATGACATCATTTTCCTCAAGATTCAACTCAGACTTATACACGATCTTGCCGCATATCTCCAGTTTCACTCTGTCGAAGTCGATACATTTACCGTTATGATAATATATAGCTTGAGGGTTATCGAACTCATAGAGGAAGCCTTTACCTTCATTATTGGAATGTATCAAGGAGAATGTAGAATAAGCCACGCCTCTCACATGACATACAGGAAGTGTTTGAATGAGAGTCTCAACGCATTCATCGATGTCGATGCCGTTGGCTGCCATGGTACACAAGATCTTAGAGGTTAGCGTTGAGAGGATGTTAGCCTTCACGCCGCTTCCAAGACCGTCGGCAAGCACCAAGGTGGTATAGTCGCCATCGACCATGCTGACGACATTATCGCCACACAGTTCCTCACCGAACTTATTAACCGAGGTACATCCGTATTCCAAACATAGTTCCATCACTTCTTTCCTTTCCCGTTATTTTCTTCCGACAGTGTCTTTTTCAACTTAAGAAGAGCCACCTTTGTCTCAGCCGTTGTCTCACCTAGAAGCGATGCTATTTCTTGAGCTACGCGCATCTGTTTCTTGATGACTTCGTCTGTCGTTTTCAGGGTCTCCATCTTTACCTTATTAATCTCGGCATCGAAGTTGACTCCGTCCGAAACATCTTTCATGATGGCGAAGAGAACCTTCTGATCTTGAAGATAAGTGATAGAAAGATCTATATATTTATCTGTTGAAGGTATAAACATCTTTTCTGATGTAACCTGACGTTTCTCGTTATATGCTATCATGAAATCGACAAGGTTCAAGAAATCTTTGGCATGACGGCCTTTGATATTAGAAGTATTGATACCCAACAATTCGCGACCTTTTCTATTTATATCAAGAACATAGAAATCTGTATCAAGGAGTAAGATACCGTTAGGGCTGTTCTGTATAATCTCGTATGAAAGTGACTCTGCACGTTCGCGCATATACGGCAGACATATCTCAACATCGGTATAGCCGTTATATACAGCCCATGCCTTGTCACGACAAGTGTCGTATCCACATGCTGCACAGTTAAGTTCATCTTCTGCGCTATGCTTTCCTATCTTAGCCAAGATACATTTTATCTCGCGTTCCGGAGGTGGCATGCTGTTGTTTCTTATACGAGGATATAATTTATTGAGATCTATGCCATGTTCTTCATATTGATGAGGAGCCAATGTTCTGATGTCGTTCTTGAAATATTTGATGACATCGGCTGTAGCCTTGATACTTCCGCCTTTTATATTGACGCTCAAGCTACATGGTCCATTGACACAACCGTCTTTACAAATATTCATTTCGAGAAATACATTCTCAAGATTATCGATATTTTGCAAAGCATCGACACAACGGTCAGGGCCATCTACAGCCATATAGTCGTAACCTTTCGGAAGTTCTGGAAACGACTTAAGGATACCGTGGCTTATCGGATAAGCCTTAGACAAACATGCTGTATTTCTCTTATTTTCAAGGGATATATTAATTATATCATTGAGTATGATATTCTTTTCACAGAATAATTCCTGCATATCGTCGAATGTCAGGACGCCGTCAACCAAGCCGCTTTCTATAGCTTCACGTTTCTTAGCGATACAAGGTCCTATGAAGATGACCTTAGCATCAGGATACTGTTTTTTCAACATCTTGGCATGAGCTATCATCGGGGAATCGACGGGAGCCAGATATTGCAAAGCCTTAGGATAATAAGCCTGTATGAGGCGACACACTGCAGGACATGCCGAGGTAATGAAGTTCTTGAATTGTTTAGACTCCAACAAAGCCTTGTATTGCTGTGTCACCAGTTCTGCTCCGTATGCAGTCTCTTCTGCATCGAAGAAACCGAGTTTTGCCAAGGCGATCTTAAACACGTTAAAATCCTTGAGTCCAAAACTTGAAAGAAACGAAGGAGCGACGCTTGCAATGACCTTTGCGCCGCTGCTGAGAAGCTGTTTTATCTCACTGAGCGAGGTATGAACTATCTTAGCATTCTGAGGACATATAAGGGTACAATGACCACACAAGATACAACGGCTCTCGATAATCTTAGCCTGATGATCTTTCACCTCAATAGCCTTGACAGGACATTCGCGAAGACATTTATAGCAGTCCTTACATTTAGCATTTCTAAACTCTAAGTAATCCGCCATAATTTAATTTAAATTAAAATGATGTGACGAAATTATTTTTTATAAACCTAACAAAGGATAAACTTCTTTTGCAAAGAGTTCTTCTGCGTTATCTTTGTTTACGTTATGGATGAAGAGACTGTCTTCTCCGAGTTTTTGAACTGTAGGTTCGTCGAAACCTTCTGCTTTAACAGTTACGCCTTTTGCGCAGAAACCGAGACAGAAACTTGCTTGAAGATCTACTACGTCTTCTACATCATATTTTTTTAATATTTCTTTAAAAGCTTCTATAACATCGTATGAGCCTTTCAAATGGCATGAACTGCCAACGCAAACTTTAAGTGTAGTCATATCAAAAAATTTTATATCTTATTGATAAATAATTAAACTCATTTACAAAAACGATTTATCCAAATAAAATCACTGAAAATCTTACTCTTCAAATCCGAGCAACAAATTTAGCATTAATTTCATCTAAAACAATCTTTTTGTAAAAAAAAATTTAAGGCAATTTCTATAAATTCTCAATCACGTAATTTATGAAAATCGCCCTAATGTACATAAGACTTTTATCACTGAAATAAATCAGATAAACATAATATCAAAACGTTTTTATCCTACGATTGTCTCCATACAGAACTTTTGTATTTTCATGCCAAGACTTTCGTAAAATGCCTTAGCCGCTGAATTTTTCTCCCACACATTCAATGTGACATTATAGCACTTTTCTTCTTTCGCAAAATGAAGCACATACTCATATAGTCTCCTCCCCAGTCCTTGACGGCGATATTTAACATCCACACAAATGTCGTCTATATACAGACTCCTATTAGGACGAAGGTTATCACATCGACTCAGATCTTGTATGACACAGAAAGCATAGCCTTTCACGTCGTCATCTTCCTCGCAGACAAAGACGGGAGTTGTCGCATCATACAATATCCTCTCCAATTCTTCTGATGAATATTTACGTTTTCCTTTTATGAAGAAATCGGGACGGTCTTCTGCGTGAACATCATTGACCTGTGACAAAAGCTCCAGAATACGAGAGACATCGTCATGTTTAGCTTTACGTATCATAAGAATATTAATTTCAAACACACAAAAATATGAATTTTATGAAACACATGTAACAGAAACTTCATATCAATACATCTCTAAAAAAACTATCTTTGCAATTCATAAAAAATCATACATGAAAAAGATTATACTCATCCTTTTATCGGCTTTTTTCTTATCAGCTTGTTCGTCCCACAACAACGAAGTATATTCTCCGAACAAAAAGATATGCCTTTCTTTCAATGTTGACGATGAAGGTTTTATGTCATATAACATAAAAGTCAACAACAACATTTTCATTGATGATTCCCAATTAGGTTTTGAAGCTAAAGACGGCTTGAACCTCAGCAATTCCTTTGAGATAACAAAGACCGTATTCTCTTCAAAAGACGAAACTTGGGAACAGATATGGGGTGAGAATAAAACTGTTCGCAACCATTATAACGAGATGGCCGTTCATCTTGCCAACGAAGACAGCATCTTTCTCACAATGCGATTCCGCGTTTTCGATGACGGGATAGGCTTCCGCTACGAATATAAAGTAACCGACATTGACAGGATTTCACTGACCAACGAGTTAACATCCTTTAACATCAAAGAGAGCGGCACCTCATGGTCTATACCAGCAAGCTTTGAGACTTACGAATTATTGTATCGCACACTGCCTTTGGACGAAGTCGATAATGCTAACACGCCGTTTACTTTTAAGACAACAGTCAACGGACAACAGTCAACAGACTTCGGCCACCATATTTACGCCAGCATCCATGAGGCAGCACTGACCGATTTCCCAGAGATGACATTGAGACTTTGTAAGGCAAAAGACGAAAGGCAAAAGGTAAAAGAATCTGACAGTCTCAGTGACCGACAGCTCACAGATCAAGGCTCACAGCTCAAAGCAAATCTTGCACCTTATCCTAACAGTAACATAAAAGCCATCTTTGAAAAAGATAATTTCATAAGTCCTTGGCGTACAATACAGATTTCAGATAAGGCAGTCGGTCTGATTAATTCATCTTTGATTTTAAACCTCAACGAGCCTTGCGTTTTGGATGGCGATTTATCTTGGATTCGTCCTATGAAATATGTAGGTGTCTGGTGGGGAATGCATCTCGGCGTGGAGAGCTGGGTGATGGGCGACAGACACGGAGCGACGACTGAGAACGCAAAACGTTATATCGACTTCGTAGCCGACAACAACATCGACGCTGTTCTGTTCGAAGGATGGAACGAAGGATGGGAAAGCTGGGGCGGTCGTCAGAGTTTCGACTTCACCAAGGCATACTCCGACTTCGACATAGAAGAAATAATGCGTTACGCAAAAGAAAAAGACATCGAAGTCATTGGTCACCATGAGACTGGAGGCAATATCATCAACTATGAAAATCAATTAGAAGAGGCATATCGCTGGACTAAAGAGAAAGGCATCAACTGTGTGAAAACCGGTTATGCGGGAGGTCTCCCCGACGGCCATAATCACCACGGACAATACAATGTTCGTCATTACAGGAAAGTCGTTGAGACTGCTGCGAGACATAAAATAACTCTCAACGTACATGAGCCTATCAAGGCCACGGGGATACGACGCACCTACCCTAACATGATGACACGCGAGGGCGCACGTGGCATGGAATGGAATGCCTGGAGCGAGGGCAACCCGCCAGAACATCATGTCATGCTTCCTTTCACAAGACTGCTCGCAGGTCCGATGGACTACACTCCTGGCACATTCGACATCTTGTTCGACAGCACTCGTAACTCGCCTCAACGTAAGAAGTGGAACGACAACGACAAAGGCAACAGCCGTGTCAACACGACACTTGCAAAACAGCTCGCCAACTGGGTGATATTGTATTCGCCATTGCAGATGGCATCAGATATGATTGAACACTACGAAGGACATCCTGCGTTTCAGTTTTTCCGCGACTTCAATCCCGACTGCGACTGGTCGGAGGCGTTGCAGGGCGAACCTGGAGAATATGTAGCCATTGTGCGCCGAGCCGAGGAGGATTTCTTCTTAGGAGCTGCCACGAACGGCGAGGCGCGTAGTATCGAAATTCCGTTGACATTCTTGAAAAAAGGCAAACAATACGAAGCGACAATCTACGCTGACGGCGATGACGCTCATTGGGAAACAAATCCTACATCATATAAAATAGAAAAGAAAAACGTATCATCCAACGACACCTTATCTATTACAATGGCTGCCGGCGGAGGATGCGCGGTGAGATTTCAAGAACTCTAAAAAATTTAAATAACAATTTTCTTATTACATTGAAAACTATTGTTATTTTTGTAACATTATAAAAAAAACAAACATATTTTTAATTTCTAAATCTGTTTTTTATGACTTGGCTAGAATCATTATGTTCCAATTATTTAAGCACCGCTAACACTGTTTTATTATATGCCATCATAATATCCATTGGCGTGTCTTTAGGAAAATTCAAAATACGAGGCATCTCATTAGGCATCACATGGGTCTTATTCGTAGGCATCTTCGCCGGACACCTAGGGTTTCAAATCGAACCAAACACACTGGCCTTCATAAAAGACTTCGGATTGATACTATTCGTATTCTGTATCGGACTGCAAGTAGGGCCTTCTTTTTTCTCATCATTTAAGCAAGGTGGTGTCACCCTCAATATGTTAGCATTGGGCATCGTGATCCTCAATATCATCGTAGCATTGATATTATACTACATCGACGATTCCATCGAACTGCCGATGATAGTCGGCATTCTGTATGGAGCCGTAACCAACACTCCTGGCCTCGGTGCTGCCAATGAAGCGTTAAGTCAGTTAAACTACTCAGGGGAACCTATTTCATTAGGTTATGCCTGCGCATATCCTCTCGGCATAGCTGGCGCTATCCTAGCCATCATCGCCATCAGATACATATGCCGTATCAATATAGATAAGGAAGAAGAATATCTTAAAACACACGATAAAGACGGTGAGTCATTAACAGCATTACATCTTGAGATTTGCAACGACGACATTACCGACAAACCTTTAAAAGAAATCACCAAACTCACAAAACATCATTTCATATGCTCTCGTATATGCCAACAAGGCATGATTAGCAAACCCGATGCCGATACGATTTTACATACAGGCGATCTGGTCACCATAGTCTGTAAAGAAGATGACATCGATGCTGTAACAAAGTTCATCGGCAAAAAAAGTGACTTCAATTGGGACAACGAGAACTCCCCTATGATATCACGCCGTATCCTTGTAACAAAATCAGAAATCAATGGCAAGAAGCTTAAAGACCTACATCTCTCCAACATATATAATATCATCGTCACTCGCGTCAATCGTTCCGGTGTCGATTTGTTCGCAGACCCTAACCTTGAATTACAGATTGGCGACAGAGTCACCGTCGTAGGCAAGAAAAACTCCATCGACCTTGTTGCCAAGACATTGGGTAACGAATTGAAGAAATTAGACACTCCTAATATCATAACAATATTTGTCGGAATATTCCTTGGTATTCTTGTAGGCAGCATTCCTTTGAAATTCCCAGGAATGCCTACTCCTATAAAACTTGGCCTAGCAGGAGGTCCGCTTATCATAGCCATACTCATCGGACGTTTCGGACATAAACTCAAAATGGTCACATATACTACAGTAAGTGCCAATCTCATGCTAAGAGAAATAGGTATTGCCTTGTTCCTAGCAAGTGTCGGCATTGACGCTGGCGACAGTTTCGTGCAAACCATAGTAGAAGGAGACGGCTTGCTATATGTAGCATACGGAGCTATCATCACCATAGTGCCTATCCTTATCATTGGAATATTAGGACGCTACGTATATCATCTCAACTATTTCTCTTTGATGGGTCTCATCTCAGGAAGTACAACAAATCCTGCCGCATTGGCTTTTGCAAATCAGACTGCTGACAACGACAAACCAGCCATAGCTTATTCTACTGTATATCCACTTGTTATGTTCCTAAGAATCATCAGCGGACAGATTATCCTGCTAATGTTGATGTAAGAATATTAAAACAGCTTAACTATGAGAAAACACATCTTACTGATACTGACTATATTATTATCAACACTCACTATTTCCGCTCAGCAAAAGACAAAAGTGGCTTGTATCGGAAATAGTGTCACCTACGGCTACGGTCATGAAAATCCTGCTGTCACCTCCTACCCATCTCAGCTGGCTATAATGCTAGGAGATGACTATGAAGTTGGCAACTTCGGCAAATCAGGAGCGACCTTGTTACGCAAAGGTCATCGTCCTTATAACGAACAAGAGGAATTCAAGAAAGCCATCGAGTTTGCCCCCGACATCGCCATAATACATTTAGGGCTCAACGATACCGACCCTCGTAACTGGAAATATTATAAAAAGGAATTCATCTCCGACTATGTCGCTCTCATTGAAGCTATTGAGAATGCCAATCCCAATGTTGACATATTTATCTGCCGAATGACACCTATCTTCCATTGGCATCATCGTTTCCAAAAAGGCACTCGCGACTGGTATTGGGAAATACAAGCAACTATTGAAAATATTGCCGAGAATATTGCCGAAGTGAAACTCATCGACTTACAAGAATTGTTATATCATCGTCCCGACCTCATGCCCGATGCGCTTCACCCAAATCCAGAAGGAGCAAAACTAATCGCAAAACGCGTATATTCTGCAATCACCGGCGACTTCGGAGGATTGGCTGTATCAGAACTTTACAGCGACAATATGGTAATACAACGCGATATGCCTTTTATTGTTAAAGGTACAGCTAATGCAAACGAAGATATTGTAGTGCGTTTCAACAAAAAGTCTATCAGAACCAAAGCCGACTATAACGGCAAATGGGAAGTCTGCTTCGATACGACAAAAGTCGATGGCAAAAAGCACAAACTTACAATAACAAGCAAAAACAAATCATTATCATTTAAGAATATTCTCGTTGGAGAAGTGATTCTTTGCTCTGGAAATTATAAGCCAACATACGCAAACCAACAGCCAACAGACTTTGTAAAAAATCATAATGATGACATTCGCATCTATTATATGGAGACACCTGACGTTTCAAAAGTTGTTGCTGATTTAGAAAATATGGATTCCACAGAAAAAGAAATAATCAACAATTGTTACTTGTATCGGCCAACAACATGGCAATCAATAAATAAAGACAATATCGATTATTACAAATCTTCATACCACATAGCAAGAAAAATTTCCGATTCCTTACAAATGCCCGTCGGTTTGATATACAACATTGTTGAAGACATGCCTATCGAATCTTTTATTGACAGAAAGACATTGGAATGGCATCCTACATTACTCGATATCTTATATGAATGGCGTAATAAAGACAAAGTAATAGATTATTTTCATCCATACGAGCCTTCATATATTTATTACAGAGGTATTGCTCCATTATCGTCATTTTCAATAGGATCTGTAATATGGTTCATGAAACATTATGACGATGATAATCTAGAATCCATCAAGATGTCTGCATTAATCGACAGTTGGTGTAAAACATGGAATGACAAAGATTTACCGTTTAATGTAAAATAACATCAACCATAGAATTATTTCTTTATTTAACTTCTTCTATTGTAATCTTTTTATTATGACAACCCAGATATACAATGCACTAGCCGCTCGTTCTGACGAAGAGAAAAAAATCGTTTTGCCACGTTTCTTCAAGACCGGCAAAGGCCAATATGGAGAAGGCGACAAGTTCCTAGGCGTGACAGTTCCAAACATAAGAGAGGTAGCAAAAGAATACAACAATATCGGCTTCGAAATAATCAAAGAGCTTATTCATAGTCCATGGCACGAGATGCGTATGTGTGCATTGCTAATACTTGTCAACAATTCAAAGAAGTCAGTCTCAAAAGAAATTTTCGATTTCTATCTGTCACAGACAAGACACATCAACAACTGGGATCTAGTAGATTTAAGCGCACCTCAGATCGTCGGGCAATATCTCCTTGACAAAAACCGCGACATCCTTTACAAACTATCCGAAAGCAATCTGCTTTGGGACAATAGAATCGCCATTGTATCAACATTGACATTTATCAGAAATAACGACTTGAACGACACATACAAACTATCGTTAAAGATGATGAATCATAAGCACGATCTGATGCACAAAGCGATAGGCTGGATGTTACGCGAGGCCGGCAAACGTGATGCTGAACGACTATATGATTTCATAAAAGGACATAAAGCCGTAATGCCCAGAACAATGTTACGATATTCAATAGAAAAATTCGATATAGATATACGCAAAGAATTGATGAAATAAAAACATCGTCAAGATATATGTTATCATTTTGTCATAACAAGATGCCACATATCATGTCCTAAAAAAACCTTAAGTCCGGCTCTTTCAAAGCCAAGAGACCTATAAAGTCTTTCCGCTTGAGGATTTTCAAAATCGACAAGAAGACCTAAGTTTTTTTCATATTCATTGAAAGCCCTTTCTTTCATAGCTAAAATCAACTTAGCTCCAACACCAAGGCCTCTGTATTCTGGCAACACTGCAATGCTATCCAAGTAAAACTCCGTTGCATCTGTCTCATCAGATAATACCATTTGTTTTTCAGTACGTTTGCTTATCACTTCAAGTGTAACTTCTCTAAGTTGATATAACTTTGCACCGTCATAGCCTATCACTGCTCCTACCGCATCACCATCTATTTCTGCTACAAAAGCATTATGATAACTATATTGCGAATCTTCTTGAAGAGCAATCTCCTCAAAGACATCGATGTAATTTTCGCCACCATATAAAATAGCTGTATCCTCACCTATTGCCATTGCGACTACCAACGCTATCAAAGCAACATCATCTTTAGTAGCCTTTCTTATTATAACCTCTTTCATATATCAATCTACCACCTCTATATAAAAACTCACAGGACGAAATCCGTCATTACATGACAACATTGCTGAATATGGATTTTTCATCCATCCATCGAAAAAGTCACCTCTACCTTCAGCAAGTTCTCTGACAAATGGGAACATCGTCTCCCAAGCACTGTCACAAAGTCCTTCTGGTTTACGAGCTTCTTCGACCATGAATGTCTGCCCAAGCTTCATATCACAAGCATGTTCGATAGGATTTTCATATTGTGCCATTAAATCGTCATAACATGTGATTCGCATCACCGTGATTTTTATTTTTTTCATAATGTTTATTTTAGATAACAATTCTCATCTCAGGGTTTCCGTGTGAATGTTTATGTAAACTTTTATATTTTCATCAAACAAAACTCTTAACGAGAAAACACCCTAAAGCCACCAAGGCAATTCCTAAAAATACACTTGCTGACACATATATAATAAAGTTACTGTAATTCCCGCATTGTAACAACATCAAAGCTTCTTTTGAGAATGTAGAAAATGTAGTAAAGCCTCCACATAAGCCTATTGTAAGAAATAGCGCCATGTCTGAATTTTCATTTTTCGTTTCACTGAAAAATCCCCATAACAATCCTATCAACAAACATCCGACAAGGTTAACCAATAGTGTTCCCATCGGAAAACCATCACCGACATCTTTTGTCATGAGAGAAATAAGATATCTTAATATTCCTCCTATGAAACTTCCAAGACCTACTGATAACAAAGTCATTATTACATTTGTCATATTATGCGATATTTTATTGTACAAAATTAACATTTTATCTCAATTATTTTTCATTATAAATCATCGTATATTGAAAATAAGTCCCTACTTTTGTGTTTTATAAATAAAATGAAATCAGGTTTTAAATTATAATCATAATGAGCAATCCTCTTTTAATAAAATCGACATTGCCTTATGGCGCACCGCAATTTGACAAAATTGAAAATCAACATTACATACCAGCTTTCAAACAAGCTATAGAAGAAGGCAAGGCTGAAGTCGATGCCATCGTCAACAACCTTGAAACACCTTCTTTCAAAAACACTATAGAAGCTCTAGAATATGCAGGAGAGACATTAAATCGAATCAGCCATGTCTTCTACAATCTGTTGGAAGCCGACACCGACGAAGAGATGCAGAATATAGCAGAAGAAATTTCTCCTCTCACCACTGAATTTTCAATGTATGTAAGACTTAACGACGGTCTCTTTCAGCGTATCAAAAACGTTTATGAACAACGTGATTCATTAGACCTCAACGCTGTAGAGATGCGTCTCCTAGAAAAGACATACGAAGGCTTCGCCCGTAATGGAGCAAACCTCTCACCTGAAGACAAAGCAACATACAGCAAATACATGGAAGAGCTTTCTTTATTGTCATTACAATTCGGCAAGAACGTATTGGCAGCCACCAACGCTTTCACACTACATCTCACTGACGAGAAAGATCTAGCCGGTCTTCCTGACTATGTAAGAGAACAAGCTTACGATACTGCCAAAAACAAAGGTTTAGACGGTTGGTTGTTTGATCTAACAGCACCTAGCTATGGTCCTTTCATGAAATTCAGCGAACGTCGTGACCTCAGAGAAAAAATGTATCGTAAGTATAACACTCGTGCCTTTAGCGGCGAACTTGACAACAGCGTAATAATAAAACGCATAGCCGAGTTACGTATTAAGATTGCTAACATATTAGGTTATAAGAATTTCGCAGAATACCAGACAGAACGTCGTATGGCAAAAAATCCGACAGCCGTAAATGAATTTCTTAACAAATTGTTAGAACCTGCACTACCAAAAGCAAAGCAAGAAGTTGAGGAGCTCAACACATACGCCAAAGAACACGGCTTCACAGAAGGTGAAATAATGCCTTGGGACTTCAGCTTCTACTCAGAGAAGCTACGCGCCGAAAAATACGACCTTCGTGACGAGCAGCTAAAACCTTATTTCCAATTAGACCTTTGTATAGACGCAATATTCGACCTCGCAAAGAGACTCTACGGACTGACATTTCTAGAGTTACATAATATACCTGTATATCATCAAGATGTAAAAGTCTATGATGTTCGAGATAAAGACGGCTCTCATCTGGCATTATTTTATGCCGACTTCTTCCCTCGTGAAAGCAAACGTGGTGGAGCATGGATGACAGAGTTCAGAGGCCAACGAATATATAACGACATAGACGAACGCCCACTCATCAGTATCGTCACCAATTTTACAAAACCAACAGCAGACACACCATCACTTATCACACATGATGAGTTCACCACATTACTTCATGAATTCGGTCATGCTCTACACGGAATCATCACAAAAGGCAAATATGAATCCATGACAGGAACAAGCGTAGATCACGACTTTGTGGAACTTCCATCACAGATAATGGAAAACTGGTGTTATGAACCTGAATATCTAAACACTTTCGCTAAACATTACAAAACCGGCGAGACAATACCAACCGACTTGATAGAAAAAATCGTAGCTTCAATGAACTATCAATCAGGATATTTCCATATCCGCCAGTTACAATTCGGTATCTTAGACATGGCTTGGCATACCTTGTCAGAAATATTCGAAGAAGATGCCTTGTCGTTCGAAAAGAAAGTCTTGTCTGTTACAAATGTGTTGCCTTCTATTCCTGAATGTATAATATCTACAGCCTTCTCACACATCTTCTCAGGAGGTTATTGCGCCGGATACTATTCATACAAATGGGCTGAAGTACTAGCCGCCGACGGTTTCTCACTATTCAAAGAAAAAGGCATTTTCAATCAAGAAGTTGCAGATTCTTTCAGAGAGTTATTAACACAAGGTGACAATATTGATGCCGCTGTCCTATACCGGAACTTCAGAGGCCATGATCCTGAACCTGAGGCTCTCCTAAAACTACTGAACATCATAAACTAAAAATAACCATCATACTTTTACCACCAATATATCCTTAATATTGGTGGTATATTGTTTTGATATATAGTCGTTTTTAATATGCCAGTTGTTGTCATAACCCTGCACAGCAATTCTTACCATGTCATTGCCATTACGCATATTTATCTCATCGACGACTTTTGACAAAGCGGATAGCTTTTCTCTATCAACAGTATCAAACAAACTACCCTGAACAGCATTGTCTTCCGTGATATTACATACGATGACCCCTGCTTTTTTGTAATAATATCCACTAGATTCCTGTGACGATCTCCAATTTCTCTTTAATGCTTTTACAGCTTTAGATACTATCTCCTGAATATCATTGGTGGGAACATCCAGATTTATTATCTCATGGATATAATTCTGAGGCATGTCATCTCTGAAACGGCTAGTATATGCAAACACTATTATAGACTGACACACAGTATGTTGTTCCCGAAGTTTTTTAGAACACTTTGCCGCAAAATTAGCCACAGCTTCTTCAACATCCTCAATTCTATTCAACCCATGATTGGGGAAACTACGACTAGTACAAATAGATTTCTTGTACAATGCATCTTCATTTTCGATACAGCTTTCACCTCTTAATTCTCTCCACGTACGCAATCCTGTTATCGACATTTCCTTTCTCACCCAAGATTCCGACTTCTGAGTAAAATCCCAAGCTGTTTTAACACCATTATATTCCAATCTCTTAGAATGTTTACGGCCTATACCCCACACATCTCTTACAGGGAACAACTTCAAAGCCTTCTCTCGTTTTTCATCTGTATCAATAACACATACTCCTTTATAACCCTTATGTTTTTTCGCGAACACTGAAGCCATTTTAGCCAAGGTCTTAGTGGGAGCAATACCTAAAGAAACCGGAATTCCTACACCTTTATGAATAGCCTTAATTGTTTTATAAGACAATTCCATCAAAGCATCAACATCTGTTATCTCCGACAGATCTATAAATGCTTCGTCAATGGAATAGATATTTATTTTAGGAAAAAAAGAAGACAACAACGACATCACCCTTCTGCTCATATCACCATAAAGATTGTAGTTGGAAGAAAACACCGCCACATTATTTTTATCTACCATATCTTTAATGTGATAAAACGGCACCCCCATTTTAATACCCAATCTTTTGGCTTCTTCACTACGAGCAACAACGCAACCGTCATTATTGCTTAGCACCACGACAGGTTTATCACGTAAGCCCGGATGAAAAACCCTTTCACAAGAACAATAAAAATTATTACAATCGGCGAGTCCAAAGAAATCCATTATCTACGTAATTGTTTTATTGTATATGTCAAGACACCCCACACAATAAATTCATTGTCATCTGTAACTTTAATAGGGTTATAATCCTTGTTATGAGGAATCAGCCAAGCACAATTCTCTTTCTCATCATAACGAAATTCTTTCAATGTAAAATCTCCATCGATAAATGCCACCACAAAATCCCCATTTTTTGCTTCCAACGATTTATCTATAACGATAATATCACCATCACAAATACCAGCTTCCTGAAGAGAAGTTCCTGAAACTCTAGCAAGAAATGTCGTTTCTTTATGACGTATCAATTCTCTATTAAGATCTATCGTCCCCATAAAATAATCCTGCGCAGGACTTGGGAAACCAGCCTTAATACCTTGATCAACAAATGAAACATTAATATCCGTTGAAACTTCCGAAGAATACAAATCCAATTTCAAATCTTTATCCATATAATTTCATGATAACTATTAAACAACAATAGTTTTCTGACAGTCTTTTGGCGATGTTTAAAATAATTTAATATATGCTTCAAACATCTATAAAGACAAAACCTACATAAAAAACATTACTAAATAAACTATCAATCATTAAATCGTTTCGCATACTCGAACAATTCCAATGGAAGATGGCAATAACCTTCAGGATTTTTTTCAAGATAATCTTGATGATAATCTTCTGCAGGATAAAAATTCTCTAAAGGCAGCACTTCAATTACAATCTCTTCATGATATTTTTTCTGCTGTTCAAACAAGACCTCATTTATTGTAGCAAGATCATTTTTATCGGTATAATAAATCCCAGTCCTATATTGTACTCCCACATCATTACCTTGCCTATTAAGAGCTGTTGGGTCAACAGAAACGAAATACATATTCAACAACATTTTTAAAGGAATCATAGACGCATCATATTTTATATGTACCGTCTCTGCCGCCATAGTATTTCCTTCACAGACCATCTCGTATGATGGATTCTCCACCAGACTATTAGCATAACCAACTTCTGTAAACAACACACCTTTAATCATTTTAAGATAATGTTCCGTTCCCCAGAAGCAGCCTCCTGCCAGATATATTTCTTTAACGTTATCGTTCATTTTATGTTTTCTTTGATAAACGCAAAGATAATATTTTTGTTTCATTATTATTACAGCATGTCAACAAGACAAGACGTGTTTTAGTAAATTACTTCCAGCACTTCAAAGAACACATTATAATCATAAATGTCATTTACCTTTTTTACGGCTGACATAAGCCCAGCCAAGTCCAGCCAACAGCCATAAGCCTGTTCCTATAGGCACATTATCAGCCGGATAATTATAATTGAGTCCATGTGTGTTAGGTAACATCACAAGCTCGCTCCATTCATTATCATTATTTTCTCGACGCTCATATTGATAGGAGAAAAACTCATCCGTCTGGGCATTCAAAATAAATCCCATTTCAAATGCCAATAATATTAAGATGATATATCTTTTCATTGCAATCGATTTTTATCTATGCCTTGAGCTAGAGCCATGACCATTATAATCACGGCTCTTTGCTCGCAGCACCCCTATTCAAAAACCACCTTATGAAGTCTCATGCCATTTTCGTCTGCAATTCTAACAATATAAACACCGCTTTTAAATGCAGATGTAGAAACAATCTCTCTTTCATCATTATTTGTCTTCTGTTTATATACAGATCTTCCAACAATATCATATATATCAATCATAGCAATCCCCTTGATATTGTCTATCACCAGTTCATCGTCATTTACATAAATATTGTTATTATTGTCAACAACAGCATCAACAGCGTCAACATTATACAATTTTATTGTAAATCTATCAGGATTGTCATTAGTTGCAGCGATGAATGTATAATCATCAACTAGCATATTTGTCACTTCACCTGTTTGGTTATCGACAAGATTTATATATTCCACACTCATGTTTTCTGAATCAATACTAATTGTATATTCGCCCATTGTCATGACATTTATAGAAAGTGGTATTTCTTTTATCTCATCGTCAAACATTGCCACTGCATATTTTTTATCATCGATAGGGAAATACAACATCGGTATCTTTTGATTTTGATGATTTATCTTTTCCAAAGACACACCTTCGTCAAACGATATATATGCCTCATCTCTATAATCATCATTTTCAACAACGACAGACAACACATCACTTACAGATCTTTGTGAAGACTGTTGGTTTGTCTTTTTAATTACCACATCACCTTCCTGTATTGTCTTAACAAGAATGCCTTGTCCTGGAGCAATAGGAATATCATTAGACACTCTGGCTCCCCACGCACCACTATTTGACAAAGCATAATAACCTGTTGCAAGATTCTTGTCGTCTATAGCGGCACCATTACCTTTATAAATATCATGTGCGAAAGGATTACCTAACAGGTGAAAACCTGGCAAAGAATTATTTGTCTTTGTAAGATGGTGACTAACATTTTCACTATTCAATTCACCTGTAAATGAAATTGTCACGTCATATTCATTTGCATATAGATAACCTCTGCATGATTCCATATTTGTAAAATTATTGGAATTATCCTTGACGTTTTGCCATACCGATGTCGGTTCATCATAGCGATAAAGATCGTAATCATTTGTCGTTGGCATCAAGCCATCAACATCTGCAAATGCCGTATTATCGACAAGAGGAGAACTTATAGTGTACCAAGATTCATTCGTAGAGCCATAGCCTTCGATATCTTTCTCCAAAGTTGCCATCACGCCAGCATTATTATGAACAAGTTGACCTCCTTCTTTAATAATGAGCTTTGCAGCATCATCACAACCGATAAGACCATTGATTGTAAGTATAGCTCCTTTTTCCACAATTATTTTATTAGAGACACTCACATTCTCCCATGTCGTGTTTGTTGCTATAGTCTGAGTTTGAGGAACAATAACATTTGTACAATAATAACTTATTCCTTCCGATTTATAGAAATGATATGTTTGATTTTTAATATTTGTCGGGAATGCACCCGATGCAGTCAGTTTGTATGCTCTCCAGTCAACTGCAACATCAGCGTCATAATATGCTCCTACAAATCTCTCTGTTGTCTTGTTATATAAATAGTTAGGATAAACCACTTCATTTATTTCAACAGTCTTCAATTCAAAGATGTTATTATCGGTATTAGTTCCTATTCTTACAGCATTATTATTACTTCCAGAAGTACAATACAGCCAATTCTCTTCATCGCCATCAGGATATATGGTCATATTACCACTATTATATGCGATATTCCACTTTATGTGATCAGGGACAGCTCCTATGATCTTACCATTAGCCACTTCCAACTCGTATGCAGTAGGTTGTCCGCTACTGCCTTCCTGTTGCGACATTGCATAATATTTGTCGTCTTTTGATATTGCGATGACTACAGCATCCGACGGTGCAAAAGATGATATTTCTGTTTCTACACAATTGACATCACTTACAGAAAAGACAGCATATACATTAATATTTTCATTTATGACAGTCGTTGGAGTCATCATCTCAGGTGTTGCATTTACGTAAGTTGATATTTCCTCATACGCCCATCCACTGAAGGAAAATCCATCCATGGTTGTAGCAGGCAGCTCTCCAACAGCTTCGCCTTTAGCTACAGACATTGTTTGCAATAGAGTTCCATTCTTATAAAACGATACAATGACATTCTCTATAATATTATAAGTAGCAGAAACTATTCCACTATTCATCATTCCATCTTTTTTAGCGAATGCCTTGATTGTCGTGCTAGACGACACTTGGATAGGACTTGTATAAACATTACTTTCCTCTGTAGGGTTAGAGCCGTCTATGGTATAATAAACTACAGCATCTTCTGTAGCGCAACTAATACTAACATTCTGAGTTGAAGAATAATCGCCTCCAGCTGGATTAAATGATGGCAATGAAACCACTGGAGTCACATCAGATGATTTAACGAAAATATCCAAGTAGAAAAAATAGTTAGTTCCACCCATATTAGAAGCTGAGTTTGAATATAGTGCAAATTTCTCGTACAACGCATCATTATTATATTTTCTAAACGCCACGCTTCTGTTTGGCACACCAGCATTAGTGATAACGAAAGCAGTATGATCAGGCACCGACGTTCCTTCACCGGAAGTTGCACTTGCAATAGTCCATGTGGAATTAGCTCCATTTTTGACAAAATCGGTACCACTGCTACCATAACCAATCATATCACCTTCTGAATTTATAAAGGTATATTTACCATCAGAAACTCCCACTATCCAACGGTAATCCGACTCATCTACAATTATTTCCTGAGGAAGTATCACACCCACATCCGACGTAGCACTTGTAAAGGAAACCCCCAAAGGCTTTCCTGCCGCTGTGTTTGTCATGGCATAATAACTTGTCGTAGAAAGAGAATCGTGGCGAGCTGCAAAAATAACACTGCTGCCATTTTGAATTTCAGATAAATCTGTCACACGATAATAATCGTCTTGTGCTTTGATGCTTAATACTATTATTAAACATACAGCTAAAAGTAAACTTTTTGTTTTCATAAATTTTGATTTAATTTAGGTTTCGTTTGCAAAGATATAACGGAAAAATCCTCTTGTCAAGGATTTTAACTATTTTTAACTTTTATGCTGTCATTTTCAAAGTTAACGGAAAAATATACTGGGAGAAAGCTAAAGACGAGAGACAAATGTTAATTTTATATTGATAATTTACTATTTTTGCTCATCATATTTATATCAAAATTATGTCAAAAACAGAAAAATATCAGCTTCTTTACGAACAAATCAAAGCATTATTGAATAATGAGAAAGATGAAATCGCCAATATGGCGAATGTCGCCGCACTCATACACGAGACCTTCAACTTCTGGTGGACCGGTTTTTACCGTGTGATAGACAATGAGTTGGTATTAGGACCATTTCAAGGTCCTATAGCTTGTACGAGAATAGCTTACGGCAAAGGTGTTTGCGGTACGTCATGGAAAGAAGCGCAGACTATTGTAGTGAAAGACGTCCATGAATTCCCAGGGCACATCGCTTGCAGCAGCGCATCACAGAGTGAGATTGTCGTACCGATATTTAAAGAAAATCAAGTCGTTGCGGTTTTGGATATCGACAGCGAGAAACTCGCCACCTTTGACAATATAGATAAAGAATGGCTTGAGAAGATTGTGGAATTATTGATATAAAAAAAGCAGCTTTACAGCTGCTTTTTTCATTTCTTAATATTCGTCTTCGTGGAAGAAAAAGTCGTCTTTTGTTGGATAGTCTGGCCAAATATCTTCTATTCTTTCGTATATTTCACCTTCATCTTCTATCTCTGTAAGATTTTCAATAACTTCTTGTGGCAATCCAACTCTTATAGCCCATTCCAACAATTCGTCTTTTGTTGCTGGCCATGGTGCGTCTTCCATCTTTGATGCTAATTCTAATGTCCAATACATTTTTTTATGGTTTTAAAATTCGGGCGCAAAATTACTACTTATATATAAAAAGTCAAGTGTTTTTTGTAAAATATTTCAAAAAAAATTATTTCGTTGGTTTCCAAGGCTTTTCATCAACATTCGCTCTTTTCATAAAAAGTCGTGACAACACAAAGAAATAGTCTGAAAGTCGGTTGACAAATCGTCTTATTTTTTCGTCAACCTCATATTCTCCGCCCATTCGCACAAGGTTACGCTCAGCTCTGCGACATACCGTTCTGCACACATGTGCCTTCGATGACAAAATATTGCCTCCTGGTATAATCAGACACTTCAATGGCTCCAACTGCGCATTAATAGCGTCAATTTCCTGCTCCAAGAACGTCACATCGTCTTCTGTCAGACGAGGAATATATTTTGAAATTTCTGTTGATTGTTGCCCGTCGTCAGTTGTCTCCAAAGCAAGACATGATTCCAATATCAACAAGCAATTCTGTATTCTGTCAAAGACTTCTATTTCATGTGCCTCAATGCCTTCTGTATCGCCAAGCACTGCTACAAATGCACTCAATTCATCGAAAGTACCGTATGCTTCCAAACGAATGTCATCTTTGCCAACACGCGTTCCACCTATTAATGATGTGGTTCCTTTATCTCCAGTTTTTGTATAAATCATAGTTTAGGTTTAAAGTTTATTTTTCTGAGTTTCTAAAACCTTAATATAAAGTGTTGTTTCTCTTTTCTTTCCATCTTGAAAATGATTCCAAAATGATAGCAATCAATACTTAATGTTGTTTCTTTATCATTTATCATTTCGTTCCATTGTATTTCTTTTTCTTTTGAAACATGAACATCTTCTTCAATTATAAAAGAATCGGTTTCTTTAAAGACATCTTTTTTTGATAACAGAAATAAATTCAGTTTATTGCGTAATTCTCCCTTCCAATTTTCATGAGTTATTTTATCCAAGACTTCTTCATAAAAATCATACACAAAAGGAGAATGTAATCTAAATTTACCTTGCGACTTGAAACGATATTTAAGATAAGGACCTAACACCTTAATTGCAAATTGTTAGTTGTAAATTATAAATTAAAGAGACGCCACTAAGTGACGTCTCCATATAATTATTTAACGTTTTCTACTGCTTTTATTTCCGGAAGAATGCTTTTTATAGTCTTCTCTATTCCGTTCTTAAGAGTTCTTGTGCTATGAGGACAGCTACCGCAAGCTCCTGTAAGTTCAACTAAAACAACCATATCGTCTGTAAGGTCAACAAATTCAACACCACCACCATCGGATGCCAAATAAGGCCTTACCTGGACAAGTATATTTTGAATCTTTTGTATCAACTCTTGTTTTTCCATAATTTATCTGGCTTTGAGCAGTGAGCTTTAAGTCGTGTGCTTTTGCAAAATATTGCTCATAGTCCACCACTCATAGCTCATTGCTTATTAAAACATTTCAACAATTTTCTTAGCTAATTTCTCGAATGCTGCTGCCACTGGAGAGAATCCATTAAATGAGAATGGAGTGCCTTTGTCATTAGCCTCAGATATATTCTCATCGATAGGTATTTGCGCCAGCAATGGCATATCCAGTTCTTCAGCGAACTCATTGCCTGTATTTTTACCGAATATGTAATATTTCTTTTCAGGCATGTCTGATGGTGTGAAGTAAGCCATATTCTCGACAAGACCTAATATCGGTACATTTACACCTTCATGACGGAACATATTGGCTGCGCGACGGACATCGGCGAGAGCCACTTTCTGAGGTGTTGTCACGATGACAGAGCCTGACAATTTGAAATTTTGAGCCAGACAAAGTTGGATGTCGCCTGTTCCCGGAGGCATATCGACGACCAAGAAATCGAGTTCACCCCAATCGGTATCGAGGAGGAGCTGGCTTAAGGCATTGGAGGCCATAGGGCCACGCCAAATAAGAGGCATTTCTTTATCAACCAAGTGACCGATAGACAACATCTTAACACCATATTTCTCTATAGGAAGCATGTAAGATTTTCCATCGCGGTCGTAACCGAGAGGACGAGTCTCTTCATTACCGAACAAAACAGGAATTGATGGGCCATAGATGTCGGCATCAAGCAAGCCAACTTTCATACCTTGAAGAGCAAGGCCTATAGCGAGGTTGACAGACACTGTCGATTTACCGACACCGCCCTTACCTGAAGCTACTGCAATGATATGCTTAACCTTAGACAAGGCATTTTCTTGTGATGCAGCGATTATGTCTATTTCTATATCGCCGAAAGCACCTTTTAACATTTGTGTTGCTGTATCGATGAGGAACTGATTCTTCTCGTCATCGACATTTTCAAACAAAAGACGAAAACGTATTAAGTTTTCTTTTAATTCGATATCATCAACCATCTTTAAGTTAATGATATTATCACCTTTAGGGAAATAAACGACTTCCCTCAAGACTTCGATAAGTTTTTCTTTTGCCGGTATCATATCTGTATTTTAAATGACTTGTTTATTTGTTACAAAAAAAAATCTTCTGTTGCTTTATTAAAGCCCTCCGGATCATCGACATGAATCCAATGACCCGACTCTGGCAATGTTACCATCTCATAGTTAGGAAAATGATGTCTCATGACTTCATAGTCCTTATCGACGATATAATCTGACTGACCGCCTCTTATAAACAATGTAGGGCCGTCGTAATGATATTTTTCATTAAAACCTTTTCCTATCTCAGCAATATTTTTTGCTATTCCGTCGAGATAAGGCTTCCATCTGAAACCATTTTCATGACTGTACGAAAGATTCTTCAACAAGAACAGAAGAAGACGACGTTCGTAATTTTCTTTTGCCAACTCCGCCTCAACATCAGAGCGATGTTCAACTTTCGAGAGGTCTATTCTCGACATTGCAGAGATGAATCCCACGTGTTCCATCGGGTGATCGAAGGCACGTGGACTTATATCTAAAATCTCTAATTTCTCTACCAAATCAGGATAGTCGAATGCTAGACGCATCGCTATTTTTCCACCCATGCTATGTCCCAAGAGATAACATTTTGTAATGTTCTCTTCATCAATCATCTGCTTTATGTCTCCAGCCAAAACATCATAATTGAAAACATCAGAATGCGGTGACTGACCATGATTTCTCACGTCAGGAACCAAAACATAATATCCAAGTTCTGCAAAACGTTTTCCAAAAAAATCCCAGTTTTCAGAGACTCCCAACAAACCGAAAATCACAACAATTGGCTTGTTCTTAGGGTCACCATACTTTCTATAAAATAACTGCATAAAATAAACAATTGACAATGTACAAGAACAATGCACTCCGCATCATGTAAAAGTACACTTAAATTACATAAGTTGCAAAGATAACATTTTTTTGACAATTAAAGAAAAAAAAAGCTACATGTCATGAGCCGAACCCTCAAATGGAGACAATAAAATCTACAACCCTACAAACCAAAAAAAGTAAGGAATAAAATAAAAATATTATGGAATAAATATTAACTTTGTTTGCTTAAAACCCGACTGGTTCATAGAACGTATAGATACAATAAAACGGGATAATGGGATGTAAACAAAATCAAGATGAGAATAGTGATACAAAGAGTCTCCTCAGCCTCGGTGAGCGTTGGCGGAGAAACAATTTCTAAAATCGAAAAAGGCATGATGATTTTACTCGGCATCGAAGACGCCGACACTGAAGAAGACATCGACTGGCTTTGTAACAAACTTGCCAAGCTCCGCATCTTCTCCGATGAAAACGATGCCATGAACTTGGACATCAACCAGATCGAAGGATCGTTCCTTGTGGTGAGCCAGTTCACGCTTCATGCCATGACAAAAAAAGGTAACCGTCCTAGCTTCATCAGAGCTGCTCGTCCAGAAAAGGCAATACCTCTTTATGAGACTTTCCTGAAACGACTTGCCGCCATATCAGGACGCCCTGTTCAATGCGGACAATTCGGAGCAATGATGGACGTAGCTCTCGTCAACGATGGACCAGTGACAATAATTATGGATACAAAAAACAAAGAATAACTGTCAAATGATTATAAAATGAAAAAGACTTTATTGATATTATTAACAATCTGTTTGTTCACCTCATGCTGCAAACCTAAAGTTGAAGGCCACTACACATATCAACACGGATGGAATTACGACATCAAAGAAGGAAATGTTGACGTACATGAAACGGGAACCATGGACTTCTACGACAACGGATGCGCGCTAGACTCGGCAAGACAAGTTTATATCGTCAGCTTCAACGATGGCGGAAAGGCGACATGGATTTTCAACTATGTCAGCCCAAGCCGCTGGCATGTCGAAGGAGAGAACTTCTATTTTGCAGGCATAGAAGAAAGCTTCCGCATGGAATTGATGGAAAATATTACGGAAGGCTGCGAAGAAGAAGCATCTGCAGAATTAGCCCAAAAAATCGTCAAAAGCGTAAGTGCAGGTATCGCCAGAGAGACGAAGTTTCATTTCGCAGGATTGACATCCAAAGAATTGAGATGGAGCTACACCTATCCTGACGGACACACTGACACTTGGGAGTTTTATCGAAAATGAAATTTTATTATTTTTCCTTATATATCTAACATCAAACCTTAAACAAAAAATTACTACTTTTGCAACATGGAAACAAAGAGACAACAAAAGATTTCTAAGCTCCTCATGAAAGAGTTGAGCGAGATTTTTCAAAGAGAAATAAAGTCAAACGGTAACGTGATGATTTCTGTTACTAAAGTTAATGTCACAACCGATATGTCATACGCACGCGTATATCTCAGCATTTTCGGACCAAAGATGGAAGACAAGAAAAAGGTCGTGGAAGAAGTCAACGGAATGTCAAGAGGAATACGTAAAATGTTGGGCGACAGAGTAAGACATCAACTCAGAATAATACCAGAACTACAGTTCTTTGAAGACGACTCTCTCGACTATATCGAGAATATCGACCATCTTCTTAAAGATTAAAGTCTAAAGTCTAATGGCTAAAGACATTAAACATCCTTTTGCCTTTAGACTTTTGTCAATAAATTAATTGTCAATTGAAATTACCTTCATTCATAGCACAACGTTATCTTCTTGCAAAGAAAAGCCACAATCTCATTAACATCGTAACTTGGATTTCGATAATAAGCATCTGTGTCGCCACTTTCGCAATGATATTTGTTTTGTCTGTTTTCAATGGATTCAATGTGGTGATTTCTGACATGATACATCAGTTTTCACCCGACTTAAACATCAGCCCTGTCAAAGGAAAGACAATAAATCTCAAAGATTTTCCTTTTGAAAAAATAAAAGAAATAGATGGAATAGACTACGTCTTCCCTACCATCACAGAAGATGTCCTGTTCAAAAATGGCAACAAACAACAAATCGGCCAAGTCAAAGGTATTCCCAACGAGTACAACAAAATATCCAGAATAGGAAGCACCATCTTAAACGACACCACATTCCACATAAATCACAACGGCATCGATTTTGGAATACCAGGAGCTGGAATGGCTTACTTCTTAGGAATCAATGTGTATCAGCCATACTCTTCCATCCAGGTATATGTTCCCAAAAGAGGCAATGCTTCATCATTCAACATAGAAAACAGTTTCAACAGTTCGAATCTTATTGTCACTAAAGTCTTTTCCTCTCAACAGGAAGTTGACGAAAAATTAGTTTTGGCACCGCTCAACTGGCTCAGCGATTTGATGGAATATGAAAACATCGTCACTGATGTTGAAGTGTTTACAAACGCTAACGGACATCAATCAACAGACAACAGACTTTTGAAAAAAATCAAGAAAGAGATTAAAGACATCCTCGGAAACGATTTTAAGGTTTATGACCAATACGAACAACAGGAGACTTTATACAAAATGATGAAAGCCGAAAAGATGGCTGTTTATCTTATACTTACATTCATCTTGATAATGGCAACATTTAATGTCATAGGAACATTAAGTATGCTAATAATTGACAAAAGAAAAGATATCTCCTTGCTCAAGGCTATGGGAGCCGACAAGACTTTAATTAAGAAGATATTCATCAACGAAGGACTTCTTATTTCTGTTGTTGGAGGAATATTGGGGTTGATGTTAGGAATAGTGGCTGTTTTGATTCAGCAGCATTTCGGCATCATAAGACTTGGCAATGGCGACGGCAACTACATCATCGACACTTATCCTGTGGCACTACAACTCACCGATGTGATATTAGCATTCATCACAATAGCTGTAATCGGAAGTATTGCGGCATTTTTCACAGCTAACAAATCCATCAAAAAAATGCAGGACATTTCGCTTAACGCGAGATAGTTAAAGACTAAAGACTAATGACAAATGACAAAAGTTATTGCCTCATTGTCCACAATTTATAATTTTTTATCCAACATCTTCGTCAACTCAATAAACTCCTGAACTGACAACTGTTCCGGACGTTTGTTGAAAATCTCATCAGCTATAATTTCCTGAGGTATCATACTTCTCAAAGAGTTTCTCAAAGTCTTTCTTCTTTGATTGAATGACTGTTTTACAACCATCACGAAAGTCTTCTCGTCACAATCCAACTGTGACACATCATTACGTCTCATTCTTATGACGGCCGACTTCACCTTTGGTGGCGGGTTGAATACATTTTCATGTACTGTAAACAGATATTCAATATCATACCATGCCTGAAGCAATACGCTCAATATTCCGTATGTCTTGCTTCCTGGTCCAGCAGCGATACGCTCAGCCACCTCCTTTTGTATCATGCCGACAACTTCGTCAACCTCATTGCGATATTTCAAAACTTGGAAAAAAATCTGACTGCTTATATTATATGGAAAATTACCAATCACACCGATTTTCTCTGAAGCGAATTTACTTAAATCTGTCCTCAAGAAATCACCATGAATGAGATTGTCTCCCAATTGTGGATAGACGTTTTTAAGATATTCTATAGACTCAGTATCAATCTCCACAACACGAAGTTTTTCGAGACTATCCTGTATGAGATATTGTGTAAGCACACCCATACCAGCTCCTACTTCTACAATAACATTAACATCGTTTGACATTGCATCGACGATCTTTCTAGCAATGTTCAAATCGACAAGGAAATGCTGACCTAAAGCCTTTTTAGGTCTTACCAAATTGTTATATGATTGATTCTGTTCCATTTTATAACTGTTAATTATCAATTATTAATCTCTAAGTCTTCGATATGCATTACGTGCTTGAGCCACATAGACACTCGCTGTATAATAGTCAATTATTTTAGCATAACACTCCATCGCATCTTCCTTTCTGTCCAAGAATTTCTCCAACAAAATAGCATCTTTCAACAAAGCCTCATCAGCCATATAGCTGTCAGGATACCCCTGATAGACACGTTTATACAGACTGTCTGCCATTTCATAATCTTTATTTTCAAAAGCTATATGAGCCTTACGTGTCAAAAGATAGGGCATACTAATTTCGTTAGGATTATATATATTAATTGAATCCAGCATCTGATTTGCCAGTTCGTAACGTTTCTGATATATATAGAAATCAGCTTTAGCGAGACGCTGCAACGCAACAGTGTCGTATTCTAAATTATCAGTTATAACCAGTGACAATGTCATGGCATCATTGGCGATAAGTTTAGATGTCGCTGACTTCAAGATTTTCAAGACCGCCAACGACCAGTCAAATTCGCCTATATAATAACGCAGCTGCGCATTCTTAAAACGCGCCTCATGACCGATAGGCTCCTCCTTCATCGACTTGTCAATCTGGCTGTATAACAAAGTCGCTTCCCACACTTCTTCATTAAAAAGATAAATGTCAGCAAGTTGCATTTTAATCTTAGCCTTATTTATCTTATTGACATTCAAACTCAACGCCTCATTCAACAAATCTATAGCCTTTTCATATTCATCAAGTTGAAATGCCAGAATCTCTGCTCGTATTACCAATATAGGTATTGTCATGTCCGAGACACCAAGTTCTTGACATTCACTCTCTATTCTTTTCTCTAAATCATAATATTCCTCATCTGAATGTACACCATCCAATGACATAGTGATGTATTGTACCTCTGTCATACCGACGACAGCTTCCGGATAGAAAGCACCTTCTTTAGATTTAGTTATAAGATAATCGTAAGCTTTTTTCGCCATGTCGTATTGCTCGTTATCTCTCGCTATTCTAGCCAGATAAATAATGTCGTATTCTCTATCACCAAGACGTCTGTCGATAGCTATCTCTTGGTTCAGAGCCGTCTCATAATCTTTCATCTGAAGTGCAAACCAGACCAAAAGTTCTGCAGACATCACATCATCAGGTTTTTCCTGTGTCTTTCGTAAAAGAGCCATACGCATATCATCGATCACTGATCCATCTATATCATATCTTAACATAAAAGAAAGACGCGATTTCACGACATCATAATCGTCGGGATTTATTTCAAGATGAAGCAGGAAATTTTCCGTTGCATTCTCAAAATCCAACATCGACTGATATGTCATCGCTCTCTCAATATAGAATTTATAATTAATGGACGATATCTCAGAACCTCTGTCATACAACAAGATAGCATATTCATCGAAATCTTTTGCACGCAAGGTGTTAGCCACCTGAACAAAGATATTTTTCTCAGTAGGAAGCTCATCTATCATTTTCTTAAGGTATTTATCTGCTTTCTCAATTTCATTCATCTTTTGATATACGAATGCAAGATTTACCTGAGCCTTCCATTTGTTGGTAGTATTGTCTCGTTTTATAAATGACTTCAAACTCTTTTCCGCCTCATCATAATCTTCTAGATAGAACAGACATTCAATATATTGGGAGAAATAATGATAATAATGATAATTGGAATAAAGCTGGTTATACAATTCGGCAGCTTTATCATATTCCTTATTGTTAAAGAAATTACGGGCTAGTTGTTCATCAATCTGACGCTGCGACTGTGCCGACTGATCCTGAGTCTTTCCCCTTTGAGGAAGAGGAATTTGCGCCTTTATTTGATACGATGACACCGTCATAAAGGCAAAGACTAAGAGAAACAATCGCAGTATATTATTCATAACAAACTATTGTCTCTTCACCTCTTTAATAAAATCGCTCTGTTTCTGGAAACGGTCTAGGAAATAATCCAGTTTAGCCTCTATCATATCGACAACTTTCTCTTCAGAAGTCAGATATTCTTCTCTCTGGCTTTCTGTATATAAACCTTGTTTAAAATCATCTCTAAGGTCACCGAGCTGTGAATAAGAGTACTTTATCTCCTCTACTATAGTCGTTCTTTCATCTTCATATTGCTGAAGATAAGCGCGAAGAAGCTGCAATTCTGGTTTTGGATTATTATTGTTTCTTAGAAATTCGTCAAATTCTACACAATCATTGACTAGATTATCGAAAGCCTCTTCTGTTTTTTTATGTTTCTTCTCGATTTGCTCGAGTTGTTTTGTCATGTCATCAATACGTTTCATTGATGGCTCAGTGCAAGCCATCAATGAAAACAATATCAATATTATGCTTAATTTACTTAATAATTTCAAAGCCTGTATATTTTTGGAGTGCTTTAGGTACTCTGATACCTTCTTCGCACTGGTTATTTTCCAACAATGCAGCAACGATACGTGGCAATGCGAGTGCGCTACCATTCAAAGTGTGAACGAGACGGATGTTGCCATCTTTATCTTTGAAACGAAGTTTCATTCTGTTAGCTTGGAATGTCTCGAAGTTAGATACAGAACTTACTTCAAGCCATAATTCTTGAGCTGCTGACCATACTTCATAGTCGTAAGTCATTGCAGATGTGAAGCTCATGTCGCCGCCGCAAAGACGCAACACTCTGAAAGGAAGTTCGAGTTTGCGGAGAAGGTTAGCGACGTGTTCTTTCATTGCTTCCAATCTTTCGTATGATGTGTCAGGGTGAGCAATTTCAACGATTTCAACCTTGTCGAATTGGTGCAATCTGTTGAGACCGCGTACTGTCTTACCCCAAGAACCAGCTTCACGACGGAAACAGTTAGAGTAGGCCACGTTTCTCAAAGGAAGTTGATTTTCTTGAACTATCTTATCGCGGAAGATATTTGTGACAGGCACCTCAGCTGTTGGGATGAGATACATATTATCCAATGGCACAGCATACATCTGAGCTTCTTTATCAGGGAGCTGACCTGTTGCGTAAGCTGAAGCTTCGTTGACGAGGATTGGAGGTTGTATTTCGTAATAACCTGCTGCTATTGCTTCATCGAGGAAGAAATTGATGAGAGCGCGTTGAAGACGAGCACCAGCACCTTTGTAGAATGGGAAGCCTGCACCGGTTACTTTGTTACCGAGTTCAAAGTCGGCAAGTTGATATTTATTCAAGAGATCCCAGTGAGGGACTGCACCTTCATAAAGGTTTGGCATTTCACCTTCTTGATTGACGACAAGGTTGTCGGCAGCTGTCTTACCGCATGGCACATCGAGGTTTGGTGTGTTAGGGATTTCGACGAGTTTGTTTTGAAGGAGAGTCTTTATCTCTTCAGCGCGTTCAGCGAGTTCTTTTGTTTTCTCTTTAAGCTCGGCATTTCTTTGTTTGAGAGCATTTGCTTCGTCAGCCTTGCCTTGTTTATAGAGTTCTCCGATTTTTTTTGCGATGTTATTGGCTTCAGCGAGAGCCTCATCATTTTCCTGTTGCACTGCGCGACGTTCGTCATCGAGCTGCAGCACTTCATCTAATAATTCAAAGCGAGTAAAATTCTTAATACTCAAGCGTTTGATAACTTCTTCTTTATGTTCTCTTATGTAAGAAACTACTAACATGGTAAAATTTATTTTAGTGCAAAGATAATAAAAAGACGAAAGGCAAAAGGCTAAAGACAAAAGATTTTTTTACATAAAAAAATCCCGAACTTCAATTGAAATTCGGGATTTTTGTGTCTCGTTTTTATGTTAACGATTATTCTGTGATTTCAGCTTCTACTGGGATAACTGAAACGTAAGAACGATCGTCTCTTCTTTTACGGAATTCAACGATACCGTCTGTGAGTGCGTAGAGAGTATGATCTTTACCGCAACCTACGTTTTCACCTGGGTTATGTTTTGTACCACGTTGACGGACGATAATGTTACCAGCGATAACAGCTTGACCACCGAAAACCTTTACGCCCAAACGTTTACTTTGGGATTCACGACCGTTTGATGAACTACCAACACCTTTTTTATGTGCCATAATTAATAAATTTTTTCGGGTTTGTTATTCAGTAATATTTTCAATCATGATCTTTGTCAAGTCTTGACGATGACCATTTAATGTTTGATAACCTTTTCTTCTTTTCTTTTTGAAAACAAGAACTTTGTCACCTCTGAGATGCTCAACAATCTTAGCATCAACTTTAGCACCTTGGAGGACGGGGGTGCCTACCCTTGTGTTGCCTTCATTTTCGATCAACAACACCTTGTCGAAAGTGATTGTGCCTTCGACTTCACCATTCAAACGATTGCAATAGATTTGATCACCTTTGCTTACTTTGAATTGTTGCCCTGCGATTTCTACAATTGCGTACATTCTTTAAATTTAATTGAAATTGATTTCTATTTTTTCGAGCTGCAAAGATACATTTTTTTTCGATACAAAATCAACGCGTAAGAAAATATTTTTATCATCAAATCCAACACTAATAAAGACCTCATTTACCATATTAAAAAAACACTATATCGGATCGACATCGACATGGATCTTCACGGGTTTGAACTCTGTATTATGCTTGAAGTCTTCTATGGTATTTCTGATAAATTCTTTGACTTTATTTATGTTAAGATCTTTATTGATCTTTATTATCATCTGTTTTATATACTGATTCTTCACCCTTGATACGACAGGATATTCTGGTCCGAGCAGATTCTCTCTAAACACCTGACGGAAAACATCAGCCAGCTCACATGCTGCCTTACTGAGTCGCATATTATCTACATCCTTAAGTTTTATCATCACAAGTCGGGAATAAGGAGGATAGTTGAACTGACGACGTATCGGCATCTGTTCTTCGTAGAATCTGACATAGTCGTGACTGATGACATTTAGTATCACAGGATGCTGTGGCTGATATGTCTGGATAACGACCTTTCCTTTCTCGCCTTTTCTTCCTGCGCGGCCGCTCACCTGTTCCATCAGCTGGAAGCTCCTTTCGTAGGCTCTGAAATCTGGGAACGTAAGCATATTGTCGGCATTCAATATTCCCACCACTTTCACCGAGTCAAAATCAAGGCCTTTAGTAACCATCTGCGTACCCACGAGTATGTCAGTCTCTTTGTTCTGGAACTGTTCTATTATATATTGATAGCTGTTTTTAGTCCTTGTAGTATCGAGGTCGAGGCGCGAGCTATGAGCCTGAGGGAAGACAACTTGCAGATCGTCTTCAATCCTTTCTGTTCCGAAGCCGTGCATTTTCAAGTCGGTGCTGCGGCACGACGGGCACTCGGTAGGAACGCTGGCTGTATAGCCGCAATAATGACATTTCAACAGATTCTGGTTTTTGTGATAAGTAAGACTTACGTCACAGTTGATACACTGAGGTATATAATTACAATGGTCACATTCTATTCTCAGCGAGAAGCCTCTTCTGTTTTGGAACAAGATAACCTGATTTTTCTCTTCGAGAGTCTTGTTCATAGCATCGACAAGAGTCTTGCCGAAGTTAGCCTGCATAGTCTTACGTCTCGTCTCGATTCTCATGTCATCTACAATTATCTCTGGCATTTCCACTCCACCATAACGTTCTGTAATAGTGACGAGATGATATTTATTTTGTCGTGCGTTGAAATATGATTCAAAAGACGGTGTCGCCGAACCCAGAAGGAGGCGAGCGTGGAACATCTTAGACATGATAACTGCGAGGTCGCGAGCCGAATAACGCGGTGCCGGGTCTATCTGCTTGAAAGAAGAGTCGTGTTCTTCATCAACTATTATCAATCCTAAATCGGTGAAAGGCAAAAACACCGCAGAACGAGACCCTATGATGATTTGGTATTTTGAATCTAGGCTTTTGGCTTGTTTTTTTTGAAACTCAGAATCTACCGACTGCTGTCCGTTGACCGTTGACCGATAGCTTCTGAAATTCATCACCTGCTGCCATATCTCCACTCGTTCGTTATTATCGTAACGTGAGTGATACACTCCCACCCTGTCGCCGAAATACTTCTTCAACCTGTTTATGATCTGTTCTGTCAGAGCTATCTCCGGAAGCAGATAAAGCACCTGCTTGCCTTTCTCGACAGCTTCTTGTATCAATTTTATATATATCTCCGTCTTGCCACTTGCCGTCACTCCATGCAACAGGACAGGTTTCTCTTCATCAAAACCTTTATGTATTTCATCAAATGCCTCTTGCTGTCTATCAGTCAAGACTATTGACGACACATCCGACAACGCCTTATATTCTTTAAGCCGGCTTATCCTTTTCTGATATGTCTCGAAGACACCTTTATCGACAAGAGCCGACAATATTGAAGATGTAGCATCAGCTTTTTTCATCAGGTCTGATGCAAGCACATCATTGTCTGACGAACCTCCTAACACGAAAAAAGCCATCAGTATTTCAAGCTGTTTGTATGCTCTCTTCGACAGTCCATCCATCAATTCATGCACCTTATCTTCTTCGCGATAAGCATTGGAAAGTCTTACATAACGTTCATACTTGGCCTTATATTTCTGTTGCAACTCCTCCTGCATCACAATGATTTTCTTTTCTATCATCGTCTTGACAAGAGGCATCACCTTTTTATAGCCTATAATCTTGCTTACTTCCGTAATCGTAAGTTGAGGCTGGATCTGAAGAGCCTCCACGATAAGAAATTCATTATCGGAGAGGACTTCACTATCGAGTTGGTAATCTTCCGCCATGGAGATTTTCGATTCGCTCGACAGTTTCAAAGCAGAAGGTAAAGCTGCCTGCATGACCTCACCTTGATAACACATATAATAGGAGGTGATCCAATCCCAGAGCTTCAGCTGTTTCTCATTAACAATAGGATCATCATCAAGTATGTCGAGAATATATTTCACATTATTATAGTCGGGTACATCATTTGTAACAGATACTATCAGACCCGACATGACTTTCGCCTTTCCGAACTGCACCACGGCACGTTGTCCCACCTTCACCTTATCATTAAGTTCAAAGGGAATACGATAGGTAAAAGTACCTGGCAATGGCAGAGGCAGAAGAATCTCTGCAAACAAAGTAACTCTCTCTTCCGACATGATATATTATTAATGTGACAAAACGGTCTTGACACCTATCAGCTTATCGTAATTTTGTGTCGGATCGAAAAGATAAAAATATATGGTATATTCATTTTTGGTCTCCCAGAAATTACCTGCGACCACGCCTATATCTGCAGCCTTCTTATCCGGTTCCTTGACGGCATAGATATAATCATAATAGCCTTGTTTCAACAAAAGACTGAGTGCATAGCCATTACGCTCATAGTCGTATGTCATCTTATTCTTTTCATCGAGATTCCAATCTGTTATCGCACCCATGACATAGACATCTTGGTTCACCATTACAGGCGTCCATTCCAGGAAAAACTCCACCATCACATAATCAGCTTCTGTCGCAGCGGCTCTGTCGTCACGTTCCAGATATATCACTTTCTCTCCAAAAAGATCTTCTTCATCAAGATAGGAATGAAGGTTTCGTTTCTGATCCGGATATAATTCCACCACATAATAGTCTCTCGACATCTCTACAGTACGAGTCTGTTCTGGTCTATTATTCAAATTACTTGTATTGATTCTACGGAACTGGTTTCCCGGATTGAAAACAGTCTTCACATTATTCTCATACGAGAGATAATCTGGATAAACGTAAGTAGGTTTCAATCCCATGACAGCATTGTCCCAGCGTCCGTTCTGTTGGATGGTCACATTAGAATATTGTTCTGCCAACGAATTGAAGATATCAGGATAAGTCACACTCATCTCAATCTGCTGTTTGTCAGTACCGAGATTCAAGTCAAAAGGATAACGAGGAATGTTGACATTGAAATTAGCCTTGTCATCGACAACCATAAAACGACGGGTAAAATAGATGTTTTCAGGAGTGAGTTCATTTTCAAAGACGACTAGAAGATAGTTACCTGATATCTGAGGCACCATGTCTTCTGTAGGAAAGATAAGATCAAAATGCACATAATCCACCATAGTGTTTAAAGAAAATGAATAGTCATCAATATCATCGGAGTCGAAGCCGCTGAGATATTCTATCTGCTGAATGTCGGAACGCTGTGTCCAGTCATTATTACAATGAATGAAAGTATAATACATATAAGGAGCGTCGTTGGCAAAGACATCGAACTGAAGGTGCAGCTGTCCCATCATATTATTAAGATTTATGATTGGCTTTGCCAGAGGTTCTTCAGTAGGATGCAGAAGGACGGTCTGTACATCGTCGTTATAGTTGGTGTCTGTGAAAGATTGCAGCTGCTGTGCGTTAGCTGAATAAATTATGGCTAAAGACAAAAGGCTAAAGACCAAAGATTTTAGCCAATATCTGTTGTCCGTTGACTGTTGTCTGTTGACTTTATTTTTCATTGTTGTTGTTTTTAGTTTTTCAAAAATAAGATTTTTTCAATACATAATGTATAATTATAACGACATACTATATGAATTTGTTTCGCCACCTAAATTGTTATGTTAAGCGTCTTCACCTCTCCTTTTTCATCCAGATAAATAAAATACGCCTCAACGCCAATGCTTGGCTCTAAAATATCCATTGCTTTTTCCAATCCTACTACCATACAAATTGAAGCGAGGCAATCTGCCCATGCTGTGTTATCAGTAATAATCGTCGCGCTCAGCAGCCTGTTTTCTGCAGGATATCCTGTTTTAGGATTCAAGCTGTGAGAATAACGTTTGCCTCCACGTTCCACATATTTTCTGTAATTACCAGAAGTGACGATGCTTCTGTCTTTGAGTTCAACAATTTCCTGTACTATTCTTTCGGAGTCTTTGTTCTCGGCTGGTTTTTCTATTCCAACTTTCCAATACTCACCATTAGGTTTGCATCCTCTTGCGAGAATTTCACCACCGACATCGACCAAAAAATTTTCAACATTTTTTGAAAGAAGGAAATCGCCAATCATATCCGTAGTATATCCTTGAGCTATGGCATTAAAATCCAATGTCATATTAGGATTTTCTTTTATGACTTTTCCGTTTTCAATCTTAATCTTACGATAATTGACGAGTTGTTTTAAAGAATCGACAATCTCAGGAGTCATCTCCATTCCTTCCTTAAAGTGGAAGCCCCAAGCCTGGACGAGCGGTCCGACTGTAGGATCAAAATATCCGTCAGAAAGTTCAGCAGCCCTCATCGCATAGTTGAAGTTGTCAATGAAAATCTGGTTCAAAACGACAGTAGTGTCATTACGATTCACTCTTCTTATAATGGAATTTTCATCCCACAAAGAGAGCGTACTTTCTATCTCTTTAAAAATGGAATCGAACTCGCGACTGAAATCCCGATTTTGTTCATCATAATAAGTTATGGAATAATAGGAACCTTGTGTTGTTCCAAAAAACTGCTGCTTCTCAACAGAGCTACAGCCCATCAAGAAGCAGCTAAATAAAATTATGAAAAAGCTTACAACTTTCATTAAATAAAATATCATTTAAAATTTAATCTCTCTTATCAGAAGACCTGGATATATGTCATGACCGCTTGTCACTTTGAAATAAGTTCCTTTCATGTCAGAGTTTTCCGCGCCGTCTTCCATTGCCATGTATCTGTTATCCCATATCATGTCATCTACAGGTTTCAGAGTGCCTACCCTTTTATATTTCATAGATCCGTCAGATGTCTCTATTCTCTCGATGATTTCGTACTTGGAATCGGAGCTGACACCTTCCTTCAATCCGATCTTAGCGATGACATAACCGTTCTCATCGATTTCATAAATAGGTTCCTTTATCTTAAACTCTTCATAGTTTTTCTGAAGTTTCACAATACTTTCGTCCATAGTACGATACACGACTATCTTAATAAGCTTGGAAAGATCATAAACGCCTTTCAGGACGGTCTGACCGCATATAGCTTCCTGCGTTCCTATATAAGTCAGAGTATAATCGGCATCCTGCCATGCATGGTATTTAGCCTCATCATAATAACTCTCATCGAGGTAATAATTCTCATAGAAGAAGTCATTGTCGCTATCCTGCCAGTTCAACCTATAGAGATGAGTCTGTATCTTAACGCGGAATCCCTCAAAATCGTCAACGATGTCGGCTGTTGATTTCGACAACTCATTGACGCTTTTTCCAAACTCCATAAAGCTGTCGTCACCTGTTGCCGATGTCATGATAGTACCCACTCCTTTGAGGACATCGCCGAAGAGACTGATACCTTCCGACACGTTCTTGTTTCTCTCACCTTTGTCGATATATATGACATCGTGGGCAAGCACGAAAGTGTTTCCTATGAGGTCGGTGCCAGAGTCCATCAATATCGACTTGCCCCTTTTTGTAAGCTCGGCCATCTCGACACTTTCTGTCGTAGCACCTTCGATGCCTCTGCGATATATGAGTTTCATATCGCAATAACCGGTAGAGTCGTCTCTGTTGAACCATTTAGCTACAAGCTCGTTAGCGACTTCCGAGTCCATCATATACTTATCTATTTTCTTGAACTTGACATATTTCTTTCCATTCGTAGGAAACACATCCACAGGCAAAGAATGGTCATTGAACTTTTCCGAAGTCGGACGATGACGATATGTCAGCAATATCTCTTCAGCATATTTCTGATCATCATGATAGATCAGGATGTTATGCCATGAGCTACGATGATATGTTGTATTCATATCCACAGCCTTTTTCTTGCCGTCCAAAGAATGTTGTACTATAGTGTCTGTATCTTGTGCTAAGAGCGGCGACACAACAGCTATCAACAATATCAATACAAATAACCTTCTCATAATGACTTATCTTTAAAACAAATAATCCAATGATTTAATGATATTATTATCTATAAGATATTTACGAAGATCATCCTTATTGACAGATATCACAACGCTTATCTTATAATTTTTGGTGTCTTTTACTTTGGTTATTGTCTTGGAACTATTGACCACAGAATTGATAAAGTTGAGATATAGCTTTTGTTCAAAGAAATCGTTCAGAGCCTGTTCGCTACCATCGAGACGAGTATCGGCATTGATCAAGGCAGGCTGTTTTATAGAGCCGTTACCGGCAGGTATTCCGTAATAAATGACGCTATGGATTGCATCTTTTTTAAGTCCGTCGAGATAAACATTTTCGTCAGCACTGCGAAAATAGTCAGTAACCCTGATAAGATATGTACCGTCATTGCCGACACCCATGGTTTCTACATCATATTGTTTCACATTCGTTGTCATTTTCTTTGAGGATGAACATGATGTTAGGAATAACAACACTACTAACACGAAATAAACGATAGACTTTTTCATAGCGATTGGATTTTAAATTAAAGCATACAAAGATAAACAGTATAAATCAAAATGTCAATATTTTTTTTGAAAACTTTTAAGCATAAAAAAACTCAGGGAAACATCAAATTCCCCTGAGTTTATATAATAACGTCGTCATTTCAGAGTCATTGATGTGACTCTTCTTGTTGTGCCGACATTTTGTTTTTCTTACAGCTTCCGTCGCCTTTGCCTCCGCAAGTACATCTTGCGTCCGGGTCGAGGGAGTGGGCGCATTTGCGCTCAAACTGTCCGTCTTTTTTCACGAACATCTTTATTCCGATGGCAACGAACACTATCGCCATAATAGCCACTGCCGGAATAAGAATAAGAAGAAATGTCTCCATGATATTATTCTGCTATGATAAGATAATAGTTCTTCTTACCTTTTTGGACAAGGATGTATTTACCGTTAAGCAAGTCGTCTTTACCGATGACTTTAGTGTCGGCGACTTTTTCTTTGTTGATAGCTACACCGTTTCCTTGCAACATCTTACGAGCCTCACCTTTTGAAGGGAACACTGCTGTCTGAGTAAGGAAATCTATTATTGGCATACCTTCCTCTATTGCTGCTTTAGAGACATTTGCCTGAGGCACACCTTCGAAGATGCTCAACAATGTTGCTTCATCGAATTTATGAAGAGCTTCCGATGTTCCTTTACCGAAGAGGATCTGTGTTGCTTCTTCAGCCATCTCGAGATCTTCTTTAGAGTGAACTATGACAGTAAGTTCGCGTGCGAGGGTACGTTGGAGTTCACGGAGATGAGGTTCAGCGGCATGACGTTCTATAAGAGCGTCTATTTCCTCTTTGCTCAACAATGTGAATATCTTGATATATTTAGCTGCATCGTCATCGGAGCAGTTCATCCAGAACTGATAGAATGCGTATGGAGAAGTCTTAGCAGGATCGAGCCAGATGTTACCTTTCTCTGTCTTGCCGAACTTACCTCCGTCGGCTTTGGTGATGAGCGGACATGTAAGAGCGTATGCAGTCTCTTCAGCGCCGAGTTTACGACGTATCAGTTCAGTACCTGTAGTGATGTTACCCCATTGGTCGGAGCCACCGAGCTGAAGCTTACAGTTCTTGTTTTGATATAAATACAAGAAATCATAACCTTGAACGAGCTGATAGCTGAACTCTGTGAATGACATACCTTCACCTTCACCGCTAAAACGTTTCTTGACGCTATCTTTCGCCATCATATAATTTACGGTGATATGTTTTCCGATATCGCGGATGAAGTTAAGGAAAGAATAGTTTTTCATCCAGTCGTAGTTATTGACGAGTTCTGCCTTGTTAGGAGCGTCACTTTCAAAATCCAAGAATTTAGCAAGTTGTTTCTTGATACATGCCTGGTTATGGTTCAATGTTTCATCATTAAGCAAGTTACGTTCTGCAGACTTTCCTGAAGGGTCGCCGATCATACCTGTAGCGCCTCCGAGGAGAGCGAGAGGCTTATGTCCTGCATGTTGAAGATGACGGAGCATCATAATACCGCAGAGGTGACCTATATGGAGAGAGTCAGCTGTCGGGTCGATGCCGAGGTAGCCTGTTGTCATTTCTTTTTTAAGTTGTTCTTCTGTACCTGGAGTCATGCTGTGAAGCATACCGCGCCAACGTAATTCTTCTACGAAATCTTTATTCATTGATGTAAAATTTTTATTCTGATTAGAAACGCAAAGATAGTAAAAAAAGTTTAGAGTTGAAGGTTTAGAGTCTAGAGTAGTTTAAAAGTTATTCATTAAAGTTTTACATAGCCAGACGGAGTCCGATACCATAACTTGCGCCTCCAGGATGAAGGAAGTTACGAAGTGCTATACGGCAGTATGTAGCAGTGCTGAGACAGCATCCGCCACGGACGACGCGGTCTGTGCCAGAAGGTCCTGTAGGATCGAACTGATGTTCTCCACTGTAATCACCGAAAGCATCAGAACACCATTCCATAACATTACCGCTCATATCATAGATTCCCAATTCATTAGGAGATTTAGTCATAACATCACTAGTTTTCTTGCCGTCAGCAGAATACCAAGCCACTTCATCGATATTATCGCTGCCGCTGTATTTGTAACCTTGTGATTCATTGCCGCCTCGTGCAGCGAATTCCCATTCTGCTTCTGTAGGGAATCTGAAATTCATACCTGTCAACTGGTTTAAGGTATTTATAAAAGTCTGGCATTGATACCATGTAACCTGCTCTACAGGTCTTTGGTCTCCTTCAAAATGGCTAGGATTATTTCCCATAACAGCCATCCAAAGTTCTTGTGTAACCTCTGTTTCTCCAATATAATAATCAGAAAGTGTCACTAAATGTACAGGAGCTTCTCTACTCCAAGCTTCTTCATCGTAATTAGGAGCATTAGGATCATCTTTTTGAGCTCCCATATAGAAAGTTCCGCTCTTAACCAATATCATATTGAATGTCACTCCGTTTACTGTAATATCTAATACTTCATTTTCAATATTATCATCGCCACCATTGTCATCGCCGCCATTGTCATCACCACCATTGTCATCGCCGCCATTGTCGTCGCCACCATTATCATCACCGCCATTGTCGTCGCCACCGTTATCATCGCCACCATTATCATCGCCGCCATTATCATCGCCACCATTGTCGTCGCCTCCGTTATCATCGCCACCATTGTCGTCGCCACCATTATCATCGCCACCATTATCATCGCCACCATTGTCATCGCCGCCATTGTCATCGCCGCCATTATCATCGCCGCCATTGTCATCGCCGCCATTATCATCGCCTCCGTTATTTTCTGCTAAAGTGACAAATCCCATTTTTTCTCCGTAAGAAACTCCAACGCTATTAACAGCATAAGATCTTACGTAATATGTTGTGCTAGGCAATAAATCATGGAGTTGAGAAGTAAATTTTCCAATTCCATTACCATCAATTGTTTTGGCATCGTCAATTGTAGGGTTTTGTGATGTGCTCCAGCAGACGCCGCTAGATGTCACTTCTGCTCCGCCGTCGGCTGTCACTTCATAAGATATTTTTGCTGAATTGGCAGTAATTTCCGATGCTTCCTGAGTAGCTACTGTAGGGACTACAGGATCTGGTTTACAACCAATCAAAAACAAACTAAGTAAAATCATTGTAAAATAAACTCTCTTCATAATTGTAATGTAATTTAATGTTAATATTTTCATTTTCGAATGCAAAGATATAAAAATGAGACGATAATCCGGAAACAATCTCGACGAAACTGCAATTATGGAATTTGAGAAGTAATTAAGAGATTTTCAAATTATAAAACAACAGAAAATACTTAATATTTTTTAAGATTATTTTTCTTGACAAGTGTCTGTTATGATATATTTTTGCAAAATTGAAACCTTAAATTTAAACACTATGGCACGTCCAATAAGAGAAACTCCAATTTTATATGGAGAAGCAGCAAAAAGATTCGAAGAAAGGATGAAAACTAAACGTTACGAAAGTCCTGAAGAATTAGAAATGCAAATAAAAATTTATAACGCATTAATAAAAACTATTGAATTGTAATTTTTGTGTTATGAATGATTTCTTTAAGCATTGTAACGATTATAAGATTAGAAAATTATCGTTAGATGAAACAGTAAAGTCGTTTAATTGTGGTGACAATGATTTAAACGACATTGCAGTTTAGTCTCCAATAAGTTTTTCCTATCTTTGCAGAAAAATAAAATCATGGTTTTCATTACAGGATGCACTGGATTGGTAGGCTCGCATTTAGTGGCTGAATTTGTTAAAAGACAAATGACTAATGGCGAAAGTCAACAGACTATATCCATAAAATTATTATGTCGCAAGAACAGCGATTTATCGTTGTTAAACAGGGTTTTGAAACGTTATGGTTTCAATGATATCCCTAATTCCATAGAGTTCGTTTATGGCGATGTCACCGATTACGACATTCTTGAAGAAGCCATGAGAGATGTCGATGAGGTTTATCATTGTGCTGCCGTCGTTTCTTTCGATCCCAGCGACAAGAAGAGTCTCATGACCGTCAATGTTGAAGGTACGAAGAACATGGTCAACGCCGCCTTACATTGTGGAGTGAAGAAATTCTGTCATGTCAGTTCCATCGCAGCTTTAGGTCGCGCCTTGGAAGGCGAAGCCATCAATGAAGATTCACCATGGACGCAGTCGAAGAACAACAGCGTCTATTCCAACTCGAAACACGGAGGCGAGATGGAAGTCTGGCGCGGCATAGCCGAAGGGCTCAATGCCACAATAGTGAATCCATCGCTCATATTAGGTGCCGGCCGCTGGGACTCCAGCAGCTGCGAACTGTTCACCACCATCGCCAAAGGATTCCCGTTCTACACCACTGGTGTCAACGGTTTCGTCGATGTGAAAGACGTAGCACGCGCAATGATAACATTGATGGAAAACGACAAATTCGGACAACGCTACTGTCTCAACGGAGCCTTGATATCATATAAAGACCTATTCACTCTGATGGCAGACAACTTCAAGACAAAAGCTCCATACATACATGTAGGAAAGATTATGAGCGAGATAGCATGGCGCGTCTTCTGGCTCATAGGAAAGATACAAGGCAAGAAGCCGCTCATCACCAAGGAAACAGCACGCACCTCCACAAGATGTTATTCTTATTCTTCAGAAAAGATCATCAGAGAACTGGATTTCCATTTCACTCCTATAGAAGACAGCGTAAAGGAAATTTGCGAGATATATCTCACAGAAAAGAAATAAACAATAACATTTTATTATTTTTGCAACAAATAATCAACAGGCAATGGTATTCAGCAGCAACGTCTTTTTACTTTATTTCTTACCTTTATTCCTCGTCATATATTTCATCACGCCGAGAAAGCTTCGCAACTACACACTGCTTTTGGCATCGTTCATATTCTATGCCTATGGAGCGCCGGAGTTCGTGATACAACTCATATTATCCAATATCGCCAATTTCTACCTGGTGAAATATATGGTCAAAGTAGAGAATGTCATAACGAAAAAGATACTATGCGGAATCTCTATCGCCATCAGCATCGGACTGCTGTTCTATTACAAATACGGCAACTTCACCATGCTAAACCTCAATGCCATCCTAGGCATTTTCCATCACGAGCCCATCGAATGGATTAAGATATTACTTCCTATCGGCATCTCCTTCTTCTCCTTCCAAAGCGTGACATATACTCTAGACACATATCGAGGCATCAACGCACCTATGCAACGCCTGACAGACTACATGCTTTATATCACAATGTTTCCACAGCTTGTCGCCGGACCTATCATCCGCTACTGCGACATCGCTGACCAGATAAGAGAAAGGACATCGCTGATGAGCGACAGACTTCACGGATTCTATCGTTTCGTGTTAGGTCTGTCAAAGAAAGTATTGATAGCTGACGTGATAGGTTTTCAAGTAGATAAGATATTAGGACCATCCAACTACGATGTGCTGAGTGCCGCACAGATCCAAGACATTGCAGACAAGATAGCAGGCTTAGACTCAACGACGGCATGGATAGTGATACTTGCATTCACCTTCCAGATCTATTTCGACTTCGCAGGCTATTCCGATATGGCGATAGGTCTCGGCAGAATGTTAGGCTTCCGTTTTCCGGAAAACTTCGACAACCCCTATGTCTCCACCTCCATCTCTGAGTTCTGGCGCAGATGGCATCAGACTTTCAGCGTATTTATCAAGAACTATCTCTACTTTCCATTGGGAGGAAGCCGCGTCAAGACTGAGGCTAGAAAATATTTCAACTTATGGTTCTGCTTTTTGGTATCAGGACTATGGCATGGAGCCTCATGGAACTTCGTCGTCTATGGAGCATTACAAGGCATATTCATCTGCGCCGACAAATTATTCCTAGTCAGATGGATGAACAAGCTAGGACGCATACCTTCCATTATATTCACTTTTGCCATTATCGTATTGACACGCTGTTTCTTCCGTATAGAGAGAATTGACCTGTCGTGGATGTTCTTGAAACGACTCTTCGCCTTCGACTTAACACCATTGCATTTCTCTGACAACCCGCATTTCTATACCACCATGATAGTGGCTGCTATTTTCTCATTCATCACACTCACAAAATTCGGTCTCAAATGGCAAGACAAAGTCTATTTCACTGAATATAATTCAAGGCAACATATTATCGCATTCGTACTTTCGATAATAGGATTTGTCTTTTGCCTCGGTGCTCTTAACGCAACAGGCTTCAGCCCTTTCATCTATTTCAGATTTTGATATTGAATTTCTTTTAAAGATAAAAATAGTCAACAGACAACGGACAACTGTCAACAGTCCTTGGGTATGCGGTCGCTGAGCTTGTCGAAGCGCCGAGAGTTGTGCCTTCGACAGGCTCAGGCACCGTGCACATTGTTCTTTGTCTTTTGTTTGGAAAAATCCTGTACACGAAGTCTGTTGTCCGTTGTCCGTTGACTGTTGTCTGTTGACTATTTCACAGCAATCTTTCTTACAACGCCATCTGCTTCGATGAAATAGATTCCGCTGTTGTAATCTGAAACATTGATTTCTACTTCACTTGCGTTTACTTCCTTTTCTTCAACCAACATTCCTAAGCAGTTATATACCTTTACATTTGAAAGCTGACCGCTATCAGCTGATATTTTAACAAAGTCGCTCGCTGGATTAGGGTAGATGGAAATATCACTTTTTGATGTCTCTGTTATTACCGTAACATTTTTCATATTTGACAAAATAGGATAACCATTATTTATATCCTTTTCTATTATCCATGTAAGATATTGGCTATTTGGGTAATTATCGACCCATTTATTAAGAGCTTCAAGAAGTCCACCAACCTCATTATCAAACACTTCTACATTATTTTCAAAGCTCAAATCTTCCATAAATAGTGAACAATTAATTACATCACCTTCATTTTTGTAATACAAAATATAATTATTGGAATATGAAGGAATTGTGTAGTATGAATTTTCAATTAAAGAATTTTCTGAATTAAAACCAACAATACCTCCACATCCTCCATAGAAATAGTCTAAAGGAGATGCATAACAATTTCTTATTATTGCCTTAGAATTTTCATTTTTTGTTACGTTTTCTCCTACAATACCTCCTGAATAATATGTGCTATATGAGGCTATAAATTTAGACAATACAAAACAATTTTCGATAATAGCATCTGTTTTTTTTGATATATTTTTACCTGCTATACCACCAATTCCTTCCATAGAAGCACCGAATTCTGTAGCTATCATTGCGCAATTGATGATTTTGGAATCTTGATTAATACCAACAACTCCACCACTGTGATTTGCAAAATCCATTATAATCTTAACTATGCATCTATCAATTATGCTATTGTTATCAGCCATATATGCAATGGCACCACAATTTTCATAACCAACAATTTGACCTTTGTCAAGAATTAGATTCTTGATTACAGCATTATCAATATATCCAAATAAACCAAAATTTTCACCTCTATATGCATCATACATGTTAATTCCATTGATAGAATATCCCTGTCCATCGAATACACCTCTGAAAGGATTCTCCTTATTGCCAATAGCTAGCCAATAATTACCTGATATATCTATGTCTTTTTCTAATTTTATTATGATATCTTTATAATCACTAGCTTCTTGTCCATTAAGACCATTTACACATGAAATAAGCCATGCAAGACCTTCTCCTGTTGATATAGATACTTTACCATCATCAGTTATAGTAAAACCTTCTGGTTGCGATGTAACAATATTTGACCAAAATGTTTCAATAGTATTATGTTTTTCTTTATTTGGCAGTGATAACAAGGATAGGTCGGTTGAACTTTGCCAATCACATTTGTTTCCAACACCTAATTTTTGATATAAATATCCTAAATCAATAGATGCAAACAAACTATCATTATAACTACTTTTGGAATCATTCATTGTATTTTGATACCAATCAATTACTTCCTGCCAATTACCAATTTCTTCATTGCACTTGTTTGCTAGATAATTTGCTAAATGAGATAAAGTATATTTTGATTGTATAATTGAATCACTTAAATAATATGTTTTTAATGACATATAATCATTATCAACATATTTTTCAATATTGAATAATAATTTTAATGCATTCTCAGCTTGTATCGTTTCGGGATATAAGTTTACAATAGATTTACATAATTCGTGTAATTTATGAAATTTATTATTTTCAAGATAATCATCAATAAGTTCAATCATAGGATTAGAATTATTAGATTTAGAAGATTCATTACCATTCCAAAGATCTTCAACAGGAATGTCAGATATTTTAGCAGCATAATCACCTACTATAAGGACTGCATACTTCTCTTGACATTTAATATTCCATGAGATAATAACAAGTATAAAAATTATAAATAGTCTTTTCATAACGCAAATCTATTTTAAAGTGTGCTCTATTTATTATCAAGGTGGGTTCTATTTATTATCATTTTTTTACATCAATGGATAGAACCCATTTTTCCACATCAGTAGTTTGATTTATTCCTTAAAAACTATCCCGATAAATTCATCAATCAAACAATTTACCGAGACACGCATTCTATGAACTTGTTTTTCCCTAGAATTTGTATGTGGTTTTTAACATTCTCCATACATTTAATTTTAGTTCTACAAAGTTTATATTTTTATTTCTAATTTCCAAACTTTTTTTTAATAAGTCAACAGACAACGGACAACTGTCAACAGTCCTTGGGTATGCGGTCGCTGAGCTTGTCGAAGCGCCGAGAGTTGTGCCTTCGACAGGCTCAGGCACCGTGCACATTGTTCTTTGTCTTTTGTTTGGAAAAATCCTGTGCACAAAGTCTGTTGTCCGTTGACTGTTGTCTGTTGTCAGCCTCAGGCTATCAAAAAACTCAACGGCTGCTTTAACTTCGTCAAAATTATATTGAGGGAGGTAGTTTTTATATAAAGAATCGGCAAGATGAATCTGGGATTCGTGGAAGTCAACAGACATTGGGTATGCATTGTTGCAGCTATGAGATATGGGCTGTGAGTATTGAGTTTTTGGGGATTCTTGCTCAAGGCTCATAGCTCGTAGCTCACTACCAGACAATATTGTCAATAATATAAAAACCATTATCATTCTCATACCCTCATCATTCCACTACAATCTCATAAATCTTACCTTCAATATCGGTCTTGTTATAAGGTATCAATCCTTGTTCAAAAACGATAGGTGGCCACCATTCCGAATAGTGATATTCCTGTGTCACTATGCACAGCATCTGGTTGTTCGGTATCGCAGTGTATTCTTCGTTCATATAACCCACCACGACCATCTCGTCAGGTGAAGGACCTACACGCCATATAATCTCTTCTGGACGCCATTCTATTTCATAATAATAATATTCTTCCTTGAAGACATCGTTGCTTATAGGCGTCTTTATTGTAAGTGCTTTATACAAATCATACCAACGCATCGCCTCATATTCTCTGTTGAGATAAGGAATCTTGTTTATTCCAGATGCAAACTTAGCAGGCTCAGGTGTTGCCAGATCCCAGTTGGTACAACAGAACATCACGTCACTATTACGAGTGGCATCCTCTTTCTTAGAATCCTGAACAAGTTTATTATAGAACCAATTTGGCCAATATTGTGAAGCCTTGACAATTTCTATATCGATCTCAGAATAATGATAATCGGTATGACGGACCGGATTCTTACTATCGTCGCCCTTATCGATATAACCTCCGCCTGCTGTACTTGTCCTTCTGAAGTTCCAAGCATTGTCATCCTGATATATAAGCCAGAAAGCGTAAGTCAAGCCATTCCATATATTCTCATCATTAAGCATAACAGGAAATTTGATTTTACCACGATATTTTCCGTATGTAAAACCTACTCTGGTCATAATACCTGTCGATTCTTTCTGAAGGTTATTCATATCATTGTTGCCAGGATTTATAAGAGAGACGCTCTTGTCTTCCTCATTATATCTCACAGTACTGCCAAGATTATCAGTAACGAAAGGATGATTGTGTTGCAACTGTGTGCTATCGAATCTTGTTCTGTTTGCTTCATATTCACTACGTGTATAAGGATCGCTGTCAGAGACGACATCTTTGATAACAGGAATATTTCTCAATGTATATTGCTGACTGACGCTGCTCAGGAATTGTTTGAACAAGGCCTTTGAATAATATTCATCTGAAGTGCCGCTGTTTTTCCCTGTGGTATCGATACTGTATTCTTCCGACTTCATCTGCATCTCGTCCAAAAAAATACCATATTCCGGAGTGATGACAGCTCTTGTCTTTAAAGTACGAGGCGACATGATCACTTTCACATTCTTGTCTTCATTGTTCGAGAAATAAACATAAGGATTGACGAACTTGCCGTTTTCATCTGTCAGGGAAATATCTTTTATGTAATCAGGAATATCATCAATGGCCTTTTCATCACACAACACCAGCATGAAAGAATACTCTCCTACTCGCGGATTACGTTTGAACCTGTTATTCACATCACCTCTATTCTTATTGTCGTCAATCATCCAAACGGCATCTAGATACAGCTGACGGTCCAGGCTGTTACCATTCACAACGGCCTTCTTCCTGATAGACTCCAGCCATTCCGGAGTGTTATTTATAGCTTTTATTACTCTTTGTATCGACTCCTCATTGAAAGAATTTTCAGAGACGTCAGCTCCATAATATTTCTTCTCATCACGAGGATTACCTACTATCCTGATGCTGTCGGTCACGATGCCGCTTTCTTTAACCCTTTTAAAACCGATGCCGACATCTTCCCAGCTACCATAGAAATTCTCATCGTTGAGAGGATTACCGTTATCAAATTTATATGATTCATTCTGATAGAAAATCTTATAATACTGACCTTCCTTGGCTTCAAACTTCACGACAAACACCCCTTCTTCACATTGTCTCGAAGATGGTATGACGATTCCATTATTAACGACATCATACAAATCCATATCGAGACAAACAGTCTGTTCTCCCTGGAAATTAGACATAGGATCAAAATAATGATTCGACTTATTAAAGTTGTCTTTATTGCATGATGACAGAAGCAAAATACAGATGATATAAAGAAGCTTTTTCATAAATAAATATTTATTGCAAATATAATCTTTTCTATTTTGTTGATGACAAAAAAATGTAATTTTGCATCTATGAAAAATAAGACATTATATACGTTTCTGTTCGCATTGCTGATGCTGTTTCTCTTTCTCCCGATGATACAGAAAGAATTTGGCATTTTCAAAATCAAGAAACTTGAAGGAGTGACAATGCAGTCAGAAAAGGCTGATTTAAGTCTCAGCAATTTTTACTCTTCAAAATATCAAGCTGGCTTAGAAAAACATATATCCGAGACTTTCGGATTTCGCGAGGCCGTCATCCGTCTCTACAACCAATATGTCTGGTCATTGTTTGACAAGACATATTGCGACAACGTAATTATAGGAAAAGACAAATGGCTTTTCAATGAGAAATCCGTCAAAGACCATTACGAAGGATTGATGACGGAATACGCGGGCAGCGAAGAAGAACTCATCAAGAAATTCAACAGCGACCTAAGCCGACTCAAGAAACTCCAAAATCTACTAAAAGAACACGGCACTGAAATTTTCGTCTTGATGCTTCCTTCCAAAGACCTCATCTATCCCGAATATCTTCCTGACAATACAAAATATCAGGAAAACAACAGTACAAGAGCATACGACTATTATTCCAAGGCTTTCGCCGAAAACGGAATCAATTTCTTAGATGTGACGAAATATTTTCAGGAAATAAAAGACTCCGTCGATTATCCTCTTTTTCCTAAAGCCGGAATGCACTGGTCGAACATAGCCTGCGCTCACACTTCCGACACCATCATCCGTTATATGGAACATCTAAGCGGAAAGAACTTCCCTAATATCGAAATGGGAAAGACTTATCTCGCAGAGACGAGAAAGCCCGACAACGACATGGAGAAACTGCTTAACCTGACATTTCCTATTGATAACAATAAAAATCATTACGCTGACATCAACGTCATTCCCGACTCTTCAGCACAAAAGGCGAAGATGATTGTCATGGGCGACTCTTTCTTCTGGAATATGGCTTACACACTTCCCATGAACGACATCTTCGAATATTATCATTACTGGTATTATTTCAACACCATCTATTACGATTCTGAGCATGACAACGTCAGTGAGATAAACCTCGTCGAAGAATTGAAAGACGCCGATGTCGTGATGATTTCTCTAAGTGCGACACAACTTTACGACATAAACCACGGATTCATCTCGCAAGCTTTCGTCAATCTTTCTCTCGACAATCCTGAAGTTATCGACCGAATCTTGACAGGAATCAAGAATAGAATAAAGAACGACGAGAACTGGTTTAATAGCATCAAGAACAAAGCTAAAGAAAAAGGCATCTCGGTTGAAGAATCCTTACACCAAGACGCCATGTATATGCTTAATTTAGAGCCGGAGAAATATATTTGAGCCATGAGCTTTGAGTTGTCCGACTGAATTAAAAATATTTTCCACAGTTTTATTTTTTTGTAAAAAAAATTACAGAAACTATTGACATTCGCATTTTCATATCGTATATTTGTCAGACTCAAAATAACATGAAATGAACACATCCTGCAACATATTTACTCTTGGGAAAAACAAGTTCATAAAACCATTGTCAGCATTCAGTTAAAATCTGATTGCTGATAAATATCTTTGATGACATCAAACAAATATTAACATACAAAAGCTTTATGATATGAAAACAAAAATAATAATTATAGCATTTCTAATATGCTTATTCACGATACACCAAGAATCCCAAGCACAAATTAAAGTACATCAAGACGGACAGATAAGTTTACAAACATTATCAAATTCATATTCAAACGGAGTTCAAATTCATCCATCTGGCAGAGTTTTTTTTAACACAACAGATACTGAAGCATGGCATTGGGTAACGATGGCAAATCCAAAGCATAAACATGGCAAATGTTGGATTGTTTCGTATCCTAATCGTAACGATCACAATTTCTTTGTAACAGGTAATGGATTTGTATACAAAGTAGGTTCATTAATAAGATCTGATATTTCACTAATGTCAGATAATACTCCTATAGAAAGATCTGGAGAAATGTTAGACAGAATAACTGGTTATTATTACATACCTATTGAGGATAACACAGAAAAAAATTCAATACAAAAAGAAGTTAGGGTTGGTATTCCTGCTCAAGAAGTACAGAAAGTAATTCCTGAAGCTGTCAAAGAAGATTCCGATGGTATGTTGTATCTCGACTACGATGTTCTTACTGTATTTTTGATAGAAACAGTGAAAGAACAACGCAAAGAAATCGAAGAGATGCGAAAAACATTGATTGAACATGGATTGATGAACGAATAAAATTTAATTGTTATGAAGAATGTATCAATATTAATAATCTGTACCATCATTTTATCATATAACATAAATGGTCAAATAAACGATGACCCCAATTATAATATAGTTCTTAACGAAGAATTTGATGGTATAAACAGAAAATGGAACGAAGACACATTTACAGAAGACTGTGACAATCCTTTATGGAAATGTCTATCTGGTGAAAGTTGGTGGATGGGAGTAGTAACCAACAATATTAATCACCATCAAGCATATCAGACGAGAAATGCTGTTTTTGGAAATGATGGTAAAATGCGACTGATATCCGAATTTATAAGTGAGACTCCTTTAGTAGAAGATGATTATGACATACCCTCACCTTATGAATTTGACATCGAAACCAATTCCAAAGGCATATATTATTTTTCAGGTACAATAGAGACAAGCACTATAGACTATCATTTCGGATATTATGAACTAAAAGCATCTCTACCTATCCACGATGGCGGGTGTTCTGCTTTTTGGTTATGGGGAGATTCAAATACAACATACGAAGAAATTGATATTTACGAGCATACCATCCATGATTCCAGTGGGGATCTATATAGAGGTTTCAGCTGCGGAATATGGTATAACAGTGAAGGCTGCAATTACTCAGACAATGATTCATCTCAAGCAATAAATTTTGCAAAACACTACTATAATTACAGTATAAATCAAAACGACCTCTCTCACGAACATACATTCGCATGTGAATGGTTACCTGACAGAGTAACTTGGTTTTTTGACGGACAGGCAATAAATGAATGTAAAGATAAAAGCCAGATTCCGCAGAATCAGAAAAAAATAAAGGTAACATATCCAATAAATAAGGGAGCATTAAATGAAACATGTGACTTTCCTGTGTGGAGGGACGGTGACACTTTAACAATCTCCCACTTGAAATATTTTGCTTTGAAAACAGACTGTAGCAATGACTTATCAATAACATCTAACTCACAAATCTCAAATATGGATTATAAAGTAAAACGTTCTATCATCATTGGTTCTCCTGACAATGTAATTGTAGTACCACAAAATATAAACTTTACACTGAGAGCTGTTGACTCAATAACCATTAATGGTAGTTTCGAACTTCCTCTCGGCACAGAAATGACACTAATAGTGCATGAGTGTCCTGATTGTAACAATTATTAAGAACACAAAAAATCGTTAATTATGAAGTATCACTTATTTTTCTTAGTTTTATTTTTATCATCATTTTTCGTCAAAGCACAAAATGGAGAAATCTACTACAAAGAATTAGATACAACATTCTACTCACCAGAAGACTATCCAGGAGGTGTTGGATTTTATTATTACGATATTGATTTTGATAATGACAGCATCTACGACTTTACTTTGGGCTCGGTTTTCATGAATAATCCAAGCATACCAGAAGCATACGGATTATCGGTAGGATGGTATAATAACCATCAACTAGAAATTATAAGATGGAATATTTGTCAACCTCCACCATCACCTACAGTAGGTGATACTATATCTAAAATATTTAGATTTGGCGGCAATAGTTATTATCAATGGTCCAATCAACCCACTCCACCCGAGTTTAGTCACGACTATATGTTGGTCTGCAAATACGACCATATCAATTCTCCCGACATTAAAACATACGGATGGTTGGAATTCTCTTTAAAATATACAGACAAAAACCATCTAGAATACTCCATCCACAGATATGCTTTCTGCACCGATCCAGACTATCATTTCAGAGTTGGACAGACGGACTTCAACTGGACTGCAACATACGATAACATCATTCAAAATTGTATGATATATCCTAATCCTACAGATGGATTAATAAAATTTAACGGAGACAACATTTGCGCCGTAGAAGTCTATGACATCTTAGGGAACAAAATAATAATAGAACACTTTAATGATGATGCAAGTATCGACTTATCTAATCTTACCGCTGGAATCTATCTGATAAAAACAACTGACAGAAACGGAACGACAAACACAGAAAAAATCATAAAACTTTGAATTTTGAACGTTGAACGATGAGCTAAGAACCAGTTCATCGTTCAATATTCATGACACAAAGTTCATTCTTCATCGTCAATCATTCATAGCTCTTTTATTCTTCTTCATATCTTTATACTTTCCGTCAAAGATTTCGAATTTCACGAAGCGGCAATCTAAAGAACCATTATAGACTTCTATCTTCTTGGAAGGCTTCAATCCTATGAGTTTAAGAACTTCCAAATTGCTGCTTATAACCCAAGCCTCATAACCTTTGAAGTTATGTTTCAAGGCATTGCCTATATTTTTGTATAAGTTAACGATGTCTTTTTCTTCTAAGCGTTCTCCGTAAGGAGGATTGATGACCAAGATACCAGGAGCTTCAGGCGGTGTCATCTCAAACATATCCTGCTGACTTAAGGTGATGTCGTGCGAAAGATGTGCGCCTTTGATATTAGATTGTGCAATCTGAACAGCTTTAGCGGAATGGTCGGAAGCGAAGATCTCGTAATCGAAGTCACGGATTTCTTCATCAGCAGCCATTCTCACTTCTTTCCATAGTTTCTCGTCGAAGTCGTGCCATTTCATGAAACCGTAACTTTCTCTGAAATAACCGGCAGGAATATTCATAGCCGCCATAGCAGCCTCGATAGGAATGGTAGCGGAACCGCACATACAATCGACGAAGTTTCTGTCGTAGTTCCAACCAGTCAATTTGATGAGACCAGCGGCTAAAACTTCATTCATAGGAGCCTTATCGACCGACTTACGATAACCTCTTTTGTGAAGAGAATCGCCGGAGCTGTCAAACGAAAGTGTCACCTTTTCATTTTCAATATGGATGTTAATTCTCAAATCCGGATTTTCTGTATCTACAGAAGGCCGTGCTCCGTACCTGTTACGGAACTCATCAGCGATGGCGTCTTTAACTTTAAGAGCCGCATATTGTGAGTGTGTGAAATAATTGCCGCTCACAACAGCATCAATTGCAAATGTCTCTTCTATGCCGAAGATTTCATGCCATTGGATCTTGTTGATTTTATTATATAACATCATCTCATTACGAGCGACGAAAGTCTCAACAGGTTTTAGGATTCTCAATGCTGTACGAAGACAGTAATTAGCTTTGTACATCAAGGCTTTATCAGCTTCAAAGCTGACAGCACGATATAAAATATTGATATTTTCTGCACCTAAAGCTTGTAATTCGTCAGCGAGAATCTGCTCAAAGCCAGGTAATGTTTTTGCTACTAAAGTAAAAGTATTTTCCACCGTAATTATTTTTTTACAAAAATACGATTTTTTCAAAGGGACTCATAAATGTATTTACCTAATTTTATAATTTTGTAAAAAAATAATTTCAAATGACAATAAAAGAAGCACAAAATATCGTCGATGAATGGATTAAAACACATGGTGTCAGATATTTCAACGAACTAACCAACATGACTATATTAACAGAAGAAGTTGGCGAATTAGCAAGAATCATGGCACGGACTTATGGAGAACAATCTTTCAAAGAATCAGACAAAGAACATAATATGGCCGATGAAATGGCCGACATCCTCTGGGTATTGATATGCCTTGCCAACCAAACTGGAACAGACCTGACTGAAGCCTTAAAGAAAAATATAGAAAAGAAGACATCTCGCGACAAGGAAAGACATAAAAACAATGAGAAGTTGTAAATTAGAAGCTGTAGTGACGTATCAATGACACAAGAAATATAAATCTACATTGATGCGTCTAATTAATAAAGTTAATGATGAGAATTCTTAGTTTTATATTGATACTTTTATTCACTGCATTAAACTTATGTTTAAGCGGTCAAAACTACATTAGTGGAGTCGTCATTGATGAATCAAGCAAGGAGAAACTAGCATTCGTCAATATTGTCATCAACGAAGACGGAACATTAGGTACGACAACCGACATCGACGGTATCTTTTCCATCAACACAAAGAATGAAATCAACACCCTGACATTTTCTTTTGTAGGTTATGAAAATAAAATAATAGAAATAGATGGTCAAGACAATATCACTGTCAAGTTAAAACCTAAGTCTTACACTCTTTCAGATGTTGTCATTGACGGAAGCAACAATCTCGCCAACCGTATCATCGACAGCGTATTCAAATACAGAGATTCTAACAACCCAAAAAGTCAGAACTCATATCATTATAAAATGTATGACAATATGATTTTTGCAGTTGACACTACCAACTTGCCATCTGGCGACATGGCGTTTGAGGAATTCCGCAACAACGACCTTATGGCAATGGAAACCGTCTCGGAACAATATTACGAAAAACCCAATAAAAACAAGAAAATCATATTAGCGAACAAAGTATCGGGAATGAAGGAATCACAAGGCGTATATCTTCTGGAGAATATACAAAGTATAGGTTTTCAAGAAGACTTAGTCACGATAAACAACAAGAAATACGTCAACCCTATCAGCAAAGGCAGCAAGAACAAATACATCTTCTTTTTAGAAGACGCATTTATGACAGAAGAAAACGATAGTATTTTCACCATAGCATTTGCTCCTTATAAAAACACCTCTTTCAATTCCTTGAGAGGAACAATGACCATCAATTCCGATAATTGGGCGATACAAAACATAAAAGCAGAACCTAACAAACAAGAGCTTTTCAACATCGACATTCAACAATTATACGAAAAAGTTGATGGTATATGGTTCCCAAAACAACTTAACACAAACTTAAAAATCGTTTTAGAAGGCGCCGTCGATGCTAACACTGACGGTATCTTATGTGGTATTGGCAAAAGTTATATCAGCGAGATAGAAATCAACACTGAAATAGACAAGAATATTTTCGACATGAGCGAATATTACGTCAATGACAACGCAGGAAAGTCTGATGACATAATCAAATATTATCGTTATGAAAAACTTGACGAGGAACGATTGGAAGCGACTTACAAATACGTAGAAGACGTACTTAAGGAAACAAACTTCAACTTTGACAAAGTTTTTGAATCGATAAATTCATTAACAGGGAACGAGATTCCTTTAGGTATAGTGAATCTTAATATCGACGACATTATTGACTATAACATCGGTAATGGTTTTATGCTCGGATTGGGATTAAGGACCAACGACAAAGTCTCTAAACATTTTTCAATCGGTGGATTCGGCGATTATTGGTTTAAAGCGAAAGAATTCAATTATGGAGGAAATTTGGATATTAATTTATTAGGTTCAAAAGACATGAAACTGAAGTTCTCTGCCGAACATAAATTCGAGAGATTAGGTGATTATGGCTTCGAAAGCAAAACAAATATCTTCGATCCTTCAGATTATAAGTCATTTTATGTTAAGGCTACATCCTTAAACAATAAGGTTGGCATTAATTATTCGACATATATTAACAAATATCTTAAAGGTTTCGTCAACTTTGAAATCGCCGACAAGACACCATTTAATTGGCAAGAGACGACGACTTATCGATTGAGCACTTTGGATTTTATATTGAGAATCGCCTTCAACGAAAAGTTCGTCAAGAAAGGTAAGAAAATAAGTGCAGAAGGAATACCAAATCCTGTCATTTGGATTTCATATCAAAAGAATTTAAAGGATATTTTTGGAAGTCCTTACAATTTTGACAAGGCGGAATTTCAATTTAAAGGCATCAAAGAGTCTCGATATATCGGTGCCACTTCTGTTACCGCACAAATAGGATATATCAATGGCATTGCTCCTATTACAGAATTATTCAACATTTTTGGTAGCAGATACGGAAAATTGGAATTATACAGTACAGACAATTTCAACACTATGATTCCAGATGAGTTTTTCTGTGATAGATTTGCCGCATTATTTTTCTCTCATAACTTCAGAAATTTATTAATAGATTTTAAGAAATTCCATCCTGAATTAATTGTCGTTACAAATGTTGCATTTGGTTATTTAAACGAAAGCAACAACTACGATTTAAAAGATTTAAGCAAAGGATATTATGAAAGTGGTCTCATCATCGACAATATTATAAAAACCGCATTCAACAAATTAGGAGTGGGAATATTTTACCGTTACGGTCCTTATTCCTTTGATAAGACCTTTGACAATTTCACTTTTAAATTAAGTATTGGTTTCAGTTTATAAGCAAAAAAAACTCAAAAACCCAGAATGTTAAATCTATAATTCTGAGTTTTTGAGTTTCTTATTTTATGAGTTTGGATTTAAAACGCTAATTGTTTTTGTATTTCCAAGAACTCTTCTTTTGTAAGTTGAAGTTTTGTGCGTTTGAAGTCGAGATCGCCTTCTTTCTGCATTGGTACGAGGTGTATGTGTGCATGAGGCACTTCGAGACCAATAACAGCCACGCCGACTTTAGTACAAGGGATAGCCTCTTTAATTTTAACAGCTATCTGCTTAGCGAACACCATCATTTCTGCGAGATCGTTATCTTCAATATCAAAGATATAATCTGTCTCTTTTTTAGGTATTACAAGGGTATGACCTTTCATAAGAGGATTGATATCCAAGAAAGCAAAGAACTTGTCATTTTCTGCTATTTTATAGCAAGGTATTTCGCCATTAATTATACGTGAGAAAATAGTTGCCATGATATTATCAGCGAGTTATTTCAATAATTTCAAACATAACTTTGCCTGCAGGCACCTGTATTTCCACTTGATCGCCTACGGACTTACCAAGAAGGCCTTTAGCGATTGGAGAAGTAACGGATATTTTATGATTTTTAAGGTCAGCTTCTTTTTCAGGAACAAGAGTATAAGCCATAACAGCATTTGTTTTCATGTTCTTGATTTTAACTGTTGAAAGGAGCAAAGCCTTAGAAGTATCCATTTTTGACTCATCAAGAACGCGTGCGCTCATAATGAGTTGTTGAAGTTCTACAATCTTCATTTCTAGATGTTGTTGAGCTTCTTTAGCAGCATCATATTCGGCATTTTCTGAAAGATCTCCCTTATCACGAGCTTCAGCAATTGCCTGAACGACTTTTGGACGTTCCTCGAGAATAAGACGATCCAATTCGTCTCTTAATTTCTGAAGTCCAGCCTGTGTAAAATATTCAAATTCAGCCATAATATATGATTTTAATTAAGAAAAAAGAGACCCTTACCGAGATAAGGGCCCTTTCGTTTGATTTCGTATGCAAAGATACGAATTATTTTCAAATGCAAGTAAGTTTTAGAAAATAATTCTTGCACCTACTGTGTGAGTACCATTCCAATGATGTGTATTTTGATAAGAATAATCAACAGATACCTTCATGTTTTCTCCGAGAGGAGCTTGTACTGATGTACCTAATGACAATCCTGTATTAACATTTGTACATTCATCTGTTTCGATATCACCCCAGATACCATTTTCAATTGTATAACCGCCGCGGATGAGCAAAATATCTTTAAAAGAACCTTCGAGACCTAAAGTAACTTGGTCTTTTGAGAAAGAGTTTGATGTAAAGTTACCTGCTGCTGTAAGACGATAACCATTTGTAAAGTTAAAGTCATAAGCTGCTGCGATGTTCAATTGAGTTGGTAATTCAAATTGATCGGCACGTTGGATAACAGTGAGTGATGATCCCCAGAATGAATCTGGTTGTGCTTTGAATGTAAGACCGTCACCTTTGTATGTTACGGTAGGTCCGATATTTTTCAATGTGATACCAAAGTGAATGTTGTCTGTTATACCAGTTACATATTGGATACCTGCGTCTAAAGCGACACCTGTACCTACCATGTCAGAAATAGATTCGCTTATGATTTTCAAAACGAAACCAGCGTGAATACTATTAGAGAATGACTTTGCAACTGCAACATTAATGTTCATCAAAGTAGGTTTAAATGTACCTAATGTCATGTCTGGTTGTTGTTCTGTTGTTCTATAAATTTCACCAGGATTGAATGACATGACGTAGAGACCTGCTACAACAGATTCTGATACGCGTGTTACAAAACCGAATGAATAAGAATTAACATCAGAACCTTGTAACCAACTGGTGTATGAAAAGTTCAAGTCTATTGAGTTGGTAGCTGTAATACCAGCGACGTTACTCCACATAGCTTCTACACCATGAACTGATGACATACCTGCGTTACCCCAACCAGCTGTTGAAGCCCAAGGGTTAATTAACAATTCTGTAGCGCCTGCTTGACCAGACCTATCCTTATTACCTGCGAATGCTGTATTGCTATATCCTAATACTAAGATAGTCAAGCTTACTATAACGATAGATTTCAATAACTTTTTCATGATCGTACTTTTTAATTTTGTTCGCATAATAATTAGAATGTATTTAAGTCAACTTGACGCATTGCAGCATAGAATTTAACTGTCTTTTCGCCACCACTTACTAAGTCTCTTACGTGAATGATATAGAAACCACTTGCGATAGGAGTATTAGCATGGTTAGTCAAATCCCAGTCAATTGATGTTACGCTAGAGTCCTTCTTGAATTGACGAATCTTAATGCCGTTTACAGTATAGATAGAGACAACGCACTTGTCAGGGAGGTTGGCAATCTTAACAGTATGTGTAAGAGCATTGTTTTCGTATGTTGAGAATGCGTAGTATGGGTTAGGTACTACTGTAACCATCTTAAGGTCTTCTTCTGTTTTAACAGGGTCATTCAATGTAGGACCGCAACCTGCTGTTGAGAATGTGTAATATGGGAGGTAACCGTTATGACCAACAACATCATACAATTCTTCATTTTCAACTTCTAGAGGATAGTTGCTATAACCTTCTCTATAAGGTGTTGATATACGAATTGATATCTTAACTGGATTACCTTCTTGTAACCATTCTTTACCTTCTACAGCCATTGGCATACCAACCCATGCAGGTTGACTCCAGAATTTAATGTAGAATACTGTTTGACCAGATGTTTTCTTTTCAATAGCTTTCAAAGTATTGCAAATATAAGCACCAGCATCGTATGCAGGAGATTTAAAGCTTATCTTATTGGAAGCATTACCTTGTTCGCCTAAATCATACATTGGGAAAATATATACAAAGTGCTTACCACCCATAACAGCTGTACCATCAACTGCATCAAATAATACAGGATCTGCAGATTGTGCGATTGGTGATGAAAGAACTGTTGATTCTTTAAGTGCTGGTGGGTTGAACAACATGTCACGGCCATTCAATTCAGGATAGAATGAATCTTCGCCGAAGCACATATTGAGACGTGCACCTGTTTCAATATCGATTGCATATCCTGGGAACCAACCCATACCTCTTGCTGAAATATAGTTAGCAGCATTAGGATCATTACTTGGTTCAGCATCCATATCTGGACAAGGATTACCTTCCTTATCTACAGATGGAGCGCGACGCAATGTGAATATTGGAGCATTACCTTCTGACAATTTCTTATCCATACACATTTCGATAACTGGACAACGTGTCCATAATGACTTATCAGATGTCATAACGATATCGATAGAACCTAAAGTATTGAAAATAGCTTCTTCTCTACAGTTTGATTGATAGATAGGTCCTGGTACAAATTGACCAGAGTTTGCACTAACATTTGTTAAGAACATAGGAGCCCATGTACCTTCAGCTATATTTTCAAAATCTTCATTTGGGTCATAAACGTGACTTGAACCACCAGTTGTTGAAGCAACACTATAGTCATTTTCAGATGGTTTATCCTGGCTAGCATAAGTACCAGAACGAATCCAGTTAAGAGCTGAGCTAGCTATATTGTCATCATCTCTAATACCACTTAACCATTTATTTGAACTGTCAGCGTATGTTACGCTTGAGGTAATCATACCATTATTTGGAGAAAGTATTTCATAAACTGGTTTATATGGATCATTTGATTGAGCACTATTATCGTAGTATGAACCAACTCTATGTGAACCGAGATTCCAAGGCTGATATACTTGAACTGAAATACCTCTTTCCAAGAATATTTGTTCTGCTTCAAAATCTGATGTAGTATCTGAATAGAACAAACCAGCTTCGCCTTCGATATTCAAATCTTTCAAAACCCATCTGAAGATTTGTTTTTCAGCTGAGTCACCGAGTGTTGCAGGATTGCCTGTTACATTATGGATTTGTTTACCATGGAAATCTTCAAACCAAATCGCATAGTCTGTAGAAACAACATTCAATGGGTCGATAATCTTAATATCAACAGGACCATATCCAGCTTTATATGTTGGGTGATATGCGATAGGATAATCTGCATCACCGAACAATGTTGATGAGTCAGCTGGAGACTTGCTTAATATCTCGTCAATAGTCTTTTGTGATAATTCTAATTGGTTACCACCATTACCGAGACCAGACCAACGTGTGATTTCAGGTTTGTCACCATAGTTAGAGTTGATAACAGTACCGTTTACAATCTTGTGAGGTGTTGCTGAATATAATTTAATATTCTTACGACCTGCAAGATATGGAGTCTTTTGTCCATAAAGAGCAACTGGGTTGTTAGCATCAACTTCATAATCTTGATAATTATTATATGCGTATGATATTGCCATATAATAATATGTTTTATGGTTGATCAAGTTAACGTCACCTGTTGTTGTAAACTCATCTTGAGTGATAACAAATGTAGATTTGATACCTTCATCAGCACCCTCTACCATTAAAGTAGGAACTGAAGCTTGTAAGTTGTCATCATATATATAATTAATGATTGATGTTACACCATTCTTAACGTCACATTGATATACAACACGAGCCTTACTGATATCGTTCAACTCATCAACACTAACTTCTTTATTTGCCAATTGATAGATGATATAACCTTCAAAGCGATAGAGAGAGTCATTACGCATTGTTGAGTCTGTAGCAAGAGGACCACAGATTTGAGGATCTACTTCTGTATAAGTCTCAGCGTAGTTATTTGAGTTTGTTGAATTTGAAATATAAACGATAAGTTCTCTGTCAAGTTCACGGAATGTCAAGTCTGGTGCGTCTGGACCATCAAGAACGTCGAAGCAGTTATCGAACATTGACTGACATTTATCGTCAACGCGACGTAATAATTCAACAGAAGCCCATGCTGTACCAGCAGCTGAACGAGCCCATGGCACACCGAATGTGATGTAGTTAACAGCACCTGGTTTCAATGTGAAAGGACCAGCTGATTGCATGAAACGACGGTCAGCAGGGTTATTAGGATCACCATTATCACCTGTTTCTTCAGACCAATAGCCTTCAAAGCCAGGATTTATACCACCTGTACCCCAGAAACATGGGTCAGAGTCGAATGGGAACATGAAGTCACAAGCTACATCAGTTACACCTGTTGAACCAGGAACAGCATTACCACCATAATGCATTTTTTCACCATTTTTCCAAATACCTCTAAGTAAGAGATAGTATTCAGAAGCCTTTTTAGGGTCACCGTTAACACCAGTAGCATTATCATGGTAAACGAAACGACGCATACCGAAACGTTCGTCATCAACAATACCGTTACCGAAGTTTACACCATTAATACTTTCGTCACAGTTTTCACCTGTGATTGGGTCATATTTAGGATTATCGATACCGTCTGGATCCAAATATGGTCCTTGGAAGAAGTCAACACCTACTGCTGGTGGATTAGCACCGTAAGCTTCTGGCTGACCGCTACCGTCGATATTAACACCATTATAACCATAACCTAAACCACGAGAAACGTCGCAACCAACAAAGTCGTCTTGAGCATAACCAAGGTCAACGTCTGTCCATGGTGAGAAATAAGTATTTGTTAAAGTATAAGTTGAACGGTTGATAATTTCATAACTATAGAAAGTCATGTTATTGATTTCGTCATTAGTAGCGAAAGCAAAGGCTTGAGCTCTAATTTCCATACCAATAGCAGAACCACCAGTTTCTGTGTGAGCATTACCTTTATCATTAAATACCCACCAAATTGTTTGGTCACCTTTAATAACTTGGTCAGCTAAAATAGAACCTTTTACAGTACCTCTTTCAACTTCTTCCATAGTAGGAACTTGGCTGTGGCAAAGTTCATTGTCAATGTCATAATATGGATAGTCACCTTGAGCAGGATCATATTCAGCATCATTATCATTATCATAGAATGGAGCCAAGTAATAACTGATACCTTTTGCTGGATCACCGTGTGCAGGCCATTCAGCAATTGAAGTAGGAATTTGATAACTTCCTTTCAAGTCAGGTTTTCCTGTTACAGGGTCACAGTGTGATAAGAACTCGTCAACTTCAGCTCTTGTAATATTGTACATTTTGTCATACTGCATACAAGTTTCTGGAAGTACAGTTGCTGTACCGTCTGTTGTAAGAGGACCAGTCCAAAAGTCGTTACCACCATTATAATCAGGACCTTGACGGAAACGAACAGCAGCACATTTAAGCTGTTGGTTAATGTCGAGACCTGCAATCCAAAGAGAACCAGCGTACAATGATGTAGCAGAGCCATTAGCAGGGATATAATATTTTGATCCTGTACCACCTGGCAAATCCCACCACATGTCACCACCAGCATTAACACGTACTCTAGCATTGTTGATATTCAACCAAGCAAATGTAGAAGACGGTGTACAACCGGCAGTCGTACCTCTAAGAGAACGAGTGTTTGTAGTAGCATTACCATATCTGTACATCTCGGCTCTTACATTTGTCACACCCATAAATATGAATGCAACAACTAATAAACGAACAATAGTCTTCATATTTTCAGTAATTATTTATTTCTGTTAGAAGTTAAAGATTACACCAAATCTGATTTGACGTGGTTGTGAATAATGGCCTCTATAATTTACATACAATTTGTACAACTCAGCATAAGCTTGAGGATCTCTTTGTGTGTTAATTTCACGTTGCCATTCTGGAGCTGTCAAATAACCGTCATCGTCTGGGTTACCTGTAGCTGCATAAACACCCATGATATTCTTTGAATTTAAGAGATTCAAGATTTGGAAATAAACATTCATATAAGCATCGCGTCCAGCTTCGCCATCTTTCTTGCCAAGTTTCAAGTTGATGTCTTTGTCAACACGAAGGTCGAAACGGAATGACCATGGCAAACGAGAACCATACATTGAACCACCTAACAAGTTTGTTGATGCAGAAATAGGTGAAGTGATATTTGATGCAGCTGTATAAGGAGTACCTGAACCACCATTGACTGTCAAACTAGCACCTGTGTTTGTTAACCAATTGATAGGTTTCTTTCCTGAATTTTCACGTTTTGTAACAGGTCCGTTATATTCTTTGCCTTCTCCAAAACGATAGTCAAGAACGATATTGAATTGGTGACGACGGTCCCAAGGCATTGGGAATGTAGAACGCAAGTTAGGAACACCAGCTGCAATCAATGAAGACATTGTTGTTGTGCTAGCACCTGTAGCGTTTGTAAATTGCAATGTATAACTTGCACGTAAACGAACATTACCAGTTCTACGTAAGTCGTATGATGCTGTCAAACCTTTTACAGTACCGAAGTCTAAGTTGCTATATGATGTATAGTCTTTAGGATAAGCACCTGTATAACGATACATTTGAATCATGTTACGTAACTCACGGTAGTAACCTGTAATTGTCATTGATGATGAATTAGTTAATTTTTGTGTAAAACCAAGTTCATAGTCAATTGTTTGTGTTGATTTCAATGATGGATTGCTGATTGCGCCACTGATTTGATCGAAATAGTAGTATGTATAAATACTTTCGAAGTTATTACCTGGACGTTGTGTTAAAACGTCATAGTGAGCAAAGAACAATGCTTCGTCAGAAATTGGGAATGAGAATGAAATACGAGGCATTACACTCCATTGTGGATCGTAATCTTTGAATGAAGAAGATTCAATCTTACGTTGTTTTGTATTTACCAACCATGGAGAAATACCACTACCTTTATCTAAAACTGTAGGGTCACTGATTTCATTACCTAATTCATTATACCAAACATTACCATTACGGTAACCAACGATTGATGTGATTTCATCGAGTTTATTAACATAAACAGCATAGTCATTACCGATATTATCTGGAATGTCAACTAATGTACCATCTTGAAGCTCAATTTTACCATTGTTGTTGATCAAATCACCAACTGTGTTATAATCATAGAGGATATAAGGGTCTTTCAAAACTTTTTGGTTAGCGTCGAAGCGGTCAACACGAACACCAACATTGAAGATAAGGTCTTTGAAAGCAAATTTATCTTGGAGATAACCTGCCATATAGATAGGTTTGAAAGAACCAACAGGACGTGTATAGTTGCCATTTTCATCAACTTCAGTAAAGAAATCGTCTAATGTTGGCTGACCTTTAATTTTGTTACCTTGATAATCATAACCATAGTATGAAACGTATGAGTTACCGTCACGTGTCAATTCATCTGGTGTAAACATACTGATGTCAAATCCTTCATTTAATGTTGTTGTATGCATAACACCATTCTTGTCATAATATTGGATTGTATTATCATTGAAATCATAAGAGTCAATATTGATCCAATCCAAACCATCAACGCTAAGACCTAAAGCTTCACGAAGATTTTTATCGAATTGATTTTGTGTACTTTCGTCATATTTTCTATAGTAACGAATTGTATCAACGAAACCATCATAGCTAACAACTTCTGGATTTTGGATATCCAACTGTTGGATATGGAAGTTAGCAAGGCTTCGCATCAAGTTCCACATACGAACACCATTGATACCGTAACCTCTGTTATTACGTTGTTCGTATTGGAAACCTAATTTAATTTCGTGGTTACCAATTGTCATTGCGCCAGAGAGATTGACGTTAAATTTATCAGCTTCACCATAACCATAGTTAGTTTGGATACTACCTGGAGATGAATAAAGACCATAGAATGATTGGCTATAGTCACCATTCAAGAGACCACCACCGAGTTGAATATCAGTGAAGTTTTGGTAGTGACCAAATGGGTCTGAATACAAACCATAATAATCGCTTGTATATTCAGCGAGTAATGGGTTTTTGTCAGAAGCTTGGAATTCCACCAATGTATCGTAGTCCCAAGATGTAGTAGCCCATACATTATTATAATAATGGCCATTTACATTGATTGTAGTATCTGCGAAACCGTAAGAAGGTGTTTTATAGATGGTATATTTACCGAGATAACCATAATCCCAGATGTTATCCCAGTGGTCTGGGTCACCATATTCATTATTATAGCGTTCATAGTCAACTTGTAAGCTATAATAGAAGTTTTTGATTAATGATGTGCTTTCTTGTGGAGATGGGAATCTTTGTGTAAAACGACCATAAACACGCCATGTTTGATCTTTACCAATAGCATTTTTATCATAGTTAAAGTAAGCGCTGCTACGGCTGTAAGAATTATACTTACTGAGGTTGAATGTACCACCGAATGTTAAGTTGATGGTTTCGGTTGTACGGACGTTGATGTTACCAGCGATATTGGCATTCCAACCTGAAGTATTTTGTGAATTTTTGAGAGGCTGCATTGAGCTCTGTCTAGTGTATTCACCATTGAGGTAAGAACCCGAACCTGTTCCAGAAACACGGATTGGGTTTTCTTTAATGTATTCTAACCATTCATCAGATGCTTTATAGTGTCCGATAGCAGACAAAGCACCGTCACGGTCATAGTTGAATTCTCCTGACAAGAAGAAACCCAACAAAGCTGTTTCACTATTTTTACCTTTGATCAATGGACCTTGGACATTGAGACCAGCTCTGTTATGTCCATAACTATCCAAGAACTCTGAAGTTTCCATTTCGATACCTGCACCAAAGGTTCTAGAAGGACCTTTTGTTGTCATGTTGATGATACCGCCTGTAGCGTCACCATACATAGCAGGAGTTCCTGACAAGAGAACTTCAACTTGGTCAATAGCTGATTGAGGTACAGTTGCAGAACCAATAACACGTACACCATCAACGTAGTAAGTAGCGCCACCACGAGCACCACGCATGTTACCGGCTTCACCGTCACTTGAGAAAACGCCACCGACACTCGCTGCTACAGCTGCTGCTGAACGTTGAGGCATCTTAGCAATTTCTTCCGCAGTAATTGTTGCACCGCCAGATGTTTTATCCTTTGAAATCAAAGGCACCTTATAGTCAACAATTTCAACAGCATCCAACATTTCTGATTGCATGCTCATAGACACAGGCTGGAAAGTGATAATGTTAGCTGGAATAACAATACCTTTCATGATGAAAGTATTGTAGCCAACGAATGTCGCTTTCAAGTCGTAGGTTCCCGGAGGAATCGGGTTGATGTCATAGTTGCCGTCAAAGTCAGAACTGGCACCACCGACCTGCGTACCTCCATTTTCCAAAATGAGGTTAGCAAATGGAATAGGCTCACCAGTGTCTTTGTCAACAACTGTTCCTTGAAGTCGTCCGACTTGTGCAAAGGCTAACGACCACGATGTCAGCACAATGCAGAGGGTAAATAGTAATTTTCTTAACATACCTTGAAATTTTATGTTATACTACTCAATTTGTTCGTTAAAAGGAGTTCAAAGATACGACAAAATTCTTAACAAAACGATGAAAAAAATCAATTTAAAACAAATATTTTTCAACACTTATCAGCTCTTTTCAATTAACACATTGTTTTTTAAGATTTTAAATAAAAATTACAGGTAAAATATTTTTATTTTAACATAATATTTCACCTGTAATTAATACTTTTTTAACTAAAATACACTTCTGTAATTTTTATAAGTCTCTGTTAATCACATAATAACTTACATATTATTTATCACTTCCAAAATTTTTTCTTTTTTACGTTTTGAAACTGGAACTTTTGTACCGTCCGACAGCAAAACCATCATCTCATCTTTGATAAAATTAATAATATTTCTTATATTCACCAAATGTGATTTGTGTGTTCTGACAAAATCATATTCCTCTAACCGCTGTTCCATTTCCTTAAGTGTTTTACTAACCATAAGGCTTGTACCATTCTTGAAATATATTATAGTGTAATAATTGTCCGATTCACACCTTATTATATTATCTACTTCTATGAGATGTATTTTGTCTGCCGTAGATAGGCTGATTTTTCTTACCACCAGCTGTTCTGGATTCAGATTTTTCAACAAACTGTCGTACTGTCTGTTCAAGGTCTTCTTGTATTTAGCCTCCTTGACCTTCTCTACTGCTGCCACCAGTTCCTTTGGATCGACAGGTTTCAATAAATAATCCAATGCATCATGACGTATCGCCTTGATAGCAAATTGTTCGTAAGCCGTAGTGAAGACAACTTCAAAATCTATGTTTTCAATGCTGCTCAACAATTTAAAGCCGCTGCCTCCTGGCATTTCTATATCAAGAAACACCAAATCGGGATGAAACGCTTCTATCATGGCACGTCCCGACTCAACATCATCGGCTTCCGCGCATACCATTACATCCTTACAATATTGTGACAACAATGACTTCAAGACTTTGCGAGCCATTTCTTCATCTTCTACAATAACACACCTTATCATATATAATCCTTTCTTTTTTTAATCATGAAAACCAATGACAATATTCACTCTAGTTCCTTTGGACTCATTATTATTGTCATACAAATCTAATATTTCTACACTGAAGTCATCATTGGATATCTTACTTAACATTTCAAGTCTTCTTCGTGTTATACTCATGCCGTACGACTTATGCCCCTTCCCTAGCCTTTCCTTCATTTTCTCCGAATAACGACGACCGACTCCATTATCTTCAATAACACATAAAAGTTTATCTTCTGCTATCTTTGAAATCATTATCTTTAGGAAACAATCCTCTTTTTTAGGTACAAGTCCGTGAATAATTGCATTCTCCACAAAAGGCTGTATGATAAGAGGAGCTATCTCTATATCTGCAGAACTAATCTCCGGATCCACTATAATCTCATAGGCAAATTTGTTTCCAAGACGCATCGATTCCAATTCAAGATAAAGATTCACCGCATCTAATTCATCCGACAACGAGATATATCTTTCGTTTGAATTATTCAGGATTCTTCTCATCAGACGAGAAAAACTCGTCAAATAGCTCACAGCCTTATCTGCATCATGTGCTATGATATATTGCTGGATGCTATTCAGTGTGTTGAAAATGACATGAGGATTCATCTGAAGCTGAAGTGTCTTTTGTTTTAGCTGCGTCATCTGTGACTCCAACTCATTTATTCTTTTCTTCTGTTCTCTTTTTTGCCTGATAATCTTATTCCTATGGTTAAAGCTTAAATATATTATCAGCGTCAACGACAACATCACAATCACCTTAAACCAGAGTTTCTGATACCATGCAGGATGAATTATAATTGTCAGTTCCAAAGGGTTCTCAGTCCACATCTTGACTTCATTAGCCGCTCTTAACTTAAAAACGTATGTACCTGGACGCAACTTATTATAATCTGTATATCTATGACTCGAATTGTGAAACGACCATTCATCGTCATAATGATCCAACATACACGAATAATTGACCATATTCTTTCTGAACAGATTTATTGTCGCAAATCCTATTTCAAAAGAATTGTCTTTATGTGTGAGATGAATCGTATCGCCATGATTCAGATATTTATATTTCTTACCATTGCGTGTCTGCAAACTCGTAACAATAACTTTTGGAGTCTTCCTCTCAAGTTGAATGTCTTTTGGTTTGAAATAGTTAAATCCACTATAGCCTCCAAAAAAGAGCGTTCCATCACTACTTCTTAAAAAAGCGTTAGGTATAAACTCATTACCTTGCAACCCGTCACTTTTGTCATATATCGTTATCGTTTTTGTAGAAAGGTTGTATTTTATGATACCCTTACTTGTGCTTGCCCATAAATACCCATTTCCATCAGGAATAATAGCATATACCATCATTCCCAAATTTTCATTTATCTTAGAAGTCCTGAAAGTTTTTGTCTTAGGATCAAACGTCAGCATGCCACTCGAATATGAACCTATAAAATAACGCCCATCGCCACCATCAACGATATCAAAAAGAGCATTGTTGTTAACAACATCGCCTTTCATCAAAGTATCCGGGATATAGTATCTGGTAAAATCATCCGTTTCATAACTATATATAGCCAGGCCATCCCCGCTTGTCACATACAACATATCATCAGCCAACATAAGATCAAACAAATCATCATAAGGAAGCGACTTTCTGTTTCTTTTCTCTGAATTATAAAAGACATGTGTCTTATCATTAAGATTGATACGACATAAACCTATATTGGTTGCCACCCAAAGATTATCATACTTGTCTATTTCTATACCACGCACTACAGCATGAGTAAGATTAGGTATCCCATATTCTTTCGCGACATCAACGACCTCATCCGATTTTATATCATAGATATACAATCCGTCGTTACGCGTTCCTACCCAAAGGCAACTATCACTATCTAAATAGAAGCAATATATATAGAGAGACTCAAAATAATCTTCCTTTGAATTAAAATAGGACTTGAAATCTTTTACCGACTGGTCGTTTATGTTAAAGACCTTTATGCCTGATTCTGTTCCTACAAGAAAATCATCATCATCCATTTCCAAAAAATAGTTGATGGACAAGATATACCCACTTTGAAACAGACTGACGGTTGAGAAATTAGCCAAATTATTTTCAAAACGGTTCAAGCCCGCAAATGTAGCAATCCATACCGATCCATCAACATCTTTAAAAACATCAAATACATAATTGTCGGAGATAGCGTTGCGTCTGTCGAACTTGGAAATATGTGTCGCTGTTTTATTCTTATGATTATAAATATACAGACCATCGGTATATGTGCTTATCATTATTTCATTGTCATTAATAGCAATAATCTTAGACACATCTATTTTGTTGGATTGATACGACATCATGGAATTAAGATCTATTCTCTCTATCAGTTCGTCTGCCACATCAATAAGACATAATCCGTTTGATGTGCCGATAAAAATCCTGTCATCATCTACTTTATACATACAACGCAGATTATTATCCGGCAATGATGTCATTACATCCTTGATATAATAAAAATGTCGTATAGACTGATTTTCATCCTGATACCTCACCAAACCATTGGAAGTTGCCAACCACCATGAATTATCACCTTCCATATATTCGATATGTCGCACTTCATATTCAGGAAAGTAATTATTGATTTTAGGTATATGGAACTCTTTTTTTCTCAAGTCATATACCGATGTACCACTTTTTGTACAAAACGTTATTCTTTGATTAACCGGTCTGGTTATATGAAATATATGATTGTCCGGCAACACCAAAGAGTCTGTCTCCGCAAAGAAATTCGTCGCTATTCTGTTTTTCATATCGTAGATACACAGACCTTTTTCCGTTGCTACAAAAAGAGTATCACCCCAAGGCTGAATGTCAGTAATAGTCGCATTTATAATTCCATCCGCATGATTATACTCCTCAAAATTATAGCTATCAAAAGAATTCAAACCTCGTTTGGTTCCGAACCACATCATGCCATTGTCATCTTGAGCTATAGCTGTTACTATATTAGAACTGAGATAACTGTTTGAGACAGTGTTCGCAACTATATCCTTATTAAGGACATACGACGACAGGCTACCATTTTGCCCCGACATCTCAGCCGACAGCATCATAACAAAGACAAGAATAAAAATATGTCCAATCCTCTTTATCATATTCACTTCCACACTCTATTTTTCATTATTATATTTTTTACAAACATAAAAAAATACTCTTAACTACACAATAAAAACAATGTAATTATTCGTTATACATCAATCATCTATAATGAAATCAAAAAAAACATTGATCTCATTTAGATATTTAAACAAATAAGTATTATTTTTGTTTACTGTATATGAAATTATTTTTTGCAATATTGATCATTTTGTCGGGGATGGTATCGTGTGTTGATACACCTGTCAACCCGAACATTCCCAACGCCTATATCAATTTCAGCGTTGAACCCAACTCAACATTCTATTATGAGCTAAACACTGTCAGCGGATGGATGTATGTCACTGCTCCGCCTGAGAGCAGAGGTATTATCATTTACAGATATTCGTTAGATGAATTCAAGGCTTACGAACGACAATCGCCAAACGAGCCTAATTCTTGCGGAGAAAACTCCAGACTTATCGTCGATTTTCCTTTTGTCGTTGACACCTGCCTAGATGTAAGATATAGTATTTTGGATGGTTCTATAATAACAGAAGGATATAACGGCTATCCTTTGATCCAATATCACACACAATACGACGGAAGCACATTGAGGATATATAATTAAGATTATTTATATTACGGCTAAACCTTATATAAAAACTGTCAGTCATCAAATATCAAGCGATGACTGACAGTTTTAGTTTATTAGTTATTTATGGAACGACCTTAAAATCAATATCTATAAATATCTGATTTGAATGGGCCATCAACTGGCACTCCGATATAATCTGCTTGTTCCTGAGTAAGTTTAGTCAATTTGACACCGATTTTTTCAAGATGCAATCTTGCGACTTCTTCATCGAGATATTTTGGCAAACAATATACATCAACTGGATAGTTGCCTCTGTTTTTCCACAAATCCAACTGAGCCAATGTTTGGTTAGTGAATGAGTTACTCATCACGAAGCTTGCGTGGCCTGTTGCGCAACCGAGGTTAACCAAGCGACCTTCAGCGAGGATGAATATTGAGTTGCCGTTTGGCATGATATATTTATCAACCTGAGGTTTGATGTTGACTTTCTTGACGCCTGGAAGATTTTCCAAAGCTGATACTTGGATTTCATTATCAAAGTGACCGATGTTACATACTATAGCCTGGTCTTTCATCTGGAGCATTGTCTCGAGAGTGATGACGTCGCGGTTACCTGTACATGTCACATAGACGTTACCTTCTTTAACAGCTTCTTCCACTGTTGTGACTTCGAAGCCTTCCATTGCTGCTTGGAGAGCGCAGATAGGGTCGATTTCTGTCACGATTACTCTAGCACCGTAAGAGCGCATTGAGTGAGCGCAGCCTTTACCAACATCGCCATAACCGAGAACGACGACGACTTTACCAGCGAGCATAACGTCAGTAGCGCGTTTGATACCGTCAGCTAGTGATTCGCGGCAGCCATAGAGGTTGTCGAATTTTGATTTTGTAACGCTGTCGTTAACATTGATAGCAGGAACGAGGAGTTTGCCTTGCTCTTTCATTTGGTACAAACGATGAACGCCTGTTGTTGTCTCTTCAGAAACGCCTTTCCAATTAGCGACAACTTCGTGCCAGTGGTTAGGATTTTCTGCGTAAGTAGCTTTGATTACTGACATAAGAGCTGCTTCTTCTGCGTTGCTTGGTTCTACGTCCATGAGAGAAGGGTTGTTTTCGCAGTCGTAGCCTTTGTGGATTAACAAAGTAGCGTCGCCGCCATCGTCAACGATCAAATCTGGACCTTTGCCGTCAGGGAATGTAAGAGCTCTCATTGTGCACCACCAGTAGTCTTCAAGGGTCTCGCCTTTCCAAGCGAATACTGGTGTACCAGCCGCTACTATAGCTGCTGCAGCGTGGTCTTGAGTTGAGAAGATGTTACAGCTTGCCCAGCGTACTTCAGCGCCGAGTTCAACTAAAGTCTCAATCAAGATTGCAGTTTGAATTGTCATGTGTAAAGAACCGCTGATACGAGCGCCAGCGAGAGGTTTCTCTGTACCATATTTTTTACGAAGCGCCATCAAACCTGGCATTTCATGTTCTGATACTTCTATTTCTTTTCTTCCCCAATCGACGAGATTCATATCTGCTACCAAATAAGGAAGGTCTTTTTGTTTTAATTTTTCGTTCATGATATGATGTTTTATATTAATTTTTCTAAGGATGCAAAGATAGGAAAAAGGCAAAAGACTAAAGGCAAAAGACTAAAGTTTTTTTTAAACGAGGTATTAGTAATGTTTTTTTGAACTTTAGCCGTTAGCCATTAGACTTTTGTCTTTATCTGGGCGTTCCGGCTCCGCCGTCGGGCTTTCCGCTATATCTTTGCTCACTCCGACACTGTCTCGCTTCCAACATCCGTCTCCGACTCCAACATCCGTCTCCGCTCGCAAAGGATGCCGCTCCAATCCCTAACGCACTGGAGACGGAAATTGGAGACGGAGACGGAAAATAATAGCTCCTAACTCCTCATTCTTAACTAAAAAAACTCTCGCAGAGACGCAGAGCAACGCAGAGATTTACTTTGCGACACTTTGCGCCTTTGCGAGAAACTTTAGAATTTTAAAGAAACATCCTTGGGGTTGCAGCATTCCTGTAGAGACGTCACCCCGTGGCGTCTTTAAAAAAATCCTGCAAAACAATATTTTAAAAAATCAAAGCGCCGAAGGCGCGACAGAATCGTGATTGATTTTTTCTGTCGTACCTTCGGCACTCTTTTTAAATCTCAGAAATTCAGAACCTCAGAAGAACTTTGGCCGTTGAGCTTTTTTTAGTAATGAAGTGATGATATTATTACATTCCCTCAATCCCTCAAATCCCTCAAATCCCTCAATCCCTCAAATCCTTAAGTCCCTCAAATCCTTAAGTCCCTCAATTCCCTCAACTCCAGAAATCCTAAAAAAGAACCCCAGAGTGTTTCTGAGGTTCTGAGGTTTTTATTGAAACATTTCTTCAGTGAGTACAATGCTATATTTGACATCATGCTGACTGAAAAACACATCTTTGAATACTTTGAAATCATCTGGTTCGTCATAATATTCTTTTGACAAATATTGAATGTTATTATCTTTGAATCGATAAATTGTAAAATTGTTTAGCTTGTCAAAAACAAAGTCATCTGGAGGAAACTTATCTAAAATTGTTCCAAAATATGAATCTGTATATACAGAACACTCTTCATGATATTTTACAGTGTACAATGATACATTATTAGTTTCTGGATATTTATATTCTACGAAAATGCTATCATTGACATCAAGGTCATTGTAAAAATAAAAATATGTATGAAATGCCCTGCCAAATTCATCGATAACTGTACAAGATGAAAAGCTTAGAAATAAAACAGATACTAATATTATTAATGTTCTTTTCATAATAATTTCTAATATTTTAAGGTGGGTTCTATTTATTATCAATTTTCCTACATCAATGGATAGAACCCATTTTTCCACATCAGTAGTTTGATTTATTTTTTTTAAAAACTTCTCGATAAATTCGTTCAGCGAATATTCCTACCCAGATCCATGTTCAATGAACCTGTTTTTACCTAAACATCGTAAGTCGTTCCTCATATTTTACATACCTTTATTTTGTCCTCCGTTTACTTCCGCAAAGTAAATATTTTTATTTCTAATTTCCAAACTTTTTTAAAATATTTTTAATCAAGTTGGGGGGGGTAAATGGTTAATATACAATTAGTTACATTTTACAAACTCAGGATGATACTTTTTTATCTGCACCAATCTGCACATATTATAGACAAGATTCGTGAATCCGATGTAGAACTTCGCCCTTACATAGCATCTTCCGTTCCAACGTATTTTAAAAAATCAAAGCGCCGTAAGTGCGACAGAAATATGGATGATTTTTTTCTGTCGTACCTACGGCACTTTGATTGCATTGGGGTTCATATTTTGTAGGGATTCTGCCGACGCTCCATCACCTGTCTGGAAACTGACACCCTAAAAGGACGCGATGAATCGACGTCCCTACAAATATGCATTATGAATCATGAATTAATCAAAATCCCTCAAGGCTCATCGTCACTGTTGGGATTAAGAGCAAACCTCCTAATATTATCATCAGCAAGATGAACTTCCAAGCCCACTTGAACCATTTCTGATATGGCACTCTTGCCACTCCAAGCGCTGCTATGAGAACTCCTGATGTCGGTGTTATCATATTGGTGAATCCGTCGCCGAACTGAAACGCCATCACCGTTGCCTGACGGCATACTCCAATCAAATCGCTGAACGGAGCCATGATAGGCATTGTGATTGCTGCCTTTGCCGAACCTGAAGGAATAACGACATTGACAATAGTTTGTATCGCATACATGATTTCCACCGATGCTATCTTGCCTAAATCGGTCATAGATTTTGAAAGTCCATACAATATAGTATCAATAATGCCACCTTCTTGAAGTATTATCACGATGCCTCCTGCGAGACCGACGACAACTGCCGCCGACAAGATATCGCTCATGCCTTCAATGAAAAGACGTGCAATGTCGCTGGCTGTCTTTCCTATCGCCAAACCGCTCGCAATGCCCATAACGAGGAACAATGTCGCGATTTCCATCACATACCATCCATATCCCATAACACCAACGATAAGGTAAATGATGGTATAGAGAAGTATCAAAAGTATGAAGTTATGGACTGTATTTCTTAATGACAATGGTCCGACTACAGCAAATATCGCTGTCAATATCGGTATGAAAGGAGCTGTAAACGAAGAGTTACCCACAGTCAAAGTTGTCTTCGGATAACAGAACGAGAATATCGCCATCGCAACAAGTAACATTCCATAGACATACCATGACTGTTTTGTTTTTATCGCTTCATGTTCTTGTTGTCCATCTATGCTGTGAGTACGCCAATAAGCGTCCTCATCATACATTATCGACGACATAGGGTTTTTCTTCACTTTCTTAGCATAAATCAAAACGAAGGCTATTGTAATCACATTTATCACCACCCAGCAGAAAATTCTATAGCCTATTCCTGAGAAGAGAGGTACTTCTGCAATTCCTTGAGCTATGCCTATGGTAAAAGGATTCAATATCGCGCCAGCGAAACCTACATGCGCGGCCACATAAACCATACATACACCAACTATAGAGTCATATCCCATCGATATTGCAAGAGGGATAACAATAATAATAAATGCTATACATTCCTCGCTCATGCCGAAGACTGCCCCGAACAAGCTGAACAGCAGCATTATCAATACGATGATAATGTTATCGACACCTAATATTTTTATAAATTTATAATTTTCAAGACGTTTGGTAAATTTCAGAAAAGAGAAGATTCCCATATCGATAGCATGGCTCTTATTCATTATCCAAAAGGCTCCGCCAATTATCAATATGAAGACTATTATAGAACTTTGTTTTTCAAATCCTTTGAATAAAGCAGAGAATATCTGCCATGTCTGTGGTTCCGATTGGTATTGGCTTTGGTATTGTTCAGGCAACTGATCCTGAAAATAAAAATGTAATTCTGTCTTTTCTACTCCGTTATTCAATACATTTTCTTTAACATAGAAACCTGGTTTGACAAACCATGTCATCACAGCTGCGACGACGATAATAAAGAAAACTATTACAAATGTATGAGGGACTTTTTTCATTTTTATAAAGCTAGAGTTATGAGCTTTGAGCCATGAGCTAGAGGCTCAATGCTCGTAGCTCATAACTCACAGCTAATTATAACATAAAGAAACTCATCAATACACCTGCTGCCACTGCTGAACCGATGACACCAGCTACGTTAGGAGCCATGGCATGCATGAGAAGGTGATTTGACGGATCGTATTTCTGACCTTCCACTTGAGAGACACGAGCGCTGTCAGGCACTGCTGATACGCCAGCATTACCGATAAGAGGATTTATCTTATCTCCTTCTTTCAAGAAGAGGTTCATAAACTTAACACACAACACACCTGCTGCTGTTGCTATCATGAATGAAAGCGCGCCCAGACCAAATATCAACAATGACTCTTTAGTAAGGAAGACATCAGCTTGTGTAGAAGCACCTACAGTGACACCTAACAATATCGTGACGATATCGATGAGGGCATTACTTGCTGTGTTAGCAAGACGTTTTGTCACACCGCTTTCTTTCAACAAATTACCGAAGAACAACATACCTAACAGAGGCAATGCAGAAGGGCTGATGAAAGTAGTCAGAAGGAGACCCACTATAGGGAAGCATACTTTTTCTGTCTTGCTCACAGCACGAGGAGGCTTCATGTGGATGACGCGTTCTTTCTGTGTAGTAAGCATTCTCATGATAGGAGGCTGGATGAGTGGCACGAGTGCCATATAAGAATACGCGGCTATCGCGATAGGTCCCAAGAGATGAGGAGCCATCTTTGACGACAAGAATATAGCAGTAGGACCGTCAGCACCACCGATAATACCTATAGAGCCAGCTTCTTTAAGGTCGAAGCCAAGATACAAAGCACCGATGAAAGTGAGGAACACGCCAAGCTGAGCTGCCGCACCTATTATCATAAGACGAGGTTGTGATATGAGTGACGAGAAGTCTGTCATCGCACCTATACCTAAGAAGATAAGTGGAGGATATATTCCTTGACGCACTCCGAAGTAAAGATAATTCAAGACGGAACCTTTTTGATAGATACCAGTCTGAATATTCAGGGTAAATGTTTCATTTATCGCTGCCAGAGCGCTTGTCTCGTTCATGCCTTGAGGCAATGTGATAGCGCCTGAAGCAAGCATCTCATTGAAACGGCTCAATGCTTCATCAAGTTCCAATTTAACATTCTCGCCAGAGAAAAGGCTGACCATAAGAGCCTGTGCATCTTGTAAGTTAGACTGAAGAACACCTTGGTCCGCCAGTTCCTGCAAATGCATCATAGCATCGTTGAGTCCCAAGGTATAGGTCTGTAGAAACGGTATGTTACCTATTATAATACCTGTACCTATCGGTATGAGCAGCATAGGCTCGAACTCGAACCTAATGGCTAAGAATATAAATAGAAACGCAACAAGGATCATAACGATGTTGCCCCTTGTTGCGTTCTTAAAACCTGTGAAAGCGATAAAGTTGTATAGTCCTTCTGCGAAATCCTGACCTACTGAAGTCTCTTCATTCGCCATTGTCATTGTCATTTCTGTTGCATGGTCTGCGAAGACACGCTCTGCCATTGCTGCATTAGATGTTACAATAGCGTGAAGCACGAACAGCACAGCCACAAGTGCCATTATGACCAAGGACTTTCTTCTTATTGCATTATGCTTAGGTTTCATAACAATACTTATTAACCTATGATTGCTAAAACTGCACCTTGAAGAACGTTGTCACCAACTTTAACTTTAATATCTTTTATTACGCCGTCAACTTCAGCGAGGAAGTTGTTTTCCATTTTCATTGCTTCGTACATTAATATCTTGTCGCCGCGTTTGACTTGATCGCCGACATTGACATAGATCTGCATGATAGTGCCTGGTAGCGGAGCCACAGCCTTAACGCCATTAGCGTCGCCTGCTGCAGGTGCTGCTGCTGGAGTAGCTGCAGGTGCTGCTGCCTTTGGACGTGGAGCTATAACAGGTTTTGCCTCTTCTTTTTCACGTTCTACGTCAACTTCATATTGTGTGCCATTGACAACGACCTGAGCCTTGTCGTTTTCGAAGCTTTGAACTTCTACTTCATATTGATTTCCACTTATTGTGAACTTGAATTTTTTCATAATTAATATCTATTTAAATTATTTATTCCTAAAATCTTAGAACTCCATGGTGAAGAATAGCGCGTATTAGCTCTCTTGATAGTGAGAACGCCAGATTCCTCGTCATGAACTTCCATCGACATTGACAATGCCAAACCTATTGCTACGATAACATCGTCATTAATATTATTTTTAGAATTATTCATATCTGCGTTTTTATTCACTGCAACTTCTACTTTATCTTTTTTGTCTTTCTTGAAGACAGAATTCCAGTCGATATTAAGTAGTTTCAACACCGCCGAGAAGATGAGATACAATACCACCAAAGTGGTAATGACTATAAAGAACCCGCTGATAGTAACGATCCAACCTTTTACCTGCAAGCCTTCTTGTATTGCTAATAAAGACAAATATAAAGTATTCATTGACTTAATTTTTAAAGTGGAATATTACAATGTTTCTTTGGAGGATTAGTATCTTTCTTAGTCTCTAAAGCCTGCAAAGCTCTGATGATACGGAAACGAGTGTTGCGTGGTTCGATAACATCGTCGATGTAGCCGAACTTAGCTGCGTCGTATGGGTTAGCGAATTTGTCGCGGTAGTCTTGTTCTTTCTTAGCCACGAGTTCAGCGCGTTCTGCTGGGTCGCTGATAGCTGCTATTTCTTTACCGTCGAGGACTTCCACTGCGCCTGAAGGACCCATAACAGCGATTTCTGCTGAAGGCCATGCGTAGTTGATGTCAGCTCTGAGTTGCTTGCAACCCATAACCAAGTGAGAACCACCGTATGACTTACGTACTGTGACAGTGATCTTAGGAACTGTAGCTTCACCGTATGCGAACAACATCTTAGCTCCGTGAGCGATGATGCCGCCATATTCTTGGACTGTACCAGGCAAGAAGCCAGGAACGTCAACTAATGTCACGATAGGGATATTGAAAGCGTCGCAGAAACGTACGAAACGTGCGCCTTTACGTGATGCGTTGATGTCGAGGACACCTGCAAAATATGCTGGGTTGTTAGCTACGATACCGACAGGCATTCCATTGAAGTGAGCGAAGCCGACGATAAGGTTTCTTGCGAAGTCTTTGTGTACTTCCAAGAATTTGCTGTCGTCAACGATAGAATGGATGATATGCTGCATGTCGTAAGGTTTGTTAGGATTATCAGGGATAATCTCATTCAATGAATCATCCTTACGGTCTATTGGATCTTCTGTTGGTCTGTATGGAGGTTCTTCCAAATTATTTTGTGGGAGATAAGAAACGAGATCTCTGATTAATTGGAGAGCTTCTTCTTCTGTTGGAGCCATGAATTGGCTGACACCTGATTTCTGGTTATGTACGAGAGCACCGCCGAGGTCTTCTGTGCTAACGTCTTCGCCTGTGACAGTCTTGACAACTTTAGGACCAGTGAGGAACATGTAGCTGTTTTGTTCTGTCATCAAAATGAAGTCGGTCAAAGCTGGTGAGTAAACAGCACCGCCGGCACAAGGACCGAAGATAGCAGAGATCTGAGGGATGACACCTGAAGCGTCGATATTACGTTGGAAAATTTCAGCATAACCTGCCAAACTTCTTGAACCTTCTTGGATACGGGCACCACCTGAGTCGCAGATACCGATGACAGGAGCACCGACTTTCATAGCTTGGTCCATGACCTTGCATATTTTCTTTGACATTGTTTCTGACAACGAACCACCGAAAACTGTGAAGTCTTGCGCATATACATAAACGACGCGGCCTTCAATAGTACCGTAACCTGTCACAACGCCGTCGCCGAGATATTGTTGTTTGTCGAGACCGAAGTCTGTAGTACGATGAGTTAAGAACATGTCAAATTCTTCGAAGCTACCTTCATCGAGCAACATATTGATACGCTCACGAGCTGTATATTTTCCTTTGGCATGTTGTGATTCAATACGCTTCTGTCCGCCACCTAAGCGAGCCTGAGCGCGTTTGTCTAACAATTCTTGAATTTTCTGTTCAATTACCATGATATTAGGATTTAATTGATTTGCTTATTTTTAATTATTTATTTTTATCTTCGCAAAGTTCTGTCAAGACTCCGCATGTTGATTTCGGATGTAAGAAAGCGATGCTGAGACCTTCTGCTCCGCCGCGAGGTGCCTTGTCGATGAGACGGATACCTGCTGCTTCAGCTTCAGCCAGCTGACCTTCGAGATTTTCAACGGCGAAAGCGATATGGTGCATGCCACCTTTGCCACCGTTCTTTTCAATGAATGAAGCGATTGTGCTTTCTGGTGATGTAGGTTCCAATAATTCTATTTTGGTCTGACCTATTTTGAAGAATGCAGTCTTCACTTTTTGATCTGCTACTTCTTCAATATTATAACATTTTGTTCCGAGAAGTGTCTCGAAAAATGGAATAGATTCTTCTAAACTTGTTACTGCTATTCCAATGTGTTCAATATGAGTTGGATTCATAATAACGTTATTTTATTTTAAAAACTCGAATTTGGGAACAAATATAGGAAAAATCTTATAACGTCATTCTATGAATTTAAAAAAAACTTTATCTGTCAGCTATCAGCGGTCAGTTGTCAGTCGTCAGCAGTCAGTTGTCAGCGGTCAGCAGTCTTTATCCCTGACGGCTGATAACTGACGGCTAATTTTCAATTATAAAGACGCCACAGGGGTGACGTCTCTACAAGAGGTTCCATTATCAGTTTTCAATTTTCAACTTGAAAGTATCCGTCATATTCACGCAGAGACGCAGTGTAACGCAGAGTTATTCTGCGTCCATTGCGTCTCTGCGTGAGAAAACGAAGTTCTCTACCTCAGTTTCTTCTAAATCTTATCTTACGACAAGTTTGCTTGTTGTTCCATCTACTTCGATGAAATACATTCCTCTCTTATAATCTGAAACGTTGATCTCAATCTCGTTAGAATTCATCTCAATTTCATCTACCAACATTCCTAATGTGTTATAAATCTTGACCAGTGACTGTTGACCGTTGACTGTTGACAACTTGATAAAGTCGCTCGCCGGATTTGGATAGAATGAATATGGAAGGATGTCGAATGTGTGTTCGTTTACATTCATCACCGAACTATTGCTGTCCATCACTACGGTCAAGGCTTCCATGCAACCTTCTCCTATTTTCCATCCGCTTATAAGAAGATCCCCGTTATTACGGGCAGTTGCAGACATTATGAACCAGTTTTTGAGGTCGACCGATTTATGAACTTCACGTTCCCAAATCAGATTCAAGTCACTATCCAAGAGCGAGACGTAAAGGTCATGCATTCCATTTGTTCTTGGTTTGCTGTAGATCCAATATATATTACCATTTGTTGTCGGAACTATACTTTTATATGAAATATGAGGTTCGTAATTATATATATCATATTGTAGAGGTGTCTTGTATTGATAGTTTTTCACTACATTATGATTCTTGTCGATTTTCTTTAAATCTACAGAATATGTAACATATCCGCTGTTGATATGTGGTGTCGATGTAAGATAGAATTCGTCATCATATCTAGATATACTGCCTCTTTCCATGCGCCATAATGTTTGATCGTTCATTTTGTCATTTATCTCAATTACATTAAAATCGGAATCAAAAACGACAAGGCACATCTTACCATTAACCTGACTGCTTCTCACAAATGAATATGCATATTGCAAAGGTTGTTCGTTATAAACGATAAACGAATAATATAGAGTCTCCCATCCGTTTTCGAGCGAAACGTCAACAGTCACTTCTTTCTCAAACAATATCTTACCATCCAGATCCAATTTCACCACCATGAAATTCTGTGTGTCTTCCAGTCTTTTCATGACAACGATATTATTTTCGCTGTCAAGTATGCATGATTCTGTGTTTATGTAGTCTATATGAATGCGGTCAATATCATCAGAATACGGCAATGGAGTGCTGACTCTCTTTATTACATTAAGTTCGTTATCCAAAAAGATGGCATTATATACCGATGGGTTGCCATGTGTGAAATACACATATACATTGGTGTTTTCTTTTTCCGGATGACGGAAGAATGGATAATATCCGCGGTGACTGCCTTCCTTTATCTCAATGTATTTAGATGGTATCAACTCACCTTTGTCGTTCATTTTCATGATACGTGTATAATAATCGAATGACATCGACATCATCAGACTGCCGTCATCAGTTTCCAAAATCGCGTTTGCGGTACTGATATCCATACCATCAACATCTTTCATCTGTTGTACGTAAATTGTTTGCGCGTAAAGACCTGCCGACATAAGCAGAATCATTACAAATAGAATTGCTCTTTTCATAATATACTCCTTTATGATTTATTCTTTAAATTCTTAATAGTTTACCTTTAATTTATTTCTTAACAATTTCTTTTTAATAATATGATTTTAGTTCTATGATTGTCTCTCTACTTCTAGAGAGAGGTCGCCTAATGAATTTATTATTGCCATTAGTAACGATGTGCATAATTCTTATCATATTGCTCATATCTTTTCCCATTTTCGTTTTGCGAATTTAATGTCATCAAATGCACTAAGTCAAGAAAAAAATCTATGCATTTTTATGCAGTTTTATGCAGTTTTCAATTCAAGTAACTGATAATCCATTATATATATGATTTTTTTATGTATTAGTTTGAGGGATTGTTGTCGTTTCCGGCATCATTAATAATAAAGGTGGCATGATCAGGTGTTGAGAAGACATTGTCGTTGTCAATGTAAACACCGTTAGAATCCTTGATGACGATATGGGCTATTCCCACATTCTCGTTAAAGGTGATGGTTAATAAATTTCCGGTAATGTCGGCGGAGATGGATTCGGAACGATAATCGGAACCGTTATAAGTGTTCGATTTAATGGAATACACGTCTACACCTTCCCCAACATTTTTCTGTTTCGCTTCTGTTATAAAAACGACTTGCGAAAGCATAATCAATAGAATTAATCTTTTCATATCTGCATTTTTTTCTGATGCAAAGATAGAATGGTATTAATTACTTATCAAGGAATAAATATAAGAAAAAATAATGATAAAAAACGTTTATCAACTTGATTACCAATCCAATCAAATAAGACGTAAAAGATAGTTATGCAAGTTTGTTTTTGAGTCTAAACCTAATATAACGCAGATTTTATTCTTCCTTTTTTTTGAAGCATGGTATGTTACTCCAAATAAAGATGCAATTTGATAGTTATCCAATCCCATAATAACAAGGCATAAATAATACAAATCCTCTTTCTTCAGCTTAGGATATTTGTTTGCAATATCATTTATGAAATAGTTTAGATGATGGTTGGCTGAATTCAGCAATAAAACGAATTCTTCCTTTGACAATAGTGATAGCGTATTGCTTTTTAATTTCTTCTCTGAAATTTCTTTTATCTCATTCAGTATTTTGGAACAAACATCCGATTGGAGATAATTGTTTAAATTTGAAACATCGATACGAGTCCTCTTCTGTCTATACTTTAGATTGGAAATTTCAGCCGTATATTCTCCTATAAGTTGCTCTTTTTTCTTCAATTCTGCATTTTGCTTCTTTATTTTACCTTCGGTTAACGAACTCTTGAATCTTAAATCAATAAGATTTTTTTGTGTTTCACTTATCTCCGTTTTCAATTTTTCTATTTCATCAATATAAGCGGCTATCTGTTCTTTATTGTTTCTATAATCTTCCGACAGTTCGTTTAGAACCTTTTCATTTTTACCGATAATCGCCTGCAGTCTTGCAATTTCGTTTCTGTTTTCAGCAATGGCATCTTTTCTTGTCACCAATCCTTCCGTCGCAATTGAAATAAGATGGTTCTTGTCGTTTATCACTTGTCTTTTATCATCAATCTCTTCAAGATAGTATTCTATCTGTTTCTCTTTCGCTATATTGTCTTCATTCAGTCTGTCAATCAGAATTCTGTTATCATGAACAGTTTCCAGAAGTCTCTTCAGTTCCATCTCTTTTACCGACAAATCGTTTTCCATCTTCTTGATGTCGGTTTCTTTACCCGATATTTCTTGTTTTTTTATAGATACTTCATCCTTGAGAGATTTAATAACCAATTTATGGTCTTCCAACATTCCAACAAGTTTCTTTATTTCAAATTCTTTTCGTTTTATTTCATCTTTTGTTTTACTGATGATTTTTAATGATTCATGATATTTTTTGTCTTTTCTTTTGGATTTTTGCCATATTAGAATTGTAATGACAAATGATATGATTATAAGTAAAGAAAGTGATATGACAATAACTTTTGTTCTTGTTCTGCTTTTATATTTTTCTTTTTCAACTATTCTTTCTTTGTATCTGTCATAGACATCCTGTAACTTGTTTGTTTCAATATTTTTATTAATGTCACTTATCGATATTTTTGAAACAATATCATCATAATATGCTTTCTTTTCGTAATCACCGATAGAGTCATATATTGCGGAAAGTTTTATGGCCGAATTGACTTTTATAACCGAAATGTTACTGTTTATACTTTTAGTAAGATAATAAACAGCAGAATCATATTCTTTATCTTTAACATACATTTCTCCTAATATATTATAATATGAACATCTCACGTTTGTATTTTCTATTTTATCAAGATTATTCTTGATAAGGATATATGCACTGTCTTTTTTACCTTTATCAAACAATATTTTAGCGATACATTTTTGTATATCTAAATAATTACTTTCGTCTTGATTTGTCATTAAAGACCTGTTGTAATAAAACAATGCACTATCTGGATTATTTAGTAGTTGAAAGGAATGTCCAATATTTTTTAAGATGGATGCTTCAAAAAAAACATCATCTATAAGTTTGGCATATACAAGAGCATCATAACATTTCTTTATTGATAAATCGCAAAACTGATTTTCGTATAACAATTCAGCCAATCTTATATTTATCAGAGCTAAACATCTTATTTTCTCATAATCAAGGCTATGAGCCTCGAGCTGTGATCCATGAGCTTTAGCCTTTAGCCTTTTGTCTTTCGCCATCATTTCCTCCATAATTTCAAGGGCGATAAGATAATGCTCGCATGCTCCAACAATGTCGTCTTTTTCGGTTAGACCTACGGCATGGTAATAGTGCGCTTTAGCGCAGTTAT
>JAZLAI010000058.1:0-58736 GCA_045613105.1 Bacteroidales bacterium | reverse complement strand
GCAGGTTGACTTCATTGCATAATCGCCTTCGTATGCGTTTTCTGTGATTGCGAATGGGAAGTCGCTTACTTCGTTGTTCCATGGATACAATGAGAAGTCGCCTGTTTCGAAGTCTTCATAGTCGCTGCCGTATCTTTCCATGCCCCATACAACTTCAACGCGGTCTTCAACCTCTTTTGCTGTGATGTATTTAACTGGGTTGTAAACTTCGTACATTGAGATGTTCACTTCTGATGTGACACCGTATGCTGCTGTAAATTCAACTTCTGCATTTTGATATGATTCAGAACTTGCTGTAGCTACATAATTACCAGCGAGGATTTCGCCTGAGAATGCACCTGTTTCGTCAGCATTGAATGTGTAAGATACTGTATTGCCATGTTCGTCTGTACCGTTGAGGACAACGACACCGCCACTTAATGGAGTGACACCGTCTTGTTCGTAGAGGTGACCTGCTACTGAACTCATACCTGTTACATAAACAACAACGCCATCGCATCTATCTGATTCACCTTCGTCATAAACAGCTGATACAGATACATAATATCCATACATATCGTATGCGAGATTATTTAATGTGTATGACAATTCTGTAACAAGACCTTTGTTATGTTTTTGGTTATTTACATAAACATTGTAACCTCTGTATGAACGGTCTTGAACACCTTCCCATGCAACTGTTGCTGATTCACCTTCATAAAGTTTGTCGTTTACAACAGTCATGTTGCTTGGTTCATTGAATGTTGTTGTGAATGACCAGATGTCGCCGTATGTTGTACCGCTGCTGTTACGTACGTTTACCTGCCAGAAGTAGATCTTGTTGTTATACAAACCATTGATTTGATGATTTATTTCAAGTTCGTTTGTCCAATCAACGATAACGTCTTTTGGAGGATAAGCTGTACCTAATAACAATTGATATTCAACTGTGTTAGCTCCGAAGTCCCATGTTAAAGTTGGAGCTGTAACATAAGTTTGATAGTTATATGGATATGGGTTGTAAGCTTTTTCTGGAACTGGAACTGTTTCTGCATTAACATTAACAGTAAATTCTGATGTTGCTGATGCTGCGATATAATATTTACCTGCTGGTAATGTCATACCTTCAATAGCGCTAGCACGGTTTGCGTTGCCAACTTCAGGACCAGTGTAGTTATTGTCAGCCATAGGACCTTCTTTACCACCGAAGTCTTCTGTATAAACAGCGATTTTTCCGTTTTGACCTTCAACGAAAGCTGTCAAGACAACGTCGTTGTTGAAGTTCATTTCATAAACTACATCTTTACCATCTTCTGTGCTGCCTGGTAACAAATAGTTGTCGTATGTTGTTGCCATGTCAGGAGTTGCTGTGAATGGATATGAAGTGATTGCTTCTGCTGTTTCCCAAACGTCTGATGCTACTGGGTTGTAAGCGAAAGCTGTCATGTCAACCATTTCAAGAGATCTTGTTTCGCCGTAGAAAACAACGAGTTGGCCATTTACATCACCTTCAGCTTCACCGTGAGTGAAGTTGACGAGTAATGGAGAACCCATTGAAATATCTGTAGGTAATTCAAGTTCTGGGAGTTGGAAATAAGAATTTGTTGTTTCTAATGTAACGATGTTCAAGTTGTTACCTCTTGTTCCAATTGTAACTTCGTAAGGACGCATCCATGCTCCGTTTGGACGAGCACCGAGTTCAATGTTTTTAGGTTTGATTGTGATAGCTTTGTATTCGCCATCAATTGCTATATTAAACTTAACAACATTTTTGTGCAATACTATTTCACTTGTTGCCACATTAGGATTTGCAATATCATAAGCACTGCCATCTCTGTATGCGAACAATGTCTGCATACCGTTTCCATGTGAATAAACATCGAATGCAAGGCCTGATTTGTATGAGCCTGTATTGTCAGCTACACAAACCAAAAGATTTCCTCCAGTATATTCAAATGGAGTTTGGAAATCGATGTTCATCCAAGCACCTGCTGCATTAGGTGTTGCAACGTTTCCTGAGAAGACGAGATCTGCTTCGCTTACAGGAATCCATCCTTTATTTGATGCAAATGTGCTTGCATCTACATTGAGCAAGTAAACTGAAAGGTTACGAGTAAATTCACCGGCACTAGTTTGTCTGAATGCCAATGATGAAATCGTACCACTTAAATCTTGCATTTCAGCAGCTGTATAGATTTGCTGACTGATTGAATAATTGTAATAGGAATATGTTGGCAGATTCTTCACACTGCTAACAGATCCTTCTAGACCAACATTTAACTCAATGTTAGTCTGTGCATTCAACGAACCGAAAAGTCCGAATAAGCACATCATTGTAAAAAGAAATAATCTTTTCATAACAATAAGATTTAGTTAATAATAATTTTTTTTAATATCTCAATATTTAAAATTGAATTAGCTCGCAAATATATGATAAATCTCAATCATATCATAAAAAAAAATTCCATTTTTTTTAAAAAAAAACGGAATTTGATTTAGCTTATTCTAGTATATTTTTCACATAGATTCGTCTATATTTTGTTGTGTTGTTTTTCCTGAAAAATGATCAATGACAGCCTTGGCATAAGTCTTTGATACAGGGATCGGATCTATTCCTTCAAAATCGAAATCCATATAGAAGCCATCGCTTTCATGACGCAAGACTTTTATCTTTTTGGTATTGACGATATAAGTTCTGTGGCAGCGCATCAATGGTGTATCGCGGAATGTATCTTCTATGGTCTGTATTTTGCATCGAATCATATAACGATTCAACAAGCCATTTTTTGAATAATATACTATCGTGTAATTATCTTCTGCTTTGATAAAATACAGATTATCTAACTTCACAGACAATTTCAGCACACCTTTATTGTCGGCGATATTGATAATATCTATATTCTGAGCTATGGCTTCACCGTCGGATGCTATGTTTTTGGTATCAGTAACAAGCAATGTGTTATGCATATCTTTGATAGTAAGCCACATCGCTGCCACCACATAAGGCACTCCAAGTGCCCAGAATGTTATGAAAATACTTTTTGAGATAATGAAAAGAGAGGTGTAATCAGTAATTTTTATATATACCATAGAAAGGATAGAATGGAATACACCTATTAATATAATTTCCATCAACAACCAGATAGAATATTTGGCGTATGTCATTTTTATATGTTTCTTGGATATAAAATACATCAATGTTCTGCTCAATATGAGCAACAATATTGATATTATCACAAATATTGTAGTAAGAAGAAAACTTTCAGATTTAGCTACTCCGAACCACGATGTTTCAGAGTAAGGGGTATAAATAACGAGAAACACCAAAGCATACAAAACAGAGAAAGTAAGGCTTATCACTATATTTCCCACCTCTAGCAAGCACGATGCGAAGTTATCTTTTCTGCGTTTTTTCATCAAAATGAGTTTATTTTTTGTTAAAAGTCTGCAAATTTACAAAAAATTCACCCCACATTTCAGTTTTTTACCACTTTTTACTCCAAAAAGGCATATTAGAATCATAACGCGCCACATTTTTAACTTCAATAAATTATGTCAACGTATTTTTGCCATCGAAATTTTTAATTCAAAGAATTATGAAAATTATCGGAACCGGACGTTCTCATCCATCATTGGTCGTGACAAATGAGATGCTCTCACAGATTCTCGACACCAGCGACGAATGGATCACATCGAGAACCGGAATAAAAGAAAGACGCATAATATCCTCTGAAAATCTGGAGGACCTCGCTATTGACGCTGCCAAGAAAGCTCTAGCTGACGCTAACATGGATGCCAAAGACCTAGATTATATTATATGTGCCAACGTTGTCAACGAATTTGTCTCTCCGGCAATGAGTTGTATAATACAAGGTGCTATTGGAGCCAACTGTCCTTGTTTCGACCTTAACGGTGCATGTGTAGGTTTCATCTATTCATTAGAGATAGCCGAAGCCTTTTACAGAAGCGGCAAATACAAGAACATTTTAATAGTATGCGCAGAAGAACCATCTCGCATGGTCAACTGGCACGACCGTACCGCCAGTGTCCTCTTCGGCGACGGAGCTGCTGCTGCAGTATTAACCGAAGGCGACAACATCAAGGCAACAAAGATGTCGGCATCTTGCAACTGGGACAGACTTTATCAAAAACACGAATTGCAATACTCACCTTATAATAATAAGGATAACAGCAATCAGCCATTAGTAATGCATGGACAAGATGTCTTCATGTTCGCCACACGTGCTGCTGTAAGAGACATCAATGCTGTTATGAAAGCAACAGGCTATAAGGCTGACGACATCGATCACTTTTTAATTCATCAAGCCAACCTTCGTATCATAAACAACATCAAAGAATACGTAAAACAGCCTGAAGATAAGTTTCATCTTAATATTGAAAGATACGGGAACACTTCATCAGCAAGTGTCCCTATCCTTCTTGATGAAGTCAACAAAGAAGGTAAGTTAAAAAGAGGTGACATATTAGTATTGAGTGCTTTCGGAGCAGGTTTCGTTTCTGGAGCATGTATTTTAGAATGGTAACAATTATGGAAAAAAGAGTAGTCATAACAGGCATGGGTGCCATCACACCAATAGGAAATAATGTTGATACATTATGGAACAATCTCATCAACGGTGTATGCGGCATCGATTATATTACAAGAATAGACATCAGCGATCTTCCTGTGAAGATTGGAGCTGAAGTAAAGAACTTCAATCCTGAAGAACATGGTGTTGACCCATCATTCGCACGTCGTAACGACTTATTCTCGATATATGCTATGGCAGCTTCCATCGAAGCAATGAAAGGCAACGAGAACTGTTTTGATCCTGAACGTCTCGGTGTTTATGTCGGATCTGGAGAAGGCGGTTTCGACACCATTTTGAAAGAAATCGTCAAATGGACCGACAAAGGCTCCAAATGGGTTTCACCTCTTCTCATCCCAAGCATGATTTCAAACATAGCTGCAGGCAACATCGCCATACGTCATAACGCTTGTGGTGTTTGCGTACCTATCGTCACAGCTTGTGCCACAGGAACACACTCTATAGGAGAAGCTTACCGTGCCATCAAACACGGTTATGCTGATGCCATCATAACTGGAGGCAGCGAAGCAGCTGTCAACCCAGTCAGCATTGCGGGTTTTGCCAACTGCAAGGCTCTAAGCCGCTCCGAAGATCCTAAAGAAGCATCATTGCCTTTCGATAAACGTCGCGCTGGATTCGTCCTCGGCGAAGGCGCTGGCATCATACTCCTCGAAGAATATGAACATGCAAAAGCTCGCGGAGCCAAGATATATGCAGAAGTATGCGGCTATGGCAACACATGCGATGCTCATCACGTAACAGCACCTCATCCTGAAGGAAAACAAGCAGCACGCGCCATCAAGATGGCTTTGGAAGAAGCAAGATATAACGAGAATGACGTGCTTCATATCAACACTCACGGCACAGGAACTCCTCTCAACGACAGCTCAGAGACAGCAGCCATCAAAACTGCCTTAGGAGAGGAAAATGCCCGCAAAGCCTATATCAACTCTACAAAATCTATGACAGGACACCTCCTCGGAGCAGCAGGAGGCGTTGAAGTGATAGCAGCAGCACTCGCTCTTTATCATGGCATAGTACCTCCTACTATCGGTCTCAACGAACCAGATCCCGCATGTGATCTCAACTACACTCCTAACACTGCAGTAAAAGCCGACCTGACAATAGCAATATCACAATCACTAGGATTCGGTGGACATAATGCATGTATAGCTTTAAGAAAAATTAACGATTGACAATTGACCAAACAAAAAATGTTGTCGATTGTCTGTTGACAAAATGAAAAAAGGATATGACAAAAGAAGAATTAAAAAATTATCTGCCACACCGCGAGCCTATGTTGCTCGTAGATGAAATCAACATTGACGAGAACAAAGTGGTACACTCTAAATATCATGTCACAGGAGAAGAATTTTTCCTAAAGGGACACTTCCCTGGCCAGCCAACAGTTCCAGGTGTCATTTTATGTGAGATTATGGGTCAGTCATGTGCTCTTCTCATACTTGATGATTTGAAAGATAAGATAACACTTTATACAGGTCTCGACAATGTTCGATTCAAGGCACAGGTTGTTCCTGGTGACACCATTGAAGTGGAAGCCACATTATCAAACAAAAGAGCAAACATGTATTTTTGCGAAGCTAAAGCCACCGTCAACGGCAAGCTTTGTGCAAAAGGCAGCTTATCATTTGCATTAATTGAAGACACAAGAAAAAAAGATGAACAATAAGAATTTCCAAATAGTAGTGTTAGCGAAGCAAGTTCCTGACACACATAATGTCGGCAAAGATGCCATGAAAGAAGACGGCACCATCAACCGTGCCGCTTTGCCTGCAATCTTCAACCCTGACGATTTGAAGGCCCTTGAAATGGCTCTAGCATGTAAAGACGCTCTTAAGGACACAATGTCTGTCAAGGTAACTATCATCACCATGGGACCTACACGTTCTGCCGATATAATACGTGAATCTATGTTCCGCGGTGCCGACAACGGCATAGTCGTCAGCGACAAACGTTTTGCAGGCTCCGACACATTGGCGACATCATACGCCCTATCAGCAGCTGTAAAGAAATTAGGCAAAGTAGATATAGTCTTCTCCGGACGTCAGGCCATCGATGGCGACACAGCTCAGGTCGGACCTCAAGTAGCTGAAAAGTTAGAAATACCACAGATAACATACGCTGAAGAACTTATCACAGCAACAGAAAACGACATCATTATTAAAAGACGTCTTGACAGAGGCGTTGAGACAGTGAAAGCTTCATTCCCAGTCTTAATAACAGTCCACGGCAATGCAAACGACTGCCGGCCTCGCCATGCAGCACGTCTCCTTACAAACAAAAAGGCATGCTCAGCTTCAGAAGCCAAAGAAGCAGGCATCGACACTGAAACCTTATGGGCAAAGAAGCCATTCCTCAAGATAGACGAATGGAATGCCGACGACATCAATCCCGACTTCGCACGATTGGGTCTCAGCGGCTCGCCTACTAAAGTCAAATCAATAGAAAATGTTGTTCTTACATCCAAAGAGAATAAGAAAATAAATAACAGCGAAAGCGAAATTAACGAACTTATGAAAGAGCTTATCTCAGCTCACATCATTTAAAAATTAAAAACATTAAAAAAGAATTATTATGAATACAAGAGAACAAGTTATAGACATTATCGTAAACAAATTAGGTGTTGAACGTGAATCTGTAGTAGATAGCGCAAGTTTTACAAACGACCTCGGTGCTGACTCATTAGATACAGTAGAACTCATCATGGCTTTTGAAGAAAACTTTGAAATTCAAATCCAAGACAACCAAGCAGAAAAAATCAACACAGTTGGTGACGCTATCTCTTTCGTTGAAGAAGCTTTGAAAAACAAATAATAACATCTCTTAAACATAAAAGTATGAACAACATATTAGTATTCTGTGAGATAACAGAGGAACAACAAGTGGCTGAGGTGAGCTTAGAGCTTTGCTCTAAGGCTCGCAAGCTCGCCGACAGGCTCAACGCACGCCTCGACGCTATCGTCATAGGAAACGACATAAAAAATATAGAAGAACAATTATTTCCATTCGGTGTCGATTCAATATTTTATGTAAACGACTCTCGTTTCTCATTCTATCAAACCCTTCCTTTCTTCAATACAATCACAAAATTGATTCAAGAAGAGACACCGGATGTCGTTCTTTTCGGAGCTACTGCTGTCGGTCGCGACCTCGCTCCTCGCATCGCATCTTTCTTGCGCTGTGGACTCACTGCCGACTGCACCAGTCTTGAGATTGGCGACCATACCGATGCCAAGACTCAAAAGGTATATAAAGACATCCTCTATCAGATACGCCCTGCTTTCGGAGGCAACATCATCGCCACCATCGTCTCTCCTGAGACAAGACCACAGATGGCTACCGTACGCGAAGGCGTCATGAAAAAAGAAATATATAACGCAACACATAGAGGCGTTATCCGCAACCTCAAAGCCGAAGATTATATCAACGACAGTGATTTCTGTGTAGAAATATTAAATCGTCATATCGAAGCCCAGAAAATCAACATCAAAGGCGCTCCTATCATCGTAGCAGGCGGCTACGGAATGGGATCAAAAGAAAACTTCGGTCTTCTTCACGAACTAGCAGAAGTGATAGGCGGCGAAGTAGGTGCGACACGCGCTGCCATAGATGCCGGCTTCACAGAAAGCGAACGTCAGATAGGTCAGACAGGCATCACAGTACGTCCTAAGCTTTATATTGCTTGCGGTATTTCTGGAGCAGTACAACATCGTGCCGGAATGGATCAGTCAGCCAAGATAATATCTATCAACACTGACCCTAACGCACCTATCAACAGCATAGCCGACTATACCATCATAGGCGACGCTATGGACATTTTACCTAAGATGATAAAGAGTTATAAATCTAACATGTTATAAAACACTAAGGCTATTGGCTTTTGGCCATTGGCAGTTAATAAAGTTAAACAGCTAATAGCCAAAAGCCAAAGTTCAAAAAAATAAGTACTATGAATTTCTATAATGATAACGAAAGCTTAAAGTTTTATCTCTCACATCCTGTGATGGATAAGATTATCAAGTTGAAAGAACGCGACTTTGCCGATAGCGAAAATGATATGCTGGCTCCATCTGACGTTGATGATGCCATCGACAGCTACGACAAGGTTCTCGAGATAGTAGGTGACTTAGCTGCTAATGTGTTAGAGGCTAACGCTGAAGAAGTGGATCATGAAGGTCCTCATGTCATCAACAATGAAATCGTTTATGCTAAAGGCACACAGAAAAACCATGAAGTCTTGCGCGATGCAGGACTCTATGGCATGTCGTTGCCTCGTAAATATAAAGGCTTGAACTTCCCTTACGTACCATACGTCATGGCAGCTGAGATAGTGTCGCGCGCCGATGCCGGCTTCGCCAACATCTGGGGACTTCAAGACTGCGCAGAGACCATATACGAGTTTGCCTCTGAAGAGATAAAAGAGAAATATCTACCTCTCATCAACGAAGGCTTCACCTGTTCTATGGCTCTCACCGAACCTGACGCCGGCTCTGATCTCCAGTCAGTAAGACTTAAAGCTACCTTCGATGATGAACAAAACTGCTGGAGACTCAATGGCGTTAAACGTTTTATCACTAATGGCGATGCAGACATACAGCTCGTCCTGGCTCGTTCTGAAGAAGGAACGACAGACGGTCGCGGCCTCTCTTATTTCTTGTACGACAGAAGAGACAATGCCGTCATGGTACGTCGTATCGAAAACAAACTTGGCATCAAAGGATCTCCTACAGCTGAGTTGGTATTCAACAACGCACCGGCACTCCTCATAGGTGACCGCCGCATGGGCCTCATCAAATACGTCATGTCTCTCATGAACGGAGCTCGTCTAGGAGTGGGAGCACAATCGGTAGGTCTCGCCGAAGCAGCTTATCGCGAAGCTATTCAATATGCCCAACAACGCGAACAGTTCGGCAAAGCTATCGTCAAATTTCCTCAAGTATATGAGATGCTAGGCACAATGAAAGCCAAAATTGATGCAACAAGAACCTTATTATATGAAACTTCACGTTTCGTAGATTTATATAAAACTTACGACTCTATCAGCAAAGAGAGAACTCTAACAGCAGAAGAACGTCAAGACATGAAATATTCTCAACGCTGCGCCGACATGATGACTCCTATGCTTAAGCTCTTCGCCAGCGAATACGCCAACCAGGTAGCTTACGACAGCATACAAGTACATGGCGGATCAGGATTCATGAAAGAATACAAATGTGAACGCCTTTACAGAGACGCTAGAATATTAAGCATCTATGAAGGAACATCACAATTACAGGTTGTGGCAGCCATTCGTTTCATCGGAAACGGAGCCTATCTCAAACGTATCGAAGAATATGAAGCAATGCCATTGGACGAAAGCCTCATGCCTCTCCGTTCACGTATCGACAAGATGAAAGAAAGTTATCTCAAGATAGTAGAGACTGCAGACAAATTCGGCACCACATCAGAAGCATACGACTTCTTGGCTCGCAGAATGGTTGAAGCGATGGGACATCTCATCATGAGCCATCTCCTATTACAAGACTGCAATCGCAGCATGGAATCAGGAAATTGTAATTTCATGAATTCATGTAAAATTATGATTGCCTTAGGTGAAGCTGAGATAGCAAAAATTCTTACCTTTGTAGAAAATTTCAAAGAAGAAGATTTGCAAATGTATAATTAACAATTAACAATATACAATTGACAACGAGCTTCAGCTTTGGGCAGTTGAATTTCAGACCAAATGACCGATGTTAGTTGTCAATTGTCTGTTGACTAAAAAATTACAATTATGAAATTATTATTGGAAAATAAAACAGCTGTCATCACAGGAGCAGCGAGAGGTATTGGTAAAGCTATCGCTATGCGTTTTGCAGAAGAAGGCTGTAACATCGCATTCACCGACTTAAATGAAGAAAACATCAAGGCAACAGAATCTGAACTGACAGCTCTTGGCATCAAGGCAAAAGGATATCTCTCCAACGCTGCCGATTACAACGATGTAGAGAATACGGTAAAACAGATACATCAAGACTTCGGAAGCATCGACGTATTGGTCAACAATGCCGGCATCACACGCGACACTTTGATGATGAGAATGACCGAAAAACAATGGGACGATGTCATCACTGTCAACTTGAAGTCAGCTTTTAATTTCATACACGCTATCGTTCCTATCATGGCACGCCAACGCAGCGGCAGTATCATCAACATGGCTTCTGTAGTAGGAGTGTCAGGCAATGCTGGTCAAGCCAACTATGCAGCATCTAAAGCAGGTTTGATAGGCTTGGCAAAATCTATCGCCAAAGAAATGGGTTCACGTAATATCAGAGCCAACTGTATAGCTCCTGGTTTCATCATCACCGACATGACAAACCAGATTCCAGAAGAAGCTAGAGAAGAATGGATGAAGACCATTCCTTTGAGACGAGGCGGAACTCCAGAAGACGTCGCCGACACAGCTCTGTTCCTCGCCAGCGACATGTCAAGATATGTCACAGGACAAACCATCCACTGCTGCGGCGGAATGAATTGTTAAGAAATTTCCTTTTTCATTTTATATTATGGTTAAGATGTCACTATTAATGTGGCATCTTTTTTTTGCTTGCCAGACATCAGAACTGGATTTTAATATATATCTTTGCGTTTTCAAATATAGATATGAGATTTAAAGATTTTCTATTAAAGAAAGACATCAATGTCACAGCCAAAGCATATTTCCTCGACGCTCTAGGAGCTATGGCTTTCGGACTTTTCGCATCATTGCTTATAGGAACCATCTTCACCACGCTGGGCGACAAACTGAATCTTCCTATTCTTGTTGACATAGCACAATATGCCAAACAAGCAACAGGCGCTGCCATAGGTGTCGCAATTGCATATTCACTTCATGCTCCATCGTTAGTGCTATTCTCAGCCACAGTGGCTGGCATAGCAGGTAATGCCTTGGGAGGACCAGTAGGAGCTTATGTAGCAACAGTCATCAGCACCGAGCTTGGCAAGATGGTATCCAAAGAAACAAAAGTAGATATACTCGTCACACCTTCTGTAGTTATCATAAGCGGAGTATTGCTAGCCATGTTCGTAGGGCCTGGCATCAATGCTTTCATGGAAGCCTTCGGAAGATTCATAGAAAACGCTACCGAGATGCGTCCTTTCATCATGGGCGTCATTGTATCTGTATCCGTCGGCATGGCACTGACACTACCTATCAGCAGTGCTGCCTTATGTATCGCCATAGGTCTGTCAGGCATTGCCGCAGGTGCAGCAACAGCAGGATGCTGCGCTCAGATGATCGGCTTTGCCGTGATGTCGTTCAAAGAAAACAGCTGGGGCGGCCTCGCATCACAAGGATTAGGTACTTCGATGCTACAGATGCCTAACATCATAAAAAATCCTATGACATGGATTCCTCCTACCCTATCAGCAGCCATAACAGGACCATTATCGACATGTGTATTCCAACTGGAGAATGTGCCTATAGGAGCTGGCATGGGTACATGCGGACTTGTTGGTCCTTTCGGAATAATAACAGCCATGCCAGAAGGCGGTCCTAAAATGTGGCTCGGAATATTGCTGATATGCTTTGTAATACCTGCAATACTGACATGGATTTTCGGAGAAATATTCAGAAAATTAAACTGGATCAGAGAAGGAGACCTGAAGATATTTTGACGGATGTTGGAAGCAGAAACGGGAATGAATGACTTTGTTTTATAATTTCATCCATATAAATTTTCATTATCCTTCTTTTTAGCAATATATGCCACATCATGTAAGGGAACCATTAAAATTATTCATAGAATACAACAACAACTATCATAGGCATAAAGACAAGAAAAAAAACAATTTTTTCAAAAAAACACTTGACAAAACTTCGTTGATGTATTATATTTGTAATTTTCGTTGAAATCAACATAAAATCATTATATAAATGAAGTTATCTCAATTCAAATTCAACCTTCCTGCCAATCTCATAGCTAGCTATCCAGCCAAGAACAGAGATGAAGCTCGTCTGATGGTAGTCAATCGCAGAGATGGTTCCATCGAACATCGTATCTTTAAAGACATTTTAGATTATGTCAACGCAGGAGACGTTTTCGTACTCAACAACACAAAAGTTTTTCCAGCTCGTCTTTATGGTGAAAAAGAGAAGACTGGTGCGAAGATAGAAGTCATGTTGCTTCGCGAGCTCAACCATGAGAGCCGTCTCTGGGACGTCCTTGTTGACCCAGCCCGTAAAATACGTATTGGCAACAAATTATATTTCGGAGAAAACGACGAACTTGTGGCAGAAGTCATCGACAACACCACATCACGCGGAAGAACATTACGTTTCTTGTTCGACGGCACTCCTGAAGAATTCAAAAAAACCATCACCGATTTAGGCAACACACCGCTTCCTCCAGAGATTGCACGTCCAGTAGAACCAGAAGACGCCGAGAACTATCAGACTGTCTTCGCCAAATGTGAAGGTGCCGTAGCAGCTCCAACAGCAGGAATGCACTTCAGCAAATCGCTCATGAAACATCTCGAACTCCGCGATTGTGTCTTCGCAGAACTCACACTTCATACCGGTGTAGGTAATTTCCGCGATATAGAAGTAGAAGACCTCACAAAACACAAAACCGACTCTGAAGAGATGGAGATAACACAAGAAGCCTGCGACATCATCAACACTGCAAAAGCAGAACGCTGCAAGGTATTCGCCGTAGGAACAACATCTCTCAAAGCATTGGAAACAGCAGTCGCAATATCAGGTCAGATAAATCCTTACAAAGGATGGACAAACAAGTTCATATTCCCTCATTACGACTTCAACACAGCAGACGCTCTCATCACCAACTTCCACCTTCCAAAATCACCAATGATGATGGAAGTGGCAGCATTCGCAGGCTACGAACTTCTCATGCATGCATATAAGGTGGCCGTAGCTGAAAAATATCAGTTCTTCACATACGGTGACGCAATGCTTATTTTATAATTATGAATGAGGAGTTAGGAATTAAGAATTAAAATGATTTAAAAGAATAATTTACAATGAACAATGCACAAGGTCTGTTGACTGTTGTCCGTTGTCCGTTGTCTGTTGACTAAATAAACAAACAAAATGAATCAAGAAGAATTTTTCAAGAAGATAACATCTCACGCCAAGGAATACGGATTCGTGTTTCCATCAAGTGATATCTATGACGGACTCTCAGCTGTTTATGACTACGGTCAAAATGGCGTTGAATTAAAGAATAACATCCGCCAATATTGGTGGAAAGCTATGGTGCAGATGCACGAAAACATCGTCGGCGTTGACGCAGCCATCTTCATGCATCCTACAGTATGGAAAGCTTCTGGTCACGTCGATGCTTTCAACGACCCGATGATCGACAATAAGGACAGTAAGAAACGTTACCGTGCCGACGTATTAGTAGAAGATCACATCTCTAAGATTGAAGACAAGATAAACAAGGAAGTAGAAAAAGCCAAGAAACGTTTCGGCGATGCTTTTGACAAAGAACAATTCGTCTCAACAAACGCTCGCGTCCTCGGTTACAGACAAGAGATTGAAGACATCAGCCATCGTCTCTATGCCGCTATGGAAAGCAACGACCTCGCCGGCATCAAACAACTCATCGAAGATCTCGGCATCGTTTGTCCAATCTCTGGCTCACGCAACTGGACCGACGTACGTCAATTCAACCTTATGTTTGCCACACAGATGGGCTCTCTCGCTGAAGGCGCTAACGAAATTTATCTCCGTCCTGAGACAGCACAAGGTATCTTCGTCAACTACCTCAACATACAAAAGACAGGCAGAATGAAAGTGCCATTCGGTATCGCTCAGACAGGTAAGGCTTTCCGTAACGAAATCGTTGCACGTCAGTTTATATTCAGAATGAGAGAGTTTGAACAAATGGAAATGCAGTTCTTCGTACGCCCTGGCACTGAACTCGAATGGTTCAAACATTGGAAAGAAGAACGTCTCAGATGGCATCTATCATTAGGTATCCCTGCTGAGAAATATCGTTACCACGATCATGAAAAACTAGCTCACTATGCTAATGCAGCTACCGACATCGAATTTGAATTCCCATTCGGATTCAAAGAATTGGAAGGCATCCACAGCCGTACAGACTTCGACCTCAGCAGCCATTCCAAGTTCTCTGGCAAAAAACTTCAATATTTCGATCCTGAGACTAACGAAAGTTATATCCCTTACGTCATCGAAACTTCTATCGGCCTAGACCGTATGTTCCTCGCCATGTTAAGCCACGCTTATACAGAAGAGAAACTTGAAGACGGATCAGAACGCGTAGTGATGAAATTCCCTGCTGCCTTGGCTCCTTATAAAGTAGCGATCCTTCCACTCGTGAAGAAAGATGGTCTCCCTGAAAAAGCACGCGAAATCATGGAACAACTCACACCAGACTTCATGTGCCAATACGAAGAAAAAGACTCTATCGGCAAACGTTACAGAAGACAGGACGCTATCGGTACACCTCTCTGCGTGACAATCGACAACCAGACATTGGAAGACAACACTGTGACAGTACGTGACCGCGACACCATGGAACAAATACGCGTCAATGCCAACGAGCTTTACAACATCATAAGAAATAAAATAGCTCCTAAAAAGATATGAAAAAAGCGACCGCATGGTCGCTTTTTCTTTTATATATTTACTGTCTATTCTGTATAATATAGAATCATTCTTTCTATAGCTCTGTTACATACCTCGCAGAACTTGTCTCCTTTAAACGACTTCATCAGACAATCCATCTTAGGACGATATACTCCTTCTGGTTCGTAGCCTCCTCCTTCAAAAACGCCTATCTCATCTATATATCTGTCATCTGCAGGTGTCGGTACAGGAGTCTTTTTCTTAAGCATGTCTTTCCATTTTGCATCAAAATTCACCAATGTAGTGATATTAGGTTCCCAAGGCTCAATACTTAGATTATAAAACTCTTCGTATGATCCAGAGTCATCATAATATTCATCACCTAATCCAGCAAATCCATGACCAAACTCATGGATTATGACATCTGATGAAAAACTATCATCGGTAGAGCTGACACAATAGAAGTTATATATTCCTCCACCTCCATATTTTGAAGTATTGGCCAATATATAAATCTGGTCATATGGGACTAAACATGATAGATTTCTGATAGACTGATTGTCATATGACATACAATAACGTTCTGAGTCAAAAGTGTAGAAAGAACAGTTTACAGCTGTATTTTTCCATATATCTTCAGCAGGGATACTGACACCGGAATCTTCAGAAGGAACCATTACAGCTCTGATATTAAATCTGTCTTGATAAGATGTATAAGGCTCATAAGAGAAAAGACATTCCTTGAAGAAATTACAGTCAATGACAAACTTGCCCATTTCCTCCTCAGTATATCCATCAGGGAGGATAACTATATCGACAGCCTTTTCTGGAGCATAGTTTCCATGTACATTAAGAATAGAATATTTATTTGCATGCGCAGTCTGGATAAAATAATCGTTAGGATCAACAACCAAACGCATCTTTTCAATGAAATTACCATCATAATCTCTCATATAAAACACCACATCAACAATTTCCTTAGGATACGGCATAATGACAGATTCGTTGAAGCCTCTAGTTACCAATTCTGCTTCAGGAACAGACTGCCATTCACCGAAGAGATTGCAATAACCTCTTGAATAAATTACCACATCCGAATCGTGAAGCAGTACCTCAAAAAGATAATCACCATAACCAAGACTATCAATCAAATTAGTACGCGCGCCACCCCATACTGGTTCCATCACATACTTGTCCAATGCATAATAGCAGGTGTCGGCATTACCATATATATAATAATCTATCCTCAACTGCTGATTAGTGAAATGTACATCATACTGGGCATTAAGATTAGCTGTTATAAAAAATAACATATACGCTAATAATGATAATTTTGAAATGTGCTTTTTCATAAATGACAATTTTTAAACGATAGCAAAGTTACAAATAAAACAATCGCCAGACAAGAAAAAAAAGGGCGCGGGGAGCGCCCAAAATTGCATTAATAAACCAAACTACTTACAAAGCTATAGAGAATGTTTAGTACTTGTGTTTGCAAAATTACTTCTTTTTTGATTACTGTCAATAGTATTGAGGTTAAAATATTAAATTTTTGAATTATATGACATAATTTCTTTTGTCATTTTTATAGTAAAACAACACGATATTATAATAAATATAACTTTGATATTCATAATAATACAATAATATATAACTCTACAATATTATCAAAAAAATCTATATTAATCAAGAAAATATATGTCGTATTTAAAAACAACAATTCTTACGGTCTTTTTTTACAAAAATACTTCTTTAAGACTATTTTTATATGCTAAAATATTATGCAAGACAGTATTCGTTTTTTTATTTTTTTCACTTAAAATTTTCGTAAAAAAAACTTATCTTTGCATATTTTTGAATAAACTGGTATAGTTCATAAACATGAGATTGGTAATTAATTAAAATTCAATTTATTAACAAACAAATTATTTTTTTTAAATGAAAAGAATCTTTCTTTTTTTAGTAATGTGTATCTGCGGTTTTGCATATTCTGTTGATGCACAAATCCAAATTTCAATTGGGTCAGGCGATACAAATAGCGGAGTGCTTCCAATTGAAGATGGTTTCAAGTACAGTATCACACAACAAATCTTCACAGCAGAAGAATTGTTATCAACACCAGGTTACATCACAGGTGTCTCGTTCAAAATGGCGAATGCATCTTCTGTAACTCGTACGATCAAGGTTTACATGGCTAACACAGAAAAAGAAGCGTTTACGCATACCCAAGATTGGGTTAACCTTTCAGAGACATACCTCGTCTATTCAGGTCCTATAACTTATCCAGGAGCTGAAGGTGAATGGGCTACAGTCAATTTCCAAACTGATTTCGAATATGAAGGCGGTAACGCTATCCTTTGCGTATATGACGGCTCAGCATATTTTGAGAATTACGAAGACGAGTCAAAATTCTACACATATTCAACAGGTTCAACACCTAGATCTCTCAACAAAGCCTCTTTGCAAACTCCATATAGCGTAGGCAACTTGTCTGAAGTCTATGGCAACTATACAGGATCTAATCCTTATTACAACAATCAGGTCATCTTCAATTACGAAGTCGGTGATGACGTAGAACCTTCTGTTACAGTGACACCTGACCCCATAAATTTGGGTTATTGCCCATTAAACAAATGGAAAGCTCCATACGAAGTTTCTATTTCTACAAATGTTGCAACAATGAATGTCAGCTCTATCAATTCATCAAATCCATTCTTTGATTTGTCTGATGTAGAAACTCCAACAACCATAGTTTATGGCAATCCTTTATCATTTGATATTACTCCAGGTTCAGGATATGGTACACAAACAGGCCAACTTACAATAACATACGGAAGTGAAAACCAGACTGAAGTAGTCGAAATGTCAGCTGTAGTTTATACTCCAACAGGCAATGATGTCTGGGAAATGGCAGAGACTGTGACAACATATCCAAACTTGGCAATGCCAAACTATTCTAGTTTATATCCAAACTATTCATTGCCATTCGGAGGCGAAGCTGGTCCAGATGCAGTTTATAAACTTGTTTTTGACACAGACAAATTATTAAGCGCAACTCCTACAGGCACAGGTGCAAAAGTCGTTTTATATGAAGAAGGATTCCAAGGCAAAGGCGGTCCTCATATCGACAATTACTATGCTCTTCAAGAAAGCGGAATAATTTCAGACATGTTTGTTCCTGCAGGAACCTACTATCTCGTAGCATCAGCTACAGCAGCACCTCTCATGGTCTATATCGAGACAGAAGACAGCCCGCTCCCATCAAAAGCTACTAACCCAACACCATCTGACATGGCTCAACAAGTGACAGATTCAAACTTGTCATGGAATTTGGCTTCTGATGTCGTTGAATATCAGCTTTTATACGGAACACAAAATCCTCCACAAAATGTTGTAGTCGATTGGACGAGTAATCTTCAGACTCAATATAACGCAGGTTCATTATCACCAAATACTGCTTATTTCTGGCAAGTCAATACCCGTAACACTTCAGGAACAACAGAAGGCGATGTCTGGATGTTCTCTACACCATACGAAGGTCCAGCTGGCGTTGTCGTTTCTAACAGCATGATTTATGTAGGTGATGATGTAACTATTTCATGGCCTTCAGTTTCAAATACATTAAATATTGGATATAACGTTTATGCTGATGGTGTAAGACTTAACGACGAGGTAATTACAGGCTTGTCTTATACCACAAACGAACTTCCTTACAATATGACTGGTCATAATATCACCGCAACTGCTGCTTATGAATATGGAGAGTCTGCTCATACAGAATTTGTCAACGTTTATGTATCAGGATTATGTAACGTACATGGTAAACTTCTCGAAATAGATGGCAGCACTATAATTACAAATGGTAATATCACATTCGCCGGTAGAGACGAATACGGCATTAGCAGAACATATAAAATTTCTGTAGATGAGAACGGTGAATATTCAGAATCAATTTGTGTAGGTGAATATGAAGCTATAGCAGTGGCAGAAGGTTATCAAAACACGTCACACGATATCGCATTGACATACGGTCAGCCTTTGGAACTCGACTTCTTGATGTATGAAGATTATCAAACTGTTGACAATGTTGTAGCAACAGAACTTGACAATGCAAAAGTTAAGGTCGAATGGGAAATGGAATCACGTGCATTCACAAGCTTTAACGTTTACAGAACAAACATTCACAGCGACATTGTCGATCAGCTCATAAAGAACACTGAAGAAACATCATATATCGATAACGAATGGGGTTCTTTGGAACCTGGAACATACAAATGGGGCGTTTCAGCAGTTTATGAAGGTAATCGCGCTGAACAGACAATTCTCGAAGAAACATTTGAAAACGGTGTTATGCCATCAGGATGGATAACATACCAAGATCCTCAATCTGAATATTATATCTCCGACTGGGGTGTAAAGAATAGTTCTTACAACTACTATGCTTTTGATGGTTCTTATTCAGCATTCAGCCAAGGCTCACCTTCATCATCTAAATATTATATGGTAACTTCTGCTATCGACTTGTCATTATGTTCAAGCGTCAACTTAAGATTCCAATATATTTCACCAGCTTGGGATTCTGATGTTAATGTCTTGAAAGTTATGGCAGGTAATTCACCTACAGGACCTTGGTCAGAAGTATGGTCAACAGAAGGTGAAAATGTTTCTTCATGGACTGAAGCAAATGTTGACTTGTCAGATTATGCTCAAAAAGACACATATATCGCTTTCGTAAATGAAAATCACTATGGATATTGCGTCGGTATTGACAATATAGAAGTCATCAACAATTCAAATGAATCTGGAATCGTATGGTCCAACACCATAGATAAAGGCATGACAACAACTGTTGAAGTGAATGTCTCTACCAACAGCAACGACTCCGCTATAGGAACAACAGTAAGTTTCATAAATATGGTTGAAAACTCAGACTATATTGTTGTAATTAACGATTCGGGATCTCATAAATGGAATAACTTCCGTAAAGGAAAATATGAACTTACAGTATCTAAAGACGGCTTCGTTTCTGAATATGAGAATAAAGTCGTGGAAATATGGGAAGAAACAGAATTTGACATCGTTCTTGAAGAAGTGCTGAATGCTGTTGAAAATCTTTACGTATCTCCAACAGGTTGGGCACAATGGGATGTCAACGAGTCAAAAGAACTGATCTCATACGACATCAAGTTAAATGGCATCTTACAAGACAATGTCACAACACCTTATTACCAACACGACATCGAAGGATCTGCTTTTGAAGAAGGTAAAGTTTATACAACAACCGTCACTGCAAAATATACCACAGGTTCAAGTTCTTCAGTAAAATACACATGGACATTCTCTGAATGTGACAACTTCATTGGCGCTACAGATCTTAATGTAGAAAACACAGGTGGAAGCAACGTCCTGACTTGGATAGTACCTGAAGTTGATAATGCAAACGAATCAGAAGGTAGCAACTTGTTCTATGATGATGGTTATAATGTTGACGGTGTAGGTCGTTATAGCGGCGGCACATTCTATTGGGGCATCATGTTCCCTTCAACAGACCTGGAACCTTATGTTGGTCAAAAATTGTTGAAAGTGTCAACATACGACTATGCAGCTCACGACGGCGAGATACAGATATATATAGGAGGTGAGTTCTCTCCAGGCAATTTGGTTCATACTCAAAATTACTTTTGCAGCGGAAGCAAGACATACGTTGAGTTTGAATTGACAGAACATATCATGATCACAAACGAAAACATCTGGGTCATCTTCCATAATCACAACGGACAATATATTGCTCCTGCAGGTGCCAACACAGGCAATCCTAACGGTCGTTGGATCTCAGAAGACGGAGAACAATGGTTCGACATGTATGCTGATATCGAATGGGACTATACATGGAACATCCGCGTTTTCGTCAACTTTGAAGGTGAATATCCAGGAATGGAAGAAGATGTTATCGGCACTATGATATATCGCAATGGAGAACTCATCACAGCTGAACCTGTCACAGGTAATACATTCACCGATGAGACCTCAGAAAACGCAGAATATTCTGTAAGATTAGTCCACGGTGGTGTGCCTAATGCAACATATTATTCAATGTCATGTATGACTTATGTCGTTTCTGTTGAAGATAATCAAGCTGACATGGCTTCTGTATATCCAAATCCAGTAAGCGGCAACTTGACTATAGAAGCTGAATCAATGCAACGCATCACAATGACAAACACATTGGGACAAATTGTATATGATGTAGAAGTTGATTCAGACAGAGAGATCATCGATATGAGCCAATATGAAAACGGTTTATATATGATCCGCATCATCACTGCTGACGGCAGCAACGTTCAAAGAGTCATGAAATTCTAAGACATTAGATTTTCGATAAAACTAAAAAACCTGAGAATTGAATTATTCTCAGGTTTTTTATTGTCCGCCTTAATAAGACCTCGTTATCTGTAAATGACATTTGTCACCACTGTTCCGACCATATCAAGGGTCTTGGGATCTATTTGTTCGATATTATCTTTGACAGTATGCCAATAAGGATAGAAAGAACTTTCGCTGTTATCTTCAAGATGAATGATGTCAATCATAGGAATATTGGCGTATGCGTTGATATAGATATGGTCGTCATTGATAGGATGTCCAATCTCATTGGTGAAATAATCCGAATAACCCAAATCTCTTGCTATTCTCCATACGTCATTACTTAACGATGGTGCAAATTGTTGTGAATAATATTCTTTAGGGAATTTCGGATTAGGAGCGCCTACCATATCAAGCAATATTCCGAAATATGCACGATAGTTATAAATATGAGGATTCTTTGCCCAATATTGCGATCCGAGAGCCCAGTCGTCGTTAGTCATCAGATTAAGAAAATAAGGAGCTCCATAGTCTTCAAGGTCGAACAATATGATGTCTATACCTGTATTGATAGGATTATCTTTAAGGATACGAGCCATCTCCATCAATATACCCACGCCGCTAGCTCCGTCGTTAGCTCCGTCGATAGGAGTATTCCAGTTTTTCTCATCAGGATCGTGGTCTGCAAAAGGACGTGAATCCCAGTGAGCGGCGAGTATTATTCTCTTCTTTGCCTCTGGATTGAAAGCTGCTATGATATTCTTTCCGTCAATGCCATTTCCGTTGTAGAGACGAGTCCTGAAGTCCTGCACATAAACAGTGTCTGCCTTTGTGTTAAAGTAATCAATAAACCATTCTGCACATTGAGAGTGAGCCTCGCTACCAGGAACCCTAGGGCCAAAATCCAGCTGTTTCTTAACATAATGATAAGCCGAATCGGCATTGAAATCAGGAACTTTTACGACCTGCTTCTGTGGCACCGACTGCGTAACAGGCTTAGCTTCCTTCTTATCTTCGCATGATGCGAATGCTAACAATAGTGTTGAGAGTAATACTATTTTATAATTCATAATTTATACTGTTTTGATGGCATTATGCTTACGCCCTATTAACAAGTGCAAAGATACAAAGTTTTACATTCCTACACTAGGATTCTGCATCTCGCCACCTCCAGTTTGAGCCTTTCTTTCCAATTCCATCTTACCGAAACGGAATACCAATCCTGCACTGATAGAACGGCTGTTGAACTTGAAGGAACTATATGAGATATAATACGGATTCGTCGTGTTGTTATCCCATTTGTTCCAGTTGAAAATATCGTTGACATTGATATGAACAGACATCTTTCTGTCGAAGAAATCGGCACGCAAGCCACAGTTGATGGAATAGTTAGCCTGTTTTTCGGCAAAGAGAGACTGCTGTGGAGAACGGTAGTTTCCTGAAGCATGAATCTCAAGCTTGTTCCATAACTTAGTCCATATGTTCAATCTCATGCTATATACAATGGAATTGTCTTTTATGACCTCGTTGCTTAGTTTGTCGAAGACTGTCTCATAATAATAATCATATACATTGGCATACAATCTCATGTTGAACATGCCTGTCGGGCGATATGTTATATTTGCTTCGAGACCTTTTCTCGACGACTTGCCAACATTAACAGGATATGAATATTGCACATATCTTCCGAAGAAATCATCATAGATGACATCACTAATGTTATCTACAGTATTTCTTGAATCTCTATAATATGCTGTCAGACCTACAGAACCGAATCTGTTCCAGTATTTCGTCCAGCCAGCTTCAATGGAATTGGTATATGTAGGGAGCAATTCCGGATTACCTGTAGTGTACGATTCCGTACTATAGAATTTATAATTTGTAAGATTTCTAGCACTAGGTGGTGCTATACGGCGTGAATAACTCATACTGAAATTATGCATCGATTTAGTCCTATATGAGAGATGTATTGAAGGTCGCCAGTTGAGATAATCTTTTGTCTCGTTACTCGTTGTATAGCCATCTATGTTGCACCATAACTTCTCATATTCCATTCTGATACCTGGTTTCAAGACAAAGTTGCCCCATTTCTGTTGAAGTGTGAAATATACATCATATTCGTTAGAGCCTACTTCTCTGTCAAAGCTACGCATGATATCATTGACATATACATCATTAGCAAGTGTATCATAGTCTATGTAATAATTGTCCGGACTATATTCATAAGAAGCACCGATGCCGATTTCGCCGTTTTCTGAATAAGGAAGAGAATAGTCGAGGTTGATTCCGCAACCCATATCGTTATAATAAGACAACTCTCTATAATCCACGTTCATCCAAGGCTGTGTCTCATAGTATCTTCTTTGATATTCGTTATCGCTTCCATCAGCGATGTTGCCTGTCATCCTAAGGCTGATGTTATGTCCTTCATTATTGAACTTATGCAAAAACTGTAATCCTCCATGATAGAAGCTGCCGTGCCCTGACGATTCGCCGTATGTTGTATAATGATATAATCCTGCTTCCTGCATATATTCATGGCGGAATGTCTCATTAAAGCTCTCGCTTTTGGAAGAGTTAGGCCAGCCTCCTACCCATACGGAGATAGTGTTCATGGTGTCGATATTATAATCGAAGTTGATGTTGAAACCACCGCCGAAATTATTGGAGAACGCTTCTCCGTTATAAGAAGTATGGTTTGTAGTATCAAGGCCTGTATGGTCGGCATTGTCTGTAAAAGAAGTGCTATAGCCGTTGGTAATGTTTTTCCACTGCGAATAAGAGCCGTTGACGAAAAGGTTGAGTGACAGCTTCTCGTTAGCCCAAACATACGACACCCAAGGCGAGGCATTAGGTGAAGAAGAAGCTCGTAGTCCGAAGCTGAGAAATTGGTTCTTCTTAATTTTGGAATTAGTGACGATATTGATGATACCACCATCGCTATTGGAAGAATAACGTGCAGAAGGATTCGTTATCACCTCTATTCTCTCAAGCGCGTTTGCTGGCATCTGCTGCAAATATGTCTTAAGATTTTCTTCATTGAGGTTGGAAGGCTGCCCGTTGATCCATACTTCCACCGACGAGACACCACGCAAGGTGATGTTACCATCGACATCGACTTCCACTCCAGGAGCGTTCTGCAAAGCATCAGAGACGGTTCCTGTCTGAACACTAGGATCATCGCTAACATTATATAAAGTCTTTTCTCCTTCATTGCTGAACAACGGACGTTTCTCTACAATAACGACCTCGTCCAAAGTAACGTTGCCTGGTTTCATCCTGATAACACCCAAGTCTAGATCTGAAGCGACGTCAATGGCATTCTTCAACGTCTCGTATCCTATCGATGAAACGAAAAATATGTATTTGCCACTTGGAACATGTTCCAACTTAAACTGTCCGTTTTCGTTTGATGAAGCTCCCGACACAAAGACAGAATCTACTGCCCGCATCAGACCCACATTTACAAATGGCAGCTTCTCATTGTTTGAGTCATCAACTAATACACCAATGACATTATTTTGAGCTATTAAATGCACTTGCAAAAATAAAATTAAAATTAAAAATAATGCTCGTTTCATAATTGAGATATTATTGCGTGAATGCTTTTTTTATCGCCCAAAATTAAACAATTATTATTCCATTCCAACAATGATTTTAAGATTTTTTTATCTTTTTATCAGAATGTAAAACCGATGCCTAAATTGACAGGAACGACATTTTCATGGCTATTGTTTTGATTGAACAGATATGTCAGACCTGCTCTTCCGAAGATTACAAAATCTTGGAAATTCAATATTGCCAAAGCATTGACACCAAAAGGATTGTATGCCAGATTGTCGGAAACTATATGTTTGCTTCCGTCATTGAATTTTATCTTCGACTTCATTGCAAAACGCCATTCAAATTCAGGACCGAAGGAAAATGCCATTTTCTTACGTCCAATCCTCCATTGAGTTTGGATATTGACAGGAAGACGAAGACTCCAATAACGAAGATAGCTCTTGTTTATATCTTCATCAATAATATTTTCCATTCCAGTAGGTATGTCTTGATTGTCACCTCCAAAATAGAAATATGTGCAGTTGTCTGAATTGGTGGCGGCTTCGTGATGTGTGCCTACTATATAATCAAAGTAGTTGTATGTATTAGAAATACCGATAGCAGTTGTCAATCCTAATGTCTTGTTTTTGTTATGGCATAATTCAAACTGAGAGAAATATAAGCCCCATTCAAAGGAAGTGGCTCGTTGCGGCTGAACCATCATGATGTCTGTCCTGACCATAGCGGAATAAGAATAATATATCGTAGGATATATAGGTCCAAAGCTTCTGAATTCTAATTCTTTCTCAGCATCTTTTAATTCCATCTCAAGTTCAGAAAAGTATCTTTCTTCTTTGATAAAAGTCGGTATTATAGGGAAATTAATGCTGATATTTCTTTGTTCTGTCTTGTCTTTGACTTTATTTTCATAAAAACTTTCATAATATGGATACTTCTCTGTTTCGCCATCTCCATTGATAGAGAACACACTGATTTTTAATCCCCTGGAGGAGTCAATAATTTTCACCTTGTTGTTATTGATAAGAATCTCTGTCTTGTCACCATTGACAACTATTATGCTATCATTTTTTATTTCTTGTGAAAAAACATTCACAGCTAAAATCATGAGCATAGAAAATAATACTGTTCTTTTCATAATTGTAAAGTTTTTGTTAATGTTTATTATTATTTAACTTTTATAAATTTTATGTTTAAGTCACCGTGATGGACGTCAGCTTTTATCATAGGAAGATCAGTGCCTTCATTATGTATTCCCATCAATGTAGTTTCACTGTTTACTTTAACATATCGTTTTGCATTATCTTTCAATATTTCATTATTAATATCACCGAAAGAAGCCGACAGTTGATATGAGAATTTATAGCTTTTGTCAAGAACAATATCGACATCTGAGAACTGTGATGATATGCCTATATATTCAAAATCTTTATCAACATTATTTATTTCTATGTCGCCATATTTTGATGTAAAGTTAATTTTCTTTAAGAGATGTTCTATCTCAACTTCACTGAAAGAGTCGTCTATTGTCACTTCCTTAACGTTTTCTAGGAATGTGTCGGTGTATTGTACATTTATGTACGCAGAATCAATGGAAGTGCATGATAAGTCGGAAAATTCACAGTGCGCTGTCATTGTTTTCATCTCACCTATCTTGCCATTACCATATTTCAATTTAATATCTACATTGTTACCACTGTTGATACGGACATCACCAAAACCTACATTGCCTTTAAGATCATGAACATATTTTATCTTTGTGTTGCCATATTTTACATCAATATTGGCTGTTGAGAATAAACTGTCGAGCGAGAAATTACCGAAGTCCAGATCCATAGTAAAATATCTGTTGAGCTTGTCGATGTTGACATCACCATACAAATTTTTAATATCAACAAAGATATTCTCAGGTATCATGATGTAATAATCAATTTGAAAATTAGCATTCTTTATCTTCTTAGGAATCACAGTCTTTGCCGACACGCTTTTGTTGGTTTGGGAATTGTCAAACTCCACATCGATATGATGAAGCAGATTCATGGCATTTTCTTCTTTGTCAGATCTCGTTATTATTTCAATATGAAAACTGATATTGTCTTCACCCCATGTCTGTATGTTGTAGTTGCTGAATTTACCATAAACGTAAAGGGTATAATCTTCACTCGTCTCAAAATTTGCTTTTATGGTTCTTTTTTTGGAATATTTATAGTTGTTGGAATTTCCAATTGAAACGATGAAACACAACAATAATGTTAATGATAATTTAACTTTAATTTTCATAATGATCCTCCTTTATTTGGCACTGATTTTTCTATATATCGAATTTAATGTTTGTAATTGTAGTCCATACATCTGAGTAGTTATTGCCAGTTGCTTCTCTTCTGGCAACGGAGCTATCTTCACAAATACTTCATAGGTATTGCTCAGACTCTCTATCACTTTATTGATTTCATTTCTAGTGGAGTCATCGACACTAGGCAAGATATTTTCAAGCAACATGATAGTCTCGTCAAGCTGTTTCTCATACACCATCCGCACCTCTGCCACTTTATCATTCTCTTCATAAATATAAGGTCGCATAATATCTTGCTGATTCATCAAAATAAAAAAAAGCGTCACTGCTGCCGCTGCGGAAGATATGCCGAGCCACAGTTGTCTTACCTTATTTTTCCTGTTCATCTCAGCTTGCATCTTAATCGCGAAACGACCCTGATGGCCTTCGCGTGGCATCTCCATAAATTTCTCTCTATTTTCCTTAATAAACTTTTCCATATCGTCTTTAAATCTATGAGTCAATTTCCATTATTTTCAATTCTTTTTTCAGTTTCTCTTTCGCTCTTACATATTGCGATCTCACCGATGCGGGTTTTATATTCATCAGCTCAGCGATAACGTCAAAATCCAGCTCATCGAAGAGATGCAGATTCAGCACCATCCTATATCCATCGGAAAGTGAATCTATTTTCTTCTTTATAAGATCAACGGAAAATATCTGTTCGTCATCGTCGTCGATGATGTCATCTGAAATGTTATCCACATCAGTAAAGAAAGGTGTCTTGCTGTTTTTACGGAACAAGTCGATGCTTTTGTTGATGGCTATCTTCTTCACGAAAGAAATGAAATCTTTTTCTGTTCCAAGGAATCTGTCAATGTTGTCGAATGCCTTAAGGATGGCATCTTGCATTATCTCTTCAGCATCAAATTCGTTCGTCACGATATGGAGACTTGCGTTATAGACGGGCGTCGCGCAGATGTTGTATAACTCCATCATCGCTTTAGAATTGCGTCTCTTGCATTTTTTCAACAAATCTTCAAATCTCGACATCTTCTCCTGTTTTTTTACATTCTTGTAACGTATCGAGTATAATTTTGCTGCATGAGACTTTTTATTTTTAAAAAAACTTCTATAAGTCATCAGATCATTTTTGACAACTTATAGAAGTTTCATTCTTCAGTGCTGAGCTTAAAGAGCTTTTGCAAATTCTTTCACCATATTGTAGGCACCTTCATAAATATCCTTTAATGTCGCGTCCAACATGAAGCAAGGTGTGGTGAATATTTTGTTATTAAGGTCGCATGCCACTTCGCCGTTTTTTGTTGCGTAATGATGTGCGCCCATATTAATAATATCTTTTGCAGGGCCACATTCATCGTTGCCCAAGGTAACGGTAATGCCGTTCAAGACATTGGCGAGCAGGACAGGAGCTATGCACATTGCAGCTATCGGTTTGTTCTGTTGATGTATAGCCACGATAGCGTCTCTCACTTCAGGGAGTACGCTCATCTGCATGCCGTCGTGGAAATAGGTAAAGAGATTGTTGGCGATGCCTGCTCCTCCTGGAATAGCCAGGCCGTCGTAGTCGTCAGCCTTCATCTCAGCCAAAGGCAGGATTTCACCTCGTACTATACGAGCCGACTCTACCATCATATTACGTTCCTCATCGACCACCTTTCCTGTCAGATGATTTATGACCTGATATTGATTCCTGTCAGGTGCAAAACATTGATATTTTATTCCTTGCTGGTCGAGCGCAAGCAATAATGTTACCGTTTCATTTATCTCGGAACCGTCTTTCGTTCCGCATCCTCCTAATATGACTGCTATCTTTTTCATCTGTATTCTTATTTTGTTAAACTTGTTTCTATAACATCTTCTATCTTTTCCATACTGTCTTCAAAGAAATCCACGCCTTTTTCAAAGCTTCTTTCCATCGACTCTTCCACCAATTCGTGATTCTTGTAAAGTGTGTTCGCTATATTTTCAACGCGTGAATAAAGCACCGAATTGACTTTAGCGTCCCTGTCAATAACATCGCTGACATTAAACATGTTCAACAACATTATTATGATACTTACGAGCAATGCGCCTTTGACTATTCCGAAGGCGAAGCCGCCGATCTTATCTATGAAGCCGAGATGTATCGCTTCAACGAGATTGCTTATCATCCTGCCGAGATAACGAATCAGGACAAGAAAAACGATGAAGGTGATAATGAACGCTATCAGTGCTAGATATTCCGGTGCTACATTGATGAGATCTGACAGCCAGTCGGCTGTGGCGTCGGAGAAATACATAGCACCATATATTCCAACGATGACAGATGCCAGATAGAAAGCCTCTATTATCAATCCTTTTCTAAGTCCTGCCAGAGCAAATAGCAGCAACACTATACCGATGATGATGTCCAATATGTTCATAACTGTATGTTTTTAATTAATTTTTATTCTTTTTGTCAACTCTGTCGAAAACAGGAAATTGTTCAGTTCCTCGTTGTCTGAATCCAGTACCGATTTATTATCGCCTCTCCACCACAGTTTTCCTTTATGCAGGAAGTTTATCGTGTGACCCATTTTCAGTACGGAGTTTATATCATGAGTGTTAATTATTGTCGTGATGTTATATTCTTCCGTGATTTCGCTGATAAGGTCATCGATGAGTTCGGCTGTAAGAGGATCGAGGCCTGAGTTAGGTTCGTCACAGAAAAGATATTTAGGGCTGTTGGAAATTGCACGTGCGATAGCTACACGTTTCATCATGCCACCGCTAAGTTCCGATGTCATCAGATTGTTGATGCCCTTCAAGTTGACTCTGTTGAGACAGAAGTTGACCCTTTTCAGTTTTTCCTCGTACGACATATCGGTAAACATATTGAGAGGAAACATCACGTTCTGTTCCACGTTCATCGAGTCGAAGAGAGCACCGCCTTGGAAAAGCACTCCCATCTCTTTACGTATGTCTGTCTTGAATTTCTCTTTAACATTTGAAAAAGGACGATTGTCGAAATAGACACGACCGTTGTCGGGCTCGAACAATCCTATACATATCTTCATAAGGACAGTCTTTCCCGAACCACTCTGACCTATGATAAGATTTGTCTTGCCTCTCTCAAAAGTCGCACTGATGTCATCAAGGACGAGTTTGTCGCCGAATCTCTTTGTTATATTCTCAAACTTTATCATGTCAAAAGCATTTGTGTCAGAATCAAATCGAAAATTATAATTGCAATACTGCTGATGACGACGGCTTGGGTACTGGCCTTACCGACTTCCACCGAGCCACCTTTCACCTCATAGCCTATATAGCTCGAAATTGATGTTATCAGAAAAGCAAAGACCACTGTCTTTATCATCGCAAACGTCACTGAATAAGGTTCGAACCATGCCCTCAGACCGACGACATAATTGGTAGGTGTTATCACTCCGGTGAATACACATGCCAGCCAGCCGCCCACTATTCCTATCACTATACTGAAAATTATCAGGACAGGAATGAACAACAGACATGATATTATCTTTGGAAGGATCAGATAATTGGCAGGGTTGACACCCATCACTTTCAAGGCATCGATCTGCTGGGTCACACGCATAGTGCCAAGTTCAGATGCTATCTGAGACCCCAGTTTACCTGCAAGGATAAGACTTATCATGGTAGGAGAAAACTCCAGAACGATCATCTGACGAGCGGAGAAACCTATGAGCTTCTCTGGAAGCAATGGATTGTCGGTGTTATAAGCGACAAGGATCGTTGCGACAGCACCGACAAAAACAGACAATATAAGTACTATTCCGATAGATGTAAAACCAAGATTATAAAACTCGTGAAGCAGACGTTTCCTGAAAACCAGAGCCTTGTCGGGCTTGCGGAAAGCCTGCCACATCAATATCAAATAATCGCCTAATTTCTTCAGCATGATGATTGTTTTTAGAAGTGTAAAATTACATCTTTTTTGAACAAATAAAACTTTTACGTTTTGATTTTTAGAAAAAATAAATAATTATCTTTGCAGAGAAATAAATTATCAATGCATTCCGACAACAATTCAACGAAAAGAAGATTCGCAGGTTCGTATCTCGTCTCACTGATGAGCATCATGCTGGTGCTTTTCGTGATGGGAATGTATGCTTTCATGATGGTATATACCGACAAGCTGCTGGATTATGTCAAAGAAAACATCGGCTTCGAGATTGTAATGAAAAGCAATGCCAAAGAGTCGGAAATCATAAATCTAAAGAACGATATCAGTAAAAAGGCCTATGTAAAATCGGCAGAATATATCAGCAAGGAAGACGCTACCAACAAGATGAAAGAAGACCTAGGCGAGGATTTTCTGAAATGGCTTGGTGACGTTGAAAACCCTTTGCTGCCTTCCATAGACGTCAGATTTGTGGCCGACTATGCCAACAGCGACAGCATGGCGATGGTCGAGAAATGGGTCGGGAAGAAAACCATAGTGAAAGAAATCATATACCAAAAATCATTGACAAATACAATCAACGAAAACATCAGCAAAGTCAAGATCGCACTCTTCGCAGTAAGCTTGATATTGCTGTTGATAGCGATAACGCTGATAAGCCACACCATCCGTCTCTCCGTATATGCCAAACGTTTTACGGTGAGAACCATGCAGCTCGTAGGAGCTACCCGCGGATTTGTCATGAAACCATTCCTGAAGACATTCATGATGCAAGGCCTTCTGGCTGCAGTCATAGCATTGTCATTCATAACGGTGACATTATACGGCATAAAGGATTATCTTCCAGAGATGAACCTCGCCGACCTCAACGGACATATCATGATTATCTACATCGCGATATTGGTGGCAGGACTTCTCTTGACAGCACTATCGACAGTGTTCTCCATGAGACAGTATCTCAATGCCGACATCGATAAGTTTTATATGTAAAAAAAAAGTATGAACAACATGGATAAAAACAAAAACATTGGCAGCGAACAAGAAGAAAAGGAACAGATGCCTTTCGGTCGCGACAACTATCTTTGGGTTATAATAGGATTGGCATTCCTGCTCGTAGGCTTCCTTCTTATGATAGGCGGCGGCTCCGACGACCCAGATGTATTCAACGAAGCCATCTTCAATTTCCGCAGATTGACATTAGCTCCTATCCTCGTCTTGATAGGATTTGGAATACAGGTATTTGCCATTATGAAAAAATCTAAAAACAAATAATCATGAATTGGTTGGAAGCTTTATTACTAGGAATCCTTCAAGGACTGACAGAGTTCTTGCCGGTAAGTAGCAGTGGTCATCTCACCATAGGCCAGGAATTGTTGAATCTAAACACATCTGCCGCCGACAACTTACTATTCACTGTCACCGTTCATGCGGCCACTGTCTTAAGCACCATAATAATCTTATGGAAAGAGATAGAATCTTTGTTCAAAGGCACTTTCTTCACAGCTAAATGGAATACAGAAAAAGAATATGTAGCAAAGATATTGCTCTCATGTGTTCCAGTCATGATAGTAGGATTGTTTTTCAAGGACCATGTTGAGGCTATCTTCGGAAGCGGTTTGCTGATAGTAGGCTGCTGTCTGTTAGTCACTGCACTTTTGCTCACCTTCGCATATTATGCCAAGGCTCGTAAAAAAGACACCATATCATACCGCGACGCCTTTATCATCGGCTTAAGCCAGGCTGTCGCTGTTCTCCCTGGATTGTCACGCTCTGGAACCACCATCGCAACAGGTCTCATTCTCGGAAACAAAAAGGAAAGCATGGCTCAGTTCTCTTTCCTTATGGTACTGATACCTATCTTAGGCGAGACTTTTCTTAATGTCATAGATATGATAAAAGACCCTGCATTGTTAGGCGGCATAGGTCTGATGCCATTGGCAGTAGGTTTCGTAGGAGCCTTCCTGTCTGGCTGCCTCGCATGTAAGTTCATGATCAATTTGGTAAGAAAAGGTAAGTTAATCTATTTCGCTATATACTGTGCAATAGTCGGTATAGCAACAATAATCTTTGCTTTATAAGACATGTTCCATTTTGAAGAAGGAGAAGTATTTCTAATTGACAAGCCACTGGACTGGACTTCGTTCGATGCGGTGAACCTCATCCGTGCCGTGATAAAACGTTATCATGGAATAAGGAAACTGAAAGTAGGACATGCCGGCACCTTAGACCCTCTGGCGACAGGACTTCTCATCATCTGTACAGGAAGGATGACGAAACAGATTGACAACTTCCAAGCTCAAGAGAAAGTATATACTGGAACCATGCTGCTCGGACAGACCACTCCAACATACGACTTGGAGAGCGAACCTGACGCTTTCTATCCTACAGACAGTATCACGGAAGAAATGATGGAAGAAGCAAGGAAGTCATTTCTAGGTGACATAATGCAGCGTCCACCTAAGTTCTCAGCCATCAAGATACAAGGCAAACGCGCCTTTGAATATGCACGCTCCGATGAAGAAGTGGCTCTCAAGGAACGTCTCGTACATATAGAAGACTTCAAAATCGACTCTTCCAACTTCCCTGAAATAAGATTTGAAGTGAAATGCAGCAAAGGAACTTATATAAGATCTTTGGTCAATGACTTCGGAAAGAAGTTGAACAGCGGAGCCTGCATGACATCGTTGAGAAGAACAATGATAGGTGACTTCTCGGTGGAAAACGCCCGCGACTTAATGGAACTTAAAAAGGAAATTATAGATACAGGTATCGTGAAGGATGAAGCTTGATAATATCAAGCAAATCCTTCATATATTCTGCAAAGACCGAAAGTCAAAGCTTTTTGACGTACCTTCCTGAATCCACATTCCTCCATCATATTCATAAACTCTTTCGGTTTAGGGAAATTCATCACCGACTGTGGAAGATATGTATATGCTACACTGTCGCCGGACATTTTCTTTCCTATGAAAGGTAATATATGAAGGAAATAGATTTTATATAATGACAACAAGATAAAATTTTGAGGAACGGAAAGTTCTAAGATAAGAAGATGTCCGTTGTCTTTCAAGACACGTCTTAATTCGTTAAGTCCTTTCTTTTTATCCTCGAAATTCCTTATTCCGAAAGCGATGAAAGCAGAGTTGAAGCTATTGTCGTTGAAACTGAGATTTTCGCTGTCATCGACTTTAAGACTTATATTGTCTATTTTTAATGAAGCTATTTTCTCTTCGCCAATCTTAATCATACCTTCGGAGATGTCGATGCCAGTGACGAAAGGAATCCCTGCCTTCGCCAAAGCGATAGTAGAATCCGCGGTGCCACAAGCCACATCAAGCACATGAGCATCATTCCTGAGTTCCTGAGTTCCTGAAATCCTGAGTTCTTTACAAATGCGCTTAACAGCTTTCTTTCTCCAAATTTTATCAATGTTAAGAGAGAGAATATGATTGAGTTTGTCATAAGTAGGAGCGATATTGTTGAACATCGCTCTCACGAAATTTTTATCTGCCATTTTTTATAAACTAAGAACTATGAACATTGAATTTTTTGGTCGCTGAGCTTGTCGAAGCGCAGCATTATGCCTTCGACAGGCTCAGGCACCGTTGTCTGTTGTCCGTTGTCTGTTGACTTTAATTATCCTAATTGATTCTTTGTTGAAAGCAAACCGCAGGCAGCATCGATATCTTGTCCTCTTGATGCTCTGATTGTGGCAATGATGCCTTTGTCGTTAAGTCTGTCGCGGAAGCGTTCCATATCATCCATTGTCGGACTTTGAAGGTTGATGCCAGGGATGCTGTGGAAACGAATAAGGTTGACTTTACAACGGAGACTGCCTAGTTGTCTGGCGAGTTCCTTGATATGGTCGGAGGTGTCGTTGAGACCTTTGAAGACGATATATTCAAAGAAGACACGACGTTGTCCGCTCCAGTCGTGCTGACGAATAGCGTGGATGACCTCTCTGATAGGATAAGCCTTTTCCACCGGCATTATCTTCATTCTCTCATCATGGAAAGGAGAGTGAAGACTGACAGCTAGGTTGCATTTTGACTCTTCGAGGAAACGTTTCATATAAGGTATGACACCCACTGTTGAGACAGTGATGCGAGTCGGGCTCATGGCAAGACCCCAGTCGGATGTCATCACGTTGAGCGTACGCATGAGGTTGTCATAGTTGTTCATCGGTTCTCCCATACCCATGAATACGTAGTTGGTGAGTTTTTCGTATTCAGGAAGGTTTAGTATTTGGTTCAGGATGTCGCTAGCAGGAAGATTCTCTTGGAAACCTTGTTTGCCTGTCTGGCAGAAGAGGCAGTTCATCTTGCAGCCTACTTGAGAAGACACGCATAATGTCGCACGTTCTTTGTCAGGGATATAAGCTGACTCTACGTAGTTGTCCGCTCCAGGGAAGAGATATTTCTTAGTACCGTCTTTAGATTCCTGTACTGCTTCATAGTTACGATAGCCAGTAGTATAATTCTCAGAAAGAAGCTGACGTGTAGCTTTGGAGAGGTTAGTCATTTCGTCGAAACTGCCAGTGTGTTTCTTATAGAGCCATTCCGTCAATTGTTTGGCTGTGAATTTAGGCAATCCATGTTGATTGACGATTTCCTGTATTTCCGCTAAAGATAATCCTAATAATGATTTCATATCTGTAAATATAATATTCGACAAAGGTTTTAGACTAATCTGCAAAGTTAGAAAAAAACTCAGAACCATTGGAGGTTTTTGTTAGAAATTCAGAAACTCAAAAACTCAGAACTTCAGAGTCTCAAAATTTCCTGAGGTTTTAAATTCAAAAAAGTTCAAAAGCCTTAGTTCAACATCTCCTTATCATCAAAAAAATCTGTTGTCCGTTGTCTGTTGTCTGTTGACTTTTTCTATCTTTGTCATAAAACATAATAGATATGAAAAAACGCTTCTCTACATTTCTTTTTTGGATGATGGTCTTGTCATTCTCAGTCAACGCTCAGGTGGAATATGTAAACCCTATTATCGGCACAGATGGAATGGGACATACCTTCCCTGGCGCATGCGTGCCTTTTGGAATTGTGCAACTAAGTCCTGACACCGACACTATTCCGCATAATATAAATGGCATCTATCAGAAAAGAGTGTATGAATATTGCGCTGGATATCAATATAAAGATTCTACCATTGTTGGTTTCAGTCATACGCATTTCAATGGCACGGGTCATTCTGATCTCGGCGACATCCTCATCATGCCGACTACAGGCGAGTTAAAACTTAATCCCGGAACGTCCGACAATCCTGAAAATGGCTATCGTTCTCGTTTCTCTCATGCGACAGAAAAAGCGTCGCCGGGTTATTACGAAGTGATGCTCGATGACTATGATATTAAAGCGCAACTTACTGCTACAAAACGAACCGGTGTTCATAAATATACCTTCCCAGAAAAAGACGGACGCATTATCCTTGATTTGAATCATGGCATTTATAATTACAACGGAAAGACTCTATGGGCGCAAGTGAGAGTCGAAAACGACACTCTTATCACAGGATATCGTATCACCAACGGATGGGCTCGCACCAATTATACATATTTCGCCATATCGTTCTCGAAGCCGATTCGTAACTATGGATATGAAGATATGGATGAGATAAGATATAACGGATTCTGGCGTAAGTTCCCTGTCAACAATAATTTTCCCGAGATGGCTGGTCGCAAAGTCGTTTCTTATTTTGAATTTGACAATACCGAAAATCCAGTGTTAGTCGTGAAGGTGGCTCTCTCTGCTACCAGCACTGAAGGCGCGTTCAATAATCTGCAAGTCGAGACGGCAGGCAAAGATTTTGAACAGCTCGCCAACGAAGCGGCAGAAAGCTGGAACCGTCAGTTGTCATCTCTTGCAATAGAAGGCACTGACGACCAGAAGGCTATGTTCTATACGTCATATTATCACACGCTCATCAATCCGTCAGTGTATATGGACGTTGATGGCAAATATCGTGGATTGGATCATAACATCCATCAGGCCGATGACTTTACCAATTACACTGTTTTCTCTTTGTGGGACACTTATCGTGCTGAGCATCCTTTTCTCATGCTGATGAAACCTGACGAGGCTCGTGATATGGTGATGTCGATGATTCGTCATTATCAGCAGAGTGTACACGGACTGCTTCCAATCTGGAGTCACATGGCGAACGACAACTGGTGCATGAGTGGTTATCATGCCGTTTCAGTCCTGGCAGACGCCATCGCAAAAGGCGCTGACATCGATATGGATGAGGCCTTGGGTGCGATGCTCTCAACATCGAAGGTGACTTATCTCGAAGGACTCGGCGATTATATGGAGATTGGATATGTTCCTTTTGACGTGAGTTATACCGCTGCTTCTACCACTTTGGAATATTGCTACGATGACTGGACAATCTATCAGACAGCTAAGAATATGGGGAGGGAAGATGTCGCTGCTGAATATAAGGAGCGCGCCATGAATTATCAGAATATCTATGACCCAGAGATAGGATTTGCTCGTCCTCGACATAAAGACGGCAGCTTCAAAGAAGAATTCGACGTGCTTCAGACTCATGGCGAGGGATTTATTGAAGGCAACTCATGGAATTTCTCTTTCCATGTGCCGCACGACGTGACGGGTGTCATGGAACTGATGGGAGGCGAGAAGGAGTTTATACGTAAGCTTGATGAACTTTTCGCGATGCATCTGCCGGAAGAATATTACGAAGCAAACGAAGACATCACCTCCGACTGCCTGATTGGCGGTTATGTGCATGGCAACGAACCAAGTCATCATATTCCTTATTTGTATGCCTGGACCTCGCAGCCATGGAAGACACAATATTGGGTGAGAGAGATTATGAATAGGATGTATAAGAACCACATCCGCGGCTTGAGCGGCAACGACGACTGTGGACAGATGTCGGCATGGTATCTCTTCACCGCGATGGGATTTTATCCTGTCTGCCCAGGAACTGACCAATATGTGATAGGAGCGCCGTATCTACCTTACGTCAAACTGTCATTGCCTAATGGAAAGACATTTGAAATCAAGGCGAAGGGCGTTAGCGACAAAAAACGCTACGTCAAGGCAGTGCTGTTGAACGGAAAACCATATTCCAAGATGTATATCACTCACAGCGACATCGTCAATGGAGGCGTGATAGAATTTATTATGAGCGACAAACCTAACAAAAACAGAGGGATAGAGAAAGCGGATAAACCGTATTCTTTGACGAAGTGAGATTTTAAGGTAAAATTGCGTCAATATTTATTTGTTATTGTATTTTTCCAAAATATAATTACACTATAAAAATATATTATAAAGTTCCATATTATTGGGAATTTTTCATTATATTTGCACCAGAATCAAAAACATTTTATTGGAATCTATGTTGAAGGTAGAAATACTTGATGATGATTTGAGTGAACTTATTTTTAAGGGTAAGAATAAGGGTAAATATAAGAAGTTAGCTCGTGATAAAAAGTTCGTAACAAAACTTACACATATATATAACTTATTTTGTTCTTTAGAACACGTGTCAAAGTTAAAGGATTTTAGTTTTTTACATTATGAACAATTGAAATATGCCTCATTGAGTTCTGTGAGAATAATCAATGGAAGAGTCGAGCGACTGTTGTTCAAAGAGACAGAAGATGGAATACAGATTTCACTAATTGAAATAAATGAAGATCATTATGGCAACAAAAAATGAAAATACTACAACATGGACAGCGACTCATCCTGGTACGATATTGAAGTATGAGTTGGAAGAAAGAGGGATTTCTCAGAAGAAATTTGCTGAAATGATAGGTATGCAAAGGTCTCATGTTTGCGAACTTATAAAAGGAAAACGTACGCTGACCAAAGCTATTGCTGCTAAAATTGAAGAAATACTGAGTATTTCTGCGATTTCATTAGTGAATATGCAGGTTAAATACGAATATGACATGAGCATCATAGAACAAAAAAGTGTTGAGGAGCAAAAAGCACTTAACACATTGAAACTTTATGACGAGGTGTTTGATGTGAAGGTATTGCTTAAGAGACTTGGGATGTTGGCGGAATCTGCAGTTGAAAACCTTAGATGTCTTGAGGAAATTTGCGGTCTCCCCAAACCTGCCGAGCTGCAATTGGAATGTGCTGGAAAATTCAAGAAGTCAGCCAAGACGGGTCAAGATATGCGAATGTTGATGACATGGAAAATACTGGCTGAAACAAAAGCAAAAACACTTGTTGTTGAAGGTGTATTTGTAAGAGATAATGAAGCAATGCTGGTAAACGAATTAAGCAAGGCCTTGCACGAAAATCAAAACACAGAAGTCACAGTTAAAAATATATTGTCAAAATATGGTATAGCTTTTTGTGTAATAGAGAAAATAGACAAAGCTTCTGTTGATGGGTATTCCTATTTTGAAAATGGAATACCATATATTATTTTAACGAGAAGATATAACAAGATTGACAGCTTTGCTTTTGCGTTGATGCATGAGATTAGCCATATATACAAAGATTATAAAGATGCTTCAAAACGAAACTGCAAATTAAGCATTTCTGAATATGACAATGAAAGATCTGAAGAACGAGAAGCAAACGAATATGCTGCAAATGCGTTGATTTCTAATAAAGAATGGAAAGATGCTCCTAAAGTGAAATTGAATCCTATAGAGATTCAGAAAGTCTATACGGCGTGGGCGGAAGAAAAAGGGATGAACAAGTGGATTGTTCTTGGACGAATTGCTTACGAAACGGGAATGTATAAATTCAGGACGGATGATAGCAGAATGATAGGGTGAAAAATCAAATTATTACTTGACAGATAAAAATGGAACAACTTATAAAAGGAAATTCTCGTATAGAGATCGTAGATGCTCTTCGTGGTTTTGCTGTAATGGCAATTGTTTTAGTTCATAATTTGGAACATTTCATTTTCCCTGTATATCCTGAAAACTCTCCGGAATGGCTGAATGTGCTGGATGAAGGAGTGCTTAATGGTGTTTTCAGTCTTTTTGCAGGAAAGGCTTATGCCATCTTTGCCCTACTATTTGGATTCACCTTTTACATTCAGACCGACAATCAGAAGAAACAGGGAAAGGATTTCGGTTATCGTTTCCTCTGGCGTATGGTGCTTCTGTTGGGTTTTGCCACGTTGAATGCCGCCTTTTTCCCTGCTGGTGATGTGCTCTTGCTGTTCGCTGTGGTGAGTCTTGTCCTTTTCCTGACTCGTAACTGGAGCGACAAGGCAGTTCTGATAACTTCCATAATCTTTTTGCTGCAACCCGTTGAGTGGTATCACTATATTGCGAGTCTGTTCAATCCTGCACATCAGTTGCCTGATTTGAAAGTCGGTGAGATGTATGCAGAGATAGCAGAATACACCAAAGCCGGAAACTTCGGAGCTTTCCTCTTGGGAAACATTACATTGGGTCAGAAGGCGAGCCTTTTCTGGGCAATCAATGCTGGACGTTGTTCTCAGACTGCCGGATTGTTTCTCCTCGGTTTCTATCTCGGAAGGAAGCAACTTTTCGTTTCATCGGAGAAGAATCTTCGTGTATGGGTGAGGATGTTGATTGTCGCCGCTGTTTCTTTTGCGCCGCTTTATACCTTTAAAGACCTTATCATGAAGGGTGACGTTATCATACAGCAGTCGGCAGGAACTGCTTTCGACATGTGGCAGAAACTAGCCTTCGCCTTAGTGCTAGTTGCGTCGTTCGTTATCTTGTACCAAAACAAGACATTCTGCAAGATGGTAAGCAATCTGCGACTTTATGGTAAGATGAGCCTCACGAACTATATCACGCAGTCCATTATCGGAGCTGCAATCTATTTCCCTTTCGGCTTGTATCTTGCACCATATTGTGGATATACTTTAAGTCTGCTCATCGGTATATTCACCTTCTTGATGCAGATGCATTTCTGCAAATGGTGGCTCGGCAGACACAAACAAGGACCATTGGAATACATCTGGCACAAATGGACCTGGATAGGAACAAGTAAATAAATGATGTATATTTTTTTCTGGGCGTTCCGGCTATGCCGTCGGGCTTTCCGCTATATCTTTTCTCGCCTCCGCTTCCGCCTCCAGCTTCCGTCTCCAGCTTCCGTCTCCAAAAGGATGCCGCTCCAATCCCTAACGCAGTGGGGCTGCTGAGATTTAGAATTTTTGGATTTTCCCGAAACACTTTATATATTTATATCATTCCCATTTTGTGATTTTAATGCAACCAATACCCATATATCATTCCTATTTTTGGCATTTTAGGAATAAAATAAATTATTTTGATTAGGAATTGAGGAATTAAGGAGTTGGTTTTTTAAGACTTTAGTCTTTAATCTTTTGTCTTTAGTCATTAGTCTTTAGCCAAACAAAAAAAGAGCCTCAGAAATTTCTGAAGCTCTTTTTGTACCCAGGGCCGTTGTCTTTGTATAGTTGTATGTATAGACCGAAATTGAACTAATTGTATGAAAATGAGGGATTTTGAAACTGATTGGTGCTGAATGCTTGTAACTGATTGGATTTTCGGCATTTATGAACAATTTGCCAAAAATGCCCTCATTTGTAGTGTGATAAGGTGACCAAAAGTGACCAACGCTAAATCTTTGCGTGAAAATGAGGGATAATGCGTGATATTCCATCAGTTTGATATATCAAGAAAAAAGGAATAACCCAAAGGTTATTCCTCCTTAAAACATTTCACCGTTACTTGACATTGCAAGTTTATGTGCTTCCTCGTCAAGACTGAGTTTAATATATTTCATAAAGTTCTCAACTTTTTTATGTCCAGTCACGAGCATCATTTCTCGTTCTGTATATTTTCTCGACAAATACATATTAGTTGCACACGTTCTTCTTCCAGTATGGGTTGCTATCAACTCCCATTTATATTTGATAACATTCCCATCCTCGTCGTATCTAAATGTCTTTCTCTTGTTTTCTTCTGCTATTCTCTCTTGTTTGGTCAATATGGTTTTAACATCTTTACCTAAACTCTTTACAGTATGCGATAATTTTTCTCCAATACGTTTTATATACTTATTCATAACTTGGTCAGTAATCTCTGGCACCTTGTAATTATACTTCTCTAATATAGTTTTGAGTTTTTTATCCAAGATTGGTATCACTACTTTTGTTTTCGTCTTTGTTTGAACTTTTCTTATCACCTTGTTGCCGTCGTAGTTCGTATCAAAGCAAGAAGACTTTAATTGACTAAAATCGCTATGACGCTGCCCTGTGAAGCAGGCGACAATAAAGGCATCCCTGACCTCTTCTTCTAATCCGACAAGTTCCATATTGTATAGACCTTCCAACTCTTCCTTTGTTAAGTATATCGCAGTTGTCTTCTCGTGTTCTTTGACAGCGGCGTGCCTGAACATACCTATTGCTTTGTAGTTGTTGTGAATATTCTCTCGTTCCGCAATGCTAATTAGCGTTTTGAAACAATTTATGTATCTATCAGCGGTGCTCTTTGAGTATCCTTCATCTTCCAAAAATGACATATACTTATTTACAAGACTTTGGTTAATGTCCTCCCAGCAAAAGTCATTAGTCTTTTTGCAAAAAGAGAGGAATATCCTCAAAAATTGTTTCCAAATTTTTATGCTATTCTTGGTATATCTTTCTCCTATAAATGTTCTTGCTTCCCCAGTTTCAATTTTTGCTATGTAATCCTTTATCCAAGTCTTTACGCTCTTGTTCTGTTTGTCGTATATGTATCGTTGAAGTTCGTCTTGTTTCTTAATCCTTTCTCTTGTTTCTACCAAGACGGTGTTTAGGATAGTCTCTTTTATTGCTTCTTCTGTCAAACAGTTTCGTTGCCTAAAATCTTTTATTGCAAATTCAATATCAGCAATCTTCTTGCTATATCCCAATTTGTCCAGATAGTTAGTCTGTTTTTTTTGAGAAGTGCTGACCTCCTGCCATTTTTTGATATCCACTGGCAGTTGTAAGTTAATCCATTTACTCTTTCCGTCAATTTTAATTCTTGTGTGAAGCATAGTAACACCTTCGTGTTGCTTGCTTCTAATCGTTAAACTAATCATACTACCTCCTATTAACAAACCCTTTTATAAATACCACTTGTTTCAACATTTAGAATATCCTTCATAGAGTATATCTTTTTTTTACCACCAGTCTCTAATGGATGGATAATTCCCTGGTTCTCTTTGTTACGAAGGGTGTTGTCCGAGATATTCCACCTTCTACACAATTCCTTTGCAGTTAAGGTTTTAATGTTCTCAACGGCTTTCTCTTCGGCTATTTTACACATTGTATTATAGAATTTGTTTTCAACTTCCTCTTTTACCATTTCTTTAATGATATTCCTGATATATGCTTCCATACCTATATCTGATAAATTATTATTATTCATAAAACTTTAAATTATATTATTAATTAAATTCTGAAATTGTTGCAACTATTTCAAAGGTTAAGTCTTTTGTTATTAACCCCTTAACCTTTATATAAAAGATAACAAACATTTCAAAAAAATGACGAAAAATTGCACTTTTTTTCAAAAAAAATGTAGTTTTTTTCGCAATTTTTTCAGTCCTGATAGCACTCGCAAAACCGAAATTATTATGCGTTTTTATGTTCAGCATATCAGCAATAGTTCTCTTTCAGTTTTCTCAATGTGTTGATTGATGTCCCTGTGATTGAACGCACGTCTTTAAGTGTATTTCCCTTCGCCAGTAAGGTTATCTCACGGTCATAAGTAGTTCGGTATTCGTTCTCGCTCTTTCTGTAACCCTCCTTGCGTCCTACACGACCGCCTGATGCTCTATGATGTTCATAACCGCTTGCCATCCTTGCCCTGATGAGGTTTTTTCAAGATTGTTGAATTCAGCGATTATTCCAAAACAGAGATTGGCTATCGGGTTCGGCTTGCCGTCTGGTAATAGTGTTTCAAGACCGTTTTGTAAGATATACAGACTTACGCCTAATTCGGTTAAAGTTTCAATAATTGACAAGAAGTCAAGTTGTCGGCGTGAAAGTCGGCTGCATTCATATACCATTACTTTATCTACCTTGTTGGTCTTGACGAAATCCAACAGTTCTTTTATCGCCGCTCTTTCATCTATCTTCTTGCCGCCCGAAATCTTCTCGCTGAATTCCTTCACGATTTCGTAGTTCTGCTTTTTTGCATATTTTCTCAATTCTGTAATTTGTCGGGTATAGTCTTGTGCTGACGTGCTTACTCTTGCGTAAATGACAACTTTAGTTCTCTCTTCCATTTTTATCATATTAATCTTTTAAGTTATTTTGCTTTCGGTGTCTTCGTGGATAGCAAGTTTCAAATTATCTCTTCATAAGATTATTTTGATACTTTTCCATTATTTTGACAACCTTCATTATTTTGATACTTTTTTAGTGTTTTTTCAATCGCTATCGGTTGTGAAACTATCCTAAGCAAAGATACGAAAATATTTTCATAAAATATTGGACCTCAAGCACTTAAATTTGGTCCATAAAGAAAAAAACAGGAGGATGCCCTAAAACATACCTCCTGTATTCATAAGTTTAAGTATTTTGAATGGTGGATTTAACACCTCTGATTATCAGTTATTTAGAAGGGTAATCCGTCTAAATAGTCCTCTTTTTCTTTGCTATACCCTTCATTTTCAATGAGTTTTGGACATCCATATCATATCTCAATCGTAGCACTCTTTTTTGATAAACTCCTGTAAGTTGTAATCTAGGTTTTTGCTTATATTAACAGTTATCTTTGATTGTAATTCTCTTTTTGACTGTATTTTATAAAAGTTCTCCATCCATTGATTTTTGCCTGACTTATGGTCGTCAGCGTCTGCTTTTGCTTTACATTCAAAGTATTCATAAGCATCTGTTATCCAGTAGTTGTCTCCCTTCTCATTTTCACAGTTGGCATAAAGCAAATCACACCTATAATTCATCATATTCTCAACAGTAGCATCATAGGAATATAATCTTGTTTGGCTGCCACATATATACTCGTTCCCTTCTTTGTCAATCCAAATATTTTCCATATATCCGCCAAAGTCGCCGTTGTGTATCTCTTGAAATAAACACTTGCCGAATATTTGTTCAACGATGTATTCCAATAATAGTTTTTCTGAAGGTTTGCGGTTTAATTCATCAACCTTCAAACGAAAACCATAAATGTATTTGTGCTTTGTTACGCAGAGTGGTTTGTTAAACAAAATTTGATAGCATAAACTATCGTTCTTTACATTTTTATCCATTTTTCTTTTATTTTATATATATAGTATTTATGGGTTGAAGTGCTTGGCGGCATACAAGTAGGATATGAGGTTAGGTATTTGATTATCAAATAATAATTATTTTTTTGAATTTATTTCTAACTCGCCATCCTCCTATGTGACTTCCAATGGTGCATCTTGTCATAATGATTTGCAGCGAACCATTTCTCAAACTCTATGCACCCCTCTTCGGACAATCTGTTCTTTATGACAAATGTTGCTGTGTGTCTCTCTCCATCTTTGTCGTGCTCCTGATAATAAGCGACCGCTCTGTCCATATCCCAATAGTTGGATGTAGAGAACCCGCCATCTTTTTTGGACTTCTTGAACTTACCTTCAAAAGTTTTCAGGTTCTTCAAAAGTGCATCAAGATATGTTACCTTTCCTTGGCTGATATCAATCGCCTTACCCGCATTAACACGCTTCATATCCCACTGCTCCTTATTGACGTATGAACCCAACTGATGGTTCTTATCCTCATACTTGCAGACCATCCTGCGAAGCAACTTCAATACATTCAGACTTTCATTTGGTAAAGAAAGGGTCTGTGCTAACGGGATAATCACTCTGAACTTCGTCCAATTATCGGGGTCAGGGTTGCTGATAGATGGATACGCCGTATATTCATAGTCAGAGTATATCTCCGCAAACTCATTGTAAGTAATGCTGTCATCAATATCAATGATAAGACAATCTATCTTCTCCATCTCGTCTTTCTTATGAGGATACTTGACCTTTGTTGATGGCGTGTCTTTGTAGAACTCGCTTATCATCGTTTGGTTCATCTTATACTCGTTGAATAACTTCTTATACTCTTCATCTCGCTTTATGTTAGGTATAACTGATGGGTTATCTAATAACTTCGTAAAGAACTCTCTTTGATAATCATCTCCATCGTCAATCATAGAGTATAGTTGGGTGCTGTCAAGGTAGTCGGTTATCGCTTCTGTTGCTTTGTCTCTCTTTGATACCTTCTTTGATACTTTTATGTGGTGTAGGTGGTTTTTCCCCAATATCGGGGACACACTCTTATATATAAAGGCGTGTCCCAATTTTTGGGGATTTTCCACCGTTTTTCCTAAAACACAGAGATACCAACAACTTCTTAACTTGGATTTATCACCTTCCTCCATAACACAGAAACAACCGAAAACCTCCATCATAGTCTCCTCTAATTTCTCATAATCACACTTCTCCCCAAGATAATCCAACACACTCATTAGATAAGACCCTTTATAGAATCCATCACCCAACAAGAACTCATACTTATCCTCAGGACTCATAGTGTCAATCTCTACATCTCCAACACGAACATCCAATTTCACCTTTGATTCAATCTCGCTTCTTGTTGCTTTCTCAAAACGCTCCAATCCATATTTCTCAATAAACCTCTCGCATATCGCAGCATACTTATACGCCACCTTGACACCCTTTAATCTCTTCTGCTTATACTCCTTGAAACTGATATCTCTCGTTCTTGGATATTGCTTTGGTTTAGGCATAGGTGATTCCGCAACAGAGTATTCTGGATATACACTCATCATCTTCTCAAACGAATCAAAATCATCCCATCCGTCCATACTTTCAACCGTTGATGTATAGTAGAGAAAATCAAGATTCTCCTGAACAATCTCATCTATATGGTCTTTAACATACTCCGCATTACCAGCATATTTCTTTCGTCGCTGTATCTTCTCTTCAAGTGTAATACTCTTCGCCTTCATCTGAACATACATTTTTTTATCCTTAGACTTTCCGTTAGTAACGAAAGCCGTGGTGTCATATCCGTTACGAAAACGCCCCAATCCCTGCTTTACCTCCTTGTTACCAAATGCTTGATAATGAACATTGTTGCCTCCAATAAACAAAACTCTCCAAAAACGGTCAGGGATATCCATACCTGCGATATAAGCCTTCGTCATAAAGTGTATCTGCTTCTCTGGGTTATATCCCTTACTATAACAAGGGACTGTCTCTTCGTGCAATTCAGTCTTTGAGCACAACACCTCAATATCAGTAGTGTCAGGCATCTGACTCACTATGCTGCATATATCCTTAACAGAATTAAAGAACAACGCTAATTTATTATATGCAAGACCTGTCTTTGAAGGGTATTGTTCATACTCTTTCTTTCTTATACGGGATTTCTCACATTGGCAGCAAACGATATCGTAAGTCCTATATCCCTCCTTACGCTCAAACCACTGTAACGAAACATACTTCTTGTGCATATCCTCATCATCATACTGAACATTATATGTTTCAACATCCTTACCACTGAACTCACGCAAGAACTCAATGAACTCATAGTTAGGCGTTGCACTCATCAACACCACATTGCTATTAGTAGTGAGGATGGTCTTTGTGATTTTATGGCAAACCTCACGGTAACTGCTGTCTTCTATGAGTTTATGATACTCATCAACCACTAATAGAGAACCAGACCAAAATCGTGTCCAATCCTTTTCTAAATCGTTGATATCTATATTCTCAAATCCGAACTGGACATACCCTTGCACTTCATCAGTCTTATCCCAAGTGCATATTCTGATATTCTTATTCTTATCTATATTCTCTGCACCACCATACACACAACAGCATTCATCATATTCCTCCTCCTTTGAAATGACAATACTACGATTAGGGACGCTAACAATCAATCCCTTGCAGTTGTCTCTTGCATAATTGATGAAACCTGTTGTTCCACCATTACCGCAACGACCTTTGTTTAGGATGAATATCTTACCCTTACCACCCTTCACATTGTTGAACCACTTATAGTAGTGATCGTCTTTAAGGATATCGGACAATCTGAACTTTGTATCCTCCACCTTGATGACTTCATCAAACTTGAATAATGCTTCTTCTTTCATATAAAAAAATAACACCTGAAATCCTACTCACGGCATCCACTCCGCTTTCGGTTTTCAAGTGTTTTTATATCTTTATATATTTGTTTTCTATCAGTCCATAGTGGATGCCAACCGACTGAAAACAGTATTACTATTCTTTATATTATTTATGTATGTATGACAGACAAGAAATGCAAGTCCAATATAAATATAACAAAAAATAAAAATTTGTATTTTGTTGAATAATAGTGTGTTATGCAAATAAAGTGAAAGATTACTATCGTCACAACCGCCATAAATACCTTAACGGGAGTAATACAATGAAATATGATAGAGAGGGTGTTTGCAGGAGAAACGAGCACCTTTTTATATACTGTCCATTTTTCCATATTGACCGCCTTCGGATGAGGGTGGTCTTTTTCTTGTCCCATCCATAAAGAATAGAAAGCGGACATAAATATAGTATATAATAATTATTATTTTATTGACTATGAGTGTATTGAAAGTGAAAGTAACAGGTCAGCGTATAAGATACCAGATTTCAAAAGTAACATTCGCAGATAGTGACTTGCTGAAAGCGAATGCGTGGAAATGGGATGATAAGATGAACTCCCTGTATTGCAATGATAACAGACTTGATATATTAAGAGATTATGAGACATTTGACAATATTGATGCTGGCGTTGCTATCCGAACGACTGGTGAGATTTTCTATGAGTTGGGAGATACGAAGGGCAAGATAACAATGAACAATGTGCTATCTGCTTTGAACCATCCAATATTGATTGCTATTGAGGATGCAAAAGAAAGAGAAGGTCTAACTCTTGTAAGTGCTGATGTGTATGATAGTGAGAATACTATGTATGAATATATTATTGAGGTCGGTGATAATAAATTTGATGCTTCAAAGTTGGAGATAATCACTATCAACGACCCGATTACAAACGAAGAGTATATCGTGGAGTTGAGATATGATGGTAAGAAAATGAAAGGCGGAGCAGATGGACTATTATTTAGAAAACCTGCAAGCGACAAATCTATGTTTATGCTAAATGTGCCGAATGAATATGCCGATGCTCTCGGTCTTGGAGAGAATAATATATTGAGGTTTAACGATTTTATTAATGAGAGCGCAAAAGTTGGACATAAACCAGTTAATAAGTTCAAGTCGGTGAAGGCGTATAACGAAGCGGTAAAGAACGGTTATGTAAAACTCCGTGAAGATTATATCCATAGTTTCATAGACGAACACGAACGAGATGTAGAACCAGAAGAGGAATAACCACCTTCAATACATAAAACTATCTTCATTATACAGCCACCATTTCGGTGGTTGTTTTTTTTATGCGTGATGAAATAATTATTATTATTTTTGTTTGATAATATATAACAGACAGCAATATGGCAAGATGCTCATACACTTATAGGTTTAAGGTTTCTGCAACTAACGATGGATATGATTACTTGCAGGAATATAAACCTCGATATGTCCCAAATGAGATAATCTACACTTTTGGTCAAGAGGTGGAGAAAATCGTGGGGTGTGATAACGGAACATTTGTGATTAAGAGAGAAGATATTCGCTTCAGACAGCCAATTACCTTAAAGAAGAATAAAGATGTGCTTTGTTATCAACTTCGTAACATTGTCAGCAATTATCTTAGTCGTTGTGGAGTTGATAAGCAGGATACCTGTATCGTTGAATACGAACTACTCCGCAAGAATACATTCTCTACTACAAATGAGGTTATCTCGGATACTTTTCGGGATGAGGTCAAATTTATGGTGAATGCTATTTATGCTATTGGAGATAATACCTTAATCAACCCTAACGAGCAAATTGCTGCTATGCGTTTTGAGATACCTCTTAATTATGTGTCGTCGCAAATCTTTTATATACTCAATGTAAGAACAACGAGCGATAGTCCAGAGACCGCCCGCAAATATCTGAAACAGTTTATGACCGCATTCTTTCGTCTTATACCAAAGGATGTTATAGAGAAATATGATACACTCTATGAGAAGAGAGAGAAGGAGAGGAAAAAGAATGCTCCTCGTTATACAGAAAGTGGTGAAATACTATCTTCAATAGACAGGAGCAAGCCCTATAATCAAAAATCCTTTGCTCTTGTGAGCAGACTTATTCGTAAGGACTTAATACAGGAGATAGGTTATATAGTCTATAGTGTCTATGAAGGTCAGAAGTTCTGCTTTCAGTCTTTTGCAAGTTGGAAGAAAGCCGTTATTGAATTTTTGAAAATAAATGAGAGTTTGACCAAATATGAGGATAGCAAAACGCAGAGTTCTATCTTGGACGAGATATCTGATAAGCGATATAAAGATGAGGTTGAGCGTTTTCTATTCATCATTGACAAATATTACCATATAAGGGATATAAGATTGGCGGGAGAAGCGTCTGCTATCTTCTATAAATTTCAAACTATGTGTCCTTGCGAATATCTCAACGACAAATACAAGAGAACAGACCCGTGTGAAGAAGGTTGTAAAGTATTTAAAAGGATGGAGTTCAAGGACTTATGTCTCCAATATTTTGGTTTGAAACCTAATCAGATGAAACTGAATGACTGCGTAAAAGTCCTAAACACAAAGTTTAATTCTTATGAGGATAACCTCAATGTATGGAATAAACTAATACCTCCAAAGAGGGATTAAATAAAATTCCCCTAAATATAGTATTTTTTGATAGAAATTCCCTTAGGGGAATTCCCCTTTTTAAAATTCAACCCCTTGTATGTCAAGGGGTTTTGTGTTATATGCCATTTTGTTTTTTTATTGCTTTTTTGCTCTCTTTTATTGCTATTATCTTTGTCGTGTAAAATTTGAGAAACATATAAAACAATAGAAATTAATAGTTTAAATTATGAGCAACAAATTTAAAAATTTGGTAAGCGGCGAAGCAACAGTAACCGCTATCACAGGAAGCAAAACACAAGAGACATTAATGGAGATGAAGAAAATGATGGACGCATATTTGGATGCGACATTGAGTAACGAAAAGAATAACACTTGCACTTGTCGTATGTGCGGAAAGCACTACGACAACTACGGAAACAACGCTTATCCTATTGTGGTGGATGAAAAATGTTGTGATGATTGCAATATGTTGGTTGCCGAGATGTATTGGTGGATACACTGTAATCACGAACTCTTGAAAGGGAGGGTTAATAACCTGTTACGCAATCGCTTTACTACAGATTTTATTCGTATCTGTTTGAGCAGCGTAGCCTTTACTATTTACAAAGATGAATTAACTAATAAACTTGATGTGGTTGTAGTTTGTGAAGATGAGTTCATTGAGAAATTTGTAGAAGTAGCACTTCAGAACTGGATAACAGACAACTGTTCAGACCTGAATCTTGAAAAAGTTTTGGTAAGTTCAAAGGCAGGAGCAAGGAGAGTTACTAATGATATGAAGATTCAGTTTGAACTTGAGGCAAAAGGGGAAAAAACTGAATGTTATGAAGAATCGGTAGTCGCTACCAAAGCAGATGAGATTTCGGAGAGATTTGAAAAGGTGTTTGAGAACACTGACTTTCAGGTTGATTTTGTAAATGATACCTCAATAGAAGTTAGCACAATTACAATTTCAAGGAATTCTGATGAATATATTCAGATTGACATTGATGATTCATTTATAAACGTCGGTGGATATGATGTTGATGATAATTGTTGTTGCGAAGAGGGGATTCGTTGCTGCCCTGAAAGTGATGATGTAGATGTCCTATATGAAAAGATAAAGGATGCAGTAATCACCGTATATGCAGGTATTAATGAATATAGAATGAATGAAATGTTTAATTAAAAAAGGAGATAATATTCTTATGAAAAGCAAAAATTTAAGACCAGACGCTGAAACTGGCACAACAACAGCGAAGATAAATGCACTTAAAGCAATGTTGAAAGATGTGAAAAAGCACCTTCTCCCATTCGCAAATGTCGGAGTGATTGTTAAGCCTTCTGACCCTTATTATGGTCTTTCGGCGATTGATGCAGAAAAGGTATGTAAAGAGGTTCTTGGAAGAGGTAAATATGACCTCTATGGAGCAGTCCGTAAAGATGTTCTTGCACGAGGTGCAAATGACCGCTATGAAGCAACAGGTATGTTTGCAGGAGTGATGATTAAAGGGTAATTAAATTTATAAAGATATGAAAAAAGAAATTAACAGTCCAGACGCTGCAACTGGCATAACAACAGCGAAACAGGAGAGATATGAGAAGAAAATGGCAAAGTATCGTGCTAACAAAGCACGAAAAGAGCAGAAGGCGGCGAACCTCCAGACAACACCCATCTATTCATACCCTGAATTGTTCTACATTACCAGTCGCAATTATGATAGTGTGTATAAAGAAGCGAAAGATTATTCCAAGCATATTGGTATTGATAATCTTTTGGAGGAGGATAAAGATTATACTTTCGCTACGGATATGCTTTGTTATATCGGTGATACAAAAGAACTTAATAGTTATATTGAGAGAATGCTTGAACAATATTGTCATAACTCAAAGCAGGCGTATTATGAACTGATTATGGCGTGCATATGTATGTATGAGGTTTTCTCCCATTTGAAAATGAAGAAAGAATTTGGATGTGTAAAGAATTGGATGTATAAGTTAAGATACGACCCAGACTTTTATAAGGGATATATCACAGAAAAAGAATTTAGAGATTTTTTAGTATTACATTAAAAAGGTAACACAATCAGCATAAAGTGGTAGGCGCGCACCACTTCTTGCAAAACAAAGTTCTTCTGAGGTCGGTTCCAACCTCATCTTCTATCAATCAAAAATAACGAAACTGATTATTAGGCGGGAAAGACTATACTTTGCTGTCAAGGAGAACTATGCCCAAAAGTAATGGGATAAAAGTCCCTGAAGAAAAAACAGTTTTAATCTTAAAATAATGGTAGTAAAAGAATTAAATTTAAACAAGATGAAAAAAGAATTAAACTTAAACAATACGAAAAAAGAATTAAAAGAATTAAATTTTAACAATATGAAAAAAGAAATTAACAGACCAGATGCAGCACTGAAGACAGTAGGTGCTCCCACAACAGAAGAGAAGGTAATGACAGTGTTATTCTCCAAAGCGGCACATTATTTTGATCCGGGTGAACCTTTGGTGATTGAACCAATTTTCAATAATGATGGTAAATTTATTGGATCGTTGGGATATATTGTATGGGTAATGGGAGATGAGTTGAACGTAGATCCAATTATTTTTGATATGGATGTTGATTGTGATTTAGCAAAGATGTGGTCTGATTTTGTTAGTACCAAATTTTTGGAGATGGTGTGTAATTATAATGGTTGTCTTTATTATATATCAGCCGACAGCCGCGATAAAATGCTGGATTTTGTATATGAAAAATACAGCGAGATGCTCCAGCCTACGGTTGAGAATATATTAAGAATATTGGGATTATCTCGTAAATCTAACAATAAGCACCACTTGGATAGCGGGGGTGATATCGCCGTTATTCGCAAAGTTAAGAACCAAATTTTCAGTAATGCTGTCAGCCAATGGTTCAGCGAGCAATACGATAAACTCCGACAATCATTCCGTCAGCCTATTCAGCCAAAGAAAAACAGAGGAATGAAACTCTAAACAATAATGGCGACCGCATTTGAAGCGATCGCCATTGCTCTATTTGACCTCTAATAAGTTTCGCATTTGTGCTATGATGTTTTGTTTCCAATCGCACAATATTTCTCTAAAATGCTCCTCATCAATCATAAATACCTTTTGAGCTATATTTAATGTCAAGAATGGAAACGACAACAGACTATAGAAATTATAAAATACAAATTGCAATGACACTTTATTTAATTTCCCTTCATCCATTTCTTCCTGAACTGATGACAAAGCCTTTCCCATTGTTTCTACAACATTGAGACCCTTTGCTGAGTTAATAAGCAGGTCTGCATCACGGTTTAGCTCTCGTAGTAAAAACATTGGTAGATGCGGATTCTCCCAAAATAGTTCATAATAAGCGTTAATGACAACCTCTATTCGCTCTGCAACTGATTTTTCTTTATGCATTAAGGCATCAAAAACTTTGGGGATAACGGACGTTATAATATCTCCGATAACCGCTTGGAACATTTTGTCTTTGGTGCGAAAATAGTAATGCAGGGTAGTACGATTGATGCCTACTCTTGTTGCAATTTCACTCATACTCGTCTCCGCATATCCCTTCTCAATAAAGAGTGCACGAGCTGCATTGATAATCTTATTTTCCATCAGTATTTTCTTTCAATTTGTCTATAAATAGTAACAAGCGATTTTTAATATTTACATCGCTTACACCGCTATCAAAGTCCAAAGATAGTAAATTTATTTCAGAATATAGGTCTTTCAGCCTTTTTTCTATTCCTTTGGATACGATGTGGTTAGCGATGCAGCCAAATGGTTGCAGACTAATAACGCTATTTATTCCCCTTTGTGCATACGATATAATCTCGGCGGGTAGCAACCAGCCCTCCCCGAATTGGGCATTAAGGGTAATCACTTGCTTTGCAAGTTTTGCTTCGTGGAATATATCGTTAAAAGATGTAAAGTAGCGAAATGTGGAGCATAGTTTATTTGCTTTCTCAATTTCGTGCTTTACAATGTGGTATAATCCTCGGTAAGCAATATCGGTAAAACCACGTTTAAGTAAATGTGCATTCGTTTTTGCTTTACGATTAACGAAAGCTTGCGTAAAGAAATCTATTAGGACAGGTGGTTCTACCTCTATGTGATGTTCAGCAAGCCAATCAACTATATTTCTGTTGGCAAAAGAGTTGAATTTCAAATATATCTCACCAACAATACCAACTTTTGGAAGCGATATATCTCGGCAAATAGAGTTAAAATCTTCGGCAGCAAATGGTAAATGTTTAAGCAGTTCGCTGCTTTTACCTTTCTCTATCAACTCCGCTCCCATTTCCAAATAGAGTTTCCGCAAATCAGCAGCCATACCTTTGTTAATCTCTCGCACAAGAGCTGCGTGGTAAAATTTGTTGATACAATCGCTATATAGTACGGCACGAAGAGCAATTGGCAAAACCTTTAACCAATTTATCTTGAATGCGGGCTGCTTATTCTCTATACCGGACCCCAAAGCAAGAGATATTACGGGAACATCATTAAATCCAGCATCAACCAACGCCTTTTTTAGCATTGGCAGATAGTTTGAAGCTCGGCACTGTCCGCCCGTTTGAGTGATGCCAACTGCGGTATGCGACGGGTCATATTTACCACTCTTAAAAGCCTTTATCACATCTCCGATAATAAGTGTCGCAGGATAACAGACCTCATTATTAGCATATTTTAATCCGTATTCACTCGACTCATCATTACTCATCGGCAGCGATTCTACTTCATATCCCGCTACACGCAAAACTGATGGGATAAGAGGCGAAATGAATGATGTGAAATAAGGCACAACTATTTTGCGGTTCAAATGTTTTTGCTCATAATTTGGAGTGGTCGCAAATTCTTGCTTATCTCTATTCTCTCTCTTCTTATTCGCTATTTTAAGACTCTCTATAAGTGAGCGTACTCTTAATTTCATTGACCCTATATTGTTTATATCGTCCAATTTGAGCAGTGTAAAAGCCTTGTTGTGGCGTAGCAGTAAATCACGAACTTCATCTACCATAAATGCGTCGGGACCACAACCGAATGATGTCATTTGCACGAATTGAACATTATCACTCTGCGTAGTACACCATTTGGCAGCACGCATAATACGATTGGGATATGACCACTGCGATAAAAAGTGGGTATCGTTAATATCAATATTTTCACCTCTTACAACATCCTCGGTCAGCACATCAACGCCCATCTCTGCAAGCATATTGGAAACCTTATGTTGAATTAGCGGGTCGGCGTGATAAGGTCGCCCTGCAAGCAGTATGGTTAAGTTGTCCATTTGTTGTGATACTCGTAGCGATTCTTTGTTTCGTTCTGCAATATCAAGCATATAATTCGTTTGCGCCTCTTCGGCTTTTAGAAAAGCGTCCAATGCTATGCCTTTGGATACCCCTAATGAGTGGAGATACTCCTCGCATTGCTTGTATAGCAAGTTGCCATCGTTAAAACTGATGACAGGTGAATCAATAGGGATTCTTGTTTGTTGCACGCTCTTGACCACAGCGGAATAACCCGTTACAATGGGGCAGTTATAGCTATTTTGGTCGCCATTACCGCATTGTTCCTTAACGACAAATGGCATAAATATTCTATCAACATCTCGTTTTTGAAGGTCGCAGATATGGCTGTGTACTAACTTTGCAGGGAAACAGATATTATCAGACATAACCATTCGAGCACTATGCTCGTATCGTGTATAGTCGGAGGGTTCGGATAAATATACCGAAATACCACTCTCGGTAAACAGAGTATGCCAAAATGGATACTCCTCAAACATATTCAGCACACGAGGTATGCCTATTGTCAGTTTAGGGTTTTCAATAACTGCACTCCGAGAGAACAAAAGGTCGGTCTTTATTTCGTACATATTACGCCCTGCGACTCTCGATGTTCCGCTGTTGTTGAAATGTTTTTCACATCTGTTTCCCGAATAATATTTGTGTCCGTTGCCAAAATTGTATTGTTGTATCTCACAATTATTCTCACATCCTCTACAATTCAGTGTGCGTGTAGAGTATGTAACCGTAGCCAACATTTCATCGAGAGAGATTGTGTTACCGCTGTTCTCCATAGCGTGGAGAGCGCATCCGAATGCACCCATCAGTTCAGGATATTCACATCTTGTAACTTCAAGATTTGTAATGATTTCCAATGCTCGTACGATTGCATCATTACGCATAGTGCCACCTTGAACAACAATATGGTTGCCTAATTGTGAAGCATCCTTTAATTTCAATACTTTATATAGGCAGTTTTTGACAACAGAATATGCCAATCCTGCTGATATATCGCTTACCGATGCTCCCTCTCGTAGGACTTGTTTAACCTTTGAGTTCATAAAGACGGTGCAACGAGTACCGAGGTCGGCAGGGTGAGCGGATTCACAAGCTTTTTGAGCAAACTCAGAAGCTGTATATCCTAAACTTTGTGCAAAAGCCTCTATAAATGAGCCACAACCCGAAGAGCAGGCTTCATTGATTTCTATACGGTCTATAATGCCATTATAGACAAATATAGCTTTCATATCTTGACCTCCGATGTCAAGAATAAAACTCACTTTATCATCAAGATTGTGCGCAGCTTTGTAGTGTGCAATAGTTTCTATGATTCCTGAGTGTAGGTTAAACGCAGCCTTAATCAAATCCTCACCATACCCCGTAGAACAACTACCTGCAAATTCCAAAACAGCACCTTGCTTTTTGCACTCTTCCGAGAGTTTAGACAAGCCAAGTACTACGGTTTCAATAGGTCTGCCACCATTACCTTTATAAAATTTATATAACAACTCTCCTTGCTCATTCAACACAACAATCTTTGTGGTAGTTGAGCCCGAATCAATACCTAAGTATGCTCTCTGCACGCCTTTTGATAGTTTTGCGTGAGCTATATTGTTACGAGAAATTCGATTGTACCACTCATTGTACGAGGTCGTATTTTCAAATATTGGTTGTAGAGATGAGGTGGAGCGTTCTATGTTACTTGAAGATTTCTTTAAGCGAACGATTAAATCCGACAGACGCTCAATGTGCTCATTCTCAATTTCAACCAGAGCAGTACCAAGAGCAGGAATAAGCTCTCCATATTGGGGCAACATAATTTGAGAATCATCCAATGATAGATAACTCTTGAATGCCTCTCGAAGTGCTGGGATAAATGTTAGCGGACCGCCACAAAACAATATAGGCGGTTGTATATCATATCCGTGCGCTAATGTTGAGATAGTTTGCACCGCCACAGCGTGAAAAATTGACGCAGCAATGTTCTCTCGGCTAATATTCTTAGCTATTAGATTTTGAATGTCCGTCTTACAGAAAACTCCGCATCGTGATGCTATGGGATAGATTTTAGATGAACGCAGTGCCAATTCATTCAATTCATCGGGAGTAACACCTAAGATAATAGCCATTTGGTCGATAAATGCTCCTGTTCCTCCTGCACAATTTCCGTTCATTCGCAAATCATCAGTCTTACCATCCTTAAATAATACTATTTTGGCATCCTCTCCTCCGATGTCAATCATAGTATTAGTTGTGGGATAATAGCATTGTACCGTTTTTGATGCTGCAACCACCTCTTGCACAAATGGCAAATTGCACCGCTCAGCGAGTCCCATTCCTACCGAGCCTGTTACTCGCAACGAAACCTCTTCATCACCAAACTTACATAACAACTCTTCAAGGAATGATGTGATGACCTCATTCGC
>JAZLAI010000057.1:0-8924 GCA_045613105.1 Bacteroidales bacterium | reverse complement strand
ACAAACCCACTTCCAGAAATGGCAACATTGGACTGCGGTACATGTAACTTCGGCGATGAAATCTTCGACAACACAATGCCAACAATGCGCGCTTTCGGCAAACGTATGTTAGAACGCGGCATCAAGCCAGAATACGAATGCTTCGAAATGGGTCACATCGACACAATATTAAATATGGCTCGTAAAGGTGAAGTGCCAGCTGCTCCAATGCAGTTCAACTTCGTCCTCGGCGTCCCAGGCTGTACACCAGCTACAGTAGCTAACCTCTGCTGGATGGTCAACGCAATTCCTGCTGGCTCAACATGGACAGCAACAGGTATCGGCCGTCACGCTTTCCCAATCGCTGCAGCTGCTATCGCAATGGGCGGTAACGTAAGAGTCGGTTTTGAAGATAACTTATACCTCTCAAGAGGCGTCCTCGCTAAGTCAAACGGCGAACTCGTAGCTAAGGTCGTTCGTCTTGCTAAAGAACTCGGCCGTGAAGTAGCAACTTCAGACGAAGCAAGAGAAATCTTAGGACTTAAACCAAGAAATTAATGCATAATTCTTAATGCATAATGCATAATTTATGAAGAGCTGCTGTTATAATGACGGCAGCTTTTTTTATAAAGACAACGGACAACAGACTTTTTTGAACTTTGAACTTTAAACCTTAGCCTTTTGTCATTAGTCTTTTTTTTGGGGCGTTCCGCTTCGCGTCGGGCTTTCCGCTATATCTTTTCCGCTGCGCTCCAAAAGGATGCCGCTCCAATCCCTAACGCAACTGGCGATGAGCATTGATCTGCGAGCTTTGAACAAAACAGCTCACAGCTCACAGCAAAAAACTCTATTGCGTGATATTTTTCTCTGTTTTTGTCCTTTTTTATTGACATTAAATGAATGTTTAAAGGGAATGTGTTTTTTAAAACTATCTGATAATTATAGTTTTACCCACTACCGATGCGTAAAATATTTTTATAATATACTGTAAGTTGAATTGTTAAATTTTGTATAATTGCATACTTTATTGACGACTAACTCTTACCTAACTATATTTTTTACGATAATAATAATTAAACAATATCATTATGAAGAAAATGTCTTTTTTGCTCCTGTCTGTGGTTTTCATCAGCGTTTCAATTTTAAATTCATGCAAGCCAAATCCTGATGACAATCAGGATCCGGAATTCCAGATGTATGATGACATTAATATTTATACTGAAGATGTTATTCAGTATATTAGTGATGTATTTATAGGTGACTCGTTAATATTTTTTGACGTAAGTATGCCAGAGAATCTCTTACCAAAAGAAGATGATCACATTTTTATTCCTGTATCAGATAAAACGCCTTATGGATTGTTGGCTAATGTGAAATCAGTTAAGAAGGCTGAAAAAATATCAGTTGAGATTGAGCCAATGTCTTTAGATGAAGCATTCGAATTTTTATCGATAGATAAATCAACTCCAATTATTACAGAATTGGAAGGGGTTTTGGATATTGATGGCAATCCTATTGAGTTTGAAGTGGTAGATACTACAGAAATAGATTTCAATGACTCTATAATTAATCCAGATAATAATCGAGGATTTACAGTGTTCTCATTTGATGAGAATTGTGTTAAAATTCCTGTTAAGATTGCAAAAACAGAAGGTAATAAAGATAAAATAGAGGTGACAGGTACTGCATATATTGGATTCCATGGTTTTAAATTTGAGGTAAATGTCGCAGATGGATTAAACTATTTAAACCTGAATGCTACTCCTTATGTGAAATTAGGAGTACAAAATAAGATAGCGACAGAAAATGTTTTGGAAATCACGCAACGTGTAGGACAAATGCATTTTAAGATAACGGTAATGACCCCTGCTGGGATACCTATTATCTTTCCTGTTACGTTATATGTTAATGCCGGCTTTGGAATAAGAGGCGAATTGTCAGCAACTTTGGGATTGCAATATGAATATAATTGTAATTGTGTCGCTAAGTTCGATAATGGACAATGGACTAGAAATGTTACGCATGGAGGAACGGATAAAAGTCCGTGGGTTGTCAGTGAGTTTGATGTTAAAGGTGAAATTTATTCAGGTTTTAAATTAGGGCTGCTTGTTGGTCTATATAGTGCAACAAGTAGTATAGGATTTAATCTGGAACCGAAATTATCCTTGGCAACACAAGCGCAACTATCCTCAGAAGATCTGTTAAAGACCAATCCTAATGTTGATTTGTCACTTAAGGCCGGCTCAGAATTATATTGTATAGCAAAACTTTTCGGTAAGAAAATACCAAAATTATCAGTACAGTTTCCAGATTTCACCTTATGGTCTCAGAAGATGTATCTACTTCCGAACATCACCGAATTTACGGCGGAAGGAGATAAGACTTCGGCAGATATAAGCTGGAAGCATGACATGATCTATTTCCTGTCGGCTGTAGGATTGAAAACAGGAACTGCTGTTTTCGAATCTAACGGCATAACAGAAATAGCTTCTTACAAGCCGTCACCGTCGTCTAACGATATTGAGAGTTATTATTATGATGTTACTGCAACGGGATTATCTACGGGGGAGACATATTATGCGGCACCTTTCGCTTATTGGAATGACTACATTTGGTATGGAGAGATGGAAGAATTCACCACTGAAGAAGGACCATGTGACCCCGACGGTGAAATTGCAGGCCACGGATATGTTGACCTTGGACTGCCAAGCGGAAAGAAATGGGCAACATGCAATGTTGGTGCCACATCTCCAGAAGATTACGGACATTATTATGCATGGGGGGAAATTAGCCCTAAAGCGGAATACACATGGGAAAACTATCAGCACTGGTTTGATGCTGATGGAAATGGTTGGTGTGATAATGGGGAAGCTACAATTAATTCTGACATCTCTGGCAATGCTCAATACGATGCAGCCACTGCCAACTGGGGCGGAAGCTGGAGGATGCCAACAAAAGACGAGATGCAGGAATTGGTAGTCCACTGTGAATGGGAATGGACACAGGTTAACGGAGTAAACGGTGCAAAGGTTATAGGTCCTAACGGCAGTTGTATTTTCCTTCCTGCTGCGGGCTACCGTTACGGGTCATCGCTCTACTATGGGGGCTACTATGGCGACTATTGGAGTTCTACGCCGACCGACTTCAACTACGGCTACGGTGCGTGCTACCTCGACTTCCTCGATGGTTATGAGTACGTGGATTGGAGCGACAGCCGCAGCCATGGCTTGACTGTACGCCCCATCACAGAATAAAAGCGAAGCGCATTAGGTTCATTTAATTTATTTAATTTATTTGATTTATTTCCGCACGGCATTAAAAGCCGTGCGGTCGTCTAGTAAAAATAAAATCCGGCGAAGCCGGTTTTTTATTTCGTCACAAAATACATAATAATACCAACTAAAAGTCCAGAAATAATACTTGACAAAATACTGATTCCCCATGTTTTTAATCGTTCTTTTTTCTTCTTTTTTTCATATTCCACCAATGAAGGAATCATAGTGTCAACTTTTTTATCAATATTTATTAATATAGAAATATGGTCAAAATATGCTGAAAATGATTTGTCAGAATCAATCTTCTTGTCACTTCTTAATGAAGCAACAATGCCCTTAATATCTGTTAGTTGAGGTTTTATTGTGGTGAAATAATATGGAAAAACTTCAGTAATAGTTTTTGTGTCATATTTTTTTAGCTTTTCTACTATCGTTATTCCGATGTTTGCCGCTAACAATTCCATAGTGTCGTATCCTGCTCGGTCTAAATGTTCCTTGGCTTCTCTCAACTCATATTCACATTGTTCAAAGTCATCGCAAAAATTGATGGCTTTAAATATATGATCTAATGCGCTCCTAAGTTGATTGATAGGAGCGATATACATCTTCTGTTCTTCGTTGAAGTTTTCTAATAAAATGACAGCTTGTCTGACTTTATCGTATAAAGAAAATAGCTCTTCAAGTTTATTGAAGCAGTGTAGTCTATTGTTCATATATGATGGTTGTTGGTAAGGTTTTGTAAATTTTGTTATGGTAATGTTGTTGTTAGAAATTTGTTTATGATTTTGTCGGCTTCAGACTTGATCATAAAACGACCTTCAACTAAATTGACATTGCCAATGATTTTATCCAAATTGTAATTTTCTCTTGTTGCAGGCATCTCAATATACTCGACATTATCAATGTCTATACCTTTTTTTTCAAAGAAAATTTTTCTAATACGTTCACTAAAATCGTTCATTTCTGTAAGGTGATTAAAATAATGGTTAGTGATAATAAGTTATAACTCAATAAATATACCTGCAAAAATACAATAACCAACATCCATTGTCAAGAAAAAAATATATAAAAATTATTAACATTTTTAAGGCGATGGTATATAAATGGATTCCTCATTTATAGGGCTTTTGGACTAGCTATGAGCCATGAGCTGGAAGACAATAGAATTTGGGTGTGACCTTTCTGTGTATAAATACCCCCCCCACATCACTATATCACTTCATTACTTCATCACTCCATCACTCAAAGCCCACAGCTCACAGCAAAAAAATATTTCGTGAATCTTGTAATATGATTTGAATAATTTCGTAAAATTGTAACATTATTAACCATTAAAAATTAAAGGTAATGAAAAGAGTATGTTTGTTGATGACACTATTCTGTATGATGATGGTGTCATGTAAACCAGATGGCAATGATGGAAAACATGAAGGTCACGGATATGTTGACTTAGGCTTAAGCGTAAAATGGGCAACATGCAATGTTGGCGCCACATCACCAGAAGAATACGGATATTATTTTGCATGGGGCGAGACAAGTCCGAAAGAAGAATACACTGAAGAAAATAGTTTGACTTACGGAAAAGATATGAGTGATATCTCAGGCAATCCTCAATATGATGCAGCTACAGCTAACTGGGGCGGTGACTGGCGTATGCCGACATGTGCAGAACAAGAAGAATTATTAGACAGCTGCACCTGGACATGGACAACACAAAACGGAGTTAATGGCTATAATGTAAAAGGACCAAACGGTAACAGTATTTTCCTCCCTGCTGCTGGTTATCGCTACGGGTCATCGCTCGACTACGCTGGAGGCTACTGTTACTATTGGAGTTCTACGCCTATCGAAAGCAATAGCTACGACGCGTACAGCCTCTACTTCAATAGCGACATTCACTACATGATCTACGGCTACCGTGACGGCGGTCAAGGTGTGCGTCCAGTCTTAGAATAAAAGCGAAGCGCATTCAATTTATTTGGTTCATTTGATTTATTTCCGTCGGGAAATTTGTTGAGACGTATCGTGCAACACAATAAATAAACAATATGTCGTTGATGCGTCTTTACTTTTTTTAGTCAACAGCCTTAGTTCAGGAGCCTCCAATGCGTTAGGGATTGGAGCGGCATCCTTTGCGAGCGAGTCGGGGACGGGATTCGGGGACGGGAACGAGGTCACTGAGCTTGTCGAAGTGCCGAGGTCGTATTTTGGGGAGCGAGACGGAAACATAGCGAGCAAAGATATAGCGGAAAGCCCGACGGCGATAGCCGGAACGCCCAGATTAGCTTTCAGCTATTAGCTATCAGCGGTCAGTAGTTGAAAACTGAAAGTTGAAAATTGAAAATTGTTCTTTGTGTCTTTGCGAGAAAAATGTCTCTTTCAGAGCTCCTAAAATCTCAATAAAAAATTTAAACTTTCTTTGTTTTTTATCATATTTATTTTTATCTTTGCGAGCATTTGTGAGTATTCACAAGGGAAAGGAAATATTAACTTAAAACACTAAATACTATGCAAAAAAAAGGAAACAAATACGGTACACACCGCGTTATTGAACCAGCAGGCGTTCTTCCACAACCAGCTAACAAAATCGACAACAACATGGACGAAATTTGGGATAACGAAATCCTCATCGACGTTCAAACATTAAATATTGACTCAGCATCTTTCACAGATATCTACAACTATGCAGTACAACAAGCAGGCGAAGGCGCTAGCGAAGAACGCATTCTTGAAGAAGTAAAGAAAGAAATGTTCCTCAACGTAGAATTACAAGGCAAACACCGTAACCGTAGAACAGGTTCAGGCGGTATGTTGCTCGGTAAAGTTGAAAAAATCGGTGACGCTTTGAAAGGCAAAATCGACTTGAAAGAAGGCGACCGCATCGCAACATTGGTTTCATTGTCATTGACTCCACTTCGCATCGACGAAATCCTTGAAATCCGCAAAGACGTTGACCAAGTTGACATCAAAGGTAAAGCTATCCTCTTCGAAAGCGGTATCTACGCTAAGATTCCTAACGACATGCCAGAAAAATTGGCTCTTTCAGCATTAGACGTCGCTGGTGCTCCAGCTCAAACAGCTAAGTTATGCCAATACGGTCAAAACGTCGTTATCCTCGGCGCTGGCGGTAAATCAGGTATGTTATGCTGCTACGAAGCTAAGAAACGCGTTGGCGTTACAGGTAAAGTCATCGGTTTGGCAAACAGCCCTAAGAGTACAAACCGTATCAAGGAACTCGGTTTCTGCGATGTAGTAGAAAGCGTTGCTGGCATGACACCTGTTCAAGTTTATGAACTCATCTACAAGCTCACTGACGGCAAGATGGCTGACGTTACAATCAACTGCGTTAACGTTCCAGATCAAGAAATGACAGCTGTTCTCTGCACAAAAGACGACGGTATCGTTTACTTCTTCTCAATGGCAACAAGCTTCACAAAAGCTGCTCTCGGCGCAGAAGGCATCGGCTCAGACGTTAACATGATCATCGGTAACGGTTATACAAAAGGTCACGCAGAATTCACATTGCAAGAACTCCGCGAATGCCCAGAACTCCGTAAGATTTTCGAAGAACTTTATGCATAAATAATAACTGAAAGTTGAGAGATTCGCTCTCTCGACTTTCTTTTAATATATATAAGATGGAATCAAGAAGAAAACAATTATTTCCAAACGTCACTGACGAACAATGGAATGACTGGAAATGGCAAGTCAAGAATCGTATCGAGACTTTGGAACAGTTGAAACAATACGTTCAACTCACTCCTGAAGAAGAAGACGGCGTACGCAGCGTTCTCTCAACATTACGTATGGCTATCACTCCTTATTACTTAAGCCTCATTGATCCTAACAACCCTAAAGACCCTGTCCGTCGTCAATGTATCCCAACAGCATTAGAGACAAACATCGCAAGTGCTGACTTGTTGGACCCATTACACGAAGACGAAGACTCACCAGTTCCAGGTTTGACACATCGTTATCCAGATAGAGTTTTGTTCCTCATCACCGACATGTGTTCAATGTACTGCCGTCACTGCACACGCCGTCGTTTCGCTGGACAAAAAGACGATGAGTCACCACAAGAAAGAATAGAAAGAGCATTAGAATATATCGAAAGAACACCAGAAGTACGCGACGTTCTCCTCTCAGGCGGCGACTCATTGATGGTTAGCGACGCTAAGTTGGAATACATCATCAGCCGTTTGCGCGCTATCCCACACGTTGAGATAGTTCGTCTCGGAACACGTACCCCTGTCGTTTGTCCACAACGTATCACTCCAGAGTTGTGCGAGATGTTGAAGAAATACCATCCAATATGGATCAACACACACTTCAACCATCCAAACGAAGTGACACCAGAAGCAATCGAAGCATGTAACAGACTCGCTAACGCCGGCGTTCCATTAGGCAACCAAAGCGTATTGTTAAGAGGAGTTAACGACTGTGTTCACGTCATGAAGAAACTCGTTCACTGCTTGGTCAAGATGCGTGTAAGACCTTATTATATTTATCAATGCGACCTTTCAATGGGATTGGAACACTTCCGTACTCCAGTTTCAAAAGGTATCGAAATCATCGAAGGTCTCCGTGGTCACACATCAGGTTATGCAGTACCAACATTCGTTGTTGACGCTCCAGGCGGCGGTGGCAAGACACCAGTTATGCCACAATACGTCATTTCACAAGCTCCAGGCAAAGTTGTCTTGCGTAACTTCGAAGGCGTTATCACAACTTACACAGAGCCTAAAGAATATCACAACGACTGTGACTGTCCAGAATGTCAAAAACGCAGAGCAGCAGAGTCAGGCGAAAACATCACAGACAAGAATGTTGTCGTTGACGGCGTAATCTCATTGTTGCAAGGCGAGAAGATGAACATCGAGCCAGCTTCTATCAAGAGACATGAGAGACATAATAAATAATTGAAAACTGAAAGTTGAAAGTTAGCTGTTAGCTATCAGCTATCAGCGGTCAGTATAGATGCGATTTATCGCGTCCGGAAAAAAAGGAACGGTAGGGGATTCTATCGTTCCTTTTTGGGTTTAAGGTTCATGCTTGCCTTCGACAGGTTCAGGCACCTATCCGGTCACTGAGCTTGTCGAAGGCAATTCCTCTGCGTTCTCTGCGTTCTTTGCGAGAGGTTTTCGGAAACGAGTTTTGGGTTTAAGAGTCGTTGTCTCCGAGTTCCTTCTCGATATCTTCGATACTTGGCAAAGTGCTTTTGAAATCTTTTGGAAATAATTTTGACAATTCGTATTCTGAAACTCCCAATGGATTATTATATCCTTCAAGAGCATAATGAGCCATCACCTCATCCTTATCCTTACAAATCAGCAAGCCAACAGTAGGATTGTCGCCATCTTTTTTCAGAATGTGATTAGCACACGAGACATAACCACTTAGCTGACCTAAAAACGATGGCTCGAATTTCTTGGTTTTAATTTCAATGACGACATAACAATGTAAGTGAGTATTGTAGAAAAGCATATCGGCAAACATTTCTGTGTATCCTACTTCTATGCGATATTCTCTTCCCATATATGCAAAGCCATTACCTAATTCTATGAGAAAATTCTCAATGTTTTTAATAAGAGCATCTTTTAATTCTTTTTCGTTATAACGCTCCGTAAGTCTGGCAAAATCGAAACAATAAGGATCTTTTATCAGTTGCTG
>JAZLAI010000056.1:0-41748 GCA_045613105.1 Bacteroidales bacterium | reverse complement strand
TTTTGTTTTGGGAAGTCATAGACTTGCTCTCTGAGGTCGATGCTGCTTGTCATGTATGACCTGCCTTTTTGGTCTCTGACTGCTATAGCTTTAGGGCGGTCGATGATAGGCCAGATGATGTTCAAGCCTGCAGGAAGTACGCCGTGAAACTTACCGAGTCGTTCAATGACTTTTGTCTCTGATTGTGGAACGACTTTCAATCCATTCAAAGCAAATATTATTACGATAAATGCTATGATTCCGAAGATAATTAATGATCCCATAGTGTTTATTTTTTAACGGTTAATATGATACTTTCGTTTGCTAAAATAGTGACTTTTTCGCCGACTTCAGCCTCGCCGTCGTCTTCCATGCGTGCTTTCCAGTCATCGCCGTCAATCTTGACGCGTCCGTATCCGTCTTTCTCGATTTTCTCTGTGACCACAGCCTTGCGACCGATGAGGTTGTCCATGTTGGTCGTTACGCTTTTGTTTGCTTTTTTGTCCATAAGTTTTAACACTAAAGGACGGATGAAGATGAATGCAAGGAATGTTCCTATAGCAAACAATCCGACTTGCCATGAGATTGACAATTCAAATGCTGAACCTACTGCTGAAAACAAACATCCTACAGACAGACAAGCGATTGCGAAACCGCTGGTGCAGATTTCGATGATGATGAATACGAGGGCTGCAATGACCCAATAATGCCAAATTTCCATAATGTTTATAATTTAATTATTAAAACAAAGATATATTGTCTCGATGGTATCGTGCAAATTTATAAATTTATTTCCAATATTTCAAGTTTTCTATTATTTATAATGGTGACTTTTAAAAAGTATGCGTCTGTGCAGATTATGAAAATGACAAAATCTTTTTCCGATATTTATTGGAGAATTTTTTTGCCTTCTAGAGGCATTTCGAGAAATCACCTGATGACTTCCAGATTGGTGACTTTGCTTTTGAAACATCCGCTTTCTTCTAGAGGAAATACTAGTGTACGAATATAGAACATCTTGTTTTTTCCTTCATTATGATAAATTATCTGTCTGTCGAGTGTCTCTATCAAATTTTCATCAATATATAATTCTGTGATTTCTTGATTGCCTTTTATTCTTACATTTGCCTTTTCATTGTTTGAAAATTTATAATTGAATGTGTTTAGATATCCATCTCGTGAAAAACCTATTTTGCCATCTATAGGATCGGCGAGGTAAAATTCAGTGTCGCGTGAGCGGAAAAGTACAGTGCCTTTTTTCTCTTCTTTATATTCGATGTCGAAGCTGACACTGTATTCGAATCCTATTTCTCTTATATTCGTTTTGTAGTTGTTTTTTAGTTTGTTTATTCTTAATATTGTTTTGTCTTTTTCTATGAAACGTCCTGCGATGTTCAATCCGGGGGCGTCGCTCAACAGAAATCTTCTTTCATTGAACTCATCGTAAGTGAATGTCGTGTTTTTTCCAGTCCACATTTTTGTTGACATGGTCTGCATCGCAGGATATGCTCTGTAATGTATGTCCTTAAAACTTATTCCGTTGCCGGCATGGTCGTTCCAAACCGCGAATGATCCTCCTTTGATATGTGGGTGCCTTTCTTCAAAAATCTGTTCTCCAATCATAGCAGGAGTCCAATTGTCATATAGGTATTCGCAATTAAGATAATCGTAATAATATCCAGCTGCTGGGACAATATATGTCAATCCGTCTGGAATGGAAATCAGATCGTAACCCAAGTCTATCATGTCTTTTGGATCGGCATAGCCATTATACCAGGCATACATCAGAACGTTTTCTGTCTTCACTGGTGTTTCTCCTTTTGCATGTGTCAGCGCTCCCCATACGCAAGCTTGTTTTCCGTATTCCTCGGCTTCTCTTATGCAATGGTCGGTGAAATGTCTGAACTTCTCAACGACGAGACTGTCTTTGTTGGAATATTCGTCGGTGCCGACATGAAAACGAGGGCCTTTGAAAACAGGGTTTTCACCTCCAAGATATTCGGCAAACAGTGAATCTACAAAATTATAGGTCTCTTCCTTGAAAAGATCCAGATGGTCGGAACCATATTCCATGCTGCCAAGTTCAGGACGATAGTGTACAAAAGCAAGAGAATGTGCAGGAACGTCAAATTCTGGTATTATCTCTACTCCGACTTTCTCTGCGTGTTTCTGCAATTCAATGAACTCTTCCTTTGTGTAGTGGCCGTCGCGAGATGCGAGTCCTGGGAAATAATCACTTTCCATACGAAAACCTGATGGTGTCTTGTTCCAGTCGTTGTCAAAATACTGTTTGAAAGCATTGTCATTGAGGTGGATGTGAAATGTGTTCATTTTATAATATGACATGAAATCCACATATTCGTGAAGATGATGTATTGGGATATATTTGCGTCCGCAGTCGAGCATGAAACTACGCATTTCATAGTCGGGGTAATCGATGATCTTTCCTTTTGGTAATGACTGGTTGTTCTGTTCAGCGATCTGAAGTAGTGTTCGAGTGGCCCATACTGCACCTCTCGATGTGTTTGCACTAACGATAATGTTTTCGTCGATATCAATGATATAACCTTCGCTTCCTATACTGTCATTGCATATTACATTAAAGATAATATTGCCGATTTTTGAACACTTGTCTTTTATCTTAAGTCTTATGTCGAATAGCTTTTCATAATCTGAAGCTAACAGTTGTGCAGTTTCAGATAGTCCTATGCTGTTTTCGTGGCATACTATTTTCGTTTTTTCATTTATGATGAAATTGCCGCTATATGATTCCCAATGTTTTATTTCTGGAATGACGAATGGTTTTTCATTATTGGCTATAAGCATAATGCTTATAGTCATAATATACATTAACAATATCAACTTTCTCATGTTAGTTGCATTATATTTCAGTTGTAATGATGTTATAATTTCAAGACGTTAGCTGTATATGATTCCTTGCAGTTCTTCAAATCTTCAGGAGTACCTTCAAAGACAAGATTTCCACCTTTGTCGCCTCCTTCTGGTCCAAGGTCGATAATCCAGTCGGCTACTTTGATGACATCAGGGTCATGTTCTATTACGACAAGTGAATGTCCGTTGTTGATCAAAGCATCAAATGCTTTTAACAATTTGTTTATGTCGTGGAAATGAAGACCTGTCGTAGGTTCGTCAAATATAAATAAGGTAGGTCTCTCATTTGTTCCGTTTATCAGGAATGAGGCTAGCTTGATGCGTTGAGCCTCCCCGCCACTCAATGTCGATGATGGCTGCCCCGCTTGGAGATAACCTAGACCGACGTCTTGTAGTGGCTTCATCTTTGCAATGATACGTTCTATGATGTTCTTGTATTCTCCTTCTTTATTGTTTTCGAAAAATTCCACTACTTCATCGATGCTCATGTTCAATATGTCGCTTATGTTCTTTCCCATGAATTTTATCTCCAAGGCTTCTTCTTTGTAACGGCTGCCGTTGCATACGTCGCATTTAAGGTAAATGTCGGCCATGAATTGCATCTCTACTTTCAAAGTGCCGCTGCCTTGGCAGTTGTCGCAGCGTCCTCCGGCTACGTTGAAAGAGAAGTATCCTGGTTTCAGGCCGCGGTTCTTGGCCAGTTTCTGTTCTGCGAAAAGCTGTCTTATCTCATCGAAAGCCTTGACGTAAGTGATGGGATTTGAACGTGATGACCTCTCGATAGGATTCTGGTTGATATATTCGACAGCTTGTATAGCCATCAGGCTGCCTTGCATCTTGCCAAAAGAACCTACCTTTTCCGATATGCCGTCGAAATGCTTTGTCAATGACTTGTATATGATGTCGTTTATCAGGGTGGATTTTCCTGAACCGCTGACACCCGTCACTACTGTTAGGATGTTCAAAGGTATCTTGACATTGATGTTTTTTAGGTTATGTTCTGTGCAGCCGATAAACTCTATGGCATTGTTCCATTTGCGTCGTCTTGTTGGAACAGGGATCTTCTTTTCACCTGAGAGGTATTTGGCTGTGAGGCTTTCTCCTTCTCTCATCATTTTATCGATGTTGCCTTCAAAGACTAGTTCTCCGCCGTTGACTCCAGCGTATGGTCCTATGTCGATGATGTGGTCGGCGCTGCGTATTATCTCTTCGTCGTGTTCTACCACTATGACGGTGTTGCCAATGTCGCGGAGTCGTCTAAGTACTTTTATGAGTCGTTGTGTGTCTCGAGAATGAAGTCCGATGCTTGGCTCGTCCAGGATATAAGTCGAGCTGACAAGGCAGCTTCCTAATGAAGTGGCGAGATTGATTCTCTGCGACTCGCCTCCCGACAAGGTGTTGGCGGCTCGGTTTAAAGTGAGGTATTCCAAACCTACTTCAACGAGGAAGTTCAATCTGTTTCTGATTTCTGTCAAAAGTCTTTCCGCTATATCGTGTTCTGTTTTTGTCAGGCTTAAATCGTCGAAGAAAATCTTTAGTCTGGACAAAGGCATCTCGCATAATTCGGTGATGCTTTTGCCATTTATCTTCACGTAATTGGCTTCTTTTCTGAGACGTGTTCCGTTACATTCCGGACATATTGTTTTTCCGCGGTAACGCGATAACATGACTCTATATTGAATCTTATATGATTGTGATTCCACTTCGTTAAAGAAATCTTCAATGCCTCCGAAATATCTGTTGCCTTTCCATAGAAGGTCTTTTTGTTCTTGTGTTAATTCATAGAAAGGTTTATGGATCGGGAAGTCGAAATGACGTGATGAGCGGATCAGTTGGTCTTTCCATGCGCTCATCTTGTCGCCGCGCCAGCAGGCTACGGCATTGTCGTAGATTGAAAGAGACTTGTCTGGTATCACAAGGTCAGGGTCGATACCGATGATGTTGCCGAAGCCTTCGCATTTTGGACAGGCACCGTATGGGTTGTTGAATGAAAATAGATGTGTCGTCGGTGTGTCGAAGGTTATTCCGTCGGCTTCAAAACGTGACGAGAAAAGATGTTCTGTCTTGTTTTCTCCGTTGTCAACCAAAACAATGCAGCTTTCATTGCCTTCGTAAAAAGCAGTCTGTACAGAATCTGAAATCTGAGGGATGTTGTCGGAAGTCTTGTCGTTGACTTTCATCCTGTCAATCATGATTCTTACATTATTAATATTATCGAAGTCTTTTCCTTTTAGATAATCTTCTATTCTGACCATTTTGTCGTCGATGAGAAGACGGTTGAAACCTTGTTGAAGCAAGATGTTGAGATGTTCTTCTATTTTCCTTCCTTCAGGCAATATTATATGTGATAAGATATAGACGGCGCATCCTTTCTGTTCAAGGATGAAATCTATTACGTCATTGATATGGTGCCGTTTGACTTCAACGCCGGAGATAGGGGAGAAGGTGCGGCCGATTCTAGCATATAGAAGCTTGAGGTATTCGTATATTTCGGTGCTTGTTCCTACCGTCGAGCGAGGGTTGCTTGAGTTGACTTTCTGCTCGATGGCGATGGCAGGAGAGAGACCGGAAATGAGGTCGACATCGGGTTTTGTCATACGTCCTAAAAACTGTCTTGCGTATGCGCTAAGACTCTCCACATAACGACGCTGACCTTCGGCATAAATCGTGTCGAATGCCAATGACGACTTGCCTGAACCAGACAATCCCGTTATGACGACGAATTTGTTTTTAGGAATGCTTAAACTGATGTTTTTTAAGTTGTTAACCCTTGCACCTTGTATGTCGATATATTCTAGCTTCTTCATTAATTCAATAAAATTATACGCCGATAAAAAAGTTTACGAATTTACAAAAAAAATGTTGGAGTAATAACATGGGAAGAATAATAATGAAATGTTAGAATGTGAAATATAGTCGTAACAATTATGAAAAGATTTTTTTTAAAATAAATCCTCAAAAAAAGAGGATTGTAATTAAAAAATATTATCTTTGCATTCGTAAATACATAGAAACATTGAAATGATTGTTACTTTCGATAAGGAATATTTAGAGAGTCTTTATACCAAAGGAAAGAGCGATGATAAAAAGCATCGCTTTCAGCCTGAAGTTATAAAACTATACAAGAAACGTATTGACTTGCTTAAAAGAACCAAAAGAATTGAAGAACTTTTCTTGTTTAATTCTCTTAATTATGAAGTTCTTAAAGGTGACAAAAATGGAGTTTCTTCAATAAGGGTGAACGATAAGTATCGTATTGAATTTGTTGTATCGAACCAAGACGCAGAAACTATTGTTTACATTTGTAATATATTAGAGTTGTCAAACCATTATAAATAATTGAGTTATGATTACAGTTAAAGGAATAGACCCAAAAATGATTGCCAACAATCTTGAGCCTTTTGAACCGACACATCCTGGTGATGTAATCAAAGAAGAGATAGAATACAGAGGCATTTCTCAAAAGCTTTTAGCTGAGCAGATTGGCATTCCATACAAAAATATGAACGACATATTAAATTGTCGCAGACCGATTACAGCAAACACAGCACTTTTGTTTGAAGCTGCATTGGGAATACCTGCACATATATTAATAGGAATGCAAATGGATTATAATCTGCAGATTGCAAAAAGTGATAAGACTTTTACAGAGAGACTTTCCAAAATAAGAAAAATCGCTGCAGCATTGTGATGGTTATCAATAACTAAAGACAATGTTGTAAATCTAATGTTTCATACACTATATAAGCGGTCTTACAAAGATCGCTTTTTTTGTTGTATTAATTTTCAAGCAATTCGAATGACAGACCAATTCTAGATAAATTATTTTTTTTGCAAAAAAGTTAGATGTAAATATTCGTTCGTAATAAAAAGTTTTTTATATTTGCAAAACTTTCTACGAAAGAATTTTAAATTTATTGTATAACTAAAAAATAGGAGACGCTCTATCGAATAAACTTTACTCTTAATTGTTAAAATAAGAGGTAAAATGTTAGAAATATTAAATGACAAAGAATTAGTCGAGAGTTACAGAAATGGTAACGTCGCTAGTTTTGAATTGTTAGTTGAGCGTCATCAAAATAAGGTTTTTTCATACATCTTAATGCTTGTCAAGGACAGACAGCTTGCTGATGATATTTTCCAAGATACATTCTTAAAGATTATCCGTACCATCAAAGCTGGTGCATATAAAGAAGAAGGCAAGTTCATACAATTTGCCATGCGTATCGCGCATAATCTAGTGATAGATCATTTCCGTAAATCGAATAGGCTTCCTATGGCTGACTCGGTAAACAATGAATATAGTATCGTCGATAACTTGAAATATACCGATCGTTCCATAGAGGATAATATCATTGAAGAACAAATATATGATGATCTGCGTAAGATGATCGATTTCCTGCCAGATGAACAGAAGGAAGTCCTTAATATGAGAATGTATGCTGATATGTCTTTCAAAGATATTGCGGACGCTACAAACGTAAGCATTAACACGGCTTTGGGAAGAATGCGCTACGCTCTTATCAATTTGAGAAGGATGGCTAAAGAGAAAAATTTAACACTCACGTTAAATAATTTTTAATTCCATAAAATAAAGTGTAGATTTGTTGCGTTAAGTAGGCATGATAAAAATAAATTTGCCTATGGATATGAAATCTACACTTTATTATACAACGGAAAATTCTTTAGAAGCACAAATCAAAAAAAGTCTTGACGAAACTTACGGAAACGAAAGACCAAGCAAAAAAGCCTTAAATACAATTATGAGTTTTGCTGCATCCTATGAAAATGTAAAGACAAAGATCGGCAGAGTTGAATTGATATTTAATTAAGTTGATTTCTATAGAATATATCTTTCAAGATATATGAATATTTAAAAGCTTGTCTTGTGATTGACAAGACTTGTTGGGACGTGGATTTAAAGAAGTCATCTTAATTTCTTTAAATTATTCTCAATTTTATTAATGATTATTATTTCTAGATTTACCATCTAATATAGATGTGTTATTACATGCCCAAATTTTGGGCTTTTTTTATAATAATAATTCCTAAGTGCATAGAAATCATATATTTTTCTCTATATCCCGTTTTTATCTCTGAAAGGAGATGTGCTGCTTTTTGTCAAGGTACAGGAATACGTAAAACATGATATTAGTGGTATTTGCAATGATGCTTGCAGCATTGTTAGTGATGTCGTAGGACGACGTTCAGAAAATGTAAAAAAATAACTTTTTATATGTTGTGTTTTTACAATAATTATTTTATATTTGCGTGTTCCTAAAATAAACGAAATTCTTATAAAATGGCATATATTTCTTTTGATAAGCAGCATTTGGTAAACCTAGAATTTACTATGAACAAGGAGATTTTGCGTTCTAATAGATCAGGTGCCTTCTGCAATACGACAATTATTGGTTGCAACACAAGAAAGTATCATGGATTGTTGGTTGTGCCGCAACCGCAACTCGATAATTACAATCATGTGTTGCTTTCTTCTATCGACGAGACTATAATAGCTGACAAGGAAGAGTTCCATTTCGGTGTTCACCAGTATGAAGATGGAACTATCATGCCTCATGGTCATAAATATTTGAGGGAGTTTTCCGCAGAGCCAATACCTAAGTTGACATATCGTGTAGGCGGAGCTCGTATCACCAAAGAATATATCTTCGCTGAAAACGACAGTCGTATCTATATCAGATATTTTGTTGAAGAGGCAGCGCAGCCATTGACACTAAGGCTTCAGCCATTCCTGGCTTTCCGTAACGTGCATAGTCTTACACACGAAAATCACGATGCAAACCGTAAATATGTTCCTTTGAAGAACGGAGCTTCATGGCAGATGTATAATAACTATGATCCGCTTTGTCTCCAGTTTTCAAAAAGCGTCGAATATACACATGCTCCTCTTTGGTATTATAAGGTTTTCTATCTTAGAGAGTTTGAACGTGGATACGAAGCTGTGGAGGATTTGTATGTGCCAGGTTTCTTCGATATAGACTTGAAACAGGGTGAGTCAATCATAGTCTCAGCAGGTCTGGATGAAAAGAATCCGTCAATGTTCAAGCGCCAGTTTGAGACAATGCTGGAATCTAGAATACCTCGCGACAGCTTTGAACATTGTCTGCAAAATTCGGCACAGCAGTTCATTATCAGAGAAAAAGAAGGTACCCGCATGTTCGCTGGCTTCCCTTGGTTCGGCAGCTGCGGCCGTGATACTCTTCTGTCAATACCTGGTTTGATACTTACATCAGGAGATAAAAAGACATTCAAGGAGTTGATAAAGTATTTGATAGATACAATGCAAGGCCCATTCTTCTCTAACAGATATTATCAGAAGTCATTATATTATACAGCAGTGGATTCTCCTTTGTGGTTCTTCCTCATCATGCAAAAATACGAGACAATGATAGGTGCTACAAAGAAATCTATCTGGAAAGACTATGGAGATGTCATGTCTAGAATACTTAATGCTTTTGCTGATGGCACTGATTTTAATGTCAAGACTTTAGAGAACGGACTTCTTTATGCAGGAAATGAGAACCTTGCCCTTACATGGATGAACGTCTTCTGTGACGGAAAGCCATATACTCCAAGAACAGGATTGAATATTGAAATAAATGCTTTGTGGTACAATGCATTGCGTTATGCAGTGGAATTGTTGAAAGAAGCGGACAAGAAAAATCCTTGTCTTGAAAAATGGCAAAGCATTGCTGACAATATTAAAGAATCATTTACAAAATGTTTCTATAATGAACAAAATGATGTCTTCTACGATTATATAAATGATAATGAGAAAAATGATATGGTACGTCCTAATATGTTGATCGCTATATCATTGCCTTATTGTCCTCTTACTAATGAACTAAAGAAGAAGATATTTGATATAACACGTTCTGAATTGTTGACAAACAGAGGATTGCGTTCTTTGTCTCCACGTTCTGAATTATATAGAGGAGTAACAATAGGCAATCACAGAGAAAGAGAGACTGCATATCATAATGGAACTGTATTTCCATGGCTTATAATGCCTTATGTTGATGCGGCTCTTGGTTTGTATGGAAAGACATCATTGCCGTATCTTGAGGATCTGTACAATTCATTTGAAGAAGTGATAGCTGAAAATGGAATTGGAACAATCTCCGAGATTTACGATGGCAACCCGCCTCATGAGTCGAGAGGTTGTATCTCACAATCGACAAGCGTGGCTGCATTGTTATATTTAAAATATGTTATTGACGGATTGAAAAACTAATGTTATGAAAGTTTTGATGTTTGGCTGGGAATTTCCTCCTCATATCACTGGAGGTCTCGGCACTGCTTGTTTCGGAATGACGAAAGGACTTGCCAAGAATGGCGTTGATGTGCTTTTCGTGGTTCCTAAGGCTCATGGCGATGAAGACGAAACCAATGTCCGTCTGCTTAACGCAAGTGAGGTGACTGTCAATATTGATAATGAAAAAGATAGATCCTATTGGGATAGAGTTCAATATATGGAGATAGGATCCAATATCATTCCTTATGTAGGACCGGAGCGTTTTGAGGAAATCGTTGAGGAGCATCGTGCTACCAACCATTTCCAGAGTCCGGTGTTCTTGCCTAGATATGAATTTTCAGGTAAGTATGGTGCTAATCTTATGGAAGAAGTCGCACGATATGCTCTTATAGGTTCATCTATGGCTCTCGAACATAAGGATGAGTTCGATGTGATCCATGCTCATGACTGGCTGACATATTCTGCAGGTATCGCTGCTAAGGAGACAACAGGTAAGCCTTTGGTAGTCCACATGCATGCCACAGAATTTGACCGTTCTGGCGAGAATATCAACACTCTCGTCTATTCGATAGAACGCAGAGGCATGGAAGCTGCAGATATTGTTATAACTGTCAGTGACTTGACAAGGAAAATCGTCATCGAGAAATATGGTATCAATCCCGGTAAAGTCATAACAGTGCATAATGCTGTGGAACCAAATGACAAAAACCTTTCTGAATATGAGACCTGCGGTCTGAAAAATAAGATCGTGACATTCCTTGGACGTATCACATATCAAAAAGGCCCTGAATATTTCGTTGAAGCTGCGCATAAGATACTGCAATATGATCCGACGATACATTTCGTGATGGCCGGTACTGGCGACCTTCTTCCTAAGATGATACGCCGTGTCGCTCAGCTTAAGATGGGTGCAAACTTCCATTTTACAGGTTTCCTTAAAGGCAACGATGTGGATCAGATGTTCGCAATGTCTGACGTATTCGTCATGCCTTCTATCTCAGAACCTTTCGGCATCGTGCCTCTCGAAGCAATGCGACTCGACGTTCCTTGCGTGATTTCAAAACAGTCTGGTGTCTCTGAGGTGTTGCAACATGCTCTCAAAGTGGATTTCTGGGATATCAACGGTTTGGCAGACGCTATCTATGGCTTGTGTCATTATCCGGTCTTGAGCGATCTTTTCAAGAAAGAAGGCAAAGAGGAGGTGGATAACCTGAAATGGGAATTTGCTTCCAAGAAGATAAAGGATGTTTACGAGAAAGCTATTGAAATAACACGCTAAGCCAGAAAGGCTTGAACAGATATAACGTACGGCATCGCCTACGAACAAAAAAACAAGTAAAAAAACTAAAAAATATATATTATGAGTAAGTCGGTTTGTTTTTATTTCCAGGTACATCAACCATATAACTTGCGTACTTATCGTTTCTTCGATGTAGGAAAAAGACATTTTTATAATGACGAATATAGAAATAGAACAGAGATGCGTCGTCGTGCCGACCGTTCTTATCTTCCAATGAATGAGATTCTTATGGAACAGATAAAACGTTATGGCGATAAAGTTAAATATGCTTTTTATTTTTCAAGACAGGCAATAGAGCAAATGCAGCAATATGCACCAGACGCATTGGAAAGTTTCAAGGAACTTGTAAAAACCGGTAATGTAGAAGTGCTTGCCGGTACTAACGGACATTCCTTGGCATCGTTACATAACTTGGAAGTATTCAAGAAACAAGTGTCTGAACACAAAAAGCTTATGAAGGATACTTTCGGCGTGACACCAAAGACATTCGTTAATACAGAGCTGGTTTATTCTAATGAAATAGGTGCGGATGTCGCAGCGATGGGATTTAACCTCATGTTGACAGAAGGTGCAAAGCATGTCTTGGGTTGGAAGAGCCCTAACTATATGTACGCCAATTCTATAAATCCTAAGTTGAGACTTTTGTTGCGTAACTGTAATCTCAGTGATGATATTTCCTTACGTTTTGAAAATGACAACATAACTACAGAATCATTTGTTGAAAAAATAAAGGAAACCAAAGACGATGAAGTAGTTAATATATATGTTAATTACGATACATTCGGAGATAAGTTCGATGAATCTACAGGAATATTGGATTTTATGAAATATCTCCCAGAAACATTGTTTAACAATGGTATTGAATTGGCAAAGCCAATGGAAATGTTTGATAAGTTACAGACTATGAGTATTTTTGATGCACCTATACCTCTTTCCATGATGGGAGAGGAACGTGACCTTTCTGCATGGATGGGTAACGATCTGCAGGATGATGCATTAGGTACTTTGTATTCTTACACTAATAAAATGAAACGTATTAAAGATGAAGAAATTATACGTGACTGGAATGCACTTCAGGATGCAGATCATTTCTACGGACTTTGTACAAAATATAGTAATGTGTCTCCATACGACTATTACATCAATTTCATGAATATTTTGACAGATTTTAAAGAAAGAATATCATAATGGCAGTGGGCGATAAGCTATGAGAAGTGTCGCATTTCTTTGCTCATAGCTTATCTCCATGGCTTCAAGCTAATATTATTAATATATAACATTTTAATTTTTTAATGAAAACTCCAAATTATCTTTTTGAAACGAGTTGGGAAGTCTGTAACATGGTCGGTGGAATTTATACCGTGTTATCGACTAAGGCTGATGAACTAAAACAAATTCTTGGTGACAATTATATTACAATAGGTCCAGATGTGGTTAAGGAAACCCATGAGACATTGTATTTTATTGAGGACACTACATTATTTACAGAATGGAAAGAAAAGGCTGCTTCACAAGGTCTTAAGCTTAGAATAGGACGATGGAAACTAAATAGCAGACCTTTGGCTATCTTGGTTGATTATACAACATTATATCCTCAGAAGAATGAGATATTGTCACATCTATGGGAACAATATCGTCTCGATTCTCTTCGTGGTCAGTGGGATTACATTGACCCAGTCCTCTTTGGATATGCAGCAGGTCAAGTCATAGAAAGCTTCATTAAATGGAATGTACAAAGTGATGAGAACATCGTCGCTCATTTCCATGAATGGATGACAGGCGCTGGCGTCCTTTACCTTAAAGAGAATTGTCCTCAGATAGCAACGGCATTTACAACACATGCAACATATCTCGGTCGCGCAATAAGCGGTAATGGTCTAGCTCTATATAATGAATTGAATACTTTTGAGCCAGATACAATGGCAAATAGATTTAATATAACTTCACAACAGTCAATGGAATATAATGCATCTCAGAATGCTGATGCTTTCACAACAGTAAGCGAAGTGACAGCTGAAGAATGTAAACAATTCCTTCATCGTGAAGCCGATGTGATTACAATAAATGGTATCGACAAAGGTTATATACTCGACGAAAAAACTGCTGCTGAAAAGAGAAAGACTTCAAGAGAGAAGATTTTGAGTGTTCTTGAAACACTTTCTGGAACAAAAGTGTCAGACGATGCGTTCTTAATCATCAATAGCGGAAGATATGAATTTAAAAATAAGGGCATAGATTTATTTATCAATGCTTTAGGTAAACTCAACAGAGATGGAAACCTTGATAAAGAGGTTGTTGCAGTCATAGCAGTCCCTGCTAATATTTCTGGCATATACAAAGAGTTGGAGTATCGTCTTGAAGGAAAGAAATCTGTAGAAGGTCACACAGAACTTCCTTGTACACACCATATTTTCGGTTATGAATATGATGCCGTTCTCAATAGCTTGAGAGAGAACTGTTTGCAAAATAATGAAAACGATAAGGTTAAAGTCATATTTGTTCCTTCTTATCTTAATGGTAATGACGGCGTATTCAATATCAATTATAATGACTTCTTATACGCTTTTGACTTATCGGTATTCCCATCATATTATGAACCTTGGGGTTACACTCCAATGGAAAGTATATCACATGGTATCCCTACAATAACAACAGATCTTGCTGGTTTTGGACGTTATATCAAGGATGAAAAACTTGAAACAGAATCTGTAGTAATAGTACATCGTGAAGAAGGTAATGGAATGATAGTGGCTGATGATATTGTCAGGATTATAAAGGATTTCACTTCTAAAGATGAAAAACAATTGGAAGCCATTAAGAAAGATGCACTTTCGTTGGTGACAAAATTCTATTGGAATACATTGATAAATAACTATCTGGAGGCTTACGACATTGCATTGGATAAAGTTAGAGGCCGCGATTATTTGAAACAGACAAAGAAATATAACGAGATACTTCGTAACTTCAACTATCAGAAACAGGATACACCTAACTGGAAGAGAATAACTGTTGAACCAGTATATTCTGAAGAGATGCAGAAGTTACAGGAACTTTCTCAAAACTTATGGTGGTGCTGGGATATAGATGCTATAGAACTTTTCAGTTCAATAGATCCACAGGCATGGAAAAATGTGGAACATAATCCTATCGCTCTCATGAAAAATCTCTCCAAAGCACAGATTGAGGCATTGGAAAACGACAAGGCATTTGTTGAAAAGTTGAATTCTACATACGCAAGGTTTAAAGACTATATGTCAGTAAAACCAGCTGATAATCATACTATCGCTTACTTCAGCATGGAGTATGGTTTGACAAAGAGCCTTAAGATATATTCAGGTGGTCTAGGTATCTTGGCAGGCGATTATCTCAAGCAGGCTTCTGACTCAAATGCAAATATGTGCGCCATAGGTCTTTTGTACCGTTATGGATATTTTGCACAGGATCTTTCAGTATGGGGCGAACAGCTTTCAGAATATATCCCACAAAACTTCTCTTCATTGCCAATGGAAGTGGTTCGCGATGAAAACGGAGAAGAAGTCATCATCAGCATAGCATTCCCTGGACGTTCTGTATATGCAAAGGCATGGCGCGTCCCTGTAGGTCGTATCAGCTTATATCTCCTTGATACAGATATTGACCAGAACTCTGCTGAAGATAGAGGCATTACTGGAAAACTCTATGGCGGTGATAGCGAAATGCGTATCAAACAAGAGATGTTCCTCGGTATCGGTGGTATCAGATTGATGGATAGAATCAACATCAAACCAACAGTATATCACTGCAATGAAGGTCACGCTGCATTCTGCGGATTGGAAAGATTAAGCATCTACATCACACGTCATAACCTCGACTTCGACGTCGCTAAGGAATTGGTAAGAACATCAACATTGTTCACAACACACACACCAGTTCCAGCAGGTCACGATGTGTTTGAAGAACATCTTATGAGAACTTATCTCTCTCATTATCCAGGCCGTATGAACATCAGCTGGAACGACTTCATGAATCTTGGTAAGATTCGTCACAACGACCCATACGAAAAATTCTCTATGAGCGTATTGGCAACAAACCTCAGCCAGGAAGTCAATGGCGTAAGTAAGATTCACGGCCGCGTCTCAAGAGAGATGTTCCAACAAATGTGGCCAGGTTACTTTGCAGAAGAAAACCACATCGGTTATGTTACAAACGGTGTTCACCTCCCAACATGGACTGACTCCTCATGGCAAAGACTTTATAGAGAAGTACTCGGTAAAGATTATGTTGACGTACAGTCAGATCTTAACGTTTGGTCAAAGATTAATGATGTTGCTGATGAGACAGTATGGAATATCAAGAAAGACTTGAAACATCGTCTTACAGAATATCTTAAGGTGAAAGTCGTTGAAGATATGCAACGTCGTCAAGAAAGTCCATCTTTGATTATCAATACAATAGAAAACTTCAACGAAAACGCTCTCATCATAGGTTTCGCCCGTCGTTTCGCAACATACAAACGCGCTCACTTGTTGTTCAACAATATAGAACGTCTTGCACAATTGCTTAACAATCCAGAAAAACCTGTAGTATTCCTCTTCGCAGGTAAGGCTCACCCTAACGACAAAGCTGGTCAGGATTTGATCAAGATGATTATCGAGACATCAAGAAAGAAAGAGTTCGCCGGCAAGGTGATATTCCTCAATAACTACGATATGGAACTCGGTAAGATATTGACAAGCAGCGTTGACATCTGGATGAACACACCAACACGTCCTCTTGAAGCATCTGGTACAAGTGGTGAGAAAGCTGTCATGAACGGTACATTGAACCTCTCGGTCCTCGACGGATGGTGGGCAGAAGGATTCCGTCCAAAAGCAGGTTGGGCACTTCAAGAAGAAAGAACATACAGCGACCAACGCTACCAAGATGAACTCGATGCTGAGACAATATACAACCTCATTGAGAACGAAATTGTTTCATTATATTTCAATAGAAACGAAAAAGGCATCCCAACAGAATGGGTTAAATATGTGAAGAACAATTTGATGCAAATCGCACCAAATTACACAATGAAGAGAATGCTTGACGATTACTTCGCACAATATTATAACAAGCTCATCGAAAGAACAGACATGATGCGTGAAAACCGTTATCATAAGGCATTTGAAATCGCAGCATGGAAGAAGAAAGTCGAAGCTAACTGGGATAAGATTGAAGTGGATGCTATCAAGATTCCAGATCCAAGTGTGAGATCACTCACCTTCGGTGACGCTATCGTAGCAGAAATAACATTGAAGACTCCAGGATTAGACAGAGGCGATGTCGGTATAGAGATCGTATTCGGCGGTAAGGACAAGAATGGCAACGATAAGGTTATGCAGGTGGAACAGCTTCAACTTGTTGACGCAGGCGAAGGCTGGGCAAGATATTACATCAACCTTCCATTGAACAAAGCCGGTATGTTCGACTACACATTCAGAATATATCCTAAACACGAATTATTGCCACACAGACAAGACTTCGCATTGGTAAAATGGATTTAATGCAATGCATAATTTATAATTCATAATGCATAATTATTGGGTCACTGTGCCTGTCAAAGTGACCATCATATAAAATGTAAGGACGATGTGAAAATCGTCCTTATTTTTTTATCCGCGAAATTTCACTTAATGACACTAATGTTTCAAAATAGTTTCAAAAAAAGTGTTAAAAAAGAAAGCGAGGCTATTGACCCCGCTTTAAATGTTTTCACAACGGAATAATCCTTATTGTGAATTGCTTAAATTATGTATTGCAAAGGTAGAAAAATAATATTACAAAATTTTCATTTTTTGATTTTTTTTAAAATATTTTTTACATAACTTTGAAGTCATTAAAAGCATATAATAAACACATCATATATATGAAAAGGATTCTTGGTTTAGATTTAGGAACAAACAGTATTGGCTGGGCGTTGGTTGAAGTTGATGAAATAGAAAAAGATGGTAAAATAACATTACAACCATATAAGATTGAGGCTGCTAATAGTCGTATCATTCCGATGGATGCTACAATATTAGGAGATTTTGATAATGGTAATTCTGTTTCTCAAACAGCAAACAGAACTGGTTTTAGAGGAACAAGACGTTTGAGAGAACGTTCGTTATTAAGAAAAGAACGTATGTGTCGTGTCTTAGATTTGATGTGTTTTTTACCTGAGCATTATTCGTCAAAATTGAATAGATATGGCAAGTACATTGATGATTCAGAACCCAAATTGCCTTGGAAAATAAATGAATTTGGTAAATATGAATTTTTATTTACAGATTCGTTCAATGAAATGTTATTTGAATTTCAAAAACTTTATCCTGATATAAAAATACCATACGATTGGACTATTTATTATTTGCGTAAAAAAGCTTTGACAAGACCAATATCAAAATATGAATTGTCTTGGATACTTTTGAATTTTAACCAGAAGCGTGGATATTACCAACTTAGAGGTGAAGATGATAATGAAGATAAAACTAAAGATGTCAAGTTTTATGCTTTGAAAGTCATTAAGGTTGAAGCTACAGAAGAGAAAAAAGGCAATGATATTTGGTATAATGTTCATTTGGAAAATGGAATGATTTACAGACGTTCAAGCAGCGTTCCGTTAGATTGGGAAGGAAAGATTAAGGAGTTTATTGTTACTACTGATTTGAACGAAGATGGAAGTCCAAAAACTGATAAGGATGGTAATATTAAACGTTCTTTCCGTTCGCCAAAAGAAGATGACTGGAATCTACTTAAAGTCAAAACTGAAAATGATATTTTGAACAGCCACAAAACAGTTGGATGTTATATATACGATAGTCTTTTACAAAATCCACAACAAAAAATAATCGGTAAACTGGTTCGTACAATTGAACGCAAATTTTATAAAGAAGAACTGCGTTTGATATTGGAAAAACAGAAAGAGTTTATTTCAGAACTTAACGACAGAGATTTATATAAAAGATGTGTTGAGGAATTATATCCTAATAACGAAAGCCATAGAAATAGCATATCGCAGAAAGATTTTACATATTTGTTTATTGATGATATTTTGTTTTATCAAAGACCGCTTAAAAGCAAAAAATCGTTGATATCAGATTGTCCGTATGAAAGTCGTTGCTATAAGAAAAAAGGTAAAAACGGAGAGTGGGAAAAGGATGAAAACGGAAAGGATGTTATTTATACTGAAAATCTAAAATGTATTTCTAAATCTCACCCTTTGTTCCAAGAATTTAGATTGTGGCAATTCATTCAGAATATAAGGATTTATCAAAAGGAAAAAGTAGTTGATGGTAAATTGTGTGTTGATGTTGATGTTACAAATGAATTCCTAAAGAATGAAAATGATATAGTTAAATTGTTTGATTGGTTAAATGCTCGTAAGGAAATTGACCAGAAAACATTCTTAAAATATGAGCCGTTTGGCATTAAAAAGCAGATAGACAACTATCGCTGGAATTATGTTGAAGATAAGACATATCCGTGCAATGAGACAAGATCAAAATTTATAAATAGATTAAATAAGATTTGTTTGTCTTCTGATATTCTTTCTTTCGAAAATGAATTATTTTTGTGGCATATCCTATATTCTGTCGAAGATAAGCAGGAAATTAAATTGGCACTTAATAAATATGCAAATAAACATAATCTGCCAGAATCATTTGTTGATGAGTTTTCAAAGATGCCTCCTTTTGAAAAGGAATACGGTTCTTATTCTGAGAAAGCAATAAAGAAACTGTTACCATTAATGAGAGTTGGAAAATATTGGGACGAAAAAAATATTGATGACAAAACAAAAGAACGTATCGAGAAAATAATAACCGGTGAATATGACGAGAAGATAAAAGATAGAGTACGTGAGAAGACGATAAATCTTACTGACATTTCCCAGTTTAAAGGATTGCCGTTATGGTTGGCTTGCTATGTTGTTTATGACCGCCATTCTGAAGCAAAGGAAATTGGCAAATGGGAATCACCAGATGATATTGATATGTATTTGAGAAATTTCAAACAACATTCATTACGTAATCCTATTGTAGAACAGATCGTAACAGAGACATTAAGAACTGTCAGAGATATTTGGAAAAAATATGGTGATATAGACGAAATCCACGTTGAGTTAGGACGCGAGATGAAAAACCCTGCTGACAAGCGTGGAAAAATGACACGTCAGATTCTTGAAAATGAAAATACAAACTTGAGAATAAAATCCATACTCGCTGAATTGATAAATCCGGAATATGAAGTTGATAATGTGAGACCTTATTCGCCAATGCAACAGGAAATTCTGAAAATATATGAAGAATATGCGATAGATAATCTGGATAAAAACGATAAAGATTATGATTTTGTAAGTAAAGTTTCAAAAAATTCACAACCATCAAAATCAGATATTATAAGATACAAAGCTTGGTTAGAACAAAAATATCGCTCCCCATATACAGGAAAGACTATCCCTTTAGGAAAACTTTTCACATCGGCATACCAAATAGAACATGTGATTCCTCAGTCTCGTTATTTTGACGATTCATTTAGCAATAAGGTAATTTGTGAGGCTGAAGTTAACCAGCTAAAAGACAGACAGCTTGGTTATGAGTTTGTCAAGAATCATCACGGAGAAAGAGTACAACTGACAGGCGGTGATGTCGTTGAGATTTTCTCAGTTGAGGCATACGAAGATTTTATCAAAAAACACTATAATGGTATTAAAAAGACAAAACTTCTGATGGAGGATATTCCTGATAAATTCATTGAACGTCAGTTAAATGATAGTAGATATATCAGCAAGTTAGTCAAAGGACTTCTTTCAAATATAGTTCGAGAAAATGATGAGCAAGAAGCGATTTCTAAGAATGTGATTACATGTAATGGAACAATAACAGATAGACTTAAAAAAGACTGGGGTGTAAATGATGTATGGAATAAAATAATTCTTCCACGATTCAAACGTCTTAATGAAATTACGGGAAAAGATTGTTTTACAGCATATAATATGGAAGGTCATTTGATTCCAAACATGCCGTTGGAACTACAAAAAGGCTTTAATAAAAAACGTATAGACCATCGTCATCATGCGATGGATGCGATTGTGATTGCATGTACAACTCGTGATCATGTTAATTTGCTTAATAACGAAGCAGCTCATTCAAAACATAACGCTAATCGTTACCAGTTGTCTCGTAAGTTAAGAAATGTAGAAAAGATTTTGGTAAAGGGTAAAGAACAGGAAGTTTTTAGGGAATTCTATAAACCTTGGGACACCTTTACATTAGATGTACAGAATTCTATTGAAAACATGATTGTCAGTTTTAAACAAAACCTTAGAGTTATAAATAAAACTGTCAATAAATATGAACATTATGACGAGAATGGCAAAAAAGTAATTGTGAAACAAACAAAAGGCGATAGTTGGGCAATACGTAAGTCTTTGCATAAAGACACTGTTTTTGGAGAAGTTAATTTACGTAAGGTTAAAGAAGCCAAACTTTCCTCTGTTTTAGATAATCCTATAATCATTGTTGATAAAGAACTTAAGAATAAGATATTTGAATTGAAGAAGGATGGAAAAAACAACAAAGAAATTCTTAAGTATTTTGATGAGAACAATGATGTTTGGACTGAAATTAAATCTGGAAAAGTACAAGTGTATTATTTCACAAAAGAAACTACGGATAGATATTTTGCGACAAGAAAATCATTAGATACAAGTTTCAATAAAAAGAAAATTGAGAATGAAATAACAGACACAGGAATTCAAAAAATACTCTTAGCACATTTGTCGGCAAAAGATGATAATCCTGAATTGGCATTCTCACCTGATGGTATTGATGAAATGAATAGGAATATTGTTGTACTAAACAATGGCAGACCTCATCAACCAATTATAAAAGTCAGAGTTTATGAAAAGGCTGATAAATTTGCTATTGGAAATTATGGTAATAAATCAAAGAAATTTGTAGAAGCTGCAAAAGGTACAAATCTTTTCTTCGCAGTTTATTCAATTGAAAAGTTGGATAAGAAAACTGGAATCTTTGAAAAAATAAGAACATACACAACTGTGCCTTTGAATATCGTCATTGATTGCCAAAAACAATATCAGAAAGAATGGAACCAAGCATTGGATAATGTTCTTAAAGAAAAAGAATATATTGATAAAGATGCCAAATTGCTATTCATGCTTTCTCCTAATGATTTAGTTTATGTGCCTTCTTGTGAAGAATTGAGAGATGGAATCAATATTGATAAAATAGATAAAGATAAAATTTACAAAATGGTTTCGTCTTCTGGAAATCAGAGCTTCTTTATCAAGGAAAATGTTGCAAATACTATTGTTAATAAAGTTGAATTTTCTCCATTAAATAAAATGGAACGTGCTATTACGGGGGAAATGGTAAAGGAAATATGTATTCCGATTAAAGTTGACAGATTGGGAAATATTGTAGAGTTCAATAATATAAAACAATAAAATTTTATGAGAGTTGCTGATTTCTAGCAACTCTTTTTTTATAATTAAAATTCAACCATTATGATAAAACGTACACTTTGTTTTACCAATCCTGCTTATCTCTCTCTTAAAAACGAGCAGTTGGTAGTCAAGATTCCGCAGTCTGATGGCGACAGACAATCGGAGAAGGTAACGACCATTCCTATTGAAGATATAGGAGTGGTCGTTATTGATAATAGACAGATTACAATAACATCGGGAGTGATGGATGCTTTGTTGGCAAATAATTGCGCTCTGATAACTTGCGATGGGAAAAGCCTGCCTGTTGGTCTTATGCTTCCTTTGTGCGGTAACACCACTCAAAGCGAGCGTTTCCGATACCAGATTGATGCATCTCTTCCTCTGAAAAAACAACTATGGCAGCAGACCGTACAAGCTAAAATCAACAACCAAGCAGAAGTCTTATCTAAATGCACTGATGCCGAAATCGGCTGTATGCAGGCATGGGCTAAAGATGTCAAAAGCGGGGATAGCGATAATTTGGAAGGCAGAGCTGCCGCTTATTATTGGAAGAAGTTATTTGGTCATATCGCTGATTTTAACAGAGATAGGGAAGGAGTACCGCCTAATAATCTGCTTAATTACGGCTATGCGATTCTGCGTGCTGTTGTTGCTCGTGCTTTGGTGTCGAGCGGTATGCTGCCGACATTGGGAATTCATCATCATAATAGATATAATGCCTATTGTCTGGCAGATGATATAATGGAACCATATCGTCCTTATGTGGATGAAATGGTCTTCAATTTAGTGAAAGAAAGAGGCATGCCAGAAGATGGATTGACGAAAGAATGGAAGGCTGAACTTTTGAAGATACCAGTTCTCGATGTTGTGATTTCTGGAAAACGTAGTCCGCTGATGATAGCAGTGACACAGACGACAGCATCTTTGTACAGATGTTATAGCGGAGAATCAAGAAAGATTGTATATCCGATAATGTAATTACTATGGAACGCTTTAGTGAATATCGTATTATGTGGGTACTTGTTTTATTTGATTTACCGACTGAGACGAAGAAAGACAGGAAAGCGGCGAGTGAATTTAGAAAGAAGTTATTGAAAGACGGATTTACAATGTTTCAGTTTTCTATTTATGTAAGGCATTGTGCCAGTCAGGAGAATGCCGATGTCCATATCAAGAGGGTTAAGGCATCTTTGCCTGAATACGGGCAAGTCGGTATTTTCTGTATTACCGACAAACAGTTCGGTAATATAGAGATTTTCTATGGCAAGAAACCGCAAACATTGAACACACCAGGACAGCAGTTGGAGTTATTTTAGGACAACGGAATTAATTAGGGCATTTATGAATTCCCCGTGAAATTGATTTTTTGAGAGTAATCTGTGCCGCCTCGGAGAAATAGCGTTAAGAAATTTTGTCGTTGAGCGGTTAAGACAAAAATACTGTTTGAGCGAAGCGAGTTTATTTTTGTCCAGCGAAAACGATGAAATTTTAGCGTATTTATTCGTAGCGGCGAGCTTTTTCTGTTTCTCTTTTTTTGCGGAAAAAAAGAGAAAGGAATATAGTTTATAGATAAATACTATATTTTAGACGAGATTTTGTATAGATTCTTAATGTAAAAAAGAACCAAATAGAACTAAAAAAGTCCGGATTTTTGAGGTCCGGACTTATAAATTGAATACAAATTTTTTGTTGCAATTTTTGTTATAAAAGATTGAAACATAATTTATTAGTAATAATGAGTTGTATTCGATCTTTCAAAGATACATAATTTAAAGCAATTCACAACAGCCGCCTTTTTTATAACAACAAAAACTGTTGTATTCAACCTGTCAAAGATACATAATTCAAAACAATTCACAAACTAAATTTTTTGTCGAATAATTTCATCCTTTGTTTTTAACTATTTTTGCACCATTCATTTCTAATATATTTCAATGGAAACAAAACTGACTCATTTAGCATTACATATTATCGGCAACAAGGCGGCTGAAGAGGGCGTGCATCTTGCCAAGTCTAACGTCTCTCTCAGCGAGGAGCTGCGTAACACCTTGTCTAACTTCTTCCTTAACGCTTTCAATATTGGGGAGTTCTTCCACCTTTATCACGATAGCGGCCTGGAATATAATGTGGTGCACAGCGTGGCATCAAAGATTTTCGAGGATCCGTCGTGCCTCTACGAAGAGTCGAAGAAACTGGCTCGTCATCTCTACGAACAAAGCACGCATCCTAAAATCAAGGCGGGCGAGTTCTATGTGGCTTATTTCACCGATTGCATGATGACAGGAACACTCGTCGATGCCGTCGGTATCTTCAAGACAGAGAACAAAGACACTTATCTGAAAGTGGGCGGTGCTAGCGGTAAGTTCAGCCTCGAGAGCGAACAGGGTATCAACGTGAAAAAACTCGATAAAGGTTGTCTTATCTTCAATAGGGATATAGACGATGGCTATGTGGTTTCTATTGTAGATAACACCAACAAAGGAATGGAGGCTCTATACTGGACCGACGATTTTCTCCATGTGCGCCAGCGTAAGGATGAATATGCTAACACTCAGAACGTGATGGCAATGGCGAAGAACTTCGTGACACAGGAACTTCCTAAAGAGTTCGAGGTGTCGAAGGCTGACCAGATAGATCTTCTTAACAAGTCATTGCAGTTCTTCAAGGAAAAAGACAGCTTCGATATTGAGGAGTTTGCCAATGAAGTCATGGAGCAGCCTGCAGTTATAGAGAGTTTCCATAACTTCAAGAAATCTTACGAGACAGACAACGACTTGTCTATCGATGATAATTTCATGATTTCCAATAATGCCTTTAAGAGGCAGCAGCGGGCATATAAACGTGTCATACGTTTGGATAATAAGATTCAGATTATCATTGATGGTAACCGCGACCATATAGAACAAGGCGAGGATGACAGGGGTAAGTTTTATAAGGTTTATTATAATGAGGAAGAATGATCTCGATAAATGAAAAAAGCGACTATAGTCGCTTTTTTTTATGGTCTCAGTCCGGAGCCGCCTTGTAAGGTGATTGTCTCTCCTGTGATATATGAGGCATCGTCTGATGCTAGGAACACGGCTACTCTTCCTATGTCTTGCATAGGATCTGCGAAGCGTCCCAGCGGAATGCCTTGTATTGTCTTGGCAAAAAGTTCTGGATAGTTCTCTTTCCATTCAGTAAGGCTTTCTGTCATGGCAAGAGGTGCAATCATATTGACTCTCACACCATCAGGTCCCCATTCTGTAGCAGCCACTCTTGACAACCCTCTGATGCCTTCTTTTGCAGCACCGTATGAGCTCTGTCCAGGCTTTCCGTACATGCCGGCTCCAGAAGCGAAGTTGATGACAGAGCCTTTGCTTTCCTTAAGATATGGGTAAGCTTCTCTCATATAGAAGAAGGTGGCGTAAAGACCGGAGTTTATCGCAAGGTCGAAGTCTTCCTTGGTGTGTTCTATGAGCGATAATCCTGACTTGGATGCCTGTGCGTTATTTATTAGAGTGTTGATTTTACCAAAAGTTTTTATCGTTGTAGCTATGACTTCTTTTATCTTAGTCTCGTCGGCACCGTCAGCTACCATCGCCAAAACCTTGACGCCATATTCTTCTTCTAATTTATGTTTGGCTTCTAATAATCTGGCTTCGTTTCTTCCTGTGATGACCAAATTGGAACCTTCTTTGGCAAAAGCTGATGCCATGCCGAAACCTATTCCTTTGCCTCCGCCAGTGATTATTGTTACATTATCTTGAAGTTTTTTCATATCAGTAATCTTTATTTATTTCATCATTCATTAACGTCGCAAAAATAATATTGTTTGGTTATATTTGTCAAATAGATTTTTTTTATACCGTTATCGAAATTGTTGATATACGGGTGGTGTTATTGTTTGTAAATCATAATATAAAAATGTGATTTTAAAGCAAAATATCTGATTATTTTTTATTATCTTTGCAAGATATTGAAAACATTAAGAAAAATGCTAGTATCAAAAAAGGATAAATTTGCCATCACTTATAAAGATGTCAAATATACTTTCGAACAACTACTCCGTTATTCACAAATTTATGCCGATGCTTTTGCATCAGAATCCAATCCTGAAAAAGTCTTGATATGTGCCCAGAATTCACCAGAATGGTGTTTCGCATTTTTAGGCACAATGCGATGCAAAGCCATAGCTGTTCCATTGGACGCACAATCGACGAAAAAAGAAATTGAGTATGTCATCAATGACTGTCGTCCTGATATAGTTTTCATCTCTGAAGATAAATTGGAGATGTTCTCCGACATCGAACTTCAAGGCGCACGTCTCATGACAAAAAATGATGTCGTTCTATCTGACGATAAAAATATTCCTGCAACAGATATCCCTCTCGGTAATGCCGAAGATATCATGCTTATCAATTACACATCTGGTACAACAGGTAATCCTAAAGGCGTGATGTTATCATTCAAGAACGTCATGTTCAACGTGGATTCTGTAAGTAAGCAGGTGCCTATCTTCCAGGAAGACAGTAATGTCATGGTGCTTCTTCCATTGCATCACATCCTTCCACTTCTCGGCAGTCTCGTTGCTCCTCTTTATATGGGCGGTACGCTTCACATCGCAGAGGCTATGAATGCTGAGTCAATTATCAAGACTCTCAATGCAGGACAGGTGTCAATCATAATCGGCGTGCCTCGTCTTTATGATATGCTTGTCAAAGGTATCATGAATAAGATCAACGCTTCTTTTGTGACACGACTTTTGTATAAGATAACACAACTCATAGGCAGCGATGCGGTTTCAAGAACAATCTTCAGCAGCGTACATAAGAAATTCGGCGGTCATGTCAAATATCTTGTATCAGGCGGTGCTGCTCTTTCAAAAGAAACTGCAACTATATTAAAGACTTTAGGTCTGTATGTCCTCGAAGGATACGGCATGACAGAGACAGCTCCTATGATTTCATTTACTCGTCCAGGAAGACGTAAGATTGGATATGCAGGAGAGCTGCTCCCTAACATAGAAGTGAAGATCGCCGAAAACGGCGAAATCTGTGTCAAGGGTGACAACGTGATGAAAGGTTATTATAAACGAGAAGAGGAGACTGACCAGATCATTAGAGACGGATGGCTTCATACAGGTGATATGGGTGTGCTTGATAAAAATGGCCTTAAGATCACTGGTCGTATCAAGGAGATTATAGTGACATCTAATGGTAAGAATATCAATCCTGAGCTTTTGGAGAAAGAGTTCTTGGCAGAAAGCACTTATGTACAAGAAATAGGTATATTCCTGAATGGTGATGCCTTGCACGCAGCAGTACGACCTGAGATGACTGCTATCAGACAGAAATCTCTCGAAGAAATGGACTCTCTTATCAAAGAAGAAGTGGCTCGTTTCAATGCTGAGCAACCTCAATATAAACGTATAAAACAGTATCATATCTTGTCGGATGAACTTCCAAAGACACGTCTCGGCAAGGTGCAGCGTTTCCTTCTTCCTCATATCGTAAATAAACCAAAGAGTAATGTCGAGCAGGAATCTATGGAAGGCAAGAGCGAGGTTTACAAGATGTTGAAATCTTTTATAGAAGAGGAGACAAAGACAATCGCCAACGCAAACGACCACTTTGAAATAGACTTGTCGATGGACTCGCTGAGCAAGGTGTCGCTTCTCGCTTATATCGAAAATACTTTCGGTATCAACCTCAATGAGGAACAGATGGAAAACCTCAATACCTTAGCTAAGCTTACGGATTATATTGAAAACAACGAACATTCATTCAATACAACAACCATTACTTGGAAAGACATTCTGGCTAGTAAAGTGGATGTTAATCTTGAAAAACCAGGTATCACACAGTGGTTTACTTATACATTCACTAAGATATTGTTCTCGATATGCTATCGTTTTAGAATTAAAGGTAACAAGAAACTGCCAAAGAGCCCTTGTATTATTGTGGCAAACCACCGTTCCGCAATAGATGGATTCTTGATCACATATAATTTCTCACGTAAGGAAAATAAAGATATTTTCTTCTTTGCCAAAGAGAAACACTGGAGATCTAAAATAGCTCAGTTTTTTGCAAGAAAGAATAATATCATCTTAATGGATATTAACAAAAATGTTCGTCAGTCTTTGCAGGAGATGTGTGCTGTGTTGAAAAAAGGTAAACATATAGTTATCTTCCCAGAAGGTACACGTTCAAAGGATAAGACTATGAAGAAGTTTAAAGAGACCTTCGCAATCTTGAGTAAAGAATTGAATATACCTATCGTTCCAGTTGCTATTGCTGGTTCTGAATCAGCTTGTTATGGTGATGGTATATTCCCTAGATTTATGAAGAAGATTGATATTGAAGTCATGGATCCGGTCATGCCAGCACCAGACCAAAGTGTTGAAAGTCTCCGCGATAAGGTGGCGGCATTGATAGAAAAACGTTTGTCAAAATAAGTAAAATACTTGGAAAATTTTAATTAAAATATTTTCTGTTATGATAGAATCACCTTGCTGATTAAAGACAGGTGATTCTTTTTTTTCTGATACATAATAAAATTTCAGTTTCGTTTGTTCTTGTTTTAAAGGAAATAACGTATTTTTGTAAATCATAATTAATAAAATAATTAAGTTCATGTTGATACAATTGTTATTTGTTCTGGTTTGTATTATCATCGGTGCTCGTATAGGCGGCATCGGTTTAGGTGTTATGGGTGGTTTAGGTGTGGCTATTTTGACATTTGTCTTTGGCCTTCAACCGACGACACCACCAATTGATGTCATGCTTATGATAGCTGCCGTAATATCTGCTGCAAGTGCCATGCAGGCTGCAGGCGGTCTGGATTTTTTAGTCAAGATAGCGGAAAAGATTTTGAGAAGACATCCTCAGAATGTGACCATTCTCGCACCTTTCGTCACTTATTCGTTTACATTCTTGGCAGGCACCGGTCATGTCGCATATTCAGTACTTCCCGTCATTGCTGAAGTGGCTCGTGAGACAGGCATCCGTCCTGAGCGCCCGCTCGGAATCGCTGTCATCGCTTCGCAACAGGCTATCACTGCTTCTCCGATATCGGCTGCAACAGTGGCGCTGCTCGGACTTCTGGCAGGCTTCGACATCACTCTTTTTGACATACTTAAAATAACGATACCTGCAACTCTTATTGGGGTTCTTGTTGGTGCTTTCGCTTCTATGAAAGTGGGTAAGGAACTGGTCGATGACCCAGAATATCAAAAACGTCTTAAAAATGGAGAGATAGATAATACTCATCATGAGTTGTCTGACATCAAAAATTTGTGTAGCGCAAAACTGTCTGTAATATTATTCATTGCAGCAACAGTACTTATTGTCTTGTTCGGATCGTTTTCATCCTTGCGTCCTACCTTCGACGGTAAGGCTTTGGATATGCCTGCTCTCATAGAGATATTGATGCTTACCACAGCTGCTGTGATTTTGTTGGTGACAAAGACATCTGGTGCAAAGGCTGCTCAAGGCAGCGTGTTTTCTGCTGGTATGCAGGCTGTCATAGCTATATTTGGTATCGCATGGATGGGCGACACTTTTATCAATGGCAACATAACTCAGCTGACATCTTCAATTGAAGGTGTTGTAACTGATATGCCTTGGCTCTTCGGACTGGCATTGTTTGTGATGTCAATACTTCTTTATAGTCAGGCTGCTACTGTGCGTGCAATTATGCCTCTTGGTATAGCACTTGGATTAAACCCAATGTTGCTTATAGCATTGTTCCCTGCTGTGAACGGTTATTTCTTTATTCCAAATTATCCTACAATCGTAGCTGCTATTAACTTCGATAGAACAGGAACGACAAAAATTGGAAAATATATTCTGAATCACTCCTTTATGATGCCAGGCCTTGTGGCGACAGTCGTGGGAATATTGGTTGGATTGTTGTTGATTCAAGTATTCTAATATATATGTATATTAAGTTGCTGGTTCGTTCAAATGTCTCAGCAACTTAATATTCCTACTATCAGCGCTAATATTATCTTGACTCCTTTGGAAACGAAAAATGCTTTGCGCGATTCCGCCAATAATGGCAAAGCTCCATGTCCGTCCTGGACAATACAATTCGCCAGAAAAATTCCGAGTGGGAGATCTCCGTTGGCGAACAGCAATACGAATATCAAATGTGGCCCCGATTGTGGTATGAGTCCTATCAAAATCGCTATCATCAGCACAATGAATGGTTTTGAATCTATGAGTTCTTGTATGTTGATGTAATTGTTTAAAACAGTTAAACATAAAATAACACCAAAAGTCCAGAAAAATATCTTTGGAAGATGAACCTTGATGACATGTTCCCATAGGTGTTCTTCAAGAAAATGTTCTTCCGCAACAGTGACAATGATTAAGATTGCTGCAAATAATACTATCAAAATAATTCTTATCCAGTCAGCTTCACCGCTATGGTCGTGGCTGTGACCATGATTGTGACCATGGCTGTGGTCTTGACTTTGACAGTGATTGTGCTGTGTACAAATGCTTTCTTCATAATGATGACTATGGACATCGTGTATTACGCTTTCTTCACTTTGTCCGCCCATCAGTAAATTGAGATGATGCGAGCCGTCGATGACTCCGCTTAATACTAGAACTAGAACGCCTATACTCAAGGTGATCAGCAGGGCTCTGACGAAACTGATGTTTCTTATGTTTGATTTTACATTATGATGATGATGCGAATGACTGCATGATTCGTTCTCATGTATTGGAAATGACATCTCTTTGTCATGAAGGCCGATGAATTTGTTTTTCATCGTAAATTGTAATATTACAGCAACGGCAATGGCCAATCCGATTAATATCATGTTGATAAGCAATGCTTTCTCAGGGAATAGAGAGAACATGAAGAAAGCTTCGTCGCCGGTGGTCGTTATAAGTGCAGCCATCAATGCCGGAAAGTTAACGACTCTGTGAATGTAAAGGGATACTACTGTATATGTGCCGAGACAGCCGGGGATGACTCCCATTATGATGGCAAACAAAACTTGAATCCATGGTCTTTTCTGTAGCTTTTCCGACCATAAACCTCCTGTCCTGACATTTATGAATTCAATTACCATCATCATTCCTATTACCAGTGTTGTGATGATAAGTGTTTGTTGTAGAATAATATAAAATGTATTTAAACTCATATATGGTATGTTTTTTTTTCAAATACAAAAATAACATTTTATCTAATCCTTTATAGCGATAATGGATAGATGATTTGTAAAAAAATGTTAAATTTAAACATTATGGATATACAAACGTTTAACCGACAAATTGTAAAAAACAACATTATGAAAAAGTTTACATTACTTAAGAAAATCCTTGTACTGACAATGTTTGTCGGTTTACTTGGAAACTACGCTTTCGCACAATTTTCGTTAAGCGGTGAAGTCAGACCTCGTATGGAATATCTTCATGGATATTCAACGTTGACTGATAAAGACGCAGATCCTGCAGGTTTTGCATCACAGCGTACTAGAATCAATTTCAATTATTCACACGACCGTATTAAAATGGGTGTCGCAATGCAAGACGTCTTCCTCTGGGGCGCTCAGCCTCAATTGTTTTCAACTTCAAATTCTGTGAGTTTTCATCAGGCATGGGGACAATATTTCTTGACACCTTCTCTTTCTTTGAAGTTGGGTCGTCAGGAACTCGTTTATGACGATGAAAGAATCTTCGGTAACTCAAACTGGGATCAGCAGGGTAGAAGCCACGATGTCGCCTTGTTACGTTATGACGGAATGCTCCGAATCGATATCGGTGCCGCTTTTAACCAAGATGAAAAACATCTCAGCGGTGCAAATTATAATTTGCATAACTACAAGATGATGCAATTCGTTTGGTTGAATACTGATATAGTAGATAACTTGAACCTCAGTCTTTTATTCTTGAACAATGGTTATCAATATGATTATGTAGTAGTTGAAGACGGACATCATCATGATAAATCTAAGGATGTTTTCAACCAGACTCTTGGCGGTAGATTGGTATTTACTCCTGATAACTTTAACGTCCATGCATCTGGCTATTACACAATGGGTAAGGATGAAAAAGATAGAGAGTTGTCTGCATTCTATGTAGGTTTAGGCGCTGATTATGACCTCACCGATGACTGGACTATTGGCATGGGATGGGAACATCTCTCCGGTACAGACCAAAAAGACATGATTGAAAATCCCGACGGATATAAAAACAAATCTTTCAATCCCTTTTACGGAACTTCTCATAAGTTTAACGGCTTTATGGATTATTTTAATGCTAATGGTAATTGGTCTAATTCTGTGGGTCTTAACGATTTATTTGCCTCAGCACAATTCTCTCGCAGAAACATTGAATTCAATATTACGGGACATGCCTTCTTGACAGCAGCGTCTGTTGTGAAAGATGGAAATATTAATGAGACAATGGAGTCATATCTCGGTACTGAAATAGACTTGACAATGTCATACAAATTGTCTAAGACATCCAATGTTGTGGTTGGTTATAGTCAGATGATCGGATCTGAAACGCTCCAAGCATTAAAAGGTGGCGATAAAGATGCTGTCAATAACTGGGCCTATGTCATGTTTACCTTCAAGCCTGTATTCTTAAAATAAAATTATAACAGCTATTATTTTACTTGTGTAGAGGGATGAAAATCTCTCTACTTTTTTTATATTTGCAGAAAAAATGAATCATGACAAAAGATAAATGTTTTTATGTCGGTCGTATTGTTAAGACTCACGGACTCAAAGGGGAAGTGACTTTGCGTATCGATAATGAGCAATTTGATGAAATTGAAGAGTTGGATTATTTCTTGCTCGATATTAATGATAAATTGATTCCTTTCTTCATTGAAAACATCATTTTCCATTCAAACAAGTCATTCATTCTTTTCCAGGATTTGAAGACGTTAGAAGCTGCGTCTCAACTTGTTGGAACTGCCGCTTATCTTCCTTTGGAACTTCTGCCTGAAAAAGACGGTAACGATTTCTATTCTCATGAAGTGGTCGGCTTTATCGTTGTTGATGAAGAAAAAGGTGAGCTTGGAAAGGTACAGGAAATCATAGAATATCCGACACAGTCGTTGATTCAGATTATTAAAGATGATAAAGAAATATTGATTCCTATTCATGACGATATTATCAAGAGTCTTGATAGGGAAGGATGTAAGATTTTTATCAAGGCTCCTAATGGTTTGATAGATATGTATTTGGGAAATTGATATATGGATTGCCGTCCTTTCTTCTTTAAAAAATTCGGAATGTTCCATCATCGTTCTACGATGCGTATCGGAACCGATGCCGTCCTTTTTGCACAGTGGGTCGATGTGTCTTCTGATGATTATGCTTTGGATATCGGTACAGGCAGCGGTATAATACCGATGATTTTATCTCAGAAAGGTGTCGGTAAAACAGATGCCGTTGAGCTGGATGTCGATTCTTATGAAGAAGCGAAACAGAATTTCTCGATATCTGCTTGGAGTGAAAAATTGAATATCTTTAATAACGACATAAGGGCTTTTGCAGATGAGAATAATAATAAATATGATTTGATAGTTTCAAATCCTCCTTATTATGCCAGTGATATCAAGCCGATTAAAGAGAAGAAGGTGATGGCTCGTCACGTATCGACATTGAGTTTTAAGGATTTGCTTGTATCTGCCAAGAAAATGATGAAGGAAGATGCCCGTTTTGCATTGGTGCTCCCTTTTTATGAATCGAGGTTGTTTATTAAAGAAGCAGAAGAATTGGGAGTTTATCTTCAGAAAGAGCTTCTTATTGTACCTATTGATGGGAAAGATCCGAATAGGGTGAATATGCAGTTTGTCTTGGACAAGAAAGAAGACGTCGTATCGGAATTGTTTACGATAAGAAATAAAGATTATTCATATACAATGCAGTATAAGGAATTTTTAAAAGATTATTATTTGGATTTTTAATTGTGTAATTTTAAAGTATTTATATTATGAAGAGATTATTAGGTTTTACAATTGTATTGATGACATTAGGTCTCATGTCATGTTCTCCATCTCCTGTTGGAACTTGGATTGAACCGACTGGCGGCTCTGAAGAGATAGGTTTTACACTTTATGATGACGGTGCTGCAAGTTCCGTAAATATGGGTTTTGTGGAATTTAAAAATTGGGAGAAAAATGGTGATTTGTTGATATTAAAAGGAAAAAATGTTGGTTCACGCAAACGTGATTTCGTTGATACCATGAAAATCGAAAAAATAACTGAAACAGAATTGATACTTTCGCAAGGAGGTTATTCTGTTACATACATAAAGAAATAATTCAATATCCTGCAATAGAAATGCATCAATGTATTACTAAAAATAAAACTTACATTGATGCGTTTCTGCCAAAAACCAAAATCTGTTCCTAAATTATCTTCGTTTATTATCAAAAAATTGCAACTGATAATATAGATGTTATCTGTTTGTTATCACTATTTATTATTCCTATAAAATGTACATTTGTGTCCATAATATAACGAAAAATGAATGAACCTACCTTAAATATAATTGTATCATAATTAAAATCAAACAACAATGAAAAAGTTTTTTACAATCTTAGTCATCTTGTCAATGGCGACATCCTTGAAGGCACAGGTATCTGTATGAGATGGCAGTTATTAGGAATTTGACACTTCTAACGAAAAAGGTCTCACAGAAGACAATCCTATCCTCGTTGAGAATGCGACGCAATTGGCTTATCTCCTGGAACTCTTTTTCTGCAATGAAAAAATCAAGATAGGTATTACAGACTTACAACCGACATCAATATTGAAGCAGCGATCGTTGACGGTAATAATGATTATGCATTGAAATGCGGAGGATATCCGGTGTCGCGTCTGGATCTGATCTGGATCTGATAAAGTGAAGGCCAGTTATAATAACGGTGATATTGAAGTGAATGCAAGCGATGTTGAAAAGATAGTGTCATGTGGAGGTCTGGTGGCATGCTTCGACGAATATACTTATAATAATCTTACTACAGAAATAAGTCATTGTTACAATACAGGTGATGTGTTGGCAAATATAGACAATGGAATTACATACACAGGCGGCATTATAGGACAGTCGGCATGTGATACAGGAGACAAGAATGTATCAATAAAGATATATTCATGCTATAATGTAGGAGAGATGGAGTCAATGAATATTGCAGGAATAATAAATATGCATGAAGAAGGAATGAATGCAGATGTTGACAATTGTTTCATGTCTGAATATGACAATGGTTATGGCGAAAATGTCACCGACGATTTTATGAAGGCAGAAGAATTTGTCTCCATGCTCAACAAATATGAAGGTATATTTGTGAAGGATGTAGAGCCATTTGCTAACGAAGGTTATCCGGTGATAGATTTTTCAAACATGGATATTATTATTGACGTTGATGAGTCATATGCAGAAGATGTAGTTTCAGTTTATCCTAATCCAGCGAAAGATATAGTAAAGCTATCGTCACTAGGCTGTCATCCATCTGTAATTAGAGTTATTAACACACTCGGCATATTGGTTGAAGAGGTAGAATACGATTCATAAGATGTTGAAATTGAAGTCTCCGATTATGAATATGGAATTTATATTATCAACATTATTACGGAAAAAGGAAGTGTTATGAAAAGGTTTGTGAAGAATTAAGTAAAAAAGTCTCGGAAATTTTCCGAGACTTTTTTTTATTTATCTATTGTAGCTAAGAATTCGTCGTTTGATATTGTCTTTGATATTCTGTCTTTCAGAAATTCCATCGCTTCTACAGGTGTCATGTCAGCGAAGTGATTTCTTAATGCCCAGATTCTTGCGAGTGTACGTTCATCAACTAGCAAGTCATCGCGGCGAGTTCCAGATGCAACAATATCGATAGCAGGATATATACGTTTGTTTGAGAGACGACGGTCAAGCTGCAATTCCATATTACCAGTTCCCTTGAATTCTTCAAAGATGACTTCGTCCATTTTAGAACCAGTGTCTATCAATGCTGTAGCAAGAATTGTAAGCGAGCCACCGTTTTCGATGTTACGAGCAGCACCGAAGAAGCGTTTTGGTTTTTGAAGTGCGTTAGCTTCTACACCACCGGAAAGCACCTTGCCTGATGCTGGAGATACTGTGTTATATGCACGAGCCAGACGTGTGATTGAATCCAACAGGATTACGACATCATGTCCGCATTCTGTCAATCGTTTTGCTTTTTCAAGAACTATATTTGCGATCTTGACGTGTTTTTCTGCAGGTTCGTCAAATGTTGATGAGATGACTTCTGCGTTAACGCTGCGAGCCATGTCGGTGACTTCTTCAGGACGTTCGTCAATCAGTAATATGATAAGGTAAACTTCAGGGTGATTTGCGGCAATGGCATTGGCAACTTCTTTGAGCAAGACGGTCTTACCAGTCTTAGGTTGTGCCACGATAAGTCCACGTTGTCCTTTGCCGATAGGAGCGAAGAGGTCCATTATTCTTGTTGAAATAGTACCGCCCTTGTGTCCTGTGAGTTTGAATTTTTCAGTAGGGAATAATGGTGTGAGGAAATCGAACGGAATGCGGTCTCTTACTTGTTCTGGAGTGAGTCCGTTGATTTTATTAACCTTAATAAGAGGGAAATATTTCTCTCCTGACTTAGGAGGGCGTATGATGCCTTGTATGCTGTCGCCGGTCTTGAGTCCAAATAATTTTATTTGAGATTGGGAGACATATACGTCATCAGGTGAATTGAGATAGTTGTAGTCTGATGAACGTAGAAAACCATATCCGTCAGGCATTATTTCCAAGACACCTTCTGCATTTACGACAGCGTCAAATTCTGATATTATTTCTTCTTTCTTGATACGGACGTGTTCTTCCTGAACAGGCTGAACTTGTACGTTGACGTTGTTTTGTTCTGCAGCTGTTATTGTTTCATAAACTTCAGAAGTTTCTTCGACTACAGGTGCAATTTCCTCAGTCTGTATGATTTCAACTGTTTCTGTTACAAATTCTTCTGTGATAGCAGTTTCTGCTTTTTCTTCAGATTTCTTGTTTTTTTTGTCGTATGAAACATGCTGGACTTTATTGGATTCGTCATCGTTGTTGATAGTTGTTTTAACGACGTCGGTTCTTTTTCCTATTCTAGGACGTTTTTCTCGTTTAGGCTTGGCTTCTGTAGAAGATGTATTCTCTTCAGAATCTTGGTTTTGTTCTGCTTTTGGAGAGGTTTCTTTATTGGAGTTTCTTAAATTTGCATTTTCTTTTTTGTCAGGTCTCGATGTAGCTACTTTTCGTCCTCTCTTCTTTGGCTTTTCTGCAGACGCGATGACTTCATCACTCTTGTCAGTGTCATCGTTTTTTCTGTCATTGGTAATTATATCTGGATGAACAGCTTGCTGATCGATGATGCTATATACAAGATCTTCCTTACGCACACTCACGTTTTCAATTCCTAATTGAAGAGCTATTTCTTTTAGTTCAACTAACGATTTTTCGTTTAGTTCATAGATGTCGTACATAAAATTTTCCTTTAGATTTTATTTTTTAATGAAGGAACTTGATTTGAAATTAAGAGATGGAATCATCTCTTTGTTCAGAACAACACATATTGTGTTTTGTTCAAAAGATGTTGCAAATATACTAATTTTTCCTGAAAAATCAAGCATTTTAAAATTTTTAAAAAAATTATTTTATAAAAATCAATTCATTATATTTGCAGAAAATTAAACTCATTAATTATGATACAAAGAATACAGACCGTCTTTATGTTCCTGGCAACAGTATTTGCAGGAATCTTGTTTTTCGTTCCAATAGCAGCATTTGAACATGGTGCTGATTTTATGAAGCTTACAGTCTTTGGTGTTCAAAACCAAATAGACGCTCAATATTTTTCGGGCATCTATTCATTGCCTTTGCTTCTTTTGACACTATTGGTCGTAGCTGTTCCTTTTGTTACGATTTTCTTGTACAAGAAACGCGAACTTCAATATAAGCTATCATCTTTGAATGTGTTCTTGAATGCTGTCATCTGCGGCTTGATTTTCTTATATTATACTTCAAATATTCAAAAGACAATAGCAGCTGATACTGTTTCATATTTGTTCGGAACATATATACCATTAATAAATATGGTGTTGTCGGTTTTGGCAATGCGTTGGATCAAGAAGGATATCGAATTGATTAAATCGGTAGATCGCTTACGTTAATAAAGGATTATTTAACATAAATAAAAACTGCACCCTATGACTTATGGGGTGCAGTTTTGCTTTTATACATTATACAAATGTTAATATTTATCAGCTTCGTATATTTCCAGATTGCTGGCTTCTTTTCCGTCTATCTGAAAGCGTAGCATCGTCACTTTTTTATGGAAGCCTTTCATTCCGGCGGCTCCTGGGTTTAGATGCAGCAAGCCAAGATTATGGTCACGCATGACTTTCAATATGTGGGAATGTCCGCTGATGAATATGTCGGCTTTTTCATCCATTAGCAACTGTTTTATTCCTGGTGCGTAATTGTTTGGATAGCCTCCGATATGTGTCATTACCACCTTTACGTCTTCAATGTTGAAGATTTGAAATTGAGGATAGTCGGCTCTTATCTCCCAGTCGTCGATGTTGCCGAATACAGCTCTGAATTTCTTTGAGTCTGCCGGAGATGTCGTCTGTTGACACTCGCTGCTTGTACGTTGACGGTTGATAAAAGCTTCCAGTTCTATGGCTACATCATCGCTTCCGATATCACCGGCATGCCAAATCTCATCGCAATCTTTGAAGAAGTCGTAAATCGCTGGATTTAGCCATCCGTGTGTGTCTGAAAGTAAGCCGATTCTTGTCATGGTATTTATGGTATTCTGTATGATATGCCTACGCTGAGAACTTCTTTGAATTGTAAGAATGATTCGCCTTCTATAGGTTTGATGTCTTCATCGTAAATCAGACGTGCTGTGATGTTACAGTTGAGCCAGTTGTTGACTTTCATGACCAATGCGTTGTCCCAGTCGAAATCAAAGCGGCATCCGTAAGGATTTCCTAATGCATTTTCTGTTCTTGATTGTGTGTAGTCATAGAAAACGATGAGTTTTGAAGACAGAATGACGTTTTTGAAGATTTCATAATTGATGTTTGCAATCAACTGAGCACCAAGTTCCATGCGGAATTTGCTTCCTGCCTCAAGTATCTCGCCTGTTTCAGGATCTATCAAGGCGCCTTTGACACCAAAAGCTCCGGCGTTGGCCAAGTCTTGGTCATTGACAATTGTGAGACGACCTGAAGCAGGGGCGAGGTTTAATGAAAACCATGTCGCTGGAGTGTATTGAGCACCGATACCGACTGTTAGATATGCAGGGGCGAGGAATGTTGAGATTTTGTTTGTACTGTCATTCTTGTAGTCGAAACCGTCTGCAAACTGAGTCTGGAAGTTGAGGTTTGCTGTAATGTAAAGTTCGTCCTTTATTACATCATAACCATATAATGAACTTAAATTGAAACGGTCGTCGGTTTTTAGAGGCTTCTTGTCGAAATCGAAGTAGCTGTATCCCAAAGCCATGTCTAAAGTGTTGTCCCATTTAGATTTGCCATTAAGATAGTTTAAATTGTATTTGAATGTTCCCAATCCATTGACGTTGTCTTGTCCACCTGAGGTCCAGTTGGAGAAATGGCTTTGAGAGATGTTGAGACCGACGAAACCGCCATGTGTCCATTTGTTTTCTTCTGTTTCTTGAGCAAAAAGTATTTGAGATGCAAGAAACAATGCTGTTAATGAAAGTAAGATCTTTTTCATAGAATAAATTTTATGTTAATAGATTTTAATATTGATTTCCATCGTGATAGTTACGTTCTCCAAATTGGAACGTTATGTCTTGTGTTGTCTGGGTCCTGACGATAGTGTTCTCTTTGACTCCTGGTATCCATGTGAGGTTCTGTATGAGACGAATGGCTTCGTTGTCGCAGCCGCCTCCAACGCTGTTTTCAATGACGATGTTGGAAGCTTTGCCGTCAGTTTCTATTATGAATGATAATTTCACAGTTCCTGAGATTTCAAATTCTTTGGCTTGGTCTGGGTATTTTAATTCTGAACGAAGATAAGAGCCGAATGTGATATTTTGGTTGTTGAAATAAGGTGATGGAGCTTTGTCGAGTTCCTGATATTCATAAATGGTGAATGATTCGTCACTTGGGAGGTCTTGTTCTGGAATGAATTTTATCTTGTTGTTTTTAAGACTTTTGTTATATGCTTTTGCGGAAAAGTCTATGACATATTCATAATCGTATTCAATAGGAAGGGCATCCTGTTTTGCTGGCTTCCATTGTATCATCCTGACGAGACGTATTGCCTCGGCAGCACATTCTTCGTCGAAGGTGTTTTCAACACGATGGTTTGTTGTATTACCGTTTTTATCTATGGTGAATAAAACCTTTATCTTTCCTCCGATGTTGTTTTCCAAAGCATTTTGCGGATATTTCAAATGATGCTGGACGATGCTTTTGGTCATGTTCTTTCCAGATATTGGTTCTGGCTGATATATGATTTGTGAAGATAATATATTTGTGAGCAATAATAAAATGAAAGTTAGACTTATTTTACTGTTTTTAAAAGTTATATTATTCATATTTAATCTGAATTGTAATGTTACAATATATAGGCGCAAGTTACTAAAAACTTTTAAATGACTAATTGTTTTTTTTGAAATAATTGTTAAATTTGTAAAATTATTTAGAAACAATAGATTATGGATAATAACATGGTTTTTGGTCTTCACCCTGTGGAGGAATTGATAAGGGCGGAGAAAGAAATAGAAAAGATTTTTGTTCAAAGCGGTCTTCGTTCTCCTCAGATTTCTGAGATTGTTCATTATGCGAGGACTCATAATGTTACGGTTCAATATGTTCCACTGGAAAAGCTGAATCGTCTGACAAGGAAGAATCATCAAGGTATAGTGGCGTTTATATGTCCTATTTCATATCAGATTATTGAGGAAGTTGTCCCTATGGTTTATGATGAAGGAAGAATGCCTTTTATCGTTATATTGGATAGAGTTACTGATGTACGTAACTTTGGAGCTATAGCTCGTACATGTTACGCGGCAGGTGTCGATGCTATTGTGATACCGTCACGAGGATCAGCATTAATTAATGGTGATGCTATGAAGACTTCAGCCGGAGCTTTGTCGAGAATCAATGTTTGCAAAGTGGAGAATATAAAAGATACTATCGATTTCTTGAAGAGTAGCGGTGTGAAGATTGTTTCAATTTCTGAAAAAGGACGTAAGAATGTATGGGAAGCAGATTTTAAGGTTCCGTTAGCAGTCATGATGGGTTCTGAGGAGGATGGTATCAGTGAGGCATATCTGAAACGTTCTGACGAACATCTTTTGATACCAATGCCTGGTGATATCGACTCTCTCAATGTTTCTGTAGCGACAGGCGTTGTCTGTTTTGAAGTTGTACGACAAAGATTAGGTTGTTAAGATAAGATGGTAATAAAAAAACAGCGTGAAAATCTTCACGCTGTTTTTTTGTTTTTTATCGCTAAAGAAATATTATTTGCTTTTACGAGCAGCATCTTTAATACGAGCTTTTTTACCACGTAAGCCTCTGAGGTAGTAGATACGAGCTCTTCTAACAGCACCTTCTTTATTCTTTTCGATGCTTTCGATCATAGGAGATGAAATAGGGAAAATTCTTTCAACACCAACGTTGCCTGAAATCTTTCTTACAGTGAAAGTTGCATGTGAACCTTCGCTAGCGCGTTGTAAAACTACGCCTTGGAATTTTTGTAAACGTTCTTTATTACCTTCAACGATTTTGTAAGTTACAGTGATTGTATCACCAGCTTTAAACTGTGGAAAATCCTTAACTTGTACTTGATCTTCAACAAATTGAATTAA
>JAZLAI010000055.1:0-26327 GCA_045613105.1 Bacteroidales bacterium | reverse complement strand
CCCATCACGTCGATGATTTGTACTGTACCTTCAGCTTCGACAACAAGTTCTTCGTTTGATTGATATACGAACTGACTGTTGTCTGTTGACTCTTGTCCGTTGTCTAATCTAACGATGAAACGGTTAGGATTATCGCTGCTTTTAGCTGAGAACTTATAGTCTTCGAGCAACATGTTTGTCTCGATACCTGTGAAGCGGTCAACAAGAGTTACGCCTTGGAATTTGCCGTTAGGTTCGATAGCGATTGTATAGTTGCCCATTTCCTTAGCCTCAAAAGCGAGTTCTATTTCTGTAGTGTTTTCATCGAAGCTCTTGATAGCATAGCTGCTTCCGTTTTCAGACACATAGATTTCAGATATTTTCTTGTTGAAATTATCGAGTTTGGTAAATCCTTCTTCTTCCTTGCCTGCGAATGTCAGGATCACATTATCGTCACCGTTTCTTCCTGATGCGATGACATTGATGCTCTTGACATCTTCTTTTCTATCTCTCTGACCTTTTGACATATTATAAGCCAATGAAGGATTTTCATCTATTGCCAATACGAAGAATCCGTCACCTACTGGAACTGATTCTGTTTTGTTATGATAAGCGTATGAGCCGTTTCTATTTACTGTAGCAAAGCCGTCATATACACCTTGAGCATTTACTTTGTTCCAATCCATGTTGAATGTGAACGGATTGCCGAGGAGATAGAAGTTAGCATAGCTGCCTTCTTCGTATGCGTTTACATCAGAGAAGCTGAATGAAGTCTCATTGTTGAGGATACCTGCGAACTTAACCGCTGTAGTGAGTTCGTATGAAGCGATATAACCGCGTCCTTGTTGGAATGTTGTCTCAAAGTCTTCGACATGACCTTTATAGTTGAACCATTCCGATCCTTCTTGTGTTCCGTCATATTTGAACAAGTCGTATTCATAATATTGAGGATCGAAGTTAGCAACATTGATGTCTCTGATTGGAGAAGCAATGAACTGCCAGCCTTCTGCATGTGACTCTTCCCATGAAGTAGGTGACACCACTGTCATCTTGAATGTGGCCGCCACATTATCATTGCTTTGCATCACCTGACCACCATCATTGATGACGAAAGCATCTACATCTTCGTTGACAAAATTGCCGCTTACAGCAAGAGAGCCGTTTTCATCTACTGTCAGTGAAGCGCCATCGTTGATATATACATGTTTTGCTGTAGCAGCTGCATCTACTGTAGCAGCTGCATCGATGATGACGAGATCGTTTTCTGTAGGGACTGTGCCTTTGCTCCAGTTCTCAGCAACACTCCATTCACCATCTGCGACAAAGGTGTTGCCTTTGGCTACCTCATTTGACCAGGTGATGATAGAAGGATTAGATGCTGCCTTTACTGGTTTTGCAACGACTACATTGTCTATACCTGAACATGGACTGTAATATCTATTTGTTACAAATGCAATGTATATTTCCTGTCCATTATAAGCTTTCAAAGGTAATTGAATGTTCTTCCATGTTAACTGAGAAGCTTTTGTTGTTGGTGTTGGCCACAAATCTGTCCAAGGACCTTCTGCTGACTGAGAAATTTTTACAGATAATGTATTGACGTATGTATTATTACCGTTGTTATAATAGTCTGGGGTAATATATTCAAACGACAACACTGAATTTTCATCAGATACAGTAATCTGAGGTGTTATCATATAGAAAAGCCATGTTTGGGAAGCAGTTGATCCAAGTTTATTTGTATTGCTATATGCAGCATAAGAGCCACTTGATGGATTATAGCCTTGACATGTAGATAAAACATCCCAATTATATTCACTATACGACGAATTTGTGTATGTAGTCCATCCTGTTGGCATAGCACCGCCTTCAAAACCTTCTTCAAAATAAGGTTCTAAACTTGTCTCTCCTTCGTAATAGACTTCAACGCCATATTGATATAAGCCGTCTTCCAATTCTGACATATCGTCTTGATATGATTCGCTTTTAATATTAGAAGCTACCAAAACAGCGTCTTCTGAAGTCTTTTCTTTTCTGTATAAGCTATAACTGTCGATACCTTCAGGAGATTTAGCCTTATAGAATGTGATATTGTCAACATAATATGTATCCTCTCCAGAATTTCCTGAGCTATCTTTTTTATAAGACCATTTGAATGTATGGTAGCCTTTAGTTACAGGATATTCTGCGTATGTCCAATCTACCTCTCCTGAAATCAAGTTCATCTGAACACCATCTATATAGAAAAATCCTTTATCCCAACTTGTCTCAGATGATATCTTATGATAGAAACTCATCACGAGATTATCCGCAGGGACATTAACCATTATGCTAATATCAGAGACAACTTCGGCAATGCCTTTGCCACCTGACTTCATACTATATGAGCCGTCATATTTTTTTTGCTCTGTGATTGTCCATGGATGATATTCGAGATTTGTTGTCCATGCGTTTCCTAATTCGCCAGATTCAAAGTTCTCTGTCTCAGATTTTGTATCAGACCATGCCCAATCAACATACACTATATCCACATCGCTTTCTGCGTTAACAGCTGCTACAGGTTCATAAGTATATCTCATATGAACGTTCACTGTTTTAGTCTTATTATATTCAACAGCGACTTCTTCGGTGTAAACTTTATATTCATCTTTTGTCACTGTCACTGTATAATTACCTGCAGGCATGTCTTCACCGAAAGTGCATTCTTCTGTTGTGACATAACTATAGCTCAGTTCTGTTCCGAATTCGTCTTCACCAACAACACTTACTGTTGCGCCTGACAATGGTGTAACTCCGTCATGGTCATAAACGACACCTGCCATTGAGCCGTTGCCGGAAACTTTTATAGTAACAGCCTTGCTGTCTCTTGACTCTGAATATTGACCATCAATCTCATAAACCGCTCTGACCACTACGATATATCCGTGATCCATGTTATATGATAAAGTAGCCAAGTCGTATGAAGTCTTTTCTGGAGAAATGATATAGTTGTTAACTTTGGTAACGTATTCTTCACCGTTGATGATTGTTCCATCAGTGAAATAGACGTTATATCCGTAAAGGTATTCATTGTTTTCTATGGCATCCCATGAAATTGTTGTATAATCGCCAACAAAAAGCTCTTCCTTAGAAGCCGCTACATTTTTCGGAACTGAAATGCTTGGGCCAGAACCGCTTGACTCTATAGTCAATTGAATTTGGTTTTTCTTGGATTGGCGGTTTGCGTTAATAGAACTTGCACTTGCTGGATCATAGCTACTATTATCTCTATTGTGATATAATGTTCTTTTTTTTGAATCAGATTCTGGATAAACATAGAATGCATTTGCTTTAGCTGATGTTCCAGAGTCAGTACCAGTGTTATCAACTATACATACCAATAAGTTTTGTGTAGCATCATAATTAAATGATGACTGAAATTCAACGTCTGTCCATTCTAAAGTTGCATCAAAAGTAATATTTCCTCTATAGACTAATGTTGCAGAAGCGTCAATATCAACGAATTTATCTTCTTCTGAAAATTCAGATTGAGTAGTATTGAGCATATATATGTCTATATTGCGTACATTATATTGAGTGCCAAGATAGTTTTTAAATTTCATCCCAGTTATATTTCCTGATATACCTTGCATATCATCAGATGTATATATCTGTTGAGTTATACTATATCTATAGTACACGTAGGTTGGAACATATTTGTCTATTTGTGTTCCTTCTCCAATTGTAATTGTTTCTTGCCCCTTCACTGTTCCGAACAGTCCTAATAGGCACGTCATCATTAAAAGAATAAATTTTTTCTTCATAAGCGTTTATTTATTTTCAGTTTATATTTCAACATCTATATTCAGAGAGCAAGGTTTATTGAGTTGAAGTTTGCAGTTAATAGTCATAATAAAAATAAATAGCAAATGTAAATTATTTTTTAATATCACTGTACTATTTTATAATTTTTTTACAAAAAAAAAGACGTCACTTCATTTCAAATGACGCCTTTTAAACTTTCAGTTTTTCAGGTTTTATTTTCTTCTACGTATTCCGTATGCCAATCCCATGCCTGCCAACAGCAGCAATCCTGAGCCGAGAGGCGCTGTCTGGTCATATTGGTAACCGTGACCGATTATTGTTGGCATCACGCCGAACTCGTTTGACCATGTATCTTCACGGAACTCATCATAACTACCTGAAAAGAATCCGTCGGTATGATCCTGACCGTATTGTCTATTATATTCTCCTATCTGTGCATTGACATTCATCCCGAAGCCAAGTGCAATCGCTAATGTTATTATATATTTTTTCATGACTGTTTCTTTTTTAAAGGTCAACAGGCAACGGCCTTTATCCATTTCTTTCATGGTCATCGTCCAGCATATTCACTGACTGTTGACCGTTGTCTGTTGACTGTTGACATATTAATAAATAACCACTTTCTGTGCCTTGACTCCTTCTTCGTTGATTACTCTTACGATATAAGCACCGTTGATGAATGAGCTTACGTCTATTCTGTTGTTGTCGCTTACGACTTCATTGTTATAGACAACTCTACCCATCACGTCAACTATCTGTACTGCGCCTTCTACAGTGAGGATAAGCTCTTCACCATTTTGATATACAAACTGACTGTTGTCTGTTGACTCTTGTCCGTTGTCTAATCTAACAACGAAACGTTTAGTGTTGTTTCCGCTTGTAGCTGTGAAGTGGTAGTCTTCCATCAACATGTTTGTCTCGATGCCTGTGAAGCGGTCAACAAGTGTTACGCTTTGGAACTTGCCGTCAGCTTCGATTGCCATTGTGTAGCTGCCCATTTCCTTAGCCTCGAAAGCGAGTTCTATCTCCTGGACGTCTTCGTCGCAGTTGTAGATACCGTAGTGTTTATTGCCTTCAGCAACATAGACTGTTGCTATTTCATCGTTGAAGTTCTGTAACTTGTCGAAGCCTTCTGACTTGCCAGCGAAGTTGACGATGACGTTGTCCTTGCCAGCTTTGCCAGATGCGATGATGTTGATTGAATTGACATCTGTGCTTCTTGAACGTTTAGAGTCTGCATTATATTCGAATGAAGCATCTTCATCTGTAGCTTTTACTTTTACGAAGAAACCGTCACCTACAGGGATTGTAGTTTGTTCTTTACCTGTACCGACATAAGTATAGCCACCAGTTCCATCTACGATAGCGACACCAGCTACCAAGTTTTTGTATGTAGCCTTAGTCATATCCATATCAAATGTGAATGGGTTGCCGAGGAGGTGGAAGTTAGCGAGGTTGTCACCATTATTAGCGTCATTGTAGCTGAATTCTTCGCTGAATGATGTAGCGTAGTTGAGAACACCAGTGAATGTTGCTGTTGTTGCTGCTTGGTATGAAGCGAGGTAAGCACGGCCGTTTACGAATTCTGTTTCGAATGTACCATCACTTGCACCACCTGCGTTTTCCAATCTCAAATTGTCTATTGACATAGCATTATATCCATTATATACAGAGGTTGTTTTTATAATGATATAAATTTCTTTTCCAGCATATTCATCTAATGTAATATAACGTTCAGCTTGATCTTGCCATTTCCATGTGTTTGCAGTAACATTTAATTTTGTAACCATATCATCAATATTACCTGTTTCTGATACTGCAACAGATATGTTTTGATCAGAATAACCGGCGACTTTAGCTGTAAAGTAGAACTTAGAACCTTTTTCTACCAATACTTTAGGAGACATGACATAGCTTGTTCCTGAGTTTGATGAAGTCAAACAGTATGTTCCATCGATACCGCCAGTGCTGTTAGTCCATTTGTTTGTTGCATCAAGGTTTGTCCAACCGCATAATGTGCCGTCGTTGAAGTTATGTTCAAATGTATCGCCAACGCGTTTATGGTTCTTATAGTTAACCCATTCTGCGCCTTTTTCTGTTCCGTCGTATTTGTACAAGTCGAAGTCGTTGTTTTCACCGCTTGTTTCAAATGCTGATGTCTTAGCATTCAATAATGGTGATGCAATGAATTGCCAGCCGTCTTTATTTTTACCCCAACCTTGTGTAGGATTTACGATAATCATATTGAATGTAGCTGCTACATTGCTGTTTGTTTGGATAATCTGTGCGCCGTCTTCCATAACGAGAGCTGCTGCATTTGTATTGCTGATGCCGTTTGTTACGTTGAGAACAACACCTGATTTAACTGTTAATGTTGCACCGCTTGCAATTCTTATTGAACCTACAGTGACATTTTCTGTGATTGTAGCATTACCTTTGATAGTGACTTTATCTGTTGTTGAAGGAACTCTATTCCAATTTTCTTCGTTATTCCAGTTACCATTACCTGTAAATGCGATGCCGCCTTTTTCTACTGGAGCTGACCAGTTGACTTTGGATTCTGAAATAGGTTTTGCTGAAATTACAATATCATCAATACCTACAAGTTGACTTCCGTATTTATTAGTTGTAAATGCTATTTGAATCTTTTTGCCAGAATATTTTTTTAATTCTTCTTGTAATAATTTATTGATCCATCCATTAGTTTTTGCTGTAGTACTAAAAATAGATGTCCAAGCTCCATATGAATCATTTTCATATACTCTAACTTTTACAGATATAGTTGCTGCATAATTACTTGTTGAATAATTATTATAATAAAAACTTAATGAAGGTGAATCGTAATTTGTCAAATCAATTACAGGAGTTGACAAACTATAATTATTATAATAATCATCCTCTCCACCAATATGGAAATATGCAGCCTTGTGGTATGCGCTATAGTTTTGTGTACCATTAGGATATACATAATTATACCAACTATTATTATAATAATACGACTGATAATAATCAACCTTCCATCCCTCATCATAGGTCCAATTAGCTGGCATTGATACATTTAAATTCTCGTTTAAAATATCTTTAGCATTTTCCATTACCATCGCGCTAACACCGTATTCATATTCTCCGTTAGGAAGTGATGACCAGTTGTCTGAATATTGTTTTACTGCAATTGTTTCTTGTGTGAGTTTTGTGACGCCTTCGCTGTCTCTTCTATATACATTGTATGATGTATAGTCTGCTGTCCAGCTTACATTGACATTGTCGCCGTTTTCTTCAGCATTGACTTCAAATTCAACTACAGGATTTGATTCCATTGATATTGGAAGTGCATAATCTACTGGTTCGTCAAATTCAATAGTAGTTTCAAATGTTTTATAATCAAATCTAGAAACGGTAATAGTGTAAGAACCTACTAATACATTACCGCCATAAACACCATTTTTACCTGATGTGAATGTATATGTTTGTGTTGTACCAAACTCATCGGTACCTGCAAGACTAATCTTTGCACCAGCAATTGGATTTGTACCGTCTGTTATTGTACCAGATAGAGCCACATAATCTGTAACTTTAATTGTCTGTGCATCTGACATTTTTGATTCATATTCTTCACCATCTATTTCATAAACGGCTGTAACATAAACTTCATGACCGTTTTTAGAATAATCCATATTTTCAATTTGATATGAAGTTCCTTCTATGAGAATATCGTGGTTGTGAGCGATACCTTCGCCTCCGCCATTTACCTTAATATAAACATTATAGCCTTTTGCTGCAGCAATTTTAGTCCATGAAATAGTTACAGTATTATCAGGATAAATGTTATTGCTTGAAGCTGTTACATTTTGAGGAACGTCTAAAGGAGTTACGAAAGACCATACATCACCTTCTGCACCTTCTGTGTTGCCGACGCTGTTCTTTGCAACTACTTGCCAGTAGTATTTTGTATTGTTTGATAAGTCTGTTGTTTGGTAAGATGTTGCTGTGATATTTTCAGCTTTTATGCTGAGAGCATCAGCTGTTGTTCCAAGATATACATCATAGCTTGTAGCGTATTGTGCGCTTTCCCATGTCAATTCAGGATTTGTTTCTTCAACTATTGTGTTGTTTTCAGGAGCTGTATAAGCGAATTCTGCTGGAGCAGGGAGAGAAGATGTTGAAAGGTTGAGAGTGAAGTCACCTTCAGCTGCAGCAACTAAGTAATAAATACCAGCAGGATATTGAACGCCGTCTATTTGAGCTTCGCCTGCTCTTGATTTAGCAGAAACGTCTGTGAGAGCGAGGTTGTCAACTGCAATGTTGTAAATGTCTGAATTTTGTTGATGATGCAAAGCAATGTAATAATCACCATAAGCCAATCCTTTTTCTGCAAACTTAGCTCCTAAATCAATAGTAATATCACGAACCCAAGATGTAGATGCTGGATTAACAGTTTCAATAAGAGTAAATACCTCTCCATCAGTTGAAACTTTAACCATCACCTTATCCCAAGCATAATTATATGCTCCACCACATTTGGCATCGAATGTTAATTTTGAATTAGCATTTATTTCATATAATGACTTTGTGAAAATATAATTGTCAGCTTTGTTAACTTTACCATAAATGTAAGAAAACGATACAAGGTTTTTATTATTAACCTGATATTCATCTGAAATGACCCAGTGATCATTGTTACCATCATATTCCACAAGATTAAAATCTTCTAAACTTCCATCTTCGAAATCATAGAAGAATGTTGTTGGAGCTGATGGACCGCTTACTATGCCATTATAGTTATTATCTGAAGAAGGGCCATTGCCTTGTAAATCTTCTGCTTTGTAGATAGCTGCGATAGCATTTGTGCCGTTTACGTTGGCTGTAACAACACCATCATTTGCTAAAGTAAATTTATAAACAGCGTCATTTAAGTTGCCGTCTTCTGCTTCATCTGGGAGGATGTAGTCGTCGTACATGCCTGTTGCTTGGGCAGTAAAGCTATTATTAGCATCGAAATTTACTGTTATAGGATTTTCATAAACATCGCCATTAGCTGGAGTGTAAGCTGTTGCTGTTACAGGGATAACAACAGGTTCGCAGTCAGCAGAAGTGATTGTGATATTTCCGCTTTGTGCACCGCTAACGTTAGCTTCTTTATTGTAGCTTACATTAAGAGCGACAGGTTTTTGGTTAAGGTCGTAGTTTAATATAAAGAAATTATTGTCACATGAAATGCTTTTAATTGTTGTAGCAATAGCTTTGATTTCAACATTAGCAGAAGCAACAGGTTTCTCTGTCCAGTAGTCGCCGATTCTTACTTTACCAAAATCAATAAATTCAGGAGTAACTTCTACGCTTGCTGGAGCAGGTGAGATTGTAAAGCGAACAGAACCTCTACTTGAGCTTTGATACCAATTTGTAGGCTGATTTCCTTCTGTTATAGGAGAAGAACTATTATAACCATAATAAGTTATACCATATGAGAAGCCATCTTCTTTATATAATAAATTTTTATTCCATTCAGTATAGCTGCCAGTATTGTCAAGTACGCTAACAACAATATTTTGTCCTTCATACAAGAAGTCTGTATCTAAATCAATTGTCATCCAGCCATCATTTTCTGTTGCAGCTATGACTAAATTATCACTATGAAAGACTTTGTCACTTGGTGAATATGGTTCTAAACCTGACAAAACACTCTTGTCAGTGTTTTTCATATAGATTGTAACATTTCTTGTTGCGTTACTTATGTTGATTTTGAAGGCAATTTCGCTAATAACACCAGCTCCATAATTGATATCTGAACTAGTATATATTTGCTGTGTTAACGTATAAGGATAATACAATCCCATAGGATAATTTTGAGAGGTGCCAGTAGCGTTGCCACCTATTGTAATTGTTTCTTGTGCATTAAGCACGTTGAATTTTGCTCCTCCTATCAATGTTAGGAGCAACAATGTAAAAAAGATAAATTTTTTCTTCATAAGTGTTTATTTAATTATAATTTATTTAGTTCTAAGTTATAGTCCAAAAACTCAATGGTCCAAAGTTCAATGGTCCAAAAATTCAATAGCTCAAAAGTTCAAAAACCTTAGTATTTATAGGTATTTGGAGTTTCTTCTAATAGCTTAATAGTCAAGTAAGAAAATAGTTTGCAAATTTACGGTATTTTTTTATAATAATGTTAATTTTTTTTAACATTTTTAACATTAAAGTTTAACAGCCATGAGCTATGAGTTTCCATACTCTAGATATAAAAGACTAGGATGCCGTTTCTGAGAAATAGCTTTTCAGTTAGGAATGTAAAATTGGGAATGAAACAACTTTTCTGTCGTACCTACGGCACTTTATATTAGTCCGGTCGTGTTTGCAGGCATTCCGAGCTTCGCTCAAATTTTCTTCTTGACATCGTTTATGAAAAATCGTAGCTTTGCAGCATGATAATAGTAGATAATGTAATAGTTTCTGACGAGTTCATCAACGCTCGTTTTTGTTGTCATCTTGCTAGATGCAAAGGTGAATGTTGTGTCGCCGGTGATGCTGGCGCACCTCTCGAACCTGACGAAGTGGGTCTCATCGAAGAGTATATAGAAGAGATAAAGCCATATATGCGTCCCGAAGGCATCGAGGTCATTGAGAACAACGACGTATATGACTACGACGAGAAAGGTTCTCTCGTAACTCCTCTGGTAAATGACGAGGAATGTGCCTTCGTATATTTCCATGAGAATGGCACAGCCTTATGCGCCATAGAGAAAGCTTACCTTGAAGGCAAGATCGACTTCTGGAAACCTATAAGCTGTCACCTCTATCCTATCCGTCTCGTAGAGAAAGGCGGCTTCATCCATGTCACCTACCACGAATGGAGCGTCTGCGTGCCTGCCAAGAGAAAAGGCGAGAAAGAGGGCATCCCATTATATAAATTCCTGAAAGGTCCTATGATACGCCGCTTCGGTGAAGACTGGTACGAGAGATTTGTAAAACAAGTCGTCAAGCTTTAAGACGGGCTTGCTCATCATCAGAGCTCGTTTTCGCGCGCAAACAACGCAGCCCTGTTGAGCAACGCGTTGAATTCACATGACGTCCTGAACTCCTCTAATGCCCATTCCACCAGATGCTCGCTATGAAGCATGCCTTCCGGCAACTTCTGTACTAGATTGTATTGCTTAAGCCGAAGGAGATAGTCGTATGGACTGTCTTTTGGAAAGTCTTTCGGTGTCTTCGTCAGACTGCATGAGGTGTCGAGGCTGAAATGTACGGCTTTTGCCATCGCTTCTTCAAAGGCAGCTCCGTCATAACAGATATCCTCTCTGACGCTCTTTAACGTTTTCTTGTCTGGATTCCACAGTCCGGTAAACAGACCGTTGCAGCCTATATATTCGGCACCGTCGCCTTCAAAATGGAGATAATAACCTGCGAGTCCCGACTTCTTGCCCTGTGGACAGACGTATATACCCATGTGCGTCTTATACGGACGCTTGTCGGGCGAGAAACGTATGTCACGATATATACGATAGGTACAGTCGCTCACTCCGAGATTCTTTATCGACGGGTCAAATTTAGAGATGCCGTCGATGAGCTCGACTGCCATTTCATTAATACGGCTCTGAGCCTTCTGATACAGATCCTTATGTTCTTGAAACCACGGACGGTTGTTGTTGACCAAAACACCGTTGAGAAATGTCATCACGTCTTCCATACAATAATTGTCTTTCTGCAAAGATAACATTTTTGACATTGCGTCATTTCATAAAAAACAAAACAAAAAAAGCCTCAGAACTACTATAAATCCTGAGGCTTGTCTTTATGAGTCCTTGTGTTAAAACTCGACGGTTTTTATTTCAGTCTGTGGGATGAAGTCGAAAGGTTCATATTTAAGAAGCTGCATTGCTGCGAATTTCTTATCCTTTGAATGTATGACATAAAGCTGAACATTACCTTCATCAACTCTTTTGAACTTCTCAATAGATTTATAGTCGTTGTTTTCTATCACATTCTTGATGTTATAGAAATCTGCGGCATCGAAATAAAGTTCACGTTTCACTATAGGAGAGTTTGTCTTGGTATATACCTCGCCGTTCATCTTGGCAATCATAAGGAATAAGGCAAAAGCTATGATGGCGATGCCGACGAATATCAACAGAGATGAAATCATGTTATTGGCGAAATTGCCCGAATAAACGAACATGAAACATGCCATGCCGATTAATACTATACTTGATAATAAAGATGTTACATTGAATTTCTTTTCTACTAATTCTAAATGTGTGTTTTTAATATTGTTTGTCATAATGTTTTTAATTTAATTGTTAATATGTAAGTTACAGACTTCGTTATATTTCAATACGAAGTCAAATAATAAATAAAGCCGAGAAGTCATTGGATTCTCAAATTATAAGGTGTCTTACAATAACAATCAAATTATCCTTTGACGACAAAGGAAAAGATCTTTTTATGTTGTAGTTTTCGGTTGGCTTAACTTCTGAAGAGAAGCGTTTTAAAAGGACATTGTTTATTTGGTTTTGCTGTGATTTCTTTTGAGAGGGCAGCAGACGTAATGAAGGTGACGGCATAGTGTCGCGCAATTCAGGCATGACGGTCTTGTTTGAATTAGCGATATTAAACATAGACTCAATGTCTGACTGCTGTCTGTCGAAGATATAAGAATATTCATTGATGATATTGTCTTCCATAGAAAAAACATCTGTCTTCGTGAAGAGAAGCGACACGATGAAAAGCAGTGATGATATTATTAGCAAATGTTTTTTCATAAAGACAAATAAGTTTACAAATATAACACTTATTATGCAAATATGTTGTTAAAAACTTAACATCTTTTCACTATTGCCACATAGGCAAGCAGGATCAGGTTCATAAGGAGTGCGTAAATTATTGCAGGTATCGCCATTTCACCGCTGTTGAAGATAAAAGGAGAGCTTGCAATGGAGATAGCTTGTGCAGCGTTCTGCATACCCACTTCAATAACAATCGTCCTTCTGACAGCGGCATCAGACCCTGACATCCTCGAAAGTAGCGAGCTGCAGAGCATAGCTGCCAATATCAAAGCTGTGACTGTCAGTCCCAACAGGGCGAAGTTGTCTTTGATTTCCTGAGTGTATTGCAGGAAGAAAACGAAAGCCAATGTCATGAGAGCAGGGAATGCGAATTTACTGAGAGTCCTGTTGACTTTAGCTGCCGTTTCCGGATATATATGTCTGAACAGGATTCCTATCATCAATGGCACGAAGAGCAGCACTATATTCTGCACTATGAGTTTTCCAAAAGGAAGGCTTATCTCTATACCGCTTTGTTCCGACACGAAACCAGACACGAACTCCATGATGAAAGGAATGGTGAACATCGTCACTATACTACTTATAGCTGTCAATGTCACTGACAGTGCCACATCGCCTTTAGCCAGCATGGAGAAGACATTAGAGGAACTGCCACCAGGGCAACAGGCGATGAGCATGATACCCATAAAATAGACAGGCGGCAGCTTTAAGGCATAAGCCAAAGCGAAGGCGATGAGAGGCAACAGAATCAATTGTCCTGTCATTCCGACGATTACGGCACGTGGGTTACGCGCCACATTAGCAAAAGACTCTTTGTTTAAATCTGTGCCCAACAAAAACATCAGGACAATCAGAATAGGCATTACGATCCAGATCATAAAGACGTCATTCGGCAAGTACAAGTATCCTGTTATTTAACACTTCCACCATACCACCTTTGATTTCAATATAATTTAACTCGTTATTATTTTTTATTTTCACTTTTCCTGCGCCGAGTGCCGCTATCATAGGAGCATGGTTGTTCAATATCTCGAACAAGCCGTCTGTTCCTGGCAGCTGCACCAGGTCAGCCTCTCCAGTGAAGATATTCTTTTCAGGTGTTATTATTTCTAGTTTCATCTTTTAATTTTAGAGTCTAGAGTGTAGAGTTTATAGCGCTCTACACTCTCAACTATTATAACCATTAACTCTGTGCAAGTAATTTCTTACCTTTCTCTATTGCTTCTTCAATGGTTCCTACCATCATGAAAGCAGCTTCAGGATATTGATCCACTTCGCCGTCCATAATCATATTGAATCCTCTGATAGTATCTTCGATATTGACGAAGCTACCTTTCATGCCTGTAAACTGCTCGGCGACATGGAAAGGCTGCGACAAGAAACGTTGCACGCGACGGGCGCGGCTCACTGTGAGCTTGTCTTCTTCCGACAATTCGTCCATACCCAAGATGGCGATGATGTCTTGCAATTCATTATAACGTTGAAGTATGTTTTTCACACGTTGAGCTGTGTTGTAATGTTCTTCACCTACGATGTTAGGAGCTAAGATTCTTGATGTTGATTCCAGAGGGTCAACAGCGGGATATATACCCAACTCCGATATCTTACGGCTAAGCACTGTTGTTGCGTCTAGGTGAGCGAATGTCGTTGCAGGAGCAGGGTCTGTCAAGTCGTCGGCAGGCACATATACAGCCTGTACTGATGTGATGGAGCCGCTTTTTGTAGATGTGATTCTCTCCTGCATGAGACCCATTTCCGATGCCAATGTAGGCTGATAACCTACAGCTGACGGCATACGTCCTAACAAGGCTGACACTTCCGAGCCGGCCTGTGTGAAACGGAAGATGTTATCGATGAAGAACAGGATGTCGCGTCCTGCTGTCTCACCGTCACCGTCACGGAAATATTCCGCCATAGTGAGTCCGCTGAGGGCGACGCGTGCACGTGCTCCAGGAGGCTCGTTCATCTGACCGAAGACGAGAGTAGCCTGTGACTTCTCCAATTCTTTATAATCTATTTTATCGAGATCCCAACGACCTTCTTCCATTGACTTCATGAACTCCTCGCCATATTTGATGACGCCCGACTCCAGCATCTCTCTGAGCAAGTCGTTGCCTTCACGGGTACGTTCTCCGACACCTGCGAACACTGACATGCCGGAATATGACTTGGCGATATTATTGATAAGCTCCATGATAAGAACCGTCTTGCCCACACCGGCACCGCCGAACAGACCGATCTTACCGCCTTTAGCGTAAGGCTCTATCAAGTCGATGACTTTGATACCTGTGAAAAGCACTTCCTGTTTTGTAGAGAGGTTCTCGAACTTAGGAGGGTCTCTGTGGATACTATTACGTTTAACAGAATCAACCTTCTTCAATCCGTCGATGGCATCGCCAATGACGTTGAAGAGACGTCCTTTGACCTGTTCTCCTGTAGGCATGGAGATAGGGCTACCTAGACAACGCACCTTCATGCCTCTGCGCAAGCCGTCTGTCGAGTCCATAGCGATTGTACGCATGGTGTTCTCACCGATATCTTGCTGAACCTCGGTAATGATTTTGTCACCGTTAGCTTTCTCTATTTCCAATGCGTCTAAAAGATTTGGCAGTTGTGATTCATCATCAAAAGCCACGTCGATAACAGGTCCGATGATCTGTACAATACGACCGTATTTTTCTTCACTCATGGTGTTACTTGATTTAAGTGTTGTTTTCTTCTGTTTTAACAAGGACGTCTATATTGTCGATGTTCTTCAGGAAATTCCATTGAAATATTATAAGGTATAAGAATCCTATCGTTATCGCGCTGTCAGCAATATTAAAGATAGGACTGAAGAATATCTGACCGCCTAGCAATGGCACCCATTCCGGGAAGGTAAACAGCGGAAAGTAAAGCATATCAACCACCTTACCTTGCAGGAAGCCTGCATATCCGCCACCATCAGGAAACAGAGTAGCCACCTGATAGAAGGTGCTTTCGCTGAATATCATACCATAGAACATGCCGTCGATGATGTTACCCAAAGCACCAGCAGTAATCAAGGATATTCCGAATAAAGGTCCAAATTTGACTCTCTTCTTAGAAAGATAATATATGGCATAAAACAACAACGCCACGGCTATCAACCTGAAAATGCCGAGCGCCAACTTACCATACTGCGCTCCGAATTCCCAGCCAAAAGCCATGCCGTTGTTTTCTATAAAATAAATCTGAAACCAATCTCCTAATACGGAGAAGCTCTCGCCTATCGTCATGTTTAACTTAATCCAGAACTTAGAGATCTGGTCAATAAGCAAGATCAAGAAAATAACTATCAGAGGTTTCTTCATTATTTCTTTTGTCCCATTTTTGCTTCAACGCTCAAGGTTGCATGCGGCACGGCACGCAATCTCTCCTTAGGGATGAGCTTACCTGTCATGCGGCATACACCGTAAGTCTTGTTTTCTATACGTATCAATGCGTTTTCCAAGTTCTGAATATACTTGTATTGACGAGCTGCCAACTGACTGTTTTCCTCTTTCGACAATACGTTTGAACCTTCTTCCAAAATCTTGAAGGTAGGCGCAGTGTCGCTGGCATCGTTACCTTTACCAGAAATATTGTCATTCAACAGTTCGAGATCTTTACGAGCTCTTGACAATCTTTCCAATATCAGCTCTTTAAATTCTGCGAGCTCCTCGTCAGAATATCTGACTTTTTCTTGTCCTTTTATATTTTCTTCCATAATATCAAGTTTATGTTGAACACTCTATTTGTCGTCAAAGTTAGTGACATTTATCTTAAAACGCAAGAAAAAATCTTTTATTTCTTGTTAATTTTAATCTTGACAGAAATATTGTCGATAAGTTCTAATGCTTCAACATCTTCTCCAATATTATCAACAAGTTCCAGAACCGCCAATGTCTCTGAACAGATATAATCGTTATATCTCTCAACGACATTATTAATATTGTCATTCTTTTCTATTGTCAGGACGATATGGTCAGTAACTTCAAAGTCACTGTCTTTTCTCATATTCTGGATTCTGTTGACGATTTCTCTTGCCAAACCTTCTTCAGCAAGTTCTTGTGTAATGGTGATATCCAATGCCACAGTAGCATCGTCTTGTGTCGCAACTGCCCAACCTGGAATATCGTCTGTTGTGATGATAGCATCTGAAAGTTCGAGGTGCAATTCCTGTCCATCCAATGTGACATCCAAATAACCTACATTTTCAAATGTTCTGATGGTTTCTTGTTCCATCTCTGCAAAGAACTGTGTGATTTGCTTTATCATCTTGCCATAACGACGGCCCAAGTTTCTGAGATTAGGCTTGATCTTCTTGACCAAGATATTTTTGTCGGCTGTGAGATATTCCACTTCCTTGACATTAACTTCAGAAAGGATAAGCTGTTCGACTTTCTTGAATTGTTCGAGTTCTTCTTCTGAGTTGATAGGAATCATGATCTTTGAGAGAGGTTGACGAACACGGATGTTAGCTTTCTTTCTCAATGATAACACCATTGATGAAGCGAGCTGTGCCATTTCCATTCTTTCTTCCAATTCCTTATTGATCAATGCAGCGTCGGCTACAGGGAAGTCGGTGAGGTGTACTGATTCAGCTGCGTTGCGACCTGTCACTGCATTCAGATCTTGATACAAACGTTCTGCGAAGAATGGAGCTATAGGGCTGGATATCTTAGCCAACACTTCAAGACATGTGTATAATGTCTGGTAAGCTGATGTCTTGTCAGCTGTCACATCGCTCTTCCAGAAACGGCGGCGTGAGAGACGTACATACCAGTTACTCAAGTGTGCGTCAACAAATTCTGCTATAGCACGACCTGCTTTTGTAGGTTCATAATTTTGATAATCTTCATTGACTTCTTCAATCAAGGAGTTCAATTCAGACAAGATCCATCTATCTATTTCTGGACGTTCTTCGTAAGGTATCTCTGCCTCTGAGAAATCGAACTTGTCGATATTGGCATACAATGCGAAGAATGCGTATGTATTATATAATGTTCCGAAGAATTTACGACGTACTTCGTCAACGCCTTCTTCGTCGAACTTAAGGTTATCCCAAGGTTGTGAGTTTGTTATCATATACCAACGTACAGCGTCAGCACCGTATTTCTCTATCGCTTCAAAAGGATCGACGGCATTGCCGAGACGTTTCGACATCTTGTTGCCGTTCTTATCCAATACCAGACCGTTAGAGATGACAGTCTTGTAAGAGACAGAGTCAGATATCATTGTTGCGATAGCGTGTAATGTAAAGAACCAACCGCGAGTCTGGTCAACGCCTTCTGCGATAAAATCAGCAGGGAATGTCTCGTCATTGAGTTTGCCTTCTTCTCCCATGTAATGGATCTGAGCGTAAGGCATTGCGCCTGAGTCGAACCATACGTCGATGAGGTCTGGCTCACGGAACATCTTCTTGCCGTCTGAAGAGACGAGTATTACGTTGTCGATATAAGGTCTGTGTAAGTCGAAGCTGTTATAATCTTCTGATGCGTATGGGTTTTCTGTCATGAAGCCAGCTTTCACCGACTCATCGATTCTTTCGCGGAGTTCAGCTACGCTGCCGATACATACTTCTTCGCTGCCGTCTTCTGTTCTCCAGATTGGCAATGGAGTTCCCCAATAACGTGAACGAGACAAGTTCCAGTCGACGAGGTTTTCCAACCAGTTGCCAAAACGGCCGCTACCTGTTGCTTCAGGTTTCCAGTTGATAGTCTTGTTAAGTTCTATCATTCTATCTTTCAAGGCTGTGCTACGGATAAACCAGCTGTCTAATGGATAATAGAGAACAGGTTTATCAGTACGCCAGCAGTGTGGATAGTTGTGAGTATGTTTTTCGCTCTTGAAGAGTTTACCTTCTTCTTTCAACAAGACAACGATATCAACATCCAAAGACTTGTCTTTTTCTGTCTTTGTAGCATCGAAAGCGTTCTTGACATATTGACCTGCATAAGGACGATATGCTTCAACATCCATGAAGTTCTTCACAAATTCATCGTCGAGGTCTTCTATCTTGAAGAACTTACCTGTCTTGTCAACCATTGGCTGAGCCTTGCCGTCTTTGTCGATCATCTGCAATGGAGGGATGCCGCTTTGTTTTGCCACGCGGTCGTCATCAGCACCGAATGTAGGAGCGATGTGAACGATACCAGTACCGTCTTCAGTACTTACGTAATCGCCATGTATCACGCGGAATGCGCCTTCGCCTGGATTGACCCAAGGGATGAGCTGTTCATATTCCAAGCCGACGAGTTCTTTACCTTTACATGTTGCAAGCACTTCGTATGGAAGTTTCTTGTCGCCAACTTTATAGTCTTCAAAAGCCGGTTTTTCTGCTTCGCTTGGGAAGAAAGCTCCCATCAATGGAGTAGCGATAACGAAGTATGCCATATCGCCGCTGACAGGATTGACGGTCTTGACGAGATTATAGTCGATGCCGTTACCTACGCACAATGCAGTGTTTGATGGCAATGTCCATGGTGTTGTTGTCCATGCTGCTATCTGAATGTCGTTGAGAGCTACATCAACTCCGAAAGGATTGTTTTTAATTGTTGTCTGTTCTGCTTTGACACGGAACAATGCCACGCATGTGAGGTCTTTGACATCACGGTAGCAGCCAGGGATGTTGAGTTCGTGTGAGCTCAGTCCTGTTCCAGCAGCAGGAGAATAAGGCTGTATTGTATAACCTTTATAAAGGAGACCTTTCTTGTAAATCACTGACAAGAGGTACCATAAGGTTTCTATATATTCGTTTTTGAATGTGATATATGGATCATCCAAGTTCACCCAATAACCCATGGTACGTGTCAGCTCGTCCCAAAGGTCTTTATATTTCATGACTTCTTCACGGCATGCCTTGTTATATTCATCGACGCTGATCTTAACGCCAATATCTTCTTTGGTGATGCCGAGTTTCTTTTCAACTCCAAGTTCTACAGGGAGGCCGTGAGTATCCCATCCTGCTTTACGAGAGACTCTCTTTCCGCTTAATGTCTGATAACGGCAGAAGATGTCTTTAATAGTACGTGCCATGACGTGGTGGATACCAGGAGTTCCGTTTGCTGACGGAGGTCCTTCATAGAAAACGTATGCAGGTCCATCTTTACGATTGTCAAGACTCTTTTGGAAAACATCGTTGTCTTCCCAATATTTACGAACCTCTTTAGCAATTTGTGTGAGATTCAAATTCTTATATTCTCTATACGAGCTTTTCATATATCACGAGTTATTTAATATTTTTAATAAGCGACAAAGATAAGATTTTTTTCTGTAACTACTTATACATATTTTATTTTTATAAGACAGTTTTTTTATTTTCCAATCACTTTTCCTATAGCATTATTGACTAACTTTGTATCGAAAAATTTCAAAAGGAATGACTGTATCAATCAAGGACTGGTTTCAAGCCATAAGACCGAAGACCTTGCTGGTCTCAATGGCTACTGTCGTAATGCCGACAGCGATGGCTTTTTGCAAAAATGATATCCAATGGCTTCCTGCCATACTATGCCTTATGTTTGCAATATTGGCACAAACCACGTCCAATCTTGTCAACGATTATGCTGATTTCAAATCGGGCAGCGACAATAAAAACAGCCTCGGCCCTGACAGGAAACTTGTAAGTGGCGAGATCAGCTTGAAATCGATGCTGACGGTGATACGCATCTTTGTAACAATATGTTTTCTGGTAGGCCTGTGCCTGATCTATTGGGGTGGATGGATATTACTTCCTTTCGGACTGCTGATAATAGCAGCAGCCTTCTGCTACTCCACAGGACCTCTTCCTTTATCATACAACGCGCTTGGCGACGTAGCTGTGATTCTGTTCTTCGGAATAGTTCCCGTCACCTTCACATATTTCATCCTTACAAACGAGGTAAGCTGGGAGATCGTGGCAGCAGGCTTCGCAATGGGACTCGTCGTTGACGAATTACTCATAGTAAACAACATACGTGATGCCGAAGACGACAAACTTCATAACAAGAAAACCACTGTCGGGCTATTCGGAACCAGATTCATGAAAATAGTATTCCTGTTCAACCCTATCATTGCATGTGCACTGGGATTCTTCTTCCTTAAAGATTTCTGCAGCTATACGACATGGATCATCGCCATAATTCCTTTTCTGTCATATTCCATCAGCGTTTTTCTCAAGCTGAAAAAATATAAAGGACGACAGTTGAACAAGCTGCTGGGGAAAGCCTCTTTCGAAGCCCTTCTGTTCGCAATGACAATCGTTGCGGTCTGCGTCATGAATTTCTGAGCATTGCTGCTTCATTCATAGATTTCACTTTCTTCCACCAGATTATTGAGCAGTGCATAAACCGTGAGGCCTGAGACCGATTTGATGCCTGTTTTCTTCACAATGTTTTTACGATGTGTCACCACGGTATGAACAGATATGTTAAGCATATCGGATATATCTTTGTTCGACATACCCTTTGCCACACATACCAAGACGTCAGTCTCTCTGTTTGAAAGGTCAAAGCTCTCGACTTGAGAATTTGATTCATCGCTGTTATTGATGAGATTAAGGATCTTGTTTACCACTTTCTGTTTGTTTTCAAAAAGTTCTACCGTCTCCTTAAAATATCTCAGGAATATCTTATCGACGCATGTTGAGACAAGAGCCACAAAATATGTTGAAGGATATTCCTGTACGAACTGTCGCATAAGACCATCGTTATAAAGGCCTATCATCATAGGATTCACAACAAGAATATCCGGACTATGGAGCTGCATCTTGTCTTTAAGGTCATCAATATTATCTACAGCAGTTACTATATTGATTTGTGATATATCTTCGAGATATCTTATCAAGCCAGAAGAAATTATCGGAGAAGGTTCCGCAATCATCATTTTATTTATCTTCATGGCATTGTTTTTCTAATGATTCTACAAAAGGAACGAGCAGATGATTTTCAACGATGGTATGGCATTTAAGGTCAGACGCCAGATTCATGATGTCGATAGATATTTCTATTCTTTCTTTCGGGAAGATGTCTGCCGGGAAATATTTGATGAGAATATTCATCAGGTCTTCCAGCTTATCTTCAATATTGCTGTGATTAGATTCAAATTCTCTTATGGAGAAAGATCCTTCAGCAGTATTGTCGGCCAATGAATTGACGTATGGGAAAACCACATTTTCTTCATAGCTGAAATGGTTAGCCACTTCGTTTTTATATTCCTGGAAGAATCGTTGAAGTGTAAGTCCGAATTTCTCGGGACAGGCTTTAATGATTCTTTCGAGATGATGTTCTATATGAGGGAGTCTTTCCTCTACATAATATTTATGTGAGTTAGAAAGGTAATTCAATATTGAGTTTATATCGACAGACTGTATTTCGTCAACTGATGGGACATAATTCTGGTTTGTGTATATGTTACATACCAACAAGAAAAATGCAGGGTTTATTTGGGCTTTTTTACAGACCTCTTTGACGCTGAGGTCGCAGAATCCCAATTCTATTCCGAAGCGAGAGAGAGTTAGCATCAACTTGGGATTCGACATCACCAGTTCTGCCATCTTAGTGTTTTCTGTCATTGTCATAATCATAGTTAAGAGTTCATAGTTAAGAGTTTAGGGTAGTTTTAATTTAGTGTGTAAGGTTTAAGGTTAAAAAAGAGCCACATGACGGACTCGAACCGTCGACCTACGCATTACGAATGCGTTGCTCTACCAACTGAGCTAAAGTGGCCACAAAAAATTTAAACCGTATGACGTGCAAAGATACGATTTTTTTCCATTGTCAGAAATTATTTCTGAGGCAACTGAAAAGTATCTTTGAGTGTTACTGTTCTATTGAATACGAGATGATCCTTAGAGCTGTCCTTATCTGCAGTAAAGTAGCCTATTCTTTGGAATTGGAAATGGTCGAGAGGTTTAGCGTCAGCGAGATATTGTTCGACGTAACATTCCTTTCTAATTTCCAAAGAGTTAGGATTTATCACCTGTTTCATTGCTTCGAGAGCCGAGCATTGTTGCTCTTCTTGTATAGCAGCGATGGCTTCGCGAGGGTTAGCCTCAAGCCACAATCTGTCATACAGTCTAACTTCAGCCTTGATGCAATGGTCGCAGCTCACCCAGTGCAAAGTACCTTTAACCTTACGGTTGGCTCCTGCCATTCCGCTCTTTGTCTCAGGATCATATTCTGCATACACTTCAACGATATTACCGTCTTCGTCTTTCTTACAGCCTGTACATTTCACTATATAGGCATTTTTGAGACGCACCTCATTGCCAGGTGTCATGCGGAAATATTTCTTAGGAGCGTCTTCCATGAAGTCTTCTCGTTCAATCCACAACTCTCTGCTGAATGTGATGTTGTGTGTGCCTGAGTTTTCATCTTCTGGATTGTTGACAGCTTCCATCTCTTCAGACTGTCCTTCAGGATAGTTGGTGATTATCAACTTAACAGGATTGATGACAGCCGACACGCGTGTTGCTCTTGCGTTGAGGTCTTCACGTATTGTGCTTTCAAGAAGTGCGAAGTCGTTTACAGCTTCGTATGTTGTATAACCAATCTTGTCGATGAGCATATGTATAGACTCCGGTGTGTAGCCACGACGACGGAAGCCGCAGATAGTAGGCATTCGAGGGTCATCCCATCCGTTGACGAGACCTTCCTTGACAAGGATGAGGAGGTTACGTTTGCTCAACAATGTATAGTTGAAATTAAGTTTATTGAACTCATACTGACGAGGACGATGGTCGTCGAGGTCTTTCTGTTCTTTGAGCTCATCAATGAAATAATCATACAAAGGACGGTGTACCACAAATTCGAGAGTACAGAGAGAGTGGGTGACACCTTCAAAATAATCACTCTCGCCATGAGCAAAGTCGTACATTGGATAAGCATTCCACTTGCTTCCTGTTCTGTGATGTGGAGTCTTCACAACGCGATAGATAATAGGGTCGCGGAAGTGCATGTTAGAATTAGCCATATCAATCTTGGCACGAAGCACCATCTTGCCTTCTTCTATCTCGCCTCTGTTCATCTTTTCAAAAAGCTCCAACGACTCTTCGACAGGACGGTTTCTGTAAGGGCTTTCTGTTCCAGGTATTGTAGGAGTGCCTTTCTGAGCTGCTATAAGATCTGAACTTTGTTCGTCGATATAAGCTTTACCTTCCTTGATCAAACGGATAGCAAAGTCCCAAAGCTGTTGAAAATAATCAGAAGCATAATATTCGTTAGCCCATTTATAACCAAGCCATTGAATATCTTCCTTGATGGCATCTACATACTCGATGTCTTCTTTGGTAGGATTTGTATCATCGAAACGAAGGTTACAGACGCCATTATATTTTTCCGCTATTCCAAAGTCGAGGCATATAGCCTTGGCATGACCGATATGAAGATAGCCGTTTGGCTCTGGAGGGAATCGTGTCTGTACACGTCCGTCATTCTTACCATTCTGCAAGTCTTCAACCACCTTGGCTTCTATAAAATTAAGCGACTTTTTTTCTTCTTTTTCAATTTCTTTGAAATCACTCATAACGTAAAATTTTGTGCAAAGATAAAAAAAAGTCAACAGACAATAGACAACGAACAACAGATTTTTTGGGATAACTTTTTCTATAAAAAAACAAAGAATTTATCAAATAAAATACTCTTATTCGATACTACAAAATGTGTATTTTTGCAAAACGAATCATAAAATTGAAAGAGATGAAAAAAACAATATTCTTACTACTCGTCATATCCTTTTTCCTTAACGCTCAGTGCAACAATATCAAAGACAAATCAGAAAACATCGAAATAGACAAATATATAACTCATGAGAACCGATTCGAGAAACTCATCGACCTCGCCACACTTTATATGGAAACCAATCCCGACTTTGCCTTCAACTGTGCCTATAAAGCCAATGAAATAGCCAGCCAGACCAAAGACACAAAACAGTATATAAAAAGCAACATACTGATGGGCAATATCTTTGAGAAATACGGTTTTGCCATTAATGCAATCCCTTATTACAAAGAAGCCATCAACAATATGATACTGCTCAACGACTACGAATCAATCTACAAGATGTACATCAAGGTGGCAAATCTTCATAAAGACCATGACATCGACAAAACACTAAGCGTCAAATTGATGGAAAAGGCTGTAGCTTATGCATACAAATGTAACGACACTACTGCGTCAATAGAAGCCCATATGGCATTGGCCGACATTCATTTTCAAGCTAAAGACTACAGGTCGGCACTTACCACCTACGACAAAATCATTGATCAGCAGATGAACGACGACAACATGAGTCTTATCACCAAAGCCATGACCAACAAAGCCAAGATACTGACTCTGCAGAAACATTATGACGAAGCCATGACGTTAATAGACTCTTCTTTAGCATTATGCCACAAAAACTCCGACCATATAGGCTGCATGTTAAATTACGCTTCCAAAGCTGAAGTATATGATTCATTATCCAACCTGGATGAAGCCAAGAAACATTATGCGACAGCCATCAGATACGGATATTTCTACGAAGAATATTACGACTGCGGATTATATATGTACAGTTTGGGAATGTTAGAGAAAAAAAGAAACAACATTGATCTGGCGATAGACATTTTCAAGATATTATGCGACAGCACAGAGAAATTCAAGATGTTCGACATCTGCTATCAGTCTTATTACCAGCTATCGAAATGCTATGTTGAAATGGACGATTACAAAGAGGCATATAACCTGTTTAACAAATATGATGTCTTATACGACTCGGCAACCATATATAGAGAAAAACAAAAAACAGAACAGATTTACGCAGGATACAACTTGTCTTTAAATGCTGACGAAATGAAGCTAAAAGAACTTGAAGACATGAGTATCAGAAAAAGCAAGATAAGCAAGTCGATATTAGCTGCCGCATCCATAGTGATTTCCATTATGCTTATAAGTTTAATCACCATATATTCTAGGAATAAGATTATTTACTACCAAAACCAGAAGACCGTTTATGAACAGCAGCTGAAAATCGACAAGATGGAAAGCGAACTGATGGAAATACAATTGAAACAGAACAAGGAATTGCTGATGAACATGGCTCTTCATTTCAAATCATATATCGAATACATCACCCCTATTAAGAAAGAGCTGAAAGACATGCTAGAGTCTTCCGACAACATCAACAAGGACAAGATAAAAAGCATCTATACAAGTATGCAGAACAACATTCTTCTGATCAGCAACTCCGAGAATCTCAACAATCAGATCAACGAGATCTACAAAGACTTCCTTGACAGATTAGAACAGAAATACCCCGACATAACCAAGGCAGAGAAACGTCTTTGTGCCATGCTATATATCAACATGTCGAGCAAGGAAATCGCTACTATTACCAATACAACTTTAAGAAGCGTCGAGACATCACGCTATAGGTTAAGAAAGAAGTTCAACTTGACTCGTGACGAATATATGGTTGATTTCCTCAGAAACATATAAAACAGCTTGATTATATTTATAGCAATTCAGGTAATATTGCCAATTTACAACTAACATAAATCGCGTTTGAGACATCTGTAAACATAGACTTGTATTATTTGTATTATTTCTATTACACCATAAAAAAAGGGAGGCGATTGCCTCCCTTTTATCATTTTAGAATCCTAAGATTCTTATTTTATAACAGTGATGCGTTCTATCGCTACTCCTGTTTCTGTGCTGATACGTACCATATAGACGCCTGCTTCGTATTGACCCATATTGATGACTTCGCTGTCTTTTACGACTTCTTGGTCATACATAACTTGGC
>JAZLAI010000054.1:0-24566 GCA_045613105.1 Bacteroidales bacterium | reverse complement strand
ACAGCCCTGTAAGGGCGTCAGATTATAGGCAGGTATGTAGAGCAAAGCTCGGAATGCCTGTAAAGAAAATAAGGTAAGATAATCACAAAGTGCCGTAGGTACGACAGAGTCTCTTTCGCTCCTACGGAGCTTTGATGTCATTACAAATCAACATTATGCAGGGATTTCGTGCTATTGTACTCCATCACCTGCCTATTGTCTGCCGTTCCTCCGGAACTTCAATATTAGAATATATTGGTAAATATTTTAAATTTAGGATAGAAAAAAAGACAGGTGACTTGGGCTGTTTTGTATGCCCGTTACCTGTCTTTTTTCGCTCAATCACCAACCATTTTTGGCAATATTACCAGTTTTTTAAGACTACAAGATCACAAGACAACAAGTCGCTAAGTTTCTGAGATTTTGAGTTTTAAAAAAATAATTCTTAACTCATTAGACGCTTCAATGTTGAAGTGACCCCAAAAGTTTTTTGTCCAAACTTTTGGGGTCACTTCATCGTTGATGCGTCTTTCTGTTGTTTTATGAATTTGTTATAAGATTCTGTAATTCGTATTTGGAGATTCCAATTGGAACTGGTGCGTTTTCTATAGTCCATTCCGCAACTATGTCGTTTCTTTCCTTGCAAATCAGCAGTCCGATGGTGTCGTTGTCATCATCTCCTTTAATCAGGTGATTAACGGCATTGCAATAGAAATTAACCTTGCTGACAAATTCTGGTTCGAACTTGCCGGTCTTCAATTCTATCACCACATATCGTTTCAGAGGGATATGATAAAAAAGCATATCACAGTAGAAATCGTCGCCACCCACTTCTAATTTGACTTGCCTGCCAACGAAAGAGAATCCTTTCCCTAGTTCGAGTAAGAAATGGTAAATGTTATCTTCAAGATTGCGTTGAAGGTCTTTTTCCTTATAATTTTCACTGAGACTCAAAAAGTCGAAGTTATAGGGGTCTTTGATGATTTGGTTTGCAAGATCGCTATCAACATTTGGCAAGACTTTAGAGAAGTTAGAGAGTTTGGAACCTTTACGCTCGTAAAGATTAGAATCGATTTGCCAATCCAAGACATTTCTGCTCCAATTGTTTTCAACAGTCTGTTGTATGTAAAATAATGCCGTGTCGATGTTCTTGCATCTTTGCATTATCAGGATATAATGCCCCCAAGGAATGGAAAATAGCAGATCTTCAAATTGGGAAACAACTTGTTTCCCTTTTATAATATTATCGTTGTAGAATGAATGCCACTGCCGTATAAACTTTAAATTTCTATAAGAAAACCCTTTCATATCAGGAAAATCTGACATGAGGTCATTGCTGAGTTGTTTTAGGAATCCGTCACCCCAATGAGCGTTCTTCTGTTTTTCAACAATCTCGCTTCCCATCTGCCAATAGAGTCTGAGCAATTCAGTGTTGACTTTGACAGCAGCTTTAATCTGACTTTGGCGGATGCGAAGTTTTAAATCAACTATCCAATTCTTGTATTCGGATGTAATGATGTTTTCTTGATTTGATTCAAAAGAAATATCTTTCGAATTATGTTCGTTACTTTTTTTCATAAAAATTTTGGTTAATAAGTTTTGCTGCAAAATTAAAACATCGTTTTCAAATAAAAAAGTTAAAAAATGTTAAAATGGCTATGAGCCATGAGTTGTGAGTTTTTTGTTCATAGCTCGCAGCTCATTACTCGCAGCCTCTCCGCGTTAGGGATTGAAGCGGCATCCTTTGCAGGCGGATGACGGAGGCGGATTTTGGAGACGGATGTTGGATGTTGGATGTTGGAGATGGAAGTAATGTAGAGACGTTTCAATGTGACATTATAAATATACATACATTGAAGCGTCTTTTTGTTTGGAAACGAATGACGGATTTTGGAGGCGGATTTTGGAGGCGGATGTTGTATCAACGATGTCAGGCTCCGAAGGTTGTCTCACAGTCCCATACGCATAACAAAAAAAGTTCAAAAGCCTTAGCTCAAAATCATTAGACTTTTTTCTTATCTTTGTCCTTTCAATATAATTTCATTATGAAGAGAATTTTACTTGTATTATTTACATTAATTTCATTAAATGCTTTCTCTCAGCTTCAGGTTAAGGAAGGTTCTTTCAAGCATATTCCTAATGCTGTGATGAATGATAAATATGACCACATAGATGACAATGACCTTCCGATGGCCTTGATAAAGATTTCTACGGAGAACATTCCAGAACAAGAAAGATTACGAATGATGTTTCAAGGCAACCTGGCAACGCAGATAACCAAGACACCGAAGACAGGACAGATGTGGATTTATATTTCTGCAGAAAACGCCACCTTCATCAACTTCATGCACCCAGACTATGGTACATATAAATATTACTTTCCAGAGAAACTATGCGATTTCTGTACTTACGAGATGGTGCTGCAGTATGTGAACAATAATAGTAGCAATACTTACATCTCTGTAGATTCAGAACCATCTGGAGCTAATATCTATATCGACGGAAAACATTACGGAAAAACACCAAACATCATAACCGACTTGCCAATGGGTAAGCATGAGATTAAGTTGGAAAAGCAGGAATACAATCCAGTGACGAAGATATTTATCATTGAAGATGGAGAAAAACTGAAATTCAATGAAACATTGTTAAGCGTCTATTATAAGGCAAGTGCTGTTGAGGACGATAAAGTAGTTGCTATAGAGAAAGAGAAACCTGAGAAGAAACCGGTAGAGAAAGTTAAGCCAGAAAAGAAAGCTGAAAGCCTGCCGAAAACAAATTTCCTTACGTTAAATGCTGCATATTCCGTTGCGCCTCAGATGTCGTATGGACTTACGTTCGGACAAGCCGGTAAAATTGGATGGTATGTCAGTGCGATGAGTAATTTTGATTTTGTAGGGTTTGATGTGATAGACAAGTCTTACGAAGAAGTGATATTGACAGGCAATGCCAAAAGCACACGACTCTCAGTGACGGGAGGTGTTATTGCTAAAATAGGTGGACCTGTATATTTCAAAGCAGGAGCAGGTTACGGAATGATATTAAGATGTTGCGAGACTGCATCTGGTGATTATGTGGAATATACACCTAACACCTATAAAGGATTAGATTTTACAGCAGGCCTGCAGCTGAATTTAAGAAACCTCACAATAGGCATTGACGCTGTTACCACAAACTTCCAAATGACGGAAATAAAGTTAGGAATAGGATTTAATTGGAACAAAAGATAATTTGTTTAAGTTTAATGCTTAAGGTTTAAAGTGAAAAATAACCTTAAACGTTAAACCTTAACCCTTAAACAAAAAGATTATGAAAAAAACATTATTGATATTAAGCATAATAACACTCGTCTTTGCTGGCTGCAAGAAGTTTGACGTAATAGAAGCAAGCAAGGTTGAGATTATAGAAGAGAATATAGAAAAAGGCAGTGATTATATTAAGATAAATGTTGAATACGATTACCCGGTTGAGCTGGAAGCGGTGACATTATATCTCTCAGAGAAAGAAGACATGAGTGGAGCCGAGTCTTATAGTTGTAATGTAGAAGGAAAGAAGTTTAGTGTTGAGATTGAAGGATTGAAAGAAGGAGTCGCTTATTATTATTGTTATGAATATGATGATGGATATAATAAGGTGAAATGTGATGTTAGAGGTAGTTTTACAACAATGTATTGTGGCCATGAATACGTTGACCTTGGTTTAAGCGTAAAATGGGCTACCTGCAACGTCGGTGCAAATGCACCGGAAGAATACGGCAATTATTACGCATGGGGAGAGACAGAACCAGCTCCAAACAATAACTATAGTTTTTCTAACTGCCCAACCTACTGGCTTAGTACTTCCGAATTACAATCTCAAGGCTATATAGACAGCAATGGCAATCTTACAGCACAATACGACGCAGCAACAGCTAACTGGGGCGGATACTGGAGGATGCCGACATACGATGAGTTGAACGAATTATGTACAAACTGTACCTGGACATGGACTACCCAGAACGGCGTTAACGGCTATAATGTAGAAGGACCTAATGGTAACAGCATCTTCCTTCCTGCTGCGGGCTACCGTAGCGGGTCATCGCTCTATTTCGATGGAAGTTTCGGTTACTATTGGAGTTCTACTCCTATCGACGACTACGCATATTACCTCTATTTCTTTAGTTTCAATCAGTACATGGACTTCAGCAGCCGCTACGACGGTCTATCGGTGCGCCCAGTTTATGAAGAAAGTGATGAACCGGGACAACCTGTACAATATGCAACAGTTACCACATCAGAAGTTACAAACATAAAAGCAACAACAGCCACATGCGGCGGTAATGTCACATCAGACGGTAATGGCATAGTTTCATCGAGAGGTGTCTGCTGGAGTACAAGCTCAAATCCTACAATAAATAATAACAAAACCATCAACGGCAGCGGCACAGGTTCATTCACATCTACGTTGAACGGATTGAGTGACAACACAAAATATTACGTAAGAGCGTATGTAACTAACGAAAAGGGGACGTCATACGGTGAAGAGATAAGTTTTACTACACAGGAAATAACATTGCCTACAGTGACCACCAATGCCGTGACAAACATAAAGGCTACAACAGCCACATGCGGTGGTGATGTCACATCAGACGGCAATGCTACGGTAACAGCTAGAGGTTTATGTTGGAGCACTTTGCCAGAACCTTCAATAAATAACATATATGATGAAATGAGTTCTAATGGCAGCGGAACTGGTTCTTTCACATATACTATGACCGACTTAAAAGCAAACACCACATATTATGTGAGAGCTTACGCCACCAATGAAAAAGGAACCGTTTATGGAGAAGAGATAAGTTTTAAGACATTGGTAACAGAAGGCACAACAAATGGGCATGGATGGGTCGATCTTGATCTTCCTTCTGGATTAGATGTTTCGTGTGGTTTCGTGAAAGAAAAAATCTTTAGCCTTTAGTCTTTAGTCTTCAGCCATTTTTCTTATCTTTGCGAGAAATAAAAAACTTTATATTTTGCAAACGTTAAAGTCACAGATAAATCCGAACAGCAAGGATTTTCAAGATAACAAGAAAGCCTACATGGAGCTGATGTCGCGCTACCGTGAAGGCATGTCTATGAGTATGCAAGGCGGAGGACCTTCTGCCATAGAGAAACACAAGAAGCGCCACAAGCTTCTTGCACGCGAGCGCATCGACCAGCTCATCGACAAGAACACACCTTTCTTGGAATTATCTCCGATGGCGGCATACGACACATATAACAACGACTTTCCATCGGCTGGCATCGTGACAGGTATAGGCACGATACAAGGCAGAGAGGCGATGATAGTTGCCAACGACGCTACCGTCAAAGGCGGCACCTACATGCAATACACTGTGAAGAAGCACCTTCGTGCTCAAGAGATTGCGATGGAAAACAAGCTGCCATGCGTCTATATGGTGGATAGCGGTGGCGCTTTCCTTCCAGAACAAGATACGGTTTTCCCTGACAGAGACCACTTCGGCCGTTTCTTCTACAACCAGGCTCGTATGTCGGCGATGGGGATACCACAGATTGCCATCGTGATGGGAATGTGTACAGCAGGCGGAGCCTACGTGCCAGCTATGAGCGACGAGACCATCATAGTAAGAAACCAAGGAACCATCTACCTCGGCGGACCACCGCTGGTGAAGGCTGCCACAGGTGAGATCGTCACTGCTGAAGAACTAGGCGGTGCTGATATGCACACCTCTGTGTCTGGCGTTGCCGACCATCTCGCTGAGAACGACAGCCACGCCATGCAGATATGCCGCAACATATTCAAGACATTAGAAAAAAGAGAGAAACAACATCTCGATATACTTCCTATAGAAGCTCCTTTATACGACCCTGAAGAACTATATGGTATCGCACCTATCGACCTTCGTCAGCTCGTCGATCCTAGAGAAGTCATCATGCGTATGGTCGATGGCAGCCGTTTCCAGGAGTTCAAGGCACGTTATGCCACCACTGTGGTATGTGGTTTCGCCCATATCATGGGGTTCCCTGTCGGCATCATAGCCAACTACGGAGTGCTTTTCTCTGAGTCTGCCCTCAAGGCTACACACTTCATTGAGTTATGCTGCCAACGTAACATACCGCTCGTCTTCTTACAGAATGTCACAGGCTTCATGGTAGGACAACAATACGAGCGTGGCGGCATCGCCAAAGACGGAGCCAAGATGGTACATGCCGTCAGCAACGCCAACGTGCCTAAGTTCACCGTCATCTTCGGTGGCTCTTTCGGAGCTGGCAACTACGGCATGGCAGGACGCGCCTATAGTCCAAGGCTGCTGTTCATGTGGCCTAACGCCAAGATTTCCGTCATGGGCGGCGAACAGGCAGCAGGGGTGCTCACCACGGTGAAAGCCGACCAATATAAGGCGAGAGGACAAGAAGTGTCAAAAGAAGAATTGAATAAGATAAAGTCAGAGATTCTGGCAAAATACGATTACGAAGGATCTGCATTCTATAGCACCGCACGCCTCTGGGACGACGGCATCATAGACCCTGTCGATACTCGTAAGATATTAGCGATGGGAATAGCAGCATCCTTGAACCAGCCGTTCCCACCATTGCAGTTTGGAGTATTTAGAATGTAATTTTGGTTTAAGGCTTAAAGCTTAATGTTTAAGGTTGTTTTCGGTCTTGAACTTTAAACTTTAAACCTTAAACTTTAAACTAAAAGAAATGGATTTCACAACATTACAGATAGGAATAGAAAAGAACGTGGCTCGTATCGCTCTGAACAGGCCAGAGGTGCGTAATGCCATGAACGCTCTTATGATTAAAGAGCTCACCGAGGCAATAGACTGGCTCGATTGCAGAGACGACATCCGCGTGATAGAGATATGCGGCAATGGAAAGTCATTCTGCGCTGGCGCCGACATCAACTATATGAAAGACATAGCGTCGTTCGGTTATGATCAGAACCTCGAAGACGCGAAAAAATTATCTAAACTATTCCAGAAGATATATTTCTGCAACAAGCCAGTCATCACTTTGGTACACGGAGCGGTGATAGGAGGAGGCAACGGCATCACAGCAGCTTCTGATATTGTGTTGGCAGAAAAAGATACCGTCTTCGCCTTCAGCGAGGTGAAGTTAGGACTCACTCCGGCTACTATTTCTCCTTTTGTTATGGCGAGATGTGGCGAGATGCCAGCGAGAGAGCTGATGCTCTCGGGAAGGAAGTTCACAGCACAGGAAGCGATGAATTACCGACTCGTCAACCATGTAGGAACAATAGACGAAATGAACCAAAGACTTGACGCTTATATCGACGACTTCTTGAAAGCATCTCCAGATGCGATAAGAGACTGCAAGCATCTCATCAGAAACATAAGCGGAAGAAACAATCCGTATGACAGCATCTTCGACGCGACAGCCATGATGATAGCGCAAGAAAGAATGAGCGACGACGCACAGCAGAGGATGGGTAAGGCTCTTGACTCTTAGCTCTTGGCTGTTAGTTTTTGAACCATTAATCAATAAAAATTATGAAACCATGAGAAATTTTAGAAATTATGAAATTTGGAAAGATTCTATGCTTTTGGCAAAGAATGTTTGTCAATATACTAAGAACTTTCCTCAGTATAGTGCTATTGTAAATCAGATTCAACGTTCTGCAATATCGATACCTTCAAATATAGCAGAAGGTTCATCTCGTTCATCTTCGGTAGAATTTGCTAGGTATCTGGAAATAGCAATAGGTTCTGCATTTGAGTTGGAAACACAAATAGAATTGTCATACTATTTCCAGTATCTAGATGAAGAAAATTATAAAAAATTACTTTCTGATGTTGTCAGTATAGAGAAAAGAATATCGGCATTTATCTCTAAAATTCGTTCAAAATAATATAGTCAACAGTTCAAAGCCAACAGCCAATAGCCAACATCCTTAGTTTTTTTTTAAAACTTCAACTTTTCTCTTGGTTATTATTATTAAATTTACAGCGTTAATTAAAAATAATATAACCATGAAACGACTCTTTATTTTCCTGATGGCAGTCAGTATGTCTGCAAGTGTTTTCGCTCAGATTACAAAACAAAAAGCAGATTTAGAAAGTGAGAATAAGCCTGTACAAAATCTTAATTCAATGCAAAATTTCCTTGATTACATGATATTAACGTGGGATATTCCTCAAAATGCAAATTATGACGAGAAGTTGTTATCTTGGTCTAATGATATATTGTACACCACATGCGCTGCTGGAATTCATGAGGAACAAGAAGCATTGCATTATTTCACTTCTGATGATATTTCAGAATATATCGGATGGAAAATTAAGCAGATAGCTTTTATTCCTTTGGGAACAGAAAACGCTCATTCAGTTGTGATATGGGAGGAACTTGATGAGGAAAAGACATTGGTTTATGAGCAAGGAGTCGCTAATGAGAATCTCGTTTTCGGAGAATGGAACTATATTGACCTTGACGATGATATTTATTTAGAGAACAATAAAAATTATTATATAGGATTCTCATCAGATGGACATTCCAACGGACATTATATTTTCCCAGCCGATAACTCACAAGCTAATCAGGGTAAGAATTGGATTTATATAGGAGGATTTAACTGGCAATGTTTTGATGAAGCGGTAAATCGTAATTTATGTGTCAAGACAATCTTGGAGAATCCAGATGGCAAAGTTGGCAATATCAATAATATTAAAGACAACAAATTGACAGGCTATAAAGTTTATGCCAATAATGAAATTGTAAAAGAAATCAAAGAACCTTATATCACGTGTTATTATGATGCTGAATTTGACCCGGAAAACGATATCCAATATTGCGTGACTGCTGTATATGGAGATATGGAGTCGGAACCTGTTTGCGTTGAGCATGTTTCTATAGAAGAGATGATAGATAATCATTCAATGCTAAACGTTCATCCTAATCCTACGAATGGCAAAGTAATAATAGAGAATGTAGATGTAATCTCGGTAGAGATTTATAATATACAAGGGCAGAATGTAGGCAGATTCAATACTAATGAAATAGATATGGGAGTTCTTCCTTCAGGAATGTATATCTTGGTAGTGAAAGATATTGAAGGAAATATCAATATTGCAAAAGTGGCTCTTGAACTTTGAATTTAGTTCAACAGCCAATAACCAATAGCTTTAGTTTTTTTAATGTTCTTGGTTCAAAGTTTAAAGTTTTTTATTACCTTTGTAACCATAATATGCCTTCGAAGAAAATACATAAGATATTGGTCGCGAACAGAGGTGAGATTGCTGTTCGCATTATCAGCACTCTAAAGAAGCTGGGCATAAATTCTGTTGCCATTTATGCCGATAACGATGCTGATTCATTACATTGTCGTGTTGCTGACGAGGCACGTCCTCTTGGCGGCGGCACTCTTAAAGACACATATCTCAACATACAGAAAATTATAGACTTAGCTTTAGATGCCGGTGTCGATGCCATTCATCCCGGCTATGGATTCCTGTCGGAGAACGCTGACTTTGCCGAGGCATGTAAGGCTAACAACATAATCTTTATCGGACCTGATGCAGAGACGATGCGGCTGATGGGCGACAAGATAAGAGCGCGTCAGTTTGCCATCGACAACGACATCCCTGTCGTATGGGGTCTGGTAGGCAGCCTTGAAGATATCGAGGCACAAGCCGCCGCCCTGCCGTATCCCGTCTTGATAAAAGCATCTGCGGGCGGCGGCGGCAAGGGAATGCATATAGTGGAAAACGCTTCACAACTACATCTCTCTCTCGAACAGGCCTCACGCGAAGCAGAACGCTACTTCGGCAACGGACAAATATTCGTCGAGCAATATATAAGAAACCCTCGTCATATAGAGGTGCAGATACTCGCCGACCATCATGGCAACGTAATACATCTCCATGAGAGAGAATGCTCTGTACAACGCCGCTATCAGAAAGTGATAGAAGAGTCACCATCACCGACACTGACAGAAGAAAGACGTCAGGCAATATGCGAGACAGCGGTCAGCTTATGCAAGAAGATGAATTACAACAATGCCGGCACCGTGGAGTTTATCGTCGATGAAAAACAGAACTTCTACTTCCTCGAGATGAACACACGCATACAGGTCGAACATCCCGTCACAGAACAAAGGACAGGCATCGACCTCGTGGAAGAACAGATCCGCATAGCACGCGGCAAGATAATGGGCTACACTCAAGACTCTATCGTAGCTAATGGCCATGCCATCGAATGCCGTATATATGCAGAAGACCCTGAAAACAACTTCATGCCGACACCTGCACCGCTTACACTCTACCACGAACCTAAGATGAGAGGCGTGAGAATCGACAGCAGCATCGACAGACCAACGACGATATCTGACAGCTATGACCCTATGATAAGCAAACTGATATGTCATGGCAAAACTAGAGAATCTGCTATCGAAATAACAAGGAATGCCCTCAAAGACTATATAGTACAGACCCGTAAGACCAATATACCATATCTCCAAAGTATCGTCAACAACAAGGATTTTATCGAAAATAAAATCGATACTTCCTATTGCGAGAAACATCAGTCAGAATTGATAGAATCGATGAACATGATACGCAACGACATCAAGAAAGAAGATGTAGTGGCTCTTTTCCTTTTCTATGACTTTAACAAGATATATCTCGAAAACAAAAACATCGACAATGTATGGGAAGAGATAGGTTATTGGCGTTACAATATGAATATCGATGTCGAAGTGTTAGGACAACAGACAACAGAGTCTGAATCATTCAATGTGAATATAGAACGGATAAGACGTAAGTCGTTGAATTGTACTATCAACGGACAGGATTATGAAGTATTGCTCTCGCAGAACGGCGGAGGCATCAACAAAGTCATCATCAATGGAGCGACAGAATCCATCTTCGTTTCAGAGACATCAGACAACAATTATTGTGTTCATCTTAAAGGCTTGGATTTTATCTGTCGCCGTAACGATGAACTCAACTATACCAAAGACTATTCTGATACAGAAAACAAAAACAACGACATGACATATCGTTCACCAATGCCAGGCAAAGTAATCAAGGTAAATGTGAAAGAAGGCGATGATGTCAAGGAAGGCGATGTATTATGTGTCGTTGAAGCCATGAAAATGGAAAATAATATCAAGGCAATGACTTCTGGTAAAGTCGCCAAAGTCTTTGTCGGTGAAAATGATAAAGTAGATGTTAAAACAATTTTGATAGAATTAGCTATATGAATTTTGATCTAACAAAGCAGCAGATAGAGTTCCGTGAGAAGGTTCGTGACTTTGCAGAACGCGAAGTTAAACCCGTGGCATCATATAACGATGAGAACGAAATCTTCGATGTAGAGTTAACAAGAAAAATGTCAGAGCTCGGTCTTCTCGGAATATGCGTCCCAAGAGAATATGGAGGACAAGAACTCGACACATTATCTTATATCATCGCTGTTGAAGAACTGTCAAGAGTTGACGGATCTACAGCAGCCACTATTGCGGCTGACAACTCATTAGGCATCAGCCCTATCAAAGAATACGGAACCAAAGAACAAAAAGAGAAATATCTTCCACGTCTTTGCTCGACACATCTATGGGGATTCGGTCTGACAGAAGAGACTGCAGGCTGCGACTCGAGAGGAACAAAATCGACAGCACGTCAGGAAGGCGACGAATGGATTCTCAACGGCTCCAAGATATTCATCACCAACAGCGCTACACCAATGACATTGGGAAGCACGCTGCAAGTTATTTCCGGAGAGAAAGACGGCAAGCCTGAGTTCACCACATTCCTCATGGAGAACGACACTCCTGGCTTCACACAAGAGCCTATGAATCGTAAGATGATGTGGCGTGCCTCTAACACAGGTCGTCTCACCTTCGAGAATGTAAGACTCTCTAAAGAAAATATGTTAGGCAAGCCGGGACAAGGCTCACATATCATGTTGGCGACATTAGACGGAGGTCGTCTCTCAATAGCCGCCATGGCATTAGGATGCGCCCAAGGAGCATACGAGATGGCCCTTGCATATTCCAAAGAAAGAGAACAGTTCGGAAAACAAATATGCAAGTTCCAGGCTGTCAGCTTCAAACTCGCCGACATGGCAATGAAGATTGAAGCAGCACGTTGTCTCTTGTATAAGGCTTGTAGAATTAAAGACGCAGGAATGCCTTTCGGAAAAGAAGCAGCGATGGCAAAACTCTATTGCTCGGAAGTAGCTACCGAAGTATGTGATAACGCGGTACAAGTGATGGGCGGACATGGACTGTTAAAAGACTTCAACATGGAACGCTTCTATCGCGACCAAAGAATATTGCAGATAGGTGAAGGCACATCAGAAATTTTAAGATTAGTCATTTCAAGATATATTGGTTGTTAAAAATAGGTTTAATAAAATAAATTTTACGTTATGAATAAATTAGAACAAATGTTTGAAGTATTGCGTAGCCGTCCTAAGAAACGTTTGGCTGCAGCATACGCTAATGACGATCACACAATCTGCGCTGTAAGTGCAGCTATCGACAATGGTTTGATCGAAGGTATCTTATGTGGTGACAAAGACGTCATCGCTAAAGTTTGTGAAGCTGAAGGCATCGACATCAACAAATTCACCATCGTTCATGAACCAGACGAAGTGAAAGCTGCTACAAAAGCATGCGACCTCATCAATGCTGGTGAGGCCGACATCATGATGAAAGGCCTTCTTTCAACAGACAAATACATGCGTGCCATCTTAAACAAAGAACGCGGCTTATGCCCTCCAAACGCAACATTGGCTCACGTCTGTGCAATAGAAAATCCTAACTATCACAAGTTATTAATTGCCAGCGACTGCGCTATCATCCCAGCTCCTGACTTCAAGCAAAAACAGACATTATTAAAATATTTAGTTGCTACAGCTAACGCTTTAGATATCAAGAATCCTAAATTGGCTGTCATCACTGCAACAGAACAAATGCTTGCTGGTATGCCAGCATGCGTTGACGCAGCTCTCATCGCCAAGATGGCTGAACGTGGTCAAATCAAAGGCTGTATCGTTGACGGCCCTATCTCATTAGACCTCGCTATCGACGCTGAAGCAGTAGCTATCAAAGGCTTCAAGAGCCCTGTCGCTGGCGATGCCGACTGTCTCTTGTTCCCATGCATAGAAGCAGCTAACGTATTCTACAAATGTAATAGTAAATTCGACCACGCTGAAGTCGCAGCAGTCGTCATGGGTGCTAAAGTACCTTGCGTATTGTCATCACGCGGCGATTCTTCACAGACAAAATTATATTCAATAGCTTTGGCAGCTTTGTTAGCAAAATAATTAATAATATAAATATAAAAAAATCAAGTAACTATGAGTCACAAATTATTAATCATAAACCCAGGTTCAACATCAACAAAAATTGCTGTTTTCCATGATAAAGAATGCGTATTCAAAACAAATATCAAGCATTCAGCAGAAGATATAGCTCCATTTGAACACATCGCTGACCAATATCACTTCCGTAAAGACGTTATCCTTAACACATTGAAAGATGCTGGTATCGAACTCAACGACCTTTCTATGGTTGTTGGCCGTGGCGGTTTGTTAAAACCTCTTACATCAGGTATCTACGAAGTCAATGAAGCTATGATCCGTGACTTGGTAAACAGCCCTGTCGGTGAACATGCTTGTAACCTCGGTGGTTTGATTGCTGACGACATCGCCAAATCTGTTGGTGTCAAGGCTTATATCGCAGACCCTGTTATCGTTGACGAAATGGAAGATGTAGCACGTTTTTCAGGTCATCCTGCATTTCCACGTATGTCTGTCTTCCACGCTTTGAACCAAAAGATGATTGCTCGTCAACATGCAACAGCAGTTGGCAAGAGATATGAAGATTTGAACCTCATTGGTATTCACCTCGGTGGCGGTATCTCTGTAGCAGCTCATAAAAAAGGTCGTGTTGTTGACGTCAATAACGCATTGAACGGCGACGGTCCTTTCACACCAGAACGTTCAGGTGCATTGCCATCAGGCCCTCTCATGAATGCTTGCTTCAGCGGCAAATATACTAAGAAAGAAATAGACCTCATGCTCAAAGGTCAAGGCGGATTCGTAGCTTACCTCGGCACTAACGACGCTATGGAAGTTGAAAACCAAGTGAAAGCCGGCAACAAAGAATGGGAACTCGTATATCGCGCTATGGCATACCAAGTAGCTAAAGAAGTAGGCGGACTCGCAGCATCTGCATTCTGTATGGACGTTGACGCTATCTTCGTTACAGGCGGCATGGCATACGACAAGAACTTCTGCAAAATATTGGAAAACCATCTCGGCAAAATAGCTCCAGTATGCGTATATCCTGGTGAAGACGAAATGATGGCTTTGACATTAAACGGCTTGATGGTTCTTAACAACGAAGTAGAAGCTAAGATCTACGAATAATCACTTTAAGATATTAAATCAAAAAAACTCAGAACCGGATTTAGGTTCTGAGTTTTTTTGTAATGTTGACCCAAATTAAAAACGATGGCTTTTATACTGACTGTAGTGTGTAACACGGAATCACCCACTTGAAATGTTTAATTTACAATCTTAGAAGAGATTGTATCTTCCGATACTACAGAGCTAATTTAAGTTTACTATCACTCTTTTTTATGTATTAATTAGTCAACAAGTTTATCAATCATTTTGTCCATTAAAACGTTTCTGATTTTAATTCCTTTACAAACATATATAATCATCAGTTCCTAATTAATTTCAAAATCTCCTCATAGTCCTCCAATTTACTTGTTCTGAAAAAAACTTTCTTGTCGGGTGAAATGAGATAATAACATTCCCACCAATTAACATCGATGGCATTGAATATTCCTTTGGCAGAATATGTGATGTCTTCGCTATGATGTCTCATAGCATATTTCTCAATATATTCCATATTATTCGATTTATGTTCTATTGCCATAATCTTTATTCCTTCTTTTTCAAGAATCCTATAACCCAAAGAGTCTTTTTCTTTTGCGTATCGGTCGAGTTGTCGCATGGAATAATCGCTTGTTATGGTACAGAAATTCAACAGTACCCAACCTTCCTGCTCTCTCAATGTCGTGGTATCGTTGTTCAAATCAACCAATGGAAAATCGAGGAGTTTGTCGGTGACAATAGTGTCAAACGAATAATAAGGTTCGGAGTTAACGATATCATATTTCGAATATTTTTCATATTCCTTATTGTCGAAATTAAATATGGTGTCGATATAAGATTGTCTATTTTCAAAACTGAAATCATAAAATGTGTAATAGACTTTCGACGAATATTGATAAATTTCGGTATATGCGCTATCCATAATGTTGGTGGCAGCATTGACATAAAAACGCACACGTCTTTCATTATTGTCAAATTTATAGACATTATAAAGTTCACCGTCAATCTCGCGTTCCTCTATCTCGTTAAAAATCTGTGTCATATTCATGGATTCAGCAAAACTGATTGGATATATATAATAAGGTATGTCGATAAAAAATCGAGGAATGAAGCCACGTTTGCCAAGCGCATCATAATGTCTGTCAAAGTCGAATATGGTGTTTTCATATTTTATCAGCGAACCTTCCGGTTTTTCTATCTTCTTATAATAGTCTTTATCAAGAAGATAGAACCATTCGATACTGTTTATATTGTAAAACAACGACGAATTCTTACCGTCATATTTTATTATGAGTACAGATTCTTCTTCAAAGAGCAGACTGTCGCCAGAATAATGGATGTCTTTATATTTAAAAGAAACCCATTTATGTTCATCGGCTAAGGTTTCTGCCTGTCTCTTGAATTTAGCATAATTCTGCAAGGCATCTTTTATCGTTGTTTGAGCATTTGTTGTCATACATGAAAATAATACGACAAACATTAACATTGATAAACGTTTCATTTTAATTATTGTAAATTATTGATTGAATTATTGATTGAATTATAAGTTTTTAAAAACTCGCCGTTTTCAAAATAATAGAAGCGAGAATAATTCTTTTTATCGTATTTGTCACCTAAGAGTTCTTTGTAGAAAATCTCACGTAGTTCTTGGGCAAGTTCCGTATTGTAATGTCTCTCGCTAATTGAAAGAAGCGGATTCTTAATGCTTTCAATTTGCGAAAATGCATCGGCATAATAGTCGATAACGACATATAGTTCAATACCTTTTTCATCACAATAGGACTGTGTCAGACCTAAAGAAGTGCAATTTTCTGAAGAACAATGTGGCGACCATTGATAAATAACTGCTTTTTCATTTGTCTTCAGCAACTCTTTCATCTGATGCGCATTGATAGCATATATGCGATTGTCGTTTTTCATGCCGATTAACGAAATGCTGTCAGTAGTCCAGCATACATTGTTTTTCTGTTCATCCGTCAAATCTCTCATAAAATGAGTTTTACGTCCTATAACATGAACACAAATACACGACTGCATTACAAATGCCAACGCAATAAATAATGATAGTTTTTTCATAGGTCAATTATTCAATCTTAGTTTCTCAGTTTTCCATTAATTTCTTAACTTCATCAATTGAAATTCCGAACATTTTCAGTTTTTTTACGATTTCAGGAAGTTCCTCTTCCATGAACTGCTTTTTCTGTTCTTCGAGGATTATTTCTTTTGCGTTCTCTCCAACGTTGAATCCGATGCCACGTTTGTTGATGATGATATCTTTGCTCTGCAGCAACTCATACGAACGCATCACTGTATTAGGATTGACGCCGACTTCTATCGCCATCTCACGCACCGACATTATCTTGTCGCCAATCTTATATTTTCCGTTCAATATCATCTCGCAGATGTGAAGATAAATCTGCAAGTATATCGGTTGATGTGCCTTGAATTCCATAATCAATAAGTTTGTTTCTTGATTTTGTAATATGTGAGATAAAGAAATACGGATGCTGATATGAGAGATGAATAGAATATGAAATTATATGCATAATTTACAACACCTTTGACATAATTTGTAATTTCTTCATCAGTCCAATTAGCATTGAAATTATATTCCAAGTTTATTATATATCTCACAACACATATCGAAAATATTATTCCTAAAATTGTGAGTATTCCAATGGTCTTACTAAGTTTACGTTTTTTGAAAAGCATATTAGTAAACATAAATACAGAAGAGAAACCTAATATTTGTAACATTTTATAAACAAAATGATTTTTAGAAAGCATATAATCATATATTGAACGATTAAGTTCTTCATCGCCAAGAGATAGCATTTCTCTATATGATTCATAATTTTTGCTAAAGAAATCGCTAAAAATAAAACCATCGTACGGATTGGTTCCTGGTTTCAATGCAAGAATTGTATCAATAAATAATGCTCCTATCAAATAAATAATAGGTGTAATTACAACACAATATAAAATCATGCTCAAGAATTTTTCCAAAGAAGAAGCCGGCGTCATTGCTAAGATAACTCCTTTTCTTGAGTCATTATAATTTTTATAAAGTCTTGATGGAACAATCATTAACGACAACCACATCAAAGTTGAAATTGTAGTAGTACGATTGCTTATTACACCTGTATCAAAAGTTTCCATTGAAATATAAGTCAGGAACCACAAGATAACAGGTAACGCCCAAAGCACGACAAGCGTCCATCCGTAATTTGAAAAATAACTCATTCCGTCACGTCTGACAACATTGCCAAAACGATTTATATTAAATGTATTATTCATAATATTTTATTTTAAAGTTTAGAGTAGTTGTATAGTTAAAGCAATAAAACATTCCTAATTCCTAACTCCTAATTATTAAAAATTTCCTTGATTTTCTTCTTATTATTTCTTACAGCATTAAAGAGAGCTTCCACATTAACTTTGCTTTCCATATCGAATTTATTTGGAAGCACGTTAATGTAACCGCCAGGAATCAACTCTGTATAAAGAGCGTCATCAGATTTTTCACTGCTGTAATCAAAATAAAGTTTAGATGAAATCTCTTCGAATGTCGCGTTAAGCAACACCTCATCATGATCTAATATTACTATCGGGTCAATGAGATTTTCCACGTCTTTCACCTGATGAGTAGAGATAATAATTGTAGGGACGTGGCTTGCTTCATCAATGCTATGTTGTAAAATAACTTTTCTAAAGAGAGCCTTTGAAGGAATGTCAAGACCATTAGTAGGTTCATCAAGAAGCAGATAATCTGTACGAAGCGAGAGCGCACATGCAAGAAGCGACTTTTTCTTCTGGCCATACGACATAGCATCGAATTTCTTTGTATAATCCACTTCGAGCTCTTTCATCAGATTCAAGAAATAAGAATGATCATAACGAGGATAAAAGACTCCTAATTTATTAATGAAATATTCTGGCGTAGTATTTTCTGTTATGACTTCTTCCGGAAGGTAAAAAATATTCTGCAAAAAATAAGGATTTCTTTCTGAAGGAATAAAATCATCTACGGTACATATTCCGTTATTTGGAAATTGAAGACCGCTAATGATTTTTAAGAGAGTTGTCTTACCGACGCCGTTTTCGCCAAGAAGACCATAAACATTGCCATCTTTAAATTCGAGGCTGATGTTTTTAAATACAGCAGATTTCTTGTAGCTGAAATCGAGATTTTTTAATGTTATCATATTTTTTATTTTTAAAATGTCAACAGACTTTTTTAAGCTATCAGTCTTCAGCTATCATCAATCAGTGATTTGCTGACATCTAACAGCTAATTTTCAATTTTTTTAAGTATTTCAGAGTAGTCTCCCAAGTCTCCTGTTTCATATACGATTTCCTTGTTGGGAGAAACCAAATAATAATATCCAAATGTCGGAATATTGATGGTTATTCCTATTCCCTTGCCTGAATATATAATGTCTTCCGACTTGGTCTTATGCGCTCGCTTGGAGATAATTTCCATATTGTTGGATTTATGTTCTATTGCCAAGATCTTAATCCCTTCGTTTTCGAGTATTCTGTATCCCAACGAATCTTTTTCCGCAGCCATTCTCATCAGATGTTCTATGCAAGGTTCACAACCTGTAGTCCAGAAATTAAGCAACACCCAGCCGTCTTGTTCTCTGATAGAGGTAGTATCGCCTTCAAGGTTTACGAGAGGATAATCTAACAATTCGTCGCATGCAGTCTTATTTTCGGTACGAGCCTGACATTGTGGAGATGTTTTCTCGTCATAATGATCATAATCGGCATAACGAACGCTTTGTAAATCGAAGATGGAATCTAAGACATGCTGTTTAGATTCAAAACTATAATTTTCTATTTTGTAATAATTATTGTATATCTCACCGTATGAATTTTTATATATACTACTGTCATCTCTTAATGAAGATGTTGAATAACTATAGACACTATCGATAAGACCTGTTTCTGCGTTAACAAAGGTATGTGTTCTGTCATAAATTATTTCTAAAGATATAGTTACAAATGGATCTACAGTGTGATATTTAATATACGATTTACCGTTTATATTCACAACATCAGCATCTATAACAGTAGCTGAAGTGCAGAATTGTGATTTTATTTTTGATTGTGTAGTGTATAGATAATAGCCTAAGCTATTGAAATAATAAGGGATATCTCCCATAAGCGGAAACGAATGATAAGCGTCCCAAAAGAAATGACGGTTTTTATAAGTAATGATATTATGGTCTCCATGTAATATCTTTTCAAATTTATCTTTTGAGATACGGAACTCCTCAGATGTCAAATCATTGTCGTATAAATCTTTTCTGCCTACATATATGGTAGGATTTTTCTTGTCATAATGCATAATGACGCCATACTTCACTTCCCAGTTAAAAGTGTCATTTCTGTAATTCTGATGACAGACATCAAAGCTAAGCCATTCATATTTCTCAGCTAGTTCCTTAGCCATCCGTTTGAATTCTTTTTTGGGGTTAGAACTAACATTCTCAGACAAATCACTTTGAGCAAATAATGAAAGATGGCATAATAGAAATACACCAATTAGTACATTTTTAATATTTATATCCATAAGAACTATTTTTAATTTGACAATAAAATTTAGAGAGTATCTGTGTAATCAGATACTCCCTGTATGTGTATCTATAATAATGCACCGATTAGTGCGACACCAACTGTCACGGCCACATCAACCCATTCTGCTATACCAGAGATACATTTACCATTTTCAGGATATGTGCATGGTTTGCAAAAGGCATTCCAGAAAGTGCCATCTTTTTCACAAGGACGACCGCAATTTTCAGATGTACATCCTAAAATCCAACGTGGTAATTGAGATTCCTTCATTGGATTTTCTTCTGTAATAACATAACTTGAACCATTCACATGTACAACAAACAATTTATCACCATCTCTATAAGCAAATTCATATTTTCCAGTTGTAACCTTATTATCTACATAATAAGATGTCGTTTGTTCGCCAACTATTTTTTTTGTGTAATCTCTCATCATCCAAAGAGTTCCAGAAAGTTCCTCCTCAGTGTCAAGAATGGTCATTTTTATCTCAGCAGGTTGGTTTGCATTCAACGGATTCGTATCAACAATCTCCATAGATTCAACAACATATCTATCAGAAGATGTTTTTGAAGTAAGTTTTTCATTTAGCAGCATATTCATCTTTTCGATGTCGAAATGATATGTAGTGCGTCCTGTATTGTTGTCGGTGACAGCAAGCAATTTCCCGTTTTGTGGTTCTTGGTATGATGGGTCCAAAGTTTCATCATCGTCCTTGTTGCAAGAATATAATGCGAAAATAGAACCTGTTACCATTGCAAAGATTGATAAGAACATCATACTTTTCTTAATAAATGTTTTCATTTTGTTAGTTTTCGTCTCGCAGTTCCTTAATCCGCTTTGTTAGTGAGACGATTCCTTTTTGCTTCGAGCTGTGAGCTCATTACTTAATTTTCAATTTATTAATGAGACGCAGCAATTACATATTGTTAATTATTTTGTGTAATTGATACATCTCTACATTAATTTTCAACTTTCAATTTATTAATAATTTCAGAATAATCTCCCAAGTCTCCTGTTTTATAGACGATTTCCTTATTGGGAGAAACCAAATAATAATATCCCAATGTCGGAATATTGATGACAGTCATAATATCTTTTGCAGAATAAGCTATATCTTCGGAATTTGATTTTGAGGCAATTTGTCTTATGTGTTCTAAATTGTTGGAACGATGTTCTATTGCCAAAATCTTAATTCCTTCATTTTCAAGAATCCTATATCCTAACGAATCTTTTTCGTGAGAATATTCCTTAAGATGTTGCAGACACGGACCGCAATTTGTAGTCCAGAAGTTAAGCAATATCCAGCCGTCTTGTTCTCTGATGGAAGTTGTATCACCTTCAAGATTTACGAGAGGATAATCTAACAAACCTTGCGACATCTGATTGGAGATTGTCTTTACCGGCATTGTAAATTCATCATATCTTGAATAAGATGCATATTCCGTATTGCTGAAATCAAAGATAGAGTCGATATAGCCTTGTCGATTTTCATAACTCACATCATAAAAAGTCATGTATCTGCGCACTGTAGATCCATCATCTAAGTTTTGTTCCATATACAAACTATCCAAAAAATTTGTTTCATTATTCACAAAAGATGTAACCATATCACCATAACCTGCGAGTTTAGATCTGTATTTGTTGTATGTACTTCCGTTTAGGTCTATGGTCTCAACATCATAAAATATGTGTAATAATGCCCATGTATTTGCAAAATCGATTGGTTTCATAAAGAAAGACGGATCACAGAAATAATTTGCAATCTTGCCGAAAATTGCTAATTCCTTATATTTCTTACTTTTATCTTTTCTGTTTTTACTTATATCGTACAGATTGTTCTTGGCAACATCTATTCTTTTATAATGATTGTTCGTTATCAAAATATAATCAAGATTGTTGTCATTCAAAAAAATCATCGAATTATCATCGTCGTATTTTATAATAACATCCGTTACAATATCCCAATAGAGAGAATCATTGTAATAATTCATTATCCTATATTTAAACGAAACCCATTCGTGAGAATCTGCGAAAGCTGCAGCCTGTTGCTTGTATCGTTTAGAAACTTTGAGATTCATTTTATCTTCAGTTTCTTGCGCATTGCTATAATCGGCAAATATTAAGATGAATGAAAATAAGCAAATTAATTTTAGAAATATTTTCATACTATTTAATATTAAGTTTAACATCATTGTAGAATAAAGGTGATTGTCTTATGAATTTTAATACAATCACCAATAAATACATCTTAATTTATAACACTCCCTATTGCATTTATTATTTCTATTATAATTTGACCAATTCCAACACGTTCACACTTAGAACCTTGAGGTGTACACGGGCTACAAGTGTAATGATGATTGCCTAAGCCAGTAGAAACCTTTTCACATTCGCCGACAAGACAATTGGTTGCTCTACATGTGAATGACCATTTAGGTCTAAATGGAGCGTATGATGCAAGGTTTCTTCTTTCAATGCTATAATTTGTTCCATTTACAGAAGCAACAAATAACTCATCATTTTCATAGAACGCAAACTCATAATTTTTAGTAGCCACATCGGAACTCAGATAATATGTTGTCTTTTGTCCGCTAATAACTTTGTTTGTATAGAAACCGGTTAACCATGTTGAATATGTAACTTCTTCATCCGTATCAAACAAAACTATTTTAATTTCAGGGTTAAAATCTTTAACCAATGGCATGGTATCGATTATAGTCATAGATTCGACAACATATCTATCAGAAGATGTTTTTGAAGTAAGTTTTTCATTTAGCAGCATATTCATCTTTTCGATGTCGAAATGATATGTGGTGCGTCCTGTATTGTTGTCGGTGACAGCAAGCAATTTCCCGTTTTGTGGTTCTTGGTATGATGGGTCCAAAGTTTCATCATCGTCCTTGTTACATGAATATAATGCGAAAATAGAACCTGATACCATTGCAAAGATTGATAAGAACATCATGCTTTTTTTAATAAATGTTTTCATTTTGTTTGTTTTCGTCTCGCGGTTCCTTACTCCGCTTTGTTGGTGAGACGATTCTTTTTTGCTTTGAGCTTTGAGCCTTTGCCCATAGCTCGTAGCTCAAAACCTAATTTTCAACTTTCAATTTTCAATTTTCAATCTCTCATGTCCCTACTTTTGTTATCTTTGCAACGCAAAGTCAAAAGCGAGGTTTCGGCGTGCAATAATCTGCCATGAAACAGATTCGTTAAAGATTCTCTTTGCCTTTGAGGTGTTGGTTTGCAGGAAACGGTTTCTTTTTTTGCCCTTATACCGTTTTCTGCCGCGACACCTTTTGTTTTCAACCTTCACAATTAGGCGCACACTATTTCATTGTGAAGGCGTAATCCAATTCGGTTTTCATATATATTATCTCTTTTTTTATGATTTAAGTTATCTTTAATTTCTTATATCTTTTACTACAACACCTTTAATGCGCAATATTGATTTAGGTTTTTCTACAGAATTTGATTTAACTATAATTAATTTTTGAAAATCACCCTCTTTTTCTGTGTTGTATTTAACACCTATTGTTCCTTTCTCACCTGGCATTATAGGTTTCTGTGACCATGAGGGAACAGTGCAACCACAAGAAGAGAATGCTGAAGTTATAATTAATGGTTCAGTACCATCATTGAAAAATTCAAAAAAACAACATCCATCCGTATTTTTGACGATAGTATCAAAATTATGTTCCAAAGTACTAAAATTTATCTTCGGACCATCTAACTTAATTTCATTCTGCGCATTACATGACATTATTAATACAATAAGGAGTGTAGCCAATAGGGACAATTTTTTTAATGTTAAATTCTTTTTCATATTTAAATTTTAAAAGATTAGTTGTTTCTGTTATTAAATTTATTCCAGAATCTGACAAAACATAATATTGTAAGTATAATAAGTAATATCAGATTAAAATAATTATGAATTCCATCATTCCACCTTTGAATTAGTCCAATCCAAAAGAAAATAAGCAAACCAATAATAGCAAAAATATGAACTATGTTTGCTACTAGATTCATTTTAGCGGATTTAGGATTATTGTCAAGATTGGATTTCCTTCTCTTTAAAACAAATTGTCTTACAACGATATAAGCAAAGAAAATCACAGCTAATGTTGTTAAAGATAAAAGATTTTGATTCATAATTACCTCCTTTTTAAATTTAGTGTATTAGTTAACTAGTACACTGCAAATATAAAGATAATTTTTAATATGTCAAGAAAAAAATAAGATTTTTTTAGAATATTTTTCTGGGCGTCTCTGCAGCACCGTCGGGCTTTCCGCAATATCGCCTCCAATATCCGTCTCCGCCTCCAATATCCGTCTCCGTCTCCAATATCCGTCTCCGTCTCCAATATCCGCATCCGTCCACAAAGGACGCCGCTCCGATCACTGACGCGAAGGAGGGCAGCATTCTAAAGGCGAAGGCTATGTAACAAAGGGGCAGGAAAAGATTCGAGACATTATGCATGGAAGGATGTGCATAAAACAGAAAAGCCCCAGCATTGATGCTGAGGCTTCCGTTATGGGGGTGGCGACGACCTACTTTCCCACAACTTAATGCAGTATCATCGGCGCTGCGGGGCTTAACTTCTCTGTTCGGAATGGGAAGAGGTGGACCTC
>JAZLAI010000053.1:0-87329 GCA_045613105.1 Bacteroidales bacterium | reverse complement strand
TAAAAGAAGAGTTGGATTATAGAGGTATCTCACAAAAGAAATTCGCAGAACAAATTGGCATTTCGTACAAAAATATAAACGACATTTTAAACTGCCGCAAGCCTATTTCTGCGGATATAGCATTGCTCATAGAAGCTGCTTTAGGAATACCTGCACACATATTCACAGGAATGCAAATGGATTATAACATGCAGATTATCAAACAAGATTCTTCTTTTCTTGAGCGTCTTGCCAAAATCAGGAAAATGACAGCAATGTTCTGAGTGTTTTTTATGAGATATGCTCAAACCAAGTTCGATAAGGGCGTTGCATTGATAAAAATCGCACGATAGTACAATGAAGGTGGAGGTGTTTTTCGGACTACGCCCAAAAATCCGTGAAGATACTTGAGATACGTGGGGAAAACAAAAAAGGAGTCACATTTGCTGTAACTCCTTGATTTTCTGTGTCGGGGTAGCAGGATTCGAACCTGCGACCCCCTGCTCCCAAAGCATATTATTATCACCACCATTTTTACATTCAGACATCTGAATATCAGTATCTTAATAGTAATATCTTTTGAGAGAATTATAATGCGGTTGACATATCAGTTGAAACATCCGCTCCAACCAAGAAGATTAAACATTAAATTATCGAACTACGGCTTATTATAGCCACTACAAAGATAATAATAACTATCATTATAAGCAGTGATTTTCAAGTCTTTTTTAATGCTTGCTGAATCTTTTTTATAGGTTTTCGTTTGGTATATAATTCGGTTTTTAATAGTTTCCCAATCTGTATATATTCCGAAATTTTAAGTATATGGAGTTAGGTAATAAAAAAAGCCAACTTACGGGGAATGTAGGTTGGCTTTTGTCGTTATATCAGCGCTGTAACAAATTTTAATTCTCTAACATCGGCACGCCCTTCAAATCCTCACAACACGCCTCGTATTGTGGGTAATTCTTCACGCTGCTGATGGTACTATCCTGCAATGCTGGCATTCCTGCCTTCTCGTATGCTTTTGACAAGAGTAATGAGGCGTAAATGTGGCCTTTCTCGTCTCCTGTTTGTATCATGTATGCGCTCAGTTTCTCTCCGTTGAGGATAGCCTTGTTGTATTGTCCCACTTGAATGCAAGAGCAAACCTGTTCTACCAAGATAGTGCTGTATTGAGAATGCTTGTTCTCCAAGGCTTCGATGTGCATGATGGTAAAATCATTCAGATAGATTACCTTGTTTGCATATTCCTCGTAAGATTCGGCCGTCTGACGATAGAGTTCTGCCAACAGTTGATGGAGCATTATTTCGTTGTCTATAAAGTTGTGCGGATGAGCATAGAAGTTGGGTAGTTCAGATTCGAGCAAGGCCAACAACTCGCTAATCTTATTCTCCTTGATAAGTGCCGCACCTTGATTAACTACAGAATCTATGTGAACGATGTTGCGCAGGAAGTAGCCTTTATCCTCCTCACTGGCTTCCTCTGTTGGCTCTGAGTGCTTAAGTAATAGCTGATAGAGTTCGTTACGCTCAGCTACGAGTTGAGAATCGACGTTCTGATAGAGTTGTAGGATGCCAACCACAGCATCCTCAAATGTCAGTTCTGGTACCTTCGCGTTATTCTGGTTGTTGCAGGATAGCAAGACTATCAAGCAGGCGCATAATAATAGTAGTTTCTTCATTGTGTTACGTTTTTAGAGAGCGTTATTCCTTGTTTCAAAATCCTTAATTACCAAGCGCCATAATTAAGAGTTACTTTCTTACTTCCTGCCTTGAAAGAAAGCGAGAACGTCATATCCTCTTCTTCATTCTCCCCCTTTGGCGCAGGGAGACCATTTCCCCACATAATGCTGTATCTGTACACATCATTGTGTTTGCTCCAATTCGTATCGCCAGCACTGATTACGCTATCCAGATAATGATATGTAGATTCGCTCAAATCATTTTTCATTTCGAGTGTTAGCATATCATTATAATCTCCCAAGAAGCCAGCTTCTCCTTTCTCATAATCAATAATGCTTAGCTCTGGGAAGGCCACACCTGTTATTCTCTCAATCACTTCATTGCTTGCAAAATGATGTTTCCTTTTGTAGCCATCATATCCCTGCAAGATAGATAAGACTGCGACGACATAGACAATCAGCATTAACGGAGAAATAAGTAATAGCAACATTCTGACCTTCTTTCCTATTAATTGCCACTTGCGTGCTAAATAGAAGAAAAAAGGTGACAGAGTCAACCAACTTAATAATAAGGTTAACCATTGTATTATTCTAGTTAATAATATTTTCATTGCTTATTGTATGTTTTTCTTAATCTGTTGTTTTTTGCAAAGATAGTTATTCTTTATGTAAAAAAGCCAACTTAAGGAAAATCTAGGTTGGCTTTGTTGTTATCTCTAGACAATAGATGATTGATTTATTTTTTCAATTCTCTTTTACCTTCTTTGGTAGAATAATATTTATTTTTCATAGTTGTAAGTTGCGAGTTAATTCTGTCATATTTATTCTGCAAAGTAATGTAAGCCGTATTTTTACTTGCCAAATCTGCTTCTGTTTTTTTCAATTTCTTCTCTATCGTGCTAATTTTATTAGTCAAAGAGTTTATTTCTGTTTTATGATTATTATTTTGTTGCTTTAGTGTTATTATTTCTTGTTTAAATGTTATGCTATCATTTCTCAATCTTTCATTCTCATGCTTTAGAGTTTCAAGCTCTTGATTTATAGATTCTTGTTTTACAACCAAATCATGATTACGATTTTCTAAATATTTATTCGCATTCTGAATTTCTTCATTCTCTCTTGTTAGAGTTGTATTTTCATTTTTTTGTTTGTCTATTGTTTTTTTACTTCTTTCTATATCTTCATTTTTTTGGGCAATCGTATTGAAGAATATTATCAAACCTATAAACAATATAACAAACAAAGCAACAACAACACCCATCTGTTTTTTCTCTCTTTCAAGAAGTTTTAGTTTCTTATCTTGTTCATAGATTTTATTCTTATAAGTTTCATTTTCTTTGTTCAATGTAGATAATGTGTTACGATATCCTCCCAGTGCCAAGGTATCATAATCTTGCTCCTTGTAAATGAATGTATATCCGTTTTTTACAGAAGATTTTATTATCGTGTTACTATTATCACTTTCTTTGAAATAATTAACATCAGTATCAGAAGTTGAAAAATCTATATCTGGTAAAGTTCTACAAGTTGAAGACAATCTTTCAAATTCATTATGGCAATTAGAAATAACTCTTTCTATGCTATCTTGGTTATCCATGAAGCTAGATATTTTCACTTCCAAATTACCATTTCTATTAAGGCATAAAATATCACCTCTTACAACAATATTAGCAATTACATTTTCAAAGACATCAAAGAGTCTCTTTGTAGTCGAAAGATATTGACCATTTATTTGTACACAAACGCCAAATAAATAATCATTCTCAATTTTTCTCACATATCCATAATTCATAATATCACCATCACGATGTATAATAATCTGTGTAGGTGCACTGGCTTTGGAGATAAATTCTTCAAAGAAACTCTTTGTATAGTCATCAACTGATGCTGTAATGCTTTGCCCGAATTTTCCAAACAAGTAAATTGTAGAATTCACTATTATTTTACATTAAATGATATTACCTTTCTTGTGTTATCTATAGTATAATCGTAAGCGACTTCATCAAGCACTGTATTTCCCAAAAGTAGAGGTGCATCAATATTACTTGACACCGTTGCATTTACATTGTAGCAATCAATAGTTTCACCACCACTAGCAATAATGCTGACTTTACGAAGATTAACAACCATATTTTCAACTATGCTTCCATCTGCTATCTGTGATTGTGCTGTGCCTAATATATCGCTTTCCAACAGCAATCCTTTTTCTGCTAAATATCGTGCTTCTGAAAGAGACAACAATGTACCAGAACAACCAGTATCAAATATCATGTCCCATCCTACTCCATTTACTTTTACATGAACAAATTTAACACCCCCTGCTTCTTTATATGGAACTTCTGTTAATTCACCATTGGGTATATCTGCGTCTATATCAATATAAACAGAACGTGTAGAACGTTTTTTATTGCTCTCACATGATAAAAACAACAAAAAACATAACGTTGCAAACATATAAATGAAAAATTTTCCTTTATTCATTGTTATTATCTTTTTATATTGCTTGTATCATTATCGTTCATATTTTCAACAAAAACATTATCTGCATCTTGTATAAAAGTACTATTTACAGTTTGCTCCGTCTTTACTTTGTCATTTTGAAAAGAATGTAGTTTGCAAACACAATATATTGACGAACATAAAATAAATAAAAGCAGACCTACTTTTATAATTTGCCAGATTGGCGATGACCAAAAACTCTTTTCACAATATCTTTTACATTCTGAATTACTAGTACCAATATCTTCATTAGTATAATAACTATTGTTATTAGGAATTTCATTAAGTTGCCTCCCAGCAAGTATAGCCAACTTGTTTAACGGCTCTTTTATTTCTTTTACCAAATCTGATATGTTTCTATTATCTTTATATTTGTGAAGTTCCGATTCCAAACGTTTAATCTCTCTTTCTTTTTCTTGAATGCTATTCTTGAGCTCTTGATGCTTCTTTTTATGAGTGTCTATCTCTTTTATTGCATCTGCATTTTTCTTGATTATTTCTTCTTTTTCTGAAATAAGAGTATTAAGTTTTTTTATTTCGCCTTTTTGACTTTCCAACTCATTTTGAAGTCTGGTCTGTTCATTTTTTAAATCTTCATTTTGCTTGCTTGTATTATGTATTTCCTTATCTTTCTGTGTAATTGTTGCACTACAACGTTCTTCTATATTTTTTATTTTTTTGGCTTCGTTAATTGATGGTTGATATTTGGATATTTCCACTTTTCCATATTTAATCAAAGCTTGCATTACATTATCTGGTGTGCAATCAAGTAAAAAGGCTTTAATAACATTTCCTTCATTCTTAAAAAACGAATCACCGATAGATGTAAAATCCTTAGCTGTTGCAGACAAATTTATTAGGTTGATAGTTTTCTTTTTAATCTCATTTAATTCACGGTCTGCATCATTAAATTTTGCAATCTTAAATTTTACATTATCTCCATTCTTAACAAGAATAGTATCAAGAAGGTTATTATAAACGATTTCGCATAAATGATAAACATTAAGCACATCCTTATAATAGGCATCAAATCTAAAAGTGATTCCAAGATATGAACCAGCTCTTTCATCTGACGCTATTACTCCATTATATTTAAGGTAGTTATAATAGCAGTATGATTTACCAGACACTTTTCTTGTTTCAATGGTCAATATCTCCTTTTCATCTTTTTGTACATAAAAAGTAGAGAAATAGTGGGTATCATCATTGACACCCCACATATCTTGTCCGTTCGGAACACCATGTATTATTATATCTACTGTCATAGTGATTTTAATTAACCAGTTATGCTTTTCTGTATTTCATTCCACAACATTTGAGGGTAATAGTCTGCTCCTTCTTGGTAATTCCAGACCGCATTACCTTTACTATCTATTCTCGTTGTTGGTGTGTAAGTTCCTGTTTGAAATGGAACAAATCCACAAAGATAGTCTTTCCATATTTTACTAATAGGATTTTGATTTTTGAATTTTTCAAAAATGCCTGGGTATAAATTGCTTATTTCAACTTTTGCTTGCGGTACGTTAACTTGTCCCTGTTTTCTTATAAAATTTGTTTTGTCAATTTTATTGAATATAAATAGAGTCTTGTCTTTTACACTCATTTGTGTTGACAAATCATTGATTTTTGCAACATAATTGATTCTATCCTCTACATTTCTCCAATCTGGTTCTACCATAATTGCCCATAACTTTCTGTTATTACTATGAATAATAGTATTAACATAGCTTGGGAATGGTTCACTTGGTTTATTTGGATTAAAAAGATATTCTCCTGGTGATTCAAGAATCTGACACAATCGTTTTCCATCTTTTATAATCTCAACCAACATAAAACTGATATTTGCAGTAGAATTTGCGGCATCTGGTGAATTTATAATTCTATTAAAGTTCTCTGATTTACAAATTTCCACATAATTTTGGTCATCACTAGGACGAAACGTTTTGATTGGAGAAATTTTATAACCGTTTTTATTAAGGTATCTTGCAAGACGCACTAAGGTCATTGTCTTACCACACGCAGGAGGACCAAAAAGAATTACCAAAGGAGCTTTACCATCTGCAATTGTTACGCTTATTTGGTTAGGGTCGTTATATTCAGCTTTTGAAAGACCTTTTATTTTTTGCTCATCATCATTTACAACAGATTCAGAAACGCCTAAATCAAGTGTTTCTGCACTTTCAGATTCCATCTGCTCATTTAATGGAAGTCCAAAAGTCAACTCATTAGATTCTGACATAATTATATATTTTTAATTTGTTAATATTCAGATTTTTTAAATGCAATATCAAAGAACACAAATGCAGCAACATCTACTAGTATAGAAATAATTATCCAGAATATAAAACCACGACCTGCATATTTACCATTGATAAAATCCATCCATGTATCTATTACAGACAATAATCTCGTAGTTTTTGTAACTTGATTTTCTGCTGTATAAGCTTCTCTATCAAAATCCGTTTTGAACACAACCATATCTGAGTAATTTTTAACTGTAGAGTAAGCACCTTTTAGAATACCATTTGCTGTATTTATTGTTGCATCATCTTGTACTCCGCTATTTCTCATTTCATTTAACCCCAAGATTGCATTTTGAACTTTCTTTATATCACTTGTAGCATCTTTTTTAGCCTGGGCGACTTTATTTTCATCAACCATTTGAAGATAGATTGCAGCTTCACGAACTTGCAATTGGTGTAATATTTTATCTCTGTATGCATTTATCAATTGTGTACGCTGTTGTTTCGTAGCTGTTGGTCCATCTATTTTTGTGATAGGTGCACACTTTAATAATTCTGTAATATCAACAAGAATTGCTTGCGCCTTTGGTCCATCACCCCTATCTGGTCCATCTATTTCCATTCGTAGGTCTTCCAATTTAGCATTAACCTTACCTTCTAAATCAGCACACAACAATCTAAATTTATCTTCATCATTTTTATTATCTCTAATTTCGTTCAAATAACCTTCAGTATTTTTGAGGTCATCAAGTGTTACATCTGTAATGCAATTACGATAAAAAAACGTATGTGTATTAGTTGGCATACTGCAAATCAACCAAAACACTAATAACATGATTATTCCTCCTATGAGATTAAGCCCCCTTTTTTCCATATAAATGTTTTGATTAAAACTATCTACAATCATCTTAGATCCAATAGAAGCTATTACAAAAAAACCTATTGTTATAATCCATGACAATAACAATGGTAAAGCAGGGAGTAAAAGATGTAATGACTCTGCTGTAGCCCAACAACTAACAGCAGCAAATGCTACAAAAGCACAAATGGAAAAGATTTTAGCAAATTTATTCTGTCCCATATCCAATTTATTTTATACCCACGTGTCCCCAACGTTAGGCTCTTAAAACAAAAAGGTGTGGGAACTATATTGCTTTACCCTAAAGTCTGGTCTTCGCATTACCATTGGAATGGATAAAACAATAGCCCACACCAGAGGATATGCGAAAAGCCAATTATGGCTGTACACATGCCAATGACGTGGTGCTACTGCTCATCATCTTCATTCCAATATCAAAGTTGCGAAGTTTGACTTTAGAAGATAATCTCAATAACACCTGTCCTCCACCATGGAGGTACGAGTGCAAAGGTAAAAAAGTTTTCTATATAATATCCAAACATGAATAAATTTTCTTAATAATTCTTAAATGAATTTTTAATAGATGGTAGATTTTTCAAATCTTACTATATAAAAGCAAAAATATGAAAAAATCTACCAAGCTAAAAATCAGAAACTCAGACAGTCATAAGTCTCTAAAATTTCCTCTTGTCTCAATCCCAAATATCTTTTGGTAATAGAAACTGAACTGTGATTGAACAATTCCATCAGCTTAACTAATGCAAGTTCTGAATTTTCATTGTTCATATTATAAACCTGTCTGCCAAAGGTCTTGCGTAATGAATGGCACGAGAAATTGCCAACGTGTAAACGGTATTTCTTTTTTACTTCTTTGAGCATTACGTTAATTCTCTGTATGCTGAAAGTTGTGCCTTTCTGACTTTGCAGTATTGGCACATTCACACCTGCTGGTTTAATATGTTCGTGACATTCTTTCTTTTGTAACACGAAGCATTAAAGGATTTTCACCATTAGAAAGCGTTTTCCACTTGTAGCAAATTACTGTAACTGTTGCACTTACCATGACTTTTTCGGTTGAAACATTGGTTGAAATCCTGGTTGAAACATTTACGTTTTAACTGACATTTTTCAACTGTACAACAGACATTTTTTAGACATTTTGCAGAAATTATGGTCTTTGTTTTACCACCATGACATTACGGTTGAAACATCGGTTGAGACCTTGGTTGAAACAAATGGGCAAAAACCACCATTTCAACCATGATTTTATGCAAACAAAAAAAGGAGTCACATTTCTGTAACTCCTTGATTTTCTGTGTCGGGGTACCAGGATTCGAACCTGGGACCCCCTGCTCCCAAAGCAGGTGCGCTAGCCGGACTGCGCTATGCCCCGATTACAAAACTACTTCACTCTTTTTTATTTGTCGGGGTAGCAGGATTCGAACCTGCGACCCCCTGCTCCCAAAGCAGGTGCGCTAGCCGGACTGCGCTATGCCCCGATAAACTCGGCGGAGAAGGGGGGATTCGAACCCCCGGTAGCCTTTGGGACTACGACAGTTTAGCAAACTGTTGGTTTCAGCCACTCACCCACCTCTCCGTGTTCCGTGGTTTTGCGATTGCAAAGGTACATTTTTTTTTAATATCTACAACATATTTTTCAAAAAAAATATTTCTTTTTTCTTTCTTCTTTTAAAAAATATAAATATCTTTGCATATCAACAATTTAGTTATGAAAAAACATTACATTTTATCGTTATTATCGTTGCTAACTATAGCTTTAGCCGTATCTTGTTCCTCAAAAAAAAGCATCACAAAGTATGAAAATGACGGCATCAAACCACAAAATATCATTTTAATGATAGGCGATGGAATGAGTATTCCTCAGATATATTCAGCCATTTTAGCATCAGAAACACCTACGGCCTTTGAAAAATTTCCCATCAGCGGCCTAGCAAAGACTTATTCTAAATCACACAAAATAACAGATTCGGCAGCGAGCGGAACCGCTATAGCCACAGGACACAAGACAAATAACGGAATGATAGGCATGGATGCCGACAGCATTCCCGTGCCAAGTATTTTAGAAATACTTTCAGAAAAAGGCATGAAAACAGGCATAATCGCGACATCTTATATAACACATGCCACACCAGCCGCTTTTGTCGCAAAGAACATCAACAGAAACAATTACGAAGAAATAGCGATGGACTTCGCTCAATGCGAGAAAGTAGATTTATTAATAGGTGGCGGAAGAAAACATTTCACTAACAGAAATGATGGCATCAACCTGATAGAAGAAATGTCAAATAAAAACTGGCACTATTATGACACACTTTGCGACATAAAAGAAAACGACAAGATTATTATTCTTGCTGACGAAAAACACCTTCCATCCTACCCACAGAGAGGAGATTTCCTACCTGATGCCACAGAATTAGCATTAGAAAAGCTAAACAACAACAACGGATTTTTCCTTATGATAGAAGGTTCTCAAATAGATTTCGCAGCTCACAACATGGACTCGACATATCTTGTCAATGAAATGCTGGATTTCAACAATACTATCAATAAGGTATTGGCATTTGCCAATGATAACCCAAACACTTTAGTCATAGTCACCGCTGACCATGAGACCGGAGGATTGACAATAATAGACCCTAACGGAGCTTATACAAAGACAAACTTCCATTTCTCTACAGGCAGCCACTCCCCTCTTTTGGTTCCTATTTTCGCCATCGGACCAGGATGTGAAAACTTTTCCGGCATAATGGAAAACACAGACATCATAAAGAAAATTCTCAAAAGCTTAGAATAGACTGATATTTACAAAAGAATGAGAACTGCAGTTTCAGTTCTCATTTTTTATTATCTCTCTTATATGATTATATAAATAATTTCACTACATTTGCATGCGAAATTAAATAAAACACAAAGCTATTTTAGAGAAATTATGAAAATTTTTGTTGCAAAATTAGGATTTAACACCAAAGGTGATGATTTGTTGGCTTTATTCAGCAAATTCGGCAAGGTGACATCTGCCAAGGTCATCATGGATAGAGACACCAACAGGTCTAAATGTTATGGTTTTGTAGAAATGCCTAACGAGTCTGAAGCATACGTCGCTGTCGTCGAGCTTAACGAATCTGTATTCCAAGGAAGCGTCATTAATGTCAAAAAATCAAGAACACAACAAGCGATTTACAATATATAATAACATTTAATCATTGATTCATAATCAGATATAATTTTTAAAAAAAAATTATTTTTCTTTATGTTTATTTAAATAAAAATTGTATCTTTGCAAACGCAAAAGCGATGGTTCGGTAGCTCAGCTGGATAGAGCAACAGCCTTCTAAGCTGTGGGTCTTGGGTTCGAATCCCAACCGGATCACAAACTAAAAAGAGACTGGCTTAACTAAGTCAGTCTTTTTGTTTATAAAATATTCATTGATATGGATTTGAACATTTCTTATTGCTCCGACAAGTACCAATACACCATGGGAAAATCTTTCTACGAAAGTGGAATGAAAGACAAGCGTGCCGTCTTTAACCTATTTTACAGAAAAGCACCTGACACAAACAACTGGGCTGTCGTGAGCGGAATTACTGAAGTTTTAGAAGTCATCAAAGGACTTAACTGTGGCGATGAGAATTTCTTCGAGCAATTTTTGCCTGGCGACGATTACAAAGAAGTTCGTCAATATTTCGCTAACATGAAATTCACAGGTAACATTTATGCCATGCGCGAAGGTGAAATTGCGTTTCCTACGCAACCCATCATAACCATAGAAGCACCTATCATTGAAGGCCAAGTGCTTGAGACACCTTTACTCTCAATCATGAACCATCAGATGGCCGTGGCTACAAAAGCATCTAGAGTTACAAGAAGTACACATAAACCTGTCAGCGAATTTGGCAGCCGCCGCGCACACGGTCCTTGGGCTGCTATCTTCGGAGGTAAAGCCGCTTATATAGGAGGATGCGCCAACACATCAAACATCGTCTCCGGAATGAGATTCGGATTCCCTTCAACAGGAACAATGGCGCATAGCTACGTCACTTCGTTCGGATGCAGCATAAAAGGCGAATATCAAGCTTTCAACACTTACATCAACACTCACAGATCCGAAGTAGTCATCCTGCTTATTGACACATACGACACCCTCAGATGCGGAATCAAAAATGCAATAAAGGCATTCAAAGACAACGGCATCGACGACAACTATCCTTACGGATATGGCGTAAGACTAGACAGCGGTGACTTGACTTATCTTTCAAAAAAATGCAGGGAAATGCTCGATGAAGCAGGATTAAAGAAATGTAAGATATTTGCAACCAACGCATTAGACGAATACATCATAACAGAACTAGAACGTCAAGGATGTATGGTCGATTCATACGGTGTTGGTGATGCCATCGCGACAAGCAAACACAATCCTTGTTTCGGAAACGTATTCAAATTAGTCCAAGTTGACGACACTCCTGTATTGAAACGTTCAGAAGAGACCGTAAAACTTATAAACCCTGGATTCCAGATAACATATAGAATCATTCAGAACGACAGATTCAAAGTCGATGTCACTTGCCTACGCGGCGACGAATTGTCCAAAGCCATAGAAGCAAATCAGACCATCACACTCCGTGACGAACGCGACAGATTCAAATCAATGACATTTGAAAAAGGAAAATACGAGTTCAGAACATTACAGCAACAGATTGTGAAAAACGGAGAGATAGTATATCAGGACAGAAGCATACAAGAAAAGCAAGACTATTACAAAGACAATCTTGCTCATCTAGACGAAACACAAAAACGTCTCATCAATCCTCATTATTACAAATGTGACATCTCAGACGCTCTTTACGATCTAAAATACAATCTGATAAAAAATCTGGTCAAAGAAATTGACGATTTTAATATATAAAAACAAAATCCGCTTCAGCAGCAAATTCGTTGAAGCGGATTTTATTTATGAAAGACGTTCAATAAGAGCATCACGATAGCTAGCGCCAACAGGTATCTTATTACCAGAAACAGTAACATTTATCTTATCAATATCTTCTATATTCTTTATAGAAACAATGTATGACTTATGCGTACGCACAAACTTGTCGCGCGGCAACATTTCCTCAAGGTTTCTCAACGAATATAAAGCAGTGATACGTTTTGTCTTGGTATGAAACGTCACGTATTCATGTTGGCCTTCAATGAAAAGCAAATCATCATAATTCACTTTATACAGTTTATAGTCGGCCTTAACCATAATGTAGTCATTGACGACATCAGGTTGAGTTTCCGTAACAGTATAGCTTACCGCCTTATTTATCGCCTGCAAAAATCTGGCATAATCAAAAGGCTTCAGCAGATAATCCACCACGCCATGAGCAAAAGCATCGACAGCATATTCAGAATAGGCTGTAGTAAGAATGACACTAGGCTTATTATTCAACAAACCAAGCATTTCCATTCCAGAAATATCAGGCATCTGAATATCAAGCAAAAGCACATCAATATGCTCTTTATTAAGAACCGCCATCGCTTTTGTAGCATCAGCGCACGTATCAACCAGATTTAGAAAATCAACCTTTGACACATATTCTGTAAGAAGTTTCCTTGCAAGGAACTCATCGTCAACAATAAGAACATTATACTTTCTTTTCATTATATTTATCTCCTATTTTAATTGTCGCAACATAACAAGAATCTTCTTGTATCACATCAAAAGAATAGTTATTGCCATAATACAGATCTAATCTTTTTTTAACATTTTCCAAACCAATGCCAGACTGTTTTTTATTTGAATCCACCACTGAAAGCGAACCTTCTTTTATTGAATTACGGGCAATGAATATCAAGTCTTTGTTTTCCTGAACCAGATAGAAATGCACGAAACCGTCAGGGTCGCTCACCAGCCTGCTATGTTTAAAACTATTTTCGACCAAAGGCTGAAGTATCATTGGAGGAATCTTGAAATCCTTATCATTAACATTTTTATCAAAAATGACATTAGACATATTCTCCATGCTCATCTTTTGAAAATCTATAAAGGCATCGATATATTTGATTTCTTTTTCAAGAGAGATCAAGTCAACCTGACAATCTACCATAACATAACGAAGCATATCAGAAAGCTTCAAAACACTACGCGGAGCATTTTCATCCTTAGTATAAACAAGAGAATATATATTATTCAAAGCGTTAAACAAAAAATGAGGCGTTATCTGTGACTTTAAAAAACGCAGCTCCATATCAAGCTTCTCACTCTTAAGCTCATTCTTAATCTTCTTGTTATCCTCTTCAGTACGTTGCAAGACCGAAATAACAGAAATGGCAATCACAGCAGTAAAAAGCACAACACGAATAAGAGTCGGGATGAAAAAAGCCTTCGCACCATCCAACACTGCCATTGATATTGAGAAATGCTTACTCATAATCATCAGCATAAAAGATTCAAGATATGTTGTCACCACAGACATTATGACAATGATTATGAAGTTGACAAAATAAAACAAGCCATAATTGCCTTTCTGCAACAGTTTTACGACATATTTAGTCTCTATGTCGTTAGCGAAAAGCAGACACATTGTAAGAAAGAGAGCATGTATGAATGATACTGCCCAGTTAGACCAGAACGAGAGGAAGAAAAACAGGAACACCGCAAACCACGCGGTAATGACTTTCGATCTTCTTCTAAGAAATATTAATAGTTTAGATTTTCTTTTCATTGCATGACAAGTTTGAAGCAAAAATAAAACAACTTATCAAACCAAGAAAATAAAATCACTCAAGAATTAAAAAATTTCAATATCTTCTACCACGGAACAATGCCAAGAATGTCACTAAAACAGTATAGATTTCAAGACGGCCAACCAACATCAATATAGCCATCGTCCATTTTCCCATATCCGACAGTTCGGAGAAAGAGAAAGAAGGTCCGGTACTACCCATACCTGGGCCGCTGTTTCCCAATGCCGAAATACAATTGAACATACTTTCTTCCAATGGACTTCCACTTATAATAAACAACAAAACACCAGTGACATAAAGCAATAGGAATATTATCAGGAAGTTAACAACTCTTCTTGTCTTTTCATCATCAACAACTTCATTAGACACCTTAACGCTGAACAAAGCATTTGGATGAAGGAGACGTCTGAAGATATTATTTATAGACTTTATTGTAATGACCTCACGGATAATCTTGATACCACCGCTAGTAGAACCAGCGCAGGCTCCACTTGCCATCATAATGAAAGTAGGTATCAGGAACAAACCTCCCCACTTGTCATAATCGAAATTACTTGCCTGGAAACAAGTCGATGTAATGATAGAAGTAACGTGGAACAAAGAAGTTCTGAATCTGTTTTCAAAACCCTCCGGATAAGAATCTGTCCGTGTAAGAACGGTATTCACTTCAGGCGCGAAATAGAAAAGAGCCACGACAATAGAAGTCATGAGAGCCACTGCACCTAAATACCAACGAAGCTCTTCATTTTCTCTAAACAGCTTACCTTCGCCTGTCAGGAGCAGATAATAGAGTGAGAAGTTTATTCCCGAAGCAAACATAAATACCGAAGCTACATATTCAATATAAGGTGAGTTAAAATAACTTATGCTAGCCTGATGAGTGCTAAAGCCACCACTCGACAATGTCGTCATTGCATGACATACGGCATCAAAAGTATTCATCGGCCCGATGCGATACATAAAAGCACATAATATAGTCAGAATAACATATATTCCAAGGAGTTTGCGAGCCGTCATCATCATCTTAGGATGAAGTTTTTTAACGCCAATTCCCGACATCTCGGCTGAGAACATCATGACTTTATTGGAGTTTCTGTTAAGAGCAGGCATGACTGCGAGAAACAAGACGATGATTCCAAGACCGCCCAACCACTGCATTATGCTTCTCCAGAACAAAATGCCATGAGGCTGACTGTCAATATTATTTAATACGGTAGAACCCGTGGTGGTAAATCCCGACATAGCTTCAAAGAAAGCATCAGCCACTGTAGAAACAGTACCATTAAGCAGGAACGGCAGCATCCCGAAAAGAGCAAAAAGAAACCATGTGATGGTAACGATAAAGAAAGAATCTTTCACTTCAAAGCTCTCTATCTCCTGTCTGCCAGGCTTGCCCGATTTTCTTCCAGCCGATATCATTATGAAGCCAGAGATAGCAGTTATTATCGTTGAAACCGTCAATGCCAACACATCACCATCGCCGCATCGGTAAAAATAAAACAAGGCGACCAATGATGTTACCAACATGAACAATGCTTCAAACAACAAAAACAGACCAATAATCCGTGCTTTCATACATCAAATTACATAGAAAAATCGAGCGGTAAAAATACGATTTTTTTTATTACTACAAACGATGAACTATAAGCAATAAACTTTTGTTTTAACAGAGGTTAAAAAACCTTGTTTTTTTTGTTCAAATTCCATTTTAAAACATTCATTGAAATAGTAATGTTTTTTATTGAAATAGGTGTTTTTGAAGAGTAAAAATTCAATAATATTTCGTTTCTTTGCAAATTGAAAAAAACAAGTTTTCTTGAAGTAAAAAATAATTTTAAAATTTTTATAAAATGTTAAGAAACAATCGTTTATTACTAACACTCATTTTCTGTTTATGCAGCATGATAATTCATGCTCAAGAGAAAATAACCTTAGACGAGGCGATAAGGATTGCATTGTCGGAAAGCAATACAATCAAAATTGCCGACATGACCATTGAAAAGACCGGCTATGCTCAGAAAGGAGCTTATTCCGCGCTGTATCCTAACGTCAGTGCAAGCGGTAATTACCAAAGGACTTTAAAGAAGCAAGTCATGGTGATGGAAATGAACGGTGCGCCTATGTCTATCGAAGTTGGAACAAACAACAACGTGACTGCTGGGTTGTCAGCAGCGATGCCTCTCGTCAACGCACAATTATGGGAAAGTCTGAAACTTTCCGCATTGGATGTAGAACTCGCCATCGAACAGGCTCGTTCATCAAAAATATCATTGGTATCACAAGTGAAACAAGCTTTCTACGCTGTATTGCTCGCCCAAGAAGCATACGACGTATATAAGGAAGTTTACGACAACGCACAGAAAAACTTTGAAGACGTAGAGAAAAAATACAATGTTGGTAAAGCTTCTGAATTTGAATATCTCAGAGCTAAAGTAAACGTCAACAATTCAGAGCCTGAAGTATTCAGTGCAGAAAATGCCATCGTCTTGGCGATATGGCAACTCAAAGCCATCATGGGCATCGACCTCAACACAGAACTTGATGTTGAAGGAAAGTTAGCAGACTACACAGAAGAACTGTTAACATCTTCATTAAAAAACACTGAATCAAACTTTGAAAACAACACAAGCTTATTACAATTAAGATTACAAGACGAGATGCTGTCTCACACAATTAAGATGACAAAATTCCAATATATCCCTACCCTTTCAGCATCATTCGCATACAATTACATGGCAATGGGAAACACATTCGACATGAATTGGAATCCTTATTCAGTTGTAGCATTAAGTCTCAACATTCCTATCTTCGACGGTTTCGCAAAAAGAAACAACATCAGACAATATAAGATGACACAAGACATCTTGAGACTCAACATTGAAGATACAGAACGTAATCTTAACATCGCATTAGAGAACTATCGTGACAAAATGAACACCAGCGTCAAGAGATTCACTGCTGCAGAAGCCACATTGGAAATGGCACAAAAGAGTTACAACATATCAGAGAAGATGTATGAACTCGGCAAAGCTACTTTAGTAGAACTCAATGATGCTCAGCTTGCACTCACACAAGCACAACTTACGATGAGTCAAGCCATCTATCAATTCATGACAAACAAAGCCGCCATAGATGAACTCCTAGGCGTAGAATATCCAGTAGAAACAACAAATGATAATCAATAAAAATTACAATACAATGAGACAATTCAAATCTTTATTAATTCTTTCAGCAGCTTTGATGATGGCTTCATGCGGACAGAAAAGCAACCAACAGACTGTCGTTGTTGAAGAAGCTCCAAAAGTTACAGTAACAAAAGTTTACGCAGAGAACGTTCCTCAGTTGAGCACCTACCCTACCACCGTGGAAGCCGACGTCATGAACAACATCACCCCACAATCGGCATCACGCATCAATGAAATATTCGTTGAAGTAGGCGACCATGTCAAGAAAGGACAGAAACTTGCAACAATGGATGCCATCAACCTTGAGAAAATCAGATTACAAGTTGCAAACGACTCTATAGAATATAATCGTACAAAAGAATTATACGAGATCGGTGCAGCTTCACAATCCAACTTCGAGACAATGACTCTCGCTTACGAGGTTTCTAAAAGAAGCTATTCTAACTTATTAGAAAACACCATCTTGACAAGCCCTATCAGCGGTATTGTCACAGCACGTAACTACGACATCGGTGACATGTATGCCATGGCACAACCTCTTTTCGTAGTACAGAACATCACTCCTGTAAAAATGATAATAAACATCAGCGAGAACAACTATTCAAAAATCAAAAAAGGAATGGAAGTTGAATTGACAGCTGATGCATTCCCTGGCGAGACATTCAAAGGCAAAATAAATTTGGTATATCCAACCATCGATTCTCGTTCACATACATTCCCTGTAGAAATCATCGTTGACAACAAAGACGAAAAGTTACGTCCAGGTATGTTCGCTCGTGTAACCATCAATTACGGAAACAACTATCGTGTCGTCGTTCCAGACAATGCCGTTCTCAAACAAGTCGGTGCCGATGACAAATATGTTTTCGTATTGAATGAAGACAACACTGTCAGCTACACTCCTGTCAAAGTCGGTATCAGAATGGGTAACAGATACGAAATCATCAGCGGCATAGACGACGGAGCAACCATCGTGACAAGCGGACAGACAAGACTTAGAAACAACATTAAAGTTGACATCGTTAAATAATTCAAGCAATGAGTTTATACAGAACATCCGTAAATAAACCTGTCACAGTAGCCCTTATCTTCGTAACAGTGGCTATCTTGGGTATATTCTCCCTCACTAAGTTGTCAACCAACTTATTCCCTGACATGGGCGAAAATACCATCATCGTTGTGACATCATATTCAGGTGCCAGTGCAGCCGACATCGAGACTAACGTTACCAAACCTTTGGAGAACACACTCAATAGTGTAAGTAACTTGAAACACCTTTCATCCACATCAAAGGAAAACATATCTGTCATATCATTGGAATTTGAATACGGCATCGACATCAACGAAGCCACCAATGACGTACGTGACAAACTGGACATGGTAGCCCAAGCACTTCCAGACGCTGTCGGCAATCCGACTATCTTCAAGTTCAGCATGGAAGATATGCCGATCATGTTGTTATCAGCAACAGCAGAAGAAAGCCTTAGCGGTCTCGACAAAATATTGGACGACAAAGTCGCTACACCTTTAGCACGCGTCAATGGCGTCGGTACAATATCCGTATCAGGTGCACCTAAACGTGAGATCCAGGTCTTCGTGGATCCTGATAAATTGGCAGCATACGGCATCACGGTAGAATCCATTTCATCTACATTGGCATACGAAAACCGCAACACTCCAGCAGGTACCATCGACATCGGTTCCAACACATATTCAGTTAGAGTCGAAAAAGAATTCAAGTCAGCAGAAGAAATGCTTGATGTAATCGTTGGCACTTCCAATACAGGAGCTCCTGTATATTTAAGAGACGTTGCAAAGGTAAATGACGGAGAACAGGAACGTCTGCAAAAAGTATTCAGCAACGGCCAACAAGGTGCTATGATCACCATACAAAAACAAACCGATGCCAATACAGTTCAAGTTATCAAAGGCATCAAAAAAGAATTGAAGAAATTAGAGAAAACCATACCATCAGACATCAAGATTAACGTAATCGTTGACGGTTCTACCAATATTATAGACACCATCAACTCTCTGAAGGATACAATCTTGACAACATTCTTGTTAGTTATGGCCGTCGTGTTTATCTTCTTGGGAAGATGGAGAGCCACTGTCATCATCGTATTGTCAATACCTATTTCTTTGGTTGCGTCAGTGATATATCTTTTCGCTACTGGCAACACTTTGAACATCATCTCCATGAGTGCCTTGACAATCGCCATCGGTATGGTTGTTGACGATGCCATCGTTGTTTTGGAAAACATCGCGTCACATATCGACAGAGGCGCAAAACCTAAAGAAGCAGCCGTTCATGCAACACAGGAAGTATCAATCTCTGTTATCGCATCAACATTGACAATGCTTGCAGTGTTCTTGCCATTGACAATGGTTGACGGTATCGTTGGCATCTTCTTCAAACAGTTAGGATGGATTGTAAGTATCATCATGATAGTATCAACATCAGCAGCATTGACACTTGTTCCTATGATGTGTTCAAGAATGTTGAAACAGAATCCAAGAACACACAGATGGCATCACATAATCTTCACACCTATTAATAAAGGTCTCGATGCACTCAGCAGAGGTTATGGACGTCTCATCAACTGGGCGGTCACTCACAGAAAGTCTGTAGTCTTCATCGCCATCGTCATCCTTTTTGCAACAATAGGATTCACTGTTCCTGGAATGAAGACAGGCTTCTTGCCATCAATGGACCAAGGCCGTCTTTCTATCAGCATCGAACTTCCTGTTGGTACAGGTGAAGAAATCACAGGACAGCTCGCAAAAGAACTGCACGACAAATATAAAGCTGAGATACCTGAAATCAAGACTTTCAACTATAGCTATGGTGTTGCCGACGAAGATAATGCTTTCGCATCAATGAACAACAACGGTACACACATCATCTCGATGAACATCGACTTGGGAAGAAAGACAGAACGTAACAGAAGTACACAAGAAATTGCAGAATATATCCGCAAGGACTTAAACAACAACAGTATCATCAAGAAATACAATGTAGGTCAAGGTATGGGTATGGGTGGAGCCACAACTGTAAAGCTTGAAATTTACGGTTACGATTTCAACGCCTCCGACAAGATCGCTTTCAATTTGAGAGATAGCCTTATCAACACGCCACAATTCTCACAAGTTCTTGTAAGCCGCGATGAATACACACCTGAGTATTATGTTGATTTCGACCGCGAGAAATTAAGACTCAACGGCATTGATGTAACAACAGCATCCAATATGGTAAGAAACCGTATCAACGGTTCTATCATGACATTCTTCCGTGAAGATGGTGACGAATATAACATCCGTGTCCGTTATGCTCCTGAGTTCCGTCAAAGCATCGACGACATTGAAAACATCATACTTTACGGTTCACAAGGACAAAGCATCAGAGTAAAAGATGTAGCTAAAGTCGTTGAAGGAATGACACCTCCTAAAATCGAGCGCAAAGACCGTGAACGTGTTGTTACAATAACAGGTATTGTATCCAAAGGATACGCTTTAAGTGAAGCTGTTGCAACATCACAATATTTTATTGAAAAGGCTGATATCCCATCAGAATTTATGGTTAAGATAGGCGGTGACTACGAAAACCAACAAGACTCATTCTCCGGATTGTTCTTATTGTTATTACTTATTATAATCTTGGTTTATGTCGTTATGGCATCACAGTTTGAATCATTACTCGACCCATTTGTCATCATGTTCTCAGTACCATTCGCTATCGTCGGTGTTCTCATCGGCATAACATTACATGGTATTGCAATGGATGTCATGTCGCTTATCGGTATCTTGATTCTTGTAGGTATCGTTGTAAAGAACGGTATCGTGCTCATCGACTATGCCATCTTATGCCACGACAGAGGTATGGACATCAACACCGCTGTCGTAACAGCATCAAAACAACGTCTTCGTCCTATCTTGATGACAACATTGACAACAGTTCTCGGTATGGTTCCTATGGCTATAGGTACTGGAGAAGGCGCAGAAATGTGGAACGGATTAGGTATCACTGTAGCATGGGGTCTTTCAATCTCAACATTGATCACACTTGTCCTCATCCCTACTCTTTATGCAGCTTTCGTTTCAAGAAGAGAAAGACGTCAAGCGAAGAAAGCAACTCGTAAAGCATTAACACAAAATTAAGAAAGGACATTATAATGACAGGAATATTCATAGCTTATAATCAAGCTTATTATCAGGAAGTGATTGAGTTGTTAGAACAACATCACAGCAAAGGATACACGCGCTGGAACGAGATAAGTGGCCGTGGCAGTCGTGGCGGAGAGCCACATCTTGGAAACCACACATGGCCTACCTTCAACGACGCTCTTCTCACATTCGTAGAAGACGAGTTTGTTGATGACATCATGAAGTCGCTTCATGAACTGGATCTCGTCGCTGAAGAACTTGGTCTTAGAGCATTCAGCTGGAAGATTGACAAGACAATCTAAAGTCCAGCATAAAACAAAAAAACCTCGGAACGAATGTTCCGAGGTTTTTTTGTAACTATAAATAAAAATTATTTTTATTCTGCTGATTCTTCGCGTTTGCTTTGACGTTTACGTTCTATCTCATCCAAGATGATTTTTCTCAAACGCAAGCTCTTTGGTGTTATTTCTAGATATTCATCATCTCTAATCATTTCCATATATTCTTCCAATGAGAAACGTTTTGGTGGGATGAGAACTATCTTTTCATCAGAACCAGAAGCACGTACATTAGTAAGGTGCTTTGTCTTGTTGACATTCAAAACTATATCGTTTGAACGAGTGTTTTCACCGATAACCTCACCTGCATATACCTCTTCATTAGGCATAACAAAGAAAGCACCTCTATCTTGTAACTTCCACAAAGCGTATGGAACAGCGACACCAGTCTCCATTGCAATAAGAGCACCTGTATTACGACCAGCTATCTCGCCTCTCCAAGGCTCGTAGCCTTTAAGTCTTTGAGACATCACAGCTTCACCTTCTGTTGCTGTAAGCATATTGCTTCTCAGACCGATAAGACCTCTTGATGGTATTTCAAAGTCGATATTCATTCTGTCGCCTTTTGGCTGCATATTCGTCATCTCACCTTTTTTTGCTGTCACGAGTTCGATGACACGGCCCGCAAATTGTTCTGGCACTTGAACAGTAAGAACTTCTATCGGCTCACATTTTTTGCCGTCTATTTCTTTCAAGATAACCTTAGGCTGACCTATCTGGAACTCATAGCCTTCGCGACGCATTGTCTCGATTAAAATTGAAAGGTGAAGGATACCGCGGCCATAAACCATCATAGCATCTGGAGATGCTGTATCTTCAATACGGAGTGCGAGATTCTTTTCCAACTCCTTATAAAGACGTTCACGGATGTGACGTGATGTGACATATTTACCTTCTTTACCAAAGAATGGAGAGTTGTTAATTGTAAACAACATACTCATTGTAGGCTCATCAACGTGAATTGGAGGCAATGCTTCAGGATTTTCCAAATCTGCGACAGTATCACCAATCTCGAAATCTTCAAGTCCCATGATAGCTACAATATCACCGGCTTTGATAGGATTCTTGGTTCTTTCTTTACCTAAGCCTTCAAAAGTATATAATTCTTTTACTGTATTCTTTTTTATTGTTCCGTCACGTTTTACGAGAGACACATTCATGCCAGCTTGAAGGATACCGCGTTTCAGACGACCGACAGCGATACGACCTACGTACGAACTGTAGTCCAATGATGTGATCAGCATCTGAGGAGTACCTTCTTCATATTTAGCTGCTGGAATATGTTCCAATATAGTATCGAGAAGGTATGAAATATCTGATGTTACATTTTTATAATCAGATGACATCCATCCTTGTTTTGAAGAACCGAATACTGTTGGGAAATCGAGTTGGTCTTCTGTTGCGCCCAAGTTGAACATCAAGTCGAAAACAGCTTCCTGTGTTTCTTCTGGATAACAATTTGGTTTGTCAACTTTATTGATAACGACGATAGGCTTAAGGCCTAATTGCAAGGCTTTTTCAAGGACGAAACGAGTCTGTGGCATTGGGCCTTCAAAAGCATCGACGAGAAGTAACACACCGTCGGCCATATTAAGGACACGTTCTACCTCACCTCCGAAATCGGAGTGACCGGGAGTATCTATGATATTGATTTTGGTTCCTTTATAACGTACAGAAACGTTTTTAGATAAGATGGTAATACCTCGTTCTCGTTCAAGATCGTTGTTATCCAACATCAAATCATTTGTTTCCTGATTGTCTCTAAACAATCTCGATTGGTGTAAAATACGATCTACCAATGTAGTCTTGCCATGGTCAACATGGGCAATAATTGCAACGTTACGAATGCTATCCATCTAATTATATTTATTGATTTTAAAATTTCAAAAAAAGCGAGTGCAAATTTACAAAAAAATATTTTTTATTTCTAAAATAATCTGTCTAAAAACACTCTTTGTACATCTATCTTTTCACCTAAATAAACAATATAAGCCTCTATGTTTTTGTTGATGCCCATATCCTGTAACGCAATCATATAATTTTGAAGCTGTGCGTAATAACCTTCATTAGGTTTTCCTGTTTTATAGTCAATAACAATCTCTTTATCGTGAAGCTCCACATATCTGTCAGGTCTAAGGGTCTTTCCTTCTTTAGTAAGAATCTCCATCTCATTCTTCACGATAGCATCCTTTGAATATGCAGGCTCTATCTCAGCTGTATGGACAATTTTATCAAACTGCTTCATGAGCAATTCTGCTTTCTCCTCATCAATATTTCCATCATTGACATAAGCGTCTATAATCCGGCGCGCGTCATCGCAGGTATTGATTTTTGATAATATTTCATGTACCAGATTACCCCATTCCTGCGGCATCAACTCAGCGTTTTCCTGTGCCCAGAACATTGTTGGATCTGATTTGAACTTCATATCATTCTGCCAGTCTATGGTTTTAACAGCCACACCTTTTCCATCCAACTCACTTATATCTTCTTCATCATTCTTGCCAATATATTTCAACTCTCCTAATGTGAATATCACGCTCATAGAGTTTTCCGCTATCTCGTCTGACTTAGTATTATCATCATACACAAGGTCATCTCTAAAAATCTCCTTATTATCATGATCATATTCTGCATAATAATGGCAGTCTTTGTCATTAAAATATTCCAGAAAGAAATTGTGAGGATTGCTGTCAGGCAATGAATTATCGGTATAAATATAAAGTACATCCTTCGCACGTGTCGTTGCGACATACATAATATTAAAGTCATCGAATGCCGTCTTTTCATATTCCTCTCTGTAATAAGATTCCATCTTTGTCTCTACAAGTGAAGAACTTGTCGGAAGGATAAAGTCTTCAATATGAGGGATGTCTTTAAGATCATCGAAGTTATCTTTGAAAGAGAGCCATATCTCGCTTCCTTTAAATTTCTCAGGTACTCTGGTAACAGCATACGGATACATGACAACTTTAAAGTCAAGGCCTTTAGATTTATGTATCGTCATTATTTCGACAGCATTTTCCTTGGATGCCGATTTCACGCTCAGCGCATCGCACTTTCTATCCCAATATTCCAGAAATGCATTTATTCCGTTGTTTTCATTATTTTGCCAACTATGTACCTCATTCATAAAATATTGCAGAAACACATCATCGACGATATTAAAGCCATACATCTTTATAATCTGAGAACATAAATCATATAAGCTGTATGCCTTGTTTCTCATCTTATGAATTTCATCAATATCTATATCATAATTAAGAGCTGTCTTCAATTTATCAGACCCACCGTTTTTCTTACACAATTCCTGATAATATGATAATGACAATCTCAACACTGCGTTGTTCTCATCCATCATAAACCTAAGTAGCTGTATAATAAGCTGTACCTCATCTGATGACTTAAGGAGTATAGAATCGGAAGAAATCACCCGTATGTCATTAGCAGTCAAAAACTCAGCAATTTCAGAGCCTTCAGAATTATTACGAACCAATATCGCTATGTCTTTGTATTGAAATCCATTATCTATAAGATTATTTATATCTCTTAAAATAGACTTCTTGACGGCATCCCTGTATATGCTTTTGGCAGTCTTAGACTTCACACCATCAGATCTATCACTTTTATATTCAGTCAGTTTCTCTATATCAAATATCTCAACGCTGACAAAACCGTCATAACTGGAATTGCCAGAATATCTTTGTTCCATCTTATTTTCATATACAGAACGATATTTGTCGAGAGCCGCCCTTGACTTTCTGAAGAAAGAGTTATTGAAGCCTACTATATTCTTTTGGGAACGGTAATTAGTTTCCAGATAGTTAAAGAATATCTCCTGATTGAATTTATTTTCACTCTCTTTTCCTATCTGAGAATCAGGTCTTTTATAAATGTTAGGAAGATTTATTATCTGTTCCACTTCACCGCTTCTGAATCTGTAGATAGCTTGCTTTGCATCTCCAACCAGAAGATTCATATTGTTGGTCGCCAGACTGTTGTTTATCAGTGGAAGAAAGTTGAACCACTGCAGAAGTGAAGTATCCTGAAACTCGTCTATAAAATAATGTCTATACTTCTCCCCTATTCTCTCATAGATAAAAGGGACGCTGCAACCGTCAATGACATCCGACAATCTCTTGTTAAATTCAGAGATATGAACTTTGTTGGTATCTTCAATATATTGGTTGATGACCTCATGAAGGCTTCCTCTCAGCACATAAAGATAAAGATTTTTCTGTATTATATTAACGATAAACAACGACTTATGATGTTCTATTATATCAACGAAATATCCGAGAAGCTGATTTTTCTGATCTTCGCTCACATCAGGCTGCTTCTTGCCTTTATACCAGTTCTTGTCGTCATTCAATATCTCCTTTATTGTCTTATTGACAAGCGAGTCTGGCTTTATGTCTATGTCTTTCCTGATTTTATTCAACATAGAAGGTAACACCTTATTATATATGTCAAAATCGAGTCCGTTTTCATTGTTAAAGACATCTATTGCATCTATATCACCATCTATGATTTTTTTTAGTTCAGATATTTTATCTTGAAGATATTTTTCCACTTCCTTATACTGCACATCATCCAGCAGACTTATCTCAATGCTACCTCCCTTTTTATAAGCCGACTCTTTCAGCAGTTCAGCAATGAATTTTTTTATAGGAGACTCAATATGCCATGAATTTTCCTCATTGATCTGATACAAGATATACTGGCTAAGTATTTGAGTAAGAAGTTTGTCTTCATCGCCAATTTTCTTATCGATACGTTGGATCAGTTCGTCAAGCATTTCATCTTCATCAAGCTGCACCTTATATTGATTAGGAAGATTCAGTTCTTTTGCGAAATTACGAGATATCTTCTGTACGAAAGCATCTATAGTAGAGACGCTGAAATCGGAATAGTTATGCAGTATATTCTCATACATCAGAGATGCTCTTTTCTTCAGTCGCGGTTCATCGATATGAAGAGCATCAATGAGAAACTCTTTCATTTTAACGACATCACCTTTCAACGAGTCATTCACTATTCCATGCAGGTAATTCAATATCTTAGCTTTCATTTCATTGGCGGCCTTGTTTGTAAAGGTCACAGCCAGAATGTTTTTATATGATGGAAAGTCTGACGACAAACTAAGAAACAAGTATTCTTTTATAAGAGTAAAGGTCTTTCCTGAGCCGGCTGACGCATTATATAGTTTGAAATTATTGCCCATATCACTTCACTTTATTCCTCTTATTGTTTCTCTTCTTTTTATTTCCTGGTAATATATCTTTTATGTTATCGAAGCTTTTGGAATACGTAACACCCAAAGCCTGAGTATATGGCGAATACATCTCGTAAGAATACGTATAATAGTTACTGCTCAGATTTGAGTGATTATATATATACAAGCTGATGTTATTGTTAACTTTCCACGTCAAGTCAAAATCACCCACAATATTATTGAAACCCGCCGGCATTTCACCTGTGTACACACCGAAGTTACCCTCTATTGTTAATCTGTCGTTAAACATCTGTGTTGACATAGACATCTCGTATTCTTCTGCTGTCATGTTATTTTCTGGTGTATATCTCAATTTGATGTCCAATTCATCACTTATCTGCGACAGCCATGAGCTCAACGTATTTGTAAGGATGTTATAATAATTAGACGCACTTATATCATACAAGTTAGCGTTGGAATAAGAGAATGTTCCGAACACAAGCAACGAGATAATCTGCTGTGTCATAACAGCCTGATTGGTAGTATCGATAATAGAGAATACTGTATTTGCTACGTCATCAGTAGCATCAGGCAACGACAGTCCGAATGTAAGTGTCGGACTGGTAAGTTTGTCTTTAAGATGCACTATACAATCGACATTGATATTATTCACCAATGAAGTAGAGTCTATTTCAAGTCCCAAGGTTGAAATTGAAGCTTTGGTTCTATAACTGCCTGTCACATTGATGTCAGCATCATCGGCTTTGCCAGTCCACGACAATGTTCCACCTTGTTTCAAAACGAACTCTCGTCTGATAAGATTCTGGAAATTAAAGACGAAATTACCGTTATCAATAACATAATCGCCATATAGCGACAATTGTTCTGGAGCCACGCCAAGTCTGATTTTACCAGATCCCTCTGCTTCGATATTTCCGATATTTGATGACAAGTGGATATTAACCTTTGCACTTTGCGTCACATCGGCATCAAGGTTAAGAGTAAACTTTTTATCTTTCTGCTTTTCCGGTATTATTGTAACAACAGTATCTTGTTTATTTGTCGGCTGTACGAAAACTATAAAATCATCATTTACTGATGTAGCGCTGTTCAAGACTATATCGATAACAGTTCCTGGCATCGACAAAGCATCTATGTCCATAACGATATCATCCAATGGGCCGTCTATCTTAAGGTCACCGCTAGCTATAGCATTTCCATAGAATGAAGTGTTCCTTTCAGATGGGATATTCATGCTCAAGAAATTATCGAGCGTTGCACTGACATCAAACTTAAAATCCTTAAGATAGTCGTGCGTTATTATTCCATCCGCTACAGCTAAATTATTCAACGTATCGACAAGAACGATATCATGTACTTCTATCTTGTTTTCCGACAGTTTTATATATGTATCCAGGTTGTCATATACCAATCCACTAGGATTAACCTTGTAATATGTATTGAGATAATTGATATTGAATGCGCCATCATTCAGCATAGCGTAACCTCTAAGGACAGGTTTCTTCAACGAGCCACTGATATTGATATCGCTATCCAATTTACCTTCAACACGTTCAAGTATTTTTTTCGTGAATGAGTTGACAAGAGATATATCGATGTCGTTCATATCAAGTTCAAAATCCAAATTATTGTCTTTTCTTGACGTATAATATTTACCTATAAACGATATCAATTTATCTTCTCCATTTTCTTTTATCACTTCTGTATCGATGAACATTGATGAATCCGGAGCGTTCCAGTTAGCATCCATGAAAGCGTTGCCAACCACGTGACCATTGATACCAAGTCCTTTGACATCCAGATTAGACAAGACTGTCAACTTCTTCTTTATACCTGAGACACGTAACGAACCGTCGATATAACCGTCAACATCAACACCATATCCTGAAGTAAGCAAGTCAAAGTTTGAAATATCTAACTTATCAAAATCGACAGACAAGGTATCAGCATTTGTTTTCGGGAACACACCATTTAATGAAACCGACTGTGTATTGGAATAGAGCTTAAATCCATTGAAGGATATATTATTCTTCACGAAATCAATATAACAATCAGGCGACATATTCCATAAAGTATCATTGATTCGAATATCTGACGATGTTAGATAAAGTCTGTTGTAATCTTTATCATAAGGCAACAACACTGCTTTCAGTTCTCCCTTATTCTTATCCTCTATGATATTATCATCCCATAACAATTTCACCAAGAGACTATCATTATGGGCATCTACAATGAAATTGACATTATCGAGTCCCAATCTGACATCATTTGTTTCCGTAGCTTCTTTAAAGACAAACTCTTTTACATTCACACTAGCTATAGTTTTATCTTTCTCTGTCTTGTTTCTGATATATACATTGTCGAAAATCATGTCACCAAATGTTACCTTATCCGACTCCAGGGTAGAATTTAATCTATAGTTGTTAGATGTAAATGTTGCTGTAAGCACCGTATTATATCCTACGGAAAGTTGTGGACATAGCAGACGTGACAATGTTTCTGTATCTTTCATTGTCAGATGTACATAAAAATCCTGAGTCTTATCTTCAAGTATTGACTTAGATTTCGTCAGGTTCGCCACATTGAAATATGTTCTCACGTAATTTTTAGCAGTATTGTTCAGCTTTGCAAAATTAAAGATACCATTGACATTCAGATCGAAGAAATCACAGTCAACAATCAAATCCTTGGAATCGAAATAATTTTCTTTCAGAACTATGTTCATCGAATCCATAAAATACGACCCTCTGCTGTCGTACAATGTGGTGTTATCAAGAACAACCGTACCGAATATATTATCAATGCCCATGCCTCTAAGATTTGCGTCTATATTCGTTGACAATACCATTGTCTTATCTTTTCCTATCAGTCCCAATTTATTAAAATCAGCATCCTTAACGTCAATATTCAGATCTATGGAAGGTTCTGTTTTAGAAATATCCAGCAATGCCACAAAGTCTGTCTTTATGAAATCTGATACGAAATCAGAAGATGCGATAATACGCTGATTCTCCATATTGGCATCGACCACGATATTTTCAAATTCATTGCCAAACGTTTTTAGTTTCTCAATATTGAAAGAGATATCGAGGTCGGCATCCTCTTTAGACATACCCTCGCCCATCAGGTCGGCATACATCGACACGACAAGTTCATCCTTTAGATTTAGGATCTTACTGACATTAAGATTATTGGCATGAATCATACAGAAATAATACGGCTTCGGAACAATATACAAATCATTATTCAGAGCTCCATTGAAAAAGATATTACCCTGGCTTGTATGAAGGTTGAACTTAGTATTGAAATTATTATGGAAACCATAGAAATCTCCCGACAAAACCATTTCATTTAATGACGACAACATCTCAGGGATAGGTATTTTGCCATCATAGGTTGGAATCGCGAACTCTGAGATATCCTGATATGTGAACTTCATCTTTTCAACATTAGCCACGATATGTGTTTTATGGAACTTAGGCAATCCTTTCATTTTCACGTTACCGACAAAACTAGTGCTATCTTTAAACGAGAAGCTGAATTTGTTAGCTGTAAAGTCATTTACACATCCTGATATAAGACCTTTTATCTGCAAAGTATCTGTCATCATACTCATCTTAGGCGAGAAATATCTCAAGTCGCTGAGTGTTAACTGAGATGGTCTTATATTAGCAATAATCATCACGGAGTCAACGAATTTTCTATAATCCTTATAGTCGCTATAGATGAATTTCAAGTCAAGATCCAGATCTGTAGAATGAGATGTCAGATTAAGATTCTTGAAGTCAAGGAGACGAGATGAAACTATAAATGGTGACGATGATGCCAATCTGTCAATTTTGAATCCGCTTTTGTCTGTCGCTGACAATCTGCTTATAACACCCGATATGGTATCACCAAGGAACGACATGTTCTCCATAGAAAGATGGATACTATCAACATCGAGATGCGAATAGTCCATGCTCTCCTTTTCAGGTTTATCCTTATTCTGGTCCCATACCACGACATGTCCATTGGACATATCAAGCTTATCTAGATATATTTTAGGATTATGTTTCTCTTTCGGTTTTTCATCATTCGTAGCGAACAGTTCAGCCAGATTTGTCGTATATTCATCTTCGTAAGTGACTATATTGACGAGTACATCATCCATGATAAGGCTCTTAACTCTCAATTCGTCAGCGATATCTGTCAGAGATATTTTACCGTTCATCTCACCAACATATAACATCGGGAGATGTTTCTTATCATTAATCTGCACTTCTTCAGCATGGACACTAAGGTCTGGCTGTATATAAAAAGTCTTTATTTTTACTTCAGTATCCAGCTTTTTAGAAAAGAACCCGGCAGCTGTACGAGCAAGCATACTCTGGACATTAACGTCGAGAATTACAACGTAAATGCCAGCCATTAAAGCAAAAATTATCGTAATGGCAATTAAAATGCTATGTATAATTTTTTTCTTCGTATCTTTGTCCTTTCTAATAATGCGTTATGAACGAATATATTTTAGCCATAGAATCGTCATGTGACGACACATCAGCAGCGGTATTAAGAGGTACTACCGTATTATCAAACATCATTGCTAACCAAGATGTTCACCGTCAATATGGAGGTGTCATACCAGAGTTAGCATCACGTGCCCACCAACAAAACATCATACCCGTTGTTGACGCTGCTTTAAAACACGCAAATATAACAAAAAATCAGTTATCTGCAATAGCTTTTACACGTGGTCCTGGACTTTTAGGTTCACTTTTGGTAGGCACTTCGTTTTCAAAGGCTTTTGCTCTTTCGATGGACATTCCTCTCATTGAAGTAAACCACACCAACGGACATATCATGGCATTGTTTGCACAGGAGGAAGGTGAGACCAATAAAGTGCCAGAATTTCCATTTTTATGCCTTGCCGTATCGGGAGGCCACACCCAGATCATAAAAGTCAACGACTACTTCGACCTAGAGATAATAGGAAAAACCATCGATGACGCTGCAGGTGAAGCCTTCGACAAGATCGCCAAGATCATGGGGCTTCCATATCCTGGCGGACCTATAATCGACCGTCTAGCCAAAGAAGGCAATCCCGACGCATTCTCTTTCAGCAAGGCAAACATGCAAGGTTTGAACTACAGCTTCAGCGGACTCAAGACCAGCTTCCTTTATTTCTTGCGTGACAGACTTAAAGAAGACCCAGACTTTGTCGAGAAAAACAAGGCCGACCTCTGCGCTTCCATACAGAAAGAAATCATCGAGACACTGATGAAAAAGCTCATCAAGGCAAGCAAGGAGACCGGTATCAGACAGGTAGCCATAGCAGGAGGTGTATCTGCCAACTCAGGCTTGCAGAAGGCCATGCATGAAAACGGCAAACGTTACGGATGGGAAGTGTTCATTCCGAAATTCAAGTTCAGCACCGACAATGCCGCCATGATAGGCATAGCTGGATATTTCAAATACAAAAGCGGACAGTTCGCGACACAAGACCTTACACCTTACGCTAGAACAACAACACAAAAATAATCGTCATGGAATGGAAAACGCTGCTCTCGGCACAGAGAGAATACAGAGAATATAAAAAGACTGACATCCGCAACGCATTTCAACGCGATTACGACAGGATTATCTTCTCCAACATTTTCAGACGTCTTCAGAACAAGACACAGGTATTTCCCTTGCCGGGAAGTCAGATGGTTCACAACAGACTGACACATAGCCTTGAAGTGGCCAGCGTAGGACGCTCCATAGCCCGACTGGTATCCAAAAGCCTAGCCGAAAAATTCGGCAACGATTTCCTCAACGAGATATACGACATCGACATCATAGTGTCGGCAGCATGTCTGGCACACGACTTAGGCAACCCTCCTTTCGGCCATTCAGGAGAAGAAACGATAAGCAGCTATTTCACCGATGGCCCAGGCCTCAAACTGAAAGACATGATACCTGAATATCAATGGTCAGATCTGGCATCATTTGAAGGCAACGCCAACGCTTTCCGCCAGCTGACACATCAGTTTGCAGGACGCCGCCAAGGTGGTATGTCGCTGACTTACGCCACATTGGCCACTCTTGTAAAATATCCTTATCCTTCATACAACAAAGGCGGAAAAAAGAAATACAACATCTTCCATTCCGAAAAAGAGACATTTAAAAAAGTCATGGACAACTGCGGCATAATATGTCTCGATGAAGACAACTTCGTATATGTACGGCACCCGCTGTCTTACATGATGGAAGCTGCCGACGACATCTGTTATCTCATCCTTGACATGGAAGACGCTCATAAAAGAGGCATTGTGGAAACACATAAAATAGACAGATTCTTCACATCTTTCTTCAAAGAAGAAGAGACTTGGTTCTTCGAAAGAAAAAAATCCATATATGAGACTGTGACAGATGACAATGAAAGGATGGCTTTCCTGAGAGCCACAGTAATCAACAAGCTAGTCGATTGCGTAGCAAAAGTCTTCGTCGATAATTACGACGACATCATGAACGGACGCTTCGACAAAGCCCTCGTTGCTCATCTGCCAGAACATGAGAAAAACGCAATGGACAAATGTCGCGAGTTTTCATTAAAGAACATATACAGACATCCTTCTGTCGTAAAAGTGGAACTTACCGGCTTCAACGTAATAGGCAGCCTCGTCGATGAATTTGTCAAGGCAGCACTAGAGCCTAACAAAGTCTATAACAAAAAACTACTTTCCCTCATACCAGAGCAATTCAAGAATGACAACGAAGACTTGTATTCACGCATACAGATAGTGCTGGACTATATATCCAACATGACTGATTTATATGCTGTCCAACTATATAAAGATCTTAGAGGAATCAAATAAAAAAAACATTTCCGACAAATTCAAAATTTGACAAAAATGAAAAAAGGCTTGATATTATTGCTATCGATTTGTTTCTTCCTAACATCATGCAACGACTTCAATTTGTTTCCAAAAGAGGAAACACCTTTTCACTACGGCATTTTGCAGGATGTTTACGACAGCATGAAATATGAGCCTGCCAAAGCATTGACAATGCTAGAAGAGTTCAGCCAATTACCTGATTTCAACGACATGAAAAAATCAGAGTTTTACGAATACCATATCCTTCTAGCAGAAGCACGTTACAAATGCGATCTCAATTACATCAACGATATCGAGATATATCAGGCATCTTCCTATTTAGACAGTCTCTCAAATATATATCCTAAAAACAAAGAGCTACAGTTCCAAAATTCAAGAGCTTATTACTACAAAGGCGTAATAGAAGAAGAAAATGAAACATACAAAGAGGCATTCATTTGTTTCCTGAAATCACTCAGTCTGATAGAACACATCAAACATTATAATGAAAGAAAAGATGAGATAATACATTTCAAAGGACTCGTCAATGTAAGACTTAGCGACATCCTATATTGGCTTGATGCCTACGAAGCCTCCATCGACTGCTTGAACAATGCAAACAACTATTTCTCATACAGTAACAACCAATATGCCATCATCAGAAACAACATAATGATTGCGATGATGCACGGACATATTTACAACTACGAAAAAACATTTCGCCATCTTAGCATAGCCGATTCCATTTTAGACATCTACGACAAGAACTCCCCTTACCAACATGTAATTGAAAGAATATATGCATCGATAATGTATAACATCGGCTATCAGGAAGAGTCTTTTAAAATAATGTTAAAACAATTCAACACTTTAGAAGAGCCTAATCTTAAAATGGAAGCAGCTGGTGTTTTAGGAGACATGTATTACTCCAAAGGAATATTTGACTCCGCCATATATTATTACGAACACTATTTCCCGGACAACAAATTCTCCAAAATAGACGCGGCAAATCATATCATTGAAATCAGTCTCAAAATAGGCAACAATGATCTGATAACAAAATACGCTCCAGTACTTACCAAAGAGACTAAGGATGAGTTACAGCTCTCAATAGTAAAAACCGAATTATCTTCTCTTTACAAACAATATGTCAATGAAAAAGAAAGACACAGCATCATAAAAACAATATTGATATATTTAAGCATAATATTGACAACAACACTACTGTTCTTCATTTTTGGAATGTTCCTTTTAGGCATAAAAAGAAGAAAATACAATTCTGAAATTGAAAAGAAAAATTTCTACATCAATTCGTTACAAGAAAAATTCGAGAAGAAGACATCTGAAAACAAACATATAAGACAAAAAATAAAAAGCCTTGAAAACGAAATACAAGACATCAAAACGAAGAGACAGCTAACTTACATTCCTCTCGACATGAAGATAAAGGAAATCATAGAAGCTAACGATTTATGCAGAAGACTTGTAAAAATAACTCAGGACGAATCAATAAAGACTAATATAGAATATCCCGAGTTAATATTGAAGGAGAATGAAAGACAAGAACTTATCAACATATTCAATTCAGCTCTCAACAATGCATTGAATAAAATCATTGCTGAATACAAAGGTTTGAATCATAACGACAGCTTGTATTTCTGTCTCTACCTTATAGGCATGGACGAGAAACACATTTCTGCCGTTACAGGAAAAACATATAATATCATCTACAACAGGACCAGAAAAATGAAGGAAATCTTCGGCATTGACAAAAGCATCAGAGAAATCATAAGAAACAGGATACTTTTATTCAACATATAACAAACAATCATCTATCACAAAGGAAGGATTTGTTTTATGAGAAAAAAAATTTTCATATTATTCTTAGCTTTATTTTTTACCACGAATTTCATTTCCGCACAGCAAAATAGCGGTATCAGAGGTACAGTCAGATGTTATGACAACAAGGAACTGTTAGCTGGCGTCACCGTTTTTGCAGAACAGTCCAGCACAGGCACTTCGACAGACAAGAACGGATATTATGAGCTCTCGCTCCCCAAAGGCACCTACACCATCAGATTCTCTTTTATCGGTTATATCTCAGAAAACATTGATGTCAACATTTCTGATTCTTTCAAAACACTTGACATAGTCATGAAGACAGACAGCAAGATGCTTGATGAAGTCGTCATTTCAAGCACAAGAAAAGATGCCAACGTAAGAGAGATGGTGATGAGTGTACAAAAGATCGATATCGAAAGGATAAAGAAGATTCCATCACTGATGGGAGAAGTCGATGTCATCAAGACTATACAGCTCATGCCTGGAGTACATGCTGCTTCTGAAGGCTCATCCGGCTTCAGCGTCCGTGGCGGCACACCCGACCAAAACCTAATCCTTTTAGACGATGTCCCTATATACAACGCATCACATTTCCTAGGATTTTTCTCAGTGTTCAACAACGACGTAATCAAAGACGCCACTTTATATAAAGGCGACATCCCTGCGATGTACGACAGCCGTCTTTCTTCAGTACTGGATATCAAAACAATAGACGAAGTGCCTTATAAGTTAAACTTACAAGGAGGTATAGGAGCTTTGACAAGTCGCCTAACATTGAACATGCCTTTCAACAAAGGCAAAAGCGCAATACTGATCGGAGGACGAATCACATACGGTGGCGTGCTGGCATGCAATCTGATAAAGAGACTAAGAGGCAACTCTCTGCATTTCTATGACTTCAATGCAAAGATAATGCACACCTTAAACGACAAGAACAGAATATATATATCCACATATCTTGGTGACGACGTTCTAGGTGTAATAGACTTAATGACCATGAAATACGGTAACAAAAACGTCACTACACGATGGAACCATATCTTCAACGACAAGCTGACTTCAAACCTCTCTGTTTTCTACACCAAATATAGATATGATATTGGAATCGACATGGATCCATACGAGTTTAATATCATTGCCGGCATAGAAGATGTCTCCGCCAAATACGATTTCACCTATCTGATGAACGACAATGTTACATCTCGTTTCGGAGCATCTGCGACCTTCCACCAATACGGACAAGGACGTTTGGAAGACAAGACCGGTTCCATTGCTAATTTCCTAGGAGTTGACCCTGCAAGTGAAGTGGTAAGAAAAGCCTTGGAATATGCACTTTATTACACTAACGACCATAAATTAGGGCCTTTGTTTTCAATACGATACGGACTACGTCTATCCATGTTCCAAAATATAGGTCAAGAAACATTATTCCTCTTTGACGATAATTACGAATGTTACGATCAGGTAAAATATGAAAAAGGCGAGATTTTCAATACACAAATAAGACTTGAGCCACGTCTAGGTGCCATCTATCAGCTAAACGAATTTTCTTCTGTGAAAGCTTCGTATCTCAGAACAGTCCAATATGCACAGATAGCTACCAACGCGACAGGAGGCATCCCCTTCGACCTATGGTTCCCTTCAAGTCCAAACATAGCACCTCAAGAATGCGATCAGTTTGCCATAGGCTATTTCCGTAATTTCATGAACGACGAGATTGAGACTTCCTTTGAGGTATATTATAAAAACATGCGTAATGTAATCGATTTCGCCGACAATGCTTCTTTTATCGGCAACTTATACATAGACGGAGAAGTCAGAATAGGCAAAGGTTATGCCTACGGAGCTGAATTTATGGCCAGAAAGAACTTCGGCCAATTATCAGGATGGATTTCCTATACTTACAGCAGATCTATAAGAAAAACACCTGGAATCAACTTCGACAAAGAATATGTATCGCCTTACGACAAACCTCATAACATCAGCATTGTTCTCAATTATGCTTTCAACAAACGTTTTGACATGTCTGCGACATGGGTTTATAACACAGGACAACCTGTAACATATCCTTGTGGAAAATATACAGTAGATGGAATAACATACGCCATTTACGACGGAAGAAACAACAGCCGCTATCCAGATTATCATCGTCTCGACCTGTCAGCTACAATCAAGTGTAAGGAAAGACATAAAAACTGGCAAGGAGAATGGAACTTCTCCGTTTACAACGCATACGGACGTAAAAACGTATGGGCTGTTTTATTCCTAACGGAAGACAACACCATAAACACTCAAAAAATAGCACTTTTCTCTTTCATACCATCTATATCTTATAACTTTAAATTCTAAAAGCAATGAAAAAACATATCATATTGTCATTATCGTTTTTCATATTATCAACACTCATGACATCTTGTATAGAAGATTTCAGGATAGATACTGAAAACGGAGAACATCTTGTCGGCATAAACGGCTATTTTACAAATGAATACAAGAAACATCAGATTGTAATCAGCAAGACCACTGACTTCTACTCAGAAGAAGACTCCGAGATGATTTCAGGAGCGGAAGTCTTTATCCATGATGGAACAGACACAATATATTTTGAAGAGACAAAAAATAAAGGCTATTATGAAACTATTGACTCTGTAGCTGGTGTTGTCGGCAAAACATATTATCTCTCTGTAAATATCATCGATGAGAACGGATTACACAATTATTATTCACAATCTACGATGAGAGAAAATATCAGTCAGATAGACTCCATGGTAGTCAAAGAAGTTGAAGACGATTTCTTTAACAACATTGCAGGAAATGCCAATGTCTTATCTACCAATTTGCTTCCATATTTCCAAACTATTGATGACCAAGATGCCAATTATCTTGTAAACATCATTGTAAATGACACATCATATTTTAATCATTCATTTTTAGACTACAACAGTATTTCTTTGAAACATCTTTCAGGAATGTATTTCAACGGTCCAGAAATGGTAAGCATGATAGGAGAGCAAAGCGTCCACACTTTCAAAACGACAACATCATATTATGAAAACGACACCGTCTATGTTTACGAAACGGATTATTATCCAGAGGTGACGGAAGGAGACAAAGTAACGTTATGCATTTATAGTGCAACACCTGAATTCATAACATATAGAACCGATATAAATAGCAGTTTCGGATCAAATCCAATGATGGGAATGCCGTATAATGTCACCACAAACATATACCCAGGAGGCAAAGCAGTAGGCTTTTTTGAAACATTATCAGTCACAAAAAGCAGCTTTATTTATTGATAATCAACAAGTAATTTTTTTTAAAAAAAAATTTATTTTTTTGTTGGAAGTATAGAAATAAATCGTATCTTTGCAGCGTCTTTTTAAGGCAAAGTTCTTAATGACAGATTGGGGGAGTCGCATAGTGGCAATTGCAACAGACTGTAAATCTGTCCTCGGATGAGTTCGGTGGTTCGAGTCCACCCTCCCCCACGAAAGAAGCGTGATTTTAAATCGCGCTTTTTTTGTTTAAATACCTTACTTGATTATCACAAATTTATTTCCTACGACATGGCTTCATTACATACCGTATTTCTCATACAGATATGTCACGAAGCCATCTACACGATTCATGAATTTAACCGATTCTTCCTTCCATTCCGGGAAGCATGCCTCATCTTTTCCTCTCAACGCATCCATTTTATATAGAAAATCAGCGTCTTCTTGGCGATTAAGCTGAATAAACATAGGACACATCTTATGACACAGAGAAACCGCCTTGTCGAAAGTTCCTTCATCAATGATTTCATTAAAGGCCAGAAGATTTTCAGACGTAGTGTCAACAAACACCCTTAATATATTCTCAACAGCATTTTTATCATCATCAAACATGGCGCACAATTCAGGGAAATCTTCCTTATATTCAGATACCACATCCGATTCCAAATCAAGATCAACATTTACCTTAAGAACATCAGCCAGATCTTTTATAAAAAACGGCTTTCTGAGATAAGCGTCAAAACCTTTGCGCATCGCCACTTCATTATTATATTCCGAACGCGCTGTCATCAAAATGACTCTCTTATCCAAATCTTGCTCCTTGACTTTTTTCAACACATCCAATCCACTGAATGCGCCCATTTCCCTATCTGTCAATACCACATCGTATCTATGCAGATTCCCCAACTGTTCTTCAAATTCAAGAGAAGAATGACAGATACAGCACCTCTTCCCTATTTTATTTATCATAGATTCTATCACTGCCAGCAATGCATCATCGTCATCTACAACCAATACATTCTGGCCGTCATCAGAATACAACATTTCCACATCGACACTTTCTGTCTTTTCCTCGACAGATTCAACAAACTCGACAGGAATTGTAACTTTAAAGTCAGACCCTTTATTCAATTCCGATTCAACTTCAATAATACCACCCATAAGATCAACAAGACCCTTCACGACAAAAAGGCCAAAACCATTTCCCTCTATCAAACTCTCCTTGTTGTCGATACGGCTAAAAGGCCTATATATATCAACCAGCTTATCTTCAGGAATACCGATTCCATCATCACCTACTCCAATCACTATTCCCTCTTCATTTCTACCGACAACAAATGTTACCTTACCTTTATTTGTATATTTAATTGCATTCGACAACAAATTACTTACAATCTGCTTTATCTTAAGAGCATCCGATTTGACAAAAGTACAATGATCAATATTATTATCATAAACAAATGAAAGCTGCTTTTTTTCTGCCAAAGGTTCAAACATACATGCCAGTTCATCGCACAATTCACTCACGTTAAAGTCTGATAATATGACAGATTCCTTTCCCTGATCCAGGCGAGAATAATTAAGCAGATTTGTCATAAGCGACAGTATATGATTCGCCGATGTTCTCATAGATGATATTTTAGAATCATCCGCTGCATTTCCATTATCTATTTGCATAAGTTCCAGATAACCAAGTATTGACGACAAAGGAGCCTTAACATCATGAGAAACCGACAGAAGCAATTTATGACGGCTTTCCATAATCTCCTCTGTCCTTTGTCTTGCCTTCTCTGTGGCTTCACGAGCTGCTGCAACTTTTTTCAGATCATAGAAAATAAACAATATAAATGTCAAGATAACCAACAGTGCCACTATTGCCAGCAATATGGAAAGATTTATGTTTTTATTTATCAGAAATTCACTCTTCTCAATCTCTTCAATAACAGAATCCAAGGTATGTTTGTGAAGAACGATCAACAGATCCGATATTTCTTTTGAAATCTGCTGGTCTGAAAGTATAAGATTATTATATCTGCTTTCTATTGACTTTATCTGCTCTATATAGTTTTTTCTCCCTTTCTCAGTAGAGTTATGGATATCAGTCAAAAGACCATAAGACAAATCATCATCTTCATAAATCGTATCGATAGTAGTCTTAGACACCAGCACCATGCTATCCAACGACTTGTCAGGAGAAAACACTTCTCCAAGTCTTTTCAGAAACCTCTTTTTTTCTGTCCTATATATAATGGTATCGCAGGTAGTCTTACTGACAGCTGTATTTTTCTGCTTCGGTTGATAATTATATATGATAGAATATATCTCCTGATATGGATTAAAGGCTTTAAGCTGACAGCTGATATCATAAGCAATATGCTTTTTCTTAATGAGCAGATCCTCAACTTTTTCCAAAGTACTTTCATTAAGCTCGTCGTCACACAAAAAAAATATCGAATCGCTAATATTCGATATTTTAGAAAAGACGACATCATAGTCCTCCCAATCATCACCATCTGTCGAGAATGAATAAACATTCACCAATGCCTGAGCTACATTCACATTCTCAATAAAATCATTGGTAAGACTTAGAATTGTCTCATTTTTCTCAATATTGTCTTTCTGAAAGTTTATTGCTTTTTTCAAATTAGATATATAATAAAGCATTCCAACACAAAGCAATGATGCCAGCAGATATATTATCACTGCATTTCTTTTGACACGACTTTCGTATTGACGCTTTTTTTTCATCAAAAAGTAATAAAATATTAAGGAATCACAACTCTATATTGTACAGATGCATTTTATTGTACAAAGTCTTTCTATCTATCTTCAGCAATTTAGCAGCTACTGTTTTGTTGCCACGAGACTGTTTCAGAGCTGCAAGAATCTGTTCTTTCTCATCGCCTCTATTCAATGCCATATCCTTCACATCTCCCCTGCTTTCCTCCTTAGGCTCAATGAAAGACACTGGAACATTACTCTTGTTTGTTTTGGAAAATTCAGGAAGATTATCTTTTCTCAGGACATTGTCTGAAGCGAATAAAACAGAGCGTCTTATCACATTACGCAACTCTCGAAGATTACCATGCCAACTCTGCTGTTGCAGAACAACAAGAGCTTCAGGAGCTATGGTATCCACTTTCTTACCCAGCTCATCATTAGCCTGATCTATGAAATGCAAACAAAACTCTTCCATATCTTCGATTCGTTCTCTAAGAGGCGGAACATTAACTGAAAACTCATTTATTCTATGATAGAGATCCTGACGGAAACGACCCTCATCTATTGCTTTTTCTAGATTTTCATTCGTTGCGGCTATTATTCTAACATCCACCTTTATATCCGAAGCAGAGCCGACAGGATGTACCATCTGTTCCTGCAATGCTCTGAGCAGCTGTTTCTGAACTTCATACGAGAGATTGCCTATTTCGTCTAGAAAGACCGTGCCGCCATTAGCAGCCACAAACACTCCAGTCTTGTCAGATATTGCAGAGGTAAAAGAGCCCTTCTTATGGCCGAACAGCTCAGAAGGTGCTAGTTCCATGGAAAGGCTTCCACAATCGACAGCAATAAATGGAGCGGCTTTTCTATTACTGTTTTCATGGATCATGCGCGCTATATATTCCTTGCCGGTACCGCTCTCTCCCAATATCAACACCGACATTTTTGTAGGAGACACCAATTCTATATGAGAATAGAGACATTGCATAACCGCACTCTTTCCTTTCACCACTTTTCTACTCTCATTTTTTACGGGTATCTCAAGCTTTTCTTTTTCATTTTTATGTTCGGCAGCAGCACCCTGACTCAACGCGAGTTCTATCTTTTGCTGAAGAACCGTTGGATTTATAGGTTTATTCAAATAATCGAAAGCACCAAGTTTCATTGCCAGAACAGCGGTCTGAACATCTGAATAATTTGTCATAACAATGAATGGTGTCATTATCTTATTTTCTCTCAACCATGTAAGAAAAATTATCCCATCACCATCAGGAAGACGCAAATCGCTAAGAATTAAATCAAAAGAAGCAGTTTGAAATTCAGACTTAGCCTGTTCCACCTTAGACACCCAACGAGCGTCCCATGAATTTTTGGTAAACCAAGCATTAAGCATTGTTCCAAAACTGACGTCATCTTCCACTATCAAAATACGCTTCTTCATATTCATGACATGATTTATTACCCGTATGCAAAGGTAAAGAATATTTCAAAATCCGACATATAAAATCCGGTGAAAATAAATAAAAAAATCCGGCATCGAGCGATGCCGGATTTTTGAAAATGAAACGGGCAGAATAAATATTTGGATGAACCAAAATCAATCACACATCAAATTATCTGGGAGGTAAATTAGTGTGTTATAGTTTCATATTGTGATAGTAAAGAACTTGAGATGATTGTTTCATCGACATAATATATGACAATAATTATACCAAAGTATCAAAAAAAATCCGATGCCTGGCGACACCGGATTTTCATAATATTGAAAACGAGCAGAAAAATTATTTGGTGATAGCTACCAAATATTTAGTTACACTCCAGAATAATTCTGGGTTTGTAATTTGTAATACTGATTGATTATCATTTGTTACAATTGTGTAAGATTCAAGTGGGTGAGCTGATAAAACTTTTACTTTCTTAGCTTCGAATGTGATTTCTTTGAGTTCACGTTTGTCAGCTTGTGTGAAAGATTCAGCTGGAACTTCGCTTCTTAAGATATATTTAGATGTTAAGATGCCATTTTCTTTTAATTCTTTCTTTGTAGCAGCTACATAATATACCTTATTCATTTCAAGAATTTGTTCTGCGATCAAACGGCTTTGTTCGTCGTTTCTTGCATTGATCTTGTTGATGTTTTCGTTCAAGTCGTTAACTTTTGTATTCAAGCCAGCAATTTCTTGATCTTTTTGAGCTAATTGTTCTTGCATTTGAGCGATTGTAGCTTCTTTTTCTTCTAATTGAGCTTGTAATTTTTTGATTGTCATACGGAGATATGCTCTATCTTTGTTTGATTTTTCCAAAACATTTGATAAAGAGTCTAATCTTGCGCTGCTTGCTGCTAAAGATTCTTTAATTTGAATTAATTCTGAATTGAGTTGATCTCTTTGGCTGCCTTCACCTTTCATTACGAGCATACCTTCTGCGTCGCGAATTGCGCTAAGGCTATTTTCTACGTCGCTGATAACACCTAAAGCTGCATTGTATTCTTTTTCAATTTTTTGGTTTTCAAGAACTACAGCTTCTTTTTCTGCCATTAATTGTTGATACTTCTTTGACTTCTCTACGCATGAGCTTAACATGAAAGCTACCAATGCTACTGATAAAATTGTTAAAGTTTTCTTCATTGTTTTAAGTTTTTATTAATTAGTGTTTCATTTTCTGCTTTTTCACAATCTAATTTTATACCACAATATCCTTCCGCCCAAACATTCTGATAATCAAATTAGAGTTTGCAAATATAATAATATTTTCCCATATACACAAGTGTGGAAGCGTAGAATTTTTCCACAATATTCCACAACCTAAAATGTGGAACAACAAACACAAAAACAGAATTATCTACAAGTCTTTTTTATTAAATTTGCAAAAAATATGATTTATGAACAAGTCGATTTTAAAATTAGCAATTCCTAACATAATCAGCAATATAACAATCCCTCTTCTTGGACTTGTAGATATGATTCTAATGGGACACCTCGGATCGGCCGTCTATATCGGAGCAATCGCATTGGGCGGAACCATATTCAGTGTACTATATTCCTTCTTCAGTTTTCTCAGGGCAGGAACTACAGGATTCACTGCGCAGGCATTGGGAAGCAACAACAACGACGAAATCATTTACTCATTATACAGGTCTCTTTGCATCGGAATACCGATCATCATTTTCATTCTCGCCATCCAAAACCCCATTGCAAAATTGAGCGGCATTTTACTCGACGGAAGCGACGAGGTAAAAGCTTTGGCTCTAAATTACTTTTACGTAAGAATATGGGCTGCGCCTGCAAACATCATGCTCTATTGCCTTAACGGATGGTTCGTAGGAATGCAAAACACCAAAACACCGATGTTCATAGCCATATTAATTAATGTAATGAACATATTATTCAGCATCCTTTTTGTCATCGTCCTAAAACAAAACGTAACAGGAGTAGCATTGGGAACCGTAATAGCACAATACTGCGGACTGACATTAGCAGTATTTCTTTTAATAAAAGACTACAAATCTTTCTTCATAAAGATTGACAGAAAAATATTGTTGGATTTCAACAAGATAAAACGATTCTTTAAAGTCAATGCCAACCTCATGATTCGTAGTTTCCTACTCATCATAAGCATCGCTTTCTTCACGAACCAATCGGCAAAATTAGGAGATAACATCTTAGCCATCAACATGATCATATTACAATCATTCTATATTTTCTCATATTTCACCGACGGGTTTGCCTACGCAGGAGAAGCCCTGGTCGGCAAGTTCACCGGAGCCGGCGACAGATACAATCTAATAAAAGTAATACGACTTCTTTTGATATGGGGATTCTCAATAAGCATCCCTTTCTCAATACTTTATGCCTTATTCCCATCAACATTCGTCAAGATCATTTCCGACAATCCAGACATACTTCTTGAGATAAGCCCTTATTATATTTATATGATCATAATACCTATAATAACATTTGCAGCCTTTATCTGGGACGGTATATATATAGGAGCCACTGCTTCAAAAGCAATAAGAAACACCATGATCATCTCTTCTATTTTCGTCTTTTTACCAGCATGGTATCTGCTGACTCCTCATCTAGGCAATCACGGACTCTGGATAGCCTTCCTATGCTTCATGACAGCAAGAGGCGTTGCTATGACAATCATGGCAAAGAAAAACATCATCAACAACATCAAAATCAATTGATATGCACATACTTTCAAAATCGACATATATCAAAGGAGAGCAATGTCCCAAAGCTCTATACATGTATAAGAAGCATCCTTATCTTCGCGACAAGCTCAGCATGGAAAAAAGAGCCAAATTCAAAAGAGGTACCGATGTGGGCATTTTAGCAAGAACATATTTCAAAGGTGGCGTCAACATGACACCGTCATCACCATCACAATTCGGAAAGATGTTTGAAAAAACTATGCAGAACCTCAACGACCTGAATGTCAACGTGATGTATGAAGCAATATTCATTTACAACGACACACTTATCATGCTGGATATATTGGTAAGGGACGGCGACAAATGGAGAGCAATAGAAGTAAAAAGCTCATTATCACTAAGCGAAACATATTACCAAGATGCCGCTCTACAATATTATGTATTAAAAGGATGCGAGGTCCCTATCAGCGACATTCAATTGATGTACGTCAACAGCGAATATATAAAAAACGGTGAAATTGACATCAACAAACTGTTTGTTTTAAAATCAGTCAAAGAATATGCGGAACAACAGCTAGACACAATAGATAAAAAAGTCAATGAACTTAAAGATGTAGTAAATCTAAGCAACGCGCCGAAAATAAACATTGGCACACAATGCTTTACACCATACACATGCGAATTTAAAGGACATTGCTGGAAAAAAGTCCCTGACGACAGTTTCTTACACACTCATTCATATCCCGACAAGGAACTATTCTCTTTATATAACAACGGTATCCAAGACAACAAAAGTTTCAGAAAACTAATAGATCCATTATCATTAGAAATGAATCAACTAGATGCTTTGGAACAAAATACATTCTATATCAATTACAAGACATTCTATGATCTCGCAGGGAAAAGAACAGATTCAATAGCATTCCTCAACATCTTGTTTTACAGACCTGCAGTCCCAATCCTAGACGGACATAAGCCATATCAGGAAGTGGTCTTAGCATTTTCCATTCTATCCAACCATGACTCTAAGGTAATCAACTGGAACTGCTTGGACGATTATTCAAAAATGGAGGAAGGCTTGAACATCTTAACAGAAGAACTGAAACTTTTCGAGAAAGTCATCTACTTTTCCGCACAAAACATCAACTCATTGATGCACAGATACAACATCATTGATTCAAAAGATGTCAGCTTTAAGATCATAAACTTCAAAGATGTCCTTAAAAACTCAGATTTTTTCAATGGAAAGACAAAATACGATTTTTCATTGAAGACCATCTATGAAGGATTATTCCCTCAGGAAAGCATTTTCGAGCATAGCAGAATCATACTTAATGCCACGAGCGACAATGAATTAGAAAAATTATTAGTCGCTCTGGACATGGAAGAAGAGAATAAATTCCTTCAAAAGACATACAACAGACTTTTAAGCTAAAAATTTGATTTACATAATTTTACAAAAACAATAAAAGTTATCAACAATGATTTTGCGATAGAAATTTTATTGTAATTTTGAAGCATGAATAACGATTTTACAAATTATAAGAAGGCTGGATTTGGCAGAACAAGAGCTGCCTCTGTCCCAAGTGAAATTTTAGAAAGCCAAGGCCGAGTTCCTCCTCAAGCAATAGACTTGGAAGAGGTAGTCCTTGGAGCCATGATGCTTGAAAAAAACGCTGTCAACGCTGTCATCGACTTGTTGACACCGGACGTATTTTACAAAGAATCGCATCAGATTATTTTTACAGCTATCAAGGACTTATTCGCAAAATCAGAACCGATAGACATCCTTACCGTTACCAACCAGCTCAAAAGCACTGGTAATCTGGAAGTCGTCGGCGGACCTTATTATATATCACAACTCACAAACCGCGTTGTCAGTTCAGCGAACATCGAATATCATGCCCGTATCATTCTGCAGAAATACATTCAACGCCAATTGATTGTAGTATCGTCTGAAATAATTAAAGATGCATACGAAGATACCACTGATGTTTTCGACCTGCTCGACAAAGCTGAAAACAAGCTTTTTCAGATCAGCGAGAACAACTTGAAACGTAGTCACGACCAAATGCCAGATCTTGTCAGTTTAGCTATTGCCGACATTGAAAAAGCTAGAGACAACGGCGCTACATTACGAGGTGTTCCTTCAGGATACACTGAACTCGACAGAATAACACAAGGATGGCAAAAATCTGACCTTATAATTTTGGCTGCTCGTCCTAGTATGGGTAAGACTGCTTTTGCCTTGAATCTGGCCCGTAACGCAGCCGTCGATTTCAACAAGCCTATAGCATTCTTCTCTTTGGAAATGTCTTCAGTCCAGTTAGTCACACGTCTCATATCAACAGAGACTTCTTTAACTGCCGACAAACTCAGAACAGGTAATCTTGCAGAATACGAATGGCAACAGCTCAACACCATGGTATCCCCTCTCGTCAATGCCAAGATCTTCATCGACGACACTGCACAGCTCTCCATTTTTGACCTGAGAGCAAAATGCAGACGTTTGAAGCAACAGCACGACATCCAGATGATTTTCATCGACTATCTTCAACTGATGACAGCCAAAGGCGAGAAAAATGGAACTCGCGAACAGGAAATCAGTAACATAAGCCGTTCATTGAAGAGTCTTGCAAAAGAACTCAACGTTCCTGTCCTTGCTCTTTCTCAGTTAAGCCGTAGTGTCGAGACTCGACCTGGCTCCAAGAAACCTATACTTTCCGACTTGCGTGAATCAGGAGCTATCGAACAAGACGCAGATATGGTATTGTTTATATATCGTCCGGAATATTATGGTCTTACAGAAGATGAAGGAGGTGAATCAGCTAAAGGAAAAGCTGTGATTAGCATTGCAAAACACCGTAATGGTAAGCTTGGTGATGTGACACTCAAATTCGTCGGACAATATGCCAAATTTGAAGATATTGTTGAAAATTATTCAATGCCTTCTAACGAAAGCGTCAATATATTACCGAACTCCAGCTTCGACCAACAGTTTTCAACGATGGTCATACCGTCAAGGATGAACGACGATTTTGCTGGTGCATAACAAAAAAGAGGTGTGACGATAAAATCACACCTCTCATTATATATACAAGTAAAACAGAAATTATTCAGCGTAAATTCTTGTTCCACCATTTTCATCAGATAATGTAGTTGCATCTGTGATGACAGCTTCTTTACCTGTAGCCTCAACGAATTTAATAGCTGCACGCATTTTTGGTGCCATACTACCTTCGGTGAATTGACCTTCTTCAAGATATCTCTTAGCTTGTGAAATAGAGATTATGCCGAGAGCTTCTTGATTTTCTTTCTTGAAATTGATATATGCTTGAGGAACATCTGTTAAAATATAAAATTCGTCTGCTCCTGCTTGAATTGCTGCCAATGATGATGCAAGGTCTTTATCGATAACAGCTTCAACACCAGCAAAGCAACCTTCTTTTTCAATAACAGGAATACCACCGCCACCAACTGTAACGACGATATGTCCAGCATCTGTCAAAGTCTTGACAATTTCTATATTGTTGATCTTTATTGGCTGTGGTGATGGAACGACTTTACGCCATCCGCGACCTCTAGGATCTTCATGGAAAATAGAACCTGTACGTTCTGAATAAGCATCAGCCTCTTCTTTTGTATAATATGGTCCTACTGGTTTTGTCGGATTCTTAAACATCGGATCATCTTTGTCAACAACGACTTGTGTCACCAAAGTAACGACATTTCTGTCTATATTTTCCTGGGCCAAAACTTTCTTGAATCCTAATTCTATAAGGTATCCTATAGAACCTTGTGTTTCTGACACGCAGAAATCCATTGGCATGGATGGTAAGTCAAATGTCTTCAAGCCAGCTTCATGCTGTAGCATAACGTTACCTACTTGTGGTCCATTGCCGTGACCGATAATCAAACGATGGCCTCTCTTGATAAAGTCTGTCAATGCTTGACATGTCTCTGTTACATTTGCAATTTGTTCCTGATATGTACCTTTCTGATTACTTCTCAACAAGGCATTTCCACCAAGAGCTACAACTACTAATTTACTCATTTTAAGTATGTTTTATAATTTTGTTTTTTCAATTAAAAAAAGAACGCAAATTTAACTATTTTTTCAATAAAAATCATACTTTTGCATAATAATAATTTTATCATGAAAAAAGTAATTTTAACATTAAGTTTATGCTTGGGAATCTTATGTTTCTCATGTGAAAACAAAGATAACAGCAACAATAAGAGTACTAATAAAACAACTGACAATGAAGTCGTCAGAACAACTCCTGTCAAGAGAGAAGTCACAAGACATCCAGACACCATCATTGACGGAGTGAGAATTTACAACTTTGGTAAAGAGAATGTAAAACAAAAAGAAATAACACTTGAAGAAGCAATAAACTTATTTGACCAAGGTGTCAGCAATGCAAGAACATGTGAAGAACTTATCAAAGCTTGTTCGACATTTGACACCAACATAAAAAGATTGAACCAAAAAGACAGTTCTATTAATGTAACGGAAGTTGAAAAACGTAATGATGTCAAAGCCATCAGAAAAATTTCAGAAGACAAGAGCCTTAAACTTTGTCAAGTCCAACAAATAAGATAAGTATTATAAAGAAAAACGTGTCAGAAATCATATAAGCACTGACACGTTTTTTTATATTCACTCAGCAATACATTTGCAGATCTTCTTTCGTCAAGCCATTGAAGTCGCCTGAACTCATAAAACCAGCGACGACATTTTCTTTCTGAACATCTTTCAATATATCAAGAAGTTCAGCCTTTGAATGTACCACCTTTATATCTTCACGGGCGAAGCCTGCAACAATTCTTTCATCGCTCATCGACTCCAATTTCTTGATTGCCACGGCATGAGGATCATAAAAAACCACGGCCTTATCACAGTTATCCAGACAATGTTTATAATGATCAATAAAAACTTCACTCAAGCTGCTGTATGTATGTAATTCAAAAACAACTATCAAAAATCTTTCCTTATACTGTTCCCTTAACGCTTTAACAGTAGCAACAACTTTTGAAGGAGCATGAGCGAAATCCCTGAATATAAGATTATTTTTTTCCTTATTTTCCAACAAGAGTTCAAGACGTCTTGAGGCACCTTTAAACGACGATATTGCATTATAGAAGACATCATCGCTTATTCCAAGTTGTTTACAAACATTATAAGCTGCGTTTATATTTTTCATATTATGTTCGCCAAAAACCGACACCTTTATTTTCTTGTCATTGAAAATAAGATAAGTCCCCTCACCTTCCGTTACATACTGATGAATGTCATATCCATAGACAGCGACTCTAGATCCGCCAGCTATCTTTCTTGCTTCAACATCATTATTATCAAAAATCAGACAACCGCCATTTTCAATAGTATCGACAAATATCTTAAACTGTTCTGTATATGAATCAAATGTCGGAAACACATTGACGTGATCCCATCCTATACCGCTTATGACAGCGATATGAGGATGATATTTATGAAACTTCGGCACTCTATCGATAGGTGAAGTAAGATATTCATCACCTTCTATCACCATATATTTAGCTGTCTCGCTAAGACGTACCATAACATCGAAGCCTTCGAGTTGTGCACCCACCATAAAATCCGTTTCAATGCCAGCTTGTTTCATAACGTGAAGAATCATAGAAGTTATCGTAGTCTTGCCATGACTTCCACCTATCACGATGCGGGTTTTATCTTTGCTTTGTTCGTAGAGATATTCAGGATAAGAATACACTTTAAGGCCAAGTTCCTGAGCACGTATCAGTTCAGGATTATCTATACGGGCATGCATTCCGAGTATAACCGACTCGTATGATGCATCTAGCTTCTCTGGATGCCAGCCTATCTGATCAGGCAAAATTCCTTCATTATATAATCTGGTTCTCGAAGGCTCAAAAATCTCATCATCCGAGCCTGTCACTTCGTAACCTTTTCTATGAAGAGCAATGGCGAGGTTATGCATAGCACTTCCTCCTATAGCGATAAAATGGACTTTTTTCATATTGTAATATTTATCACAAAGATAACAAAAAAAGCTAATGATGAAAGTTTTTTTTAAAGTCAACAGACAACGGACAACAGTCAACAGTCCTTGGGTATGCGGCGGAGTGGGGATTTGGGAGGCGGATGGTGGAGGCGGATGGTGGAATGTTGTCTATTATCATATAAATAAAAAGAGGTGCCGTAATGGAAAATTTCTTTGGAATCATGAAATCGGAACTGTTATATTTGCAGAAGTTTTCTGATATGGATGATTTTAAAAAACAATTAAAGAAATACATTCATTATTATAACAACGATCGAATCAAACTTAAATTAAAAGGAAAGAGTCCGGTGCAATACCGAACTCTTTATACGTAAACTGTTTTATTAATCCGTCCAACTTTTTGGGGTCAGATCACTTTTTTGTTGTTAGACGGCCTCATTTTTTAAATCAATCTTTATTTGTCTTATTATTTATTAACGATAACTTTCTGTGAAGTTGCTTTACCGTCTGCTGTCTCTACCTTCACATAATATAAACCGTTTGTCCATGAATCTGTAGCTACTTTAACTACTTCTGCACTAACATTTTCTTCATAAAGCAACTGACCGACTGTATTAAATACACATACCTTTGTCATGTTATTAGCAGTTACATTTATGAATGATGATGCTGGGTTAGGATATATTTCAATGTTATTTTCGCTTACTTCATTAACATCAACATTATTACATGATATTTCAAAAGACAACTCATATCTGAAAGTATTGTCGTGTGCTGTTCCAGACATCACTGTTGTGTTTGAGCTGTTTTTAAGGCCCCAGAAACCGCCACCGAAACCATTACCAGCTGAATTTCTAATTGTCATTCTGTAACAACCTATTTCAGGGAACATGATTTCTTCTGTAAACACCTTGTTGTTTTGAGTATATGTATATGTATGTAATATTTCACCACTATCCATATTCTTAATTTCTATAGACAAGTTTTCAGCATCGCTGCCAGTCTTGAGTTGAAGTTTAAGATAGCCATCTTCAACATTTATAGGCTCAGCGACTTCAACATTATATATATTGTCTGCATGATAACCGTCACTATTTCCATTAAGTTCTACAGCTTCAATGATTATATTAGATGTAGCATCGAAAGTGAATTCTGGCATTACATATTCTGCTTCTTCTGAAGTAGCGACAGAGCCTTCCCATTCGCTGCTTGACAACACTGTACCATTTTCATCTTTCACATTGAATACGACTGATGACAATGTCTCTGTTCCGAAGTTTTTAAAAGTAACGCGAGGAGACATTTTTCCAGAGCAAGAGCCCAACACTACTTCTTCAACGCTTCTGATATCGAGGTCATATTGGAATGTAAGTGATGACAAAGGCAATTTAACTGCTTGGAAAACCTCTTTATTGCCATTATAGCTTTGAACCCATGCTACTATTTCACAGTTTTCTCTTGGATATTGAGCCATATCAAATGTTGCTTCAAAGGTCTGTGAATCTGAAGTCAATGATGTTCCATTTTGATTAGGAATCATATCTCTTGTAACGAAGTTGACTTCTGACAAACCTTGCCAGTTACGTTGGATATGAGACTCTGTCAACACCACGAACAATCTGACATCAGTACTTGTTGTTTCACCAACTTTATTGACATCAACTTTAATTTTACATTCAGTACCAGCCACGTAATCCAACATCATGTCGATAGTATAAGGGCTTGTAACATTTATACGTTGATCGTATTTTGCGACACATTGATTGTATGAATAATCAACATACTCTTGGTCACTTGCTGTTCCACCTACGCTTGGAGAATAGATACCATCTATTTTAGCTGTTGGATAACTATAGATACCATAATAATTTGCTCTTGAGTTTGTCTCAGAAGTAAATAATTCAGGGATAGAAAAAGCACTTGTGTGATAAGCCACTGCTGCTACAGATTTTCCTTCGTCTAACATTTTTCCTATTGCCAATGCTGCTGCAGGACAATATGGACAGTTAACACCTGTAAAAACTTCAAACAAAACACATTCACGTGCTACATTTTGTGCCATCACTGAACCTGACAATATCAATGACGCAACGATTGATAAAAATAATTTTTTCATCTCTTTATTCTCGTTATAAATTATTTATTTACTATTACTTTCTGTGAAGTTCTTACACCACAGTTTGTTTCAACACTGATATAATACATACCATTTGACCATGAGTCTGTACTGACTTTAACTATATTAGAATCTGCTTTTTGTGAATATACCAATTGTCCTACGCTATTGTAAACATAAACTTGGCTCATATTGTCAGCTGAAACATTGATGACAGATGATGCTGGATTAGGATAAATTTCAATTGTTGATTCTACGCTTTGCATATCTTCAACACCAAGACCAGAATATGTAAGTTCTATAGGCAACTCATATCTGAAAGTATTGCTTGAAGAGCTTCCAGAAACAACAGTTTGGTTGTTTTCATCTTTTATTCCCCAGAAACTGCCACTGCTTATGCCAGTACCCTTAGCACTTTTAACTATAAGACGATAGCAGCCAAATTCTGGCAATGTTATTTGTTCTTGGTACACTTTGTTTGGTTCATCAAAAGTCAAGTTATGAAGGACTTCTCCTGTTCCCATATTCATGATAACGATACTTAAGTTTTCAGGATCGCTACCAGTTTTAAGCTGAATCTTCATATAACCGTTTGAAAGATCGTATGGAGCAACAGCTTCATATAAGTAAGTATTGTCAATTGTATAGTCATCGTTATCGTCTCCATTCAAATTGACAGCTTCAATTTTCACAGAACCTGTTTCACCGAAATTGAGTTCTTCAAATTGTATTTCTGTTTCTTGACCTTTATTGAGGTTTCCATTCCATTCAAATGAACCTATTTCAGCGCCATCACCGTCTGTAACTTGGAAAACAGCTGAATAGATAGGTTCTGAACCATAGTTTCTGAATGTCATACGAGGAGTGATTTTTCCTGAGCATGATTCTGCTGGGACTTCTTCAACTTTTGTAATACCTAAATCGTATTGAGGAGCCACTTCTGCTATAGGCATTTTAACAGCTTGATATACTTCTTTATTACCATTATTTCTTTGTACCCATGCTATGAGTTGGCAATTTTCTTTTTTATATCCAGCCAAACTGAACAATCCTGTAACTTCTTGTGAATCTTCTGTAATAGCTACACCTGATGTTGGTGTGACGATGTCACGGACAACCGCATTCAATTCCTGAAGTCCTTGCCATGCTTGTTGGATATGAGATTCTGTCAAAGCAATATATAATTTAACATCTGTAGCATCACATTCACCAACCTTGTTTACTACAGCCTTGACTTGACATTCTGTTCCTGAATGATAGTCGAATGTCATTTCTATTGTATATGGGCTTTGCACGTTGATTCTTTGATCATATAATGGCTTATATGTAGAATACATTGACTGTGATGCAACACCACCACCTGATACTTTTTCAACACCGTCAATTACAACTGTAGGGAAGCTGTTCACATTATAGTATGTTGCTCTTCCGTTTGTTTCTGTTGTCGCATATTGCGGTGGTGAATAAGCTGAATTGTGGAATGCCAACGGAGCGATAGCCAAACCTTCTTCCAACATTTGTGCGATTCCATTTGCCGCTGCAGGACAATAACCGCAGCCGATACCTGTAAAGGCTTCAATTAAAACACATTCTTTTGCAACTTGTGCCGACAATGTTCCGGACATCAAAACTGTTGCAACAATAGCCAGTAAAAATTTCTTCATTGTTTGTAATTTATTTATAATTATTCGATTTTATAATGGTTTGCAAAATTACATTTTTTCTTTAAAAAATATTATTTCATATCATATTATTTCTCATTTTTGTAAAAAATTATGCTCGACAAACTCATCATAAAAAGATTCCTGGATTTTATCAGATTAGAACAGTCTTTATCTGACAACAGTGTCATTGCATATCAGCATGATATAGAATTATTCAGACAATATCTGGAGAGCATAAACGCGTCAAGGTCTTTAAACGACATACATCAAGAAGAAATTCAAAATTTCCTGGCACATCTATATGACCTTGGTTTTTCTGCGACCTCCCAAGCCAGAATACTGTCGGGCCTGAAAAAATTCTACAAATATCTCATCCTAGAAAAAATTGTTAAAGAAAATCCCACAGAACTCATTTCATCTCCCAATATAGGACGCCATCTCCCCGACATCCTTTCGTATAATGAGATTTGTTCACTGATAGACACAATTGATTTAAGCCAGCCTTTGGGTCACAGGAACAAAGCCATCATAGAAGTTTTATATGGATGCGGGCTTAGGGTATCAGAACTTGTATCATTAAAGATAAGCAACATTTACGTAAAAGACGAATTTTTACGAGTCATCGGCAAAGGTGACAAAGAGCGCCTGATTCCTATAAGCAAATCTACAATAAAGACTCTTTTTCTTTATATTGACGGAGAAAGGAAGCAGCTGCCCATCACCCCCAAAAATACAGATACTGTTTTCCTTAACAGAAGAGGCTCTGCTTTAAGCAGACAGATGATATTCATCATGATAAAAGATCTTGTAGAAAAAGCAGGCATCAAAAAAAATATCGGACCACATACGATCCGACATTCTTTTGCCACTCATTTATTGGAAGGAGGTGCCGACTTGAGAGCTGTACAGCAGATGCTTGGCCACGCCAGTATCAACACCACCGAAATATATACACACATCTCCGACCAATATCTCAGAGAAGTCATTGCCTTATATCACCCAAGATACTGCAAAGATTAATCTCTTATGATATTTCCTTGAGAATCCACCAAAACACCCCAGACGACATCAATAAGTTCGCCCTCATTGAAATAGAAGTCCATCATCAACTCATCATATATCAAGCAAGTATCACCTTCTTGTTCTTCTTCGTCAAATTCCTTATAGCCATTTCTTCTCATCAAGTCGATGATCTGATTACGATCCATATCATAGATACGTTCGCCAAACAATGTCGCATCTTCATTACATGTAGAAATACTTGCAACTATCGTTTTTGTAATACCTTCAAAACAGACCGACAATCCTTCATCGTCATAATCGTAAAGAATAGAATAATTCTCATTTTCTTCAATTATCGGCTCCAATTCCTCATTATTAGATGGTTCACCAAAGATACTGATTATTTCTTCTATCGACATTCCGAATTTGATGTCGCCATATCCTTTTAAAGGTTCTATAACTAAATTTTCCATATTATATAAGTTATTCAAAACGTATTGACTTCGATGGATTTATATTATTAATTACCATTGTCGGAATAAACATCATCAACACCCAAAGAACAAATGTACCGACATTCAACATCAGAATGTAGTCAAGATTCAATTCTATCGGAACTGACGACAAATAATACGACTCAGGTGACAATCTGATTATCTCTGTATATTTCTGTATCATACACAGACCTATACCAAATATATTTCCAAACAACATTCCTATTAGTAAAATCCTGCTGGAACGCTGCATAAACACTCTTCTTATAAATGAATTTTTAGCACCCAATGCTTTCAAGATACCTATTGTAGATGTTCTTTCCAATACTATGATCAACAACATACTGATGATGGTAATACCAGCGACCAGTAACATAAGAACAATTATTATCACCACATTCATATCCTGAAGATCCAACCAGTCAAATATTTGCGGATACAACTCCCTTGCCGTATATGAGACAAGACTTGTCGGAATACTATAATAAATGAAATCATTGGCCTCATCAACATACATCTCATCAATGAGTTGTATTTCAAGATGACCCACAAAATCATCTTCCCAACCATTCAATCTCTTGATTTGATTTATGTCGCAATAAATAAAACGCTCATCACATTCGGTCAGTCCGGTTTCATAAATTCCTTTAACGGAAAACTTTCTTCCTCTAGTCTTCAAATCCTCCCCGACAAACCACAACCTCACATCATCACCGACATCGAGAAGCATCTTATCAGCTATTATTTTTGAAACAACGACATCATTAGAACGTTCGCCATCAATATATGTCGGAGCGTCTCCAGAAACCATATTATTTTGGATATAACTCCAATCATAATCCTTATCGACACCTTTCAACACCACACCATGAATTTCATTTTCCGTCTTTATGATACCCGCCTTGTTTGCTGCTGGATACACTGCCTTGACAAAAGGCAGATCCAATCTGGATTTCAAAACACTGTCATATATAAAAGGAGTCTCCTCTATTGATTCATTCTGGTTTAAAACTTGTATTTGAATCGGTGATACAAAACCGACGACCTTATCTTTGATCTGATTTTTAAAACCTACAACAACAGCGATAGAAATCAACATAATAGATATACCGAGAGCAATACTAAGTATCGCAATTTTCATCACCACCGAAGAAAGGTTCTCCTTCGACAATGAAAAAATTCTTGATGATATGAATCGTGTCGCTTTCATTTTTTTCTTATCATTGCAAAAATAATCATTTATTTAAGAGTATGCAAAAGTTTTTTTTAATTTTATTCACCTTATTTATTATCAATTTCAATACCAACGCGCAAGACAAGTCAGCATTAAATATTTTCGATGCTGAAGATGCAATTGCAGGAGCTTCTCGTCTAGAAATTTATCTTCCTATGCTAGAAGGGAAAAATGTAGGTATAGTTGCAAATCAAACTAGCATTTTCAACAATACACATCTCATCGACACTTTACTTAACGCTGGTGCTTCGATAAAGAAGATTTTCACACCAGAGCACGGATTCCGAGGCACTGCCGATGAAGGTGCATTGATAAACAACAGTATAGACGAAAAGACACAGCTTCCTATAATATCATTATACGGAAATAACAAGAAACCCAATAAAGAACAACTTGAAGGCATTGATATTTTAATGTTCGACTTGCAGGATGTAGGTGTACGTTTTTACACTTATATTTCAACCATGACATATATCATGGAAGCCGCTGCCGAAAACAACATACCTCTTATAATCTTAGACAGACCAAACCCCAATGGGTTCTACATCGACGGTCCGGTTTTGAAAAAAGAAAACGCATCATTTGTAGGATTACACGAGATTCCCGTCGTTTACGGGCTCACAATCGGAGAATATGCCTTGATGGTCAACGGAGAATATTGGCTTAATGATAGTTTGCAATGCGACTTGACAGTCGTTCCTCTTGGCAATTATTTCAGAAATGCCATTTACAGACTTCCCGTAAAACCATCGCCCAACCTTCCCAACTGGGAATCTGTTTACCTCTACCCTTCTCTATGTTTTTTTGAAGGGACAATTGTAAGTGTCGGACGTGGAACCGAGATGCCTTTTCAGGTATATGGACATCCTGACATGAACAACGACTTCTCTTTTATACCAAAACAAAGCGACGGACGAAGAGCTCCATTACTTTGCGACAAAGAATGTCACGGCGAATATTTGAGAGAATATGCGATAAATTTCAATCATAACAAAAGGCAGATGAATCTAAGCTGGCTTATCAACGCTTACGAACAACTGAAAGACAACGAAAAGTTCTTCAACAATTTTTTTATAAAGCTATCAGGATCCAAATCCTTACAAGAACAGATTGAAAGCGGTGCTAGCGAAGAAGAAATCAGAGAAAGCTGGAATAAAGATATCGAAGAATACAAAAAGACAAGAAAAAAATATCTGATTTACAACGATTAGAGTGCCCATAACAAAAGATGCCAGGTATCGATATACTTCCTGGCATCTTTTATTTCAATATATTAAAACATCTACATCACTCTTCCAGGATACACCTGAAGAGCTTCTTTAAGAATACTCATTGCTTCCCTAAGATCATCTTTCTTAAGACAATAACTAATCCTGACTTCTTGCTTACCGCGTCCTTCAGACGAATAGAACCCACTTGCCGGAGCCATCATAACAGTCTTTCCTTTATAATTAAAATCAGTAAGCATCCACTTACAGAATTTGTCACTATCATCAATAGGAAGATGAGCTACCAGATAGAATGCTCCCTTAGGAGTTGGACAATAAGCACCTTCCATATTATTTATGGCTTCAATACAGACATCGCGACGTGACTCATATTCAGTCACTATCTCATCATAATAAGAAGGAGGACAATCCAGAGCAGCCTCTCCCGCAACCTGACCGAATGTTGGAGGAGATAGACGAGCTTGAGCAAACTTCATTGCAGCACTAATCAATTCCTTGTTTTTAGATATCATACGTCCTATACGGATACCACATGCGCTGAATCTCTTTGAAGCTGAGTCTATCAGAATGACATTATCTTCAATGCCTTTAAGATTCAATGCAGAATAGTGTGTGGCCCTTTCATAACAGAACTCGCGATATACTTCATCAGAGATAAGGAAAATATCATATTTCATAACGATTTGACGCAAGGTCTCCATTTCCTCTTTTGAATACAGATATCCAGTAGGATTGTTAGGATTACAAATCAAGATAGCCTTTGTCTTTGGAGTGATGGCCTTTTCAAATTCCGAAATGTCAGGCAAAGCAAAACCTGTATCAATTGATGAATAGATAGGTTTTACATTAACACCAACATTCTTGGCGAATCCGTTGTAGTTTGCATAAAAAGGTTCAGGAATTATGACTTCATCATCAGGATCCATGATTGTCAGGAACGACATAAGAAGAGCTTCCGAGCCACCCGTTGTTATAATCATTTCATCTGGATCCACGTGAATGCCAACCTTTTCATAATATTCGCTTAGTTTTTTTCTGTACGACAAGGTTCCTTGAGAAGGAGAATATTTCACGACCTTCTCTGTATAATTACGTACAGCCTCCAGAGCACGTTGAGGTGTCTCCAAATCAGGCTGACCTATGTTAAGATGAAAAACTTCAATACCATTTGCTTTTGCAGCATCAGAGAAAGGCACAAGCTTTCTAATAGGAGATGCCGGCATATTCTGAGCTTTTTTAGAGATTTTAGGCATAATAACAATTTTGGGTTATTAAAAAAAATAGCCATCATATAAATGATAGCTATAAGATTTATTAAAAGTTTGAATTATTTACTGGTGATGCATTGTTCATGAAACTATCCTTGGTAGGAAGAGCCTCTGTCTGTTCTGGCAATATCTTACCTTTTATATAAAGTTTTACTTCTTTATTAACTTTTGCATTAGAAAATATGGTGACATATTTGCTAAAACTACCAGGACGATTCGTGTTTTTGTACGTAACTTTTATCACATCTGTCTCTCCTGGGAGTATCGGTTTCTTTGGCCATTCTGGCACAGTACATCCACAAGACGATTTTGGCTGTGATAAAATCAATGGTTCATTACCTGTATTTTTGAATACGAACTCGTATGTTCCATTGCCATTAAATGGTATTTCTCCGAACTGATGAGTTGTTTTCTCAAATGTAATTTCCGCTCCATTTTCTGCAACTGCCTGAGCTTTAGCGACAATCGTCATAGCAAACAATACTGTAATCACTACGAATAACTTTTTCATCTTATCTTCTATTTAATTATTAATACATTATTTATTATGCCCCAAAATTACATATTTTTCTTTAAAAAACAGGGGCAAAATATTTTTTTTATTTTTTTTCAAAAAAATGTTTTTTCTATTAAAATTATTTCTATCTTTGCACTCGCAAAACGGCGAGGTAGCTCAGTTGGTTAGAGCGTCGGATTCATAACCCGGAGGTCATGAGTTCAATTCTCATCCTCGCTACAAGAGAAAGCCCCTCAATGAGGGGCTTTTTTTAAAATGTTAAACGAGCATCGGGTAAATGTCAGCGTTCAAATTAATTTTGAAGCGTTTCTTTATGTATATAATCCCTATTATGGTGTTTTTTATAATAAATCCATCTATAATTAAGGGACAAGATACTATTTTAAGCATCAAGCCTTATACTATCAAGACCGACACACTCACCAGAATAGACACCACTTATATCATCGACACCATAATAAACACTTATACATATATAGTAACAGACACTATATACGATTACGAGACATTACCATCCGACACCATAACCGACAATTTTTCCTTATACCATAAATTTGAAGGCAACATCGGAATCACGTTGAATCAATTAGCCATAACACACTGGGCGGCCGGTGGTGAGAGCAATGGAAGCGGCAAGGTAACTTCACATTTTACATACAAATACAACAGAAAATTATTCAATTACACCGTAAACGGAATCTTCGCATACGGAATGTCTAATTACACAAAAGACAGACGTTACGAAAAAAGCGAAGACAGATGCGAACTTTCAATGACTATGTCCAACAACAATAACAACGATCTTACCTTCACCTCCATCGCATCTTTAAAAACCCAATTCACCAATGGTTACACCTACCCTAACGACTCTGTTCCTATATCAGGTTTCTTTGCACCTGCTTATTTAACGATTTCCGCAGGTTACAACTATAACCCCAATGATTATCTGTCAATCTACATCAGTCCCGCAGCTGGAAAAATGACATTTGTAATGGATCAGGATTTGGCTGATATTGGCTCTTATGGTGTCGAAGCCGGTTATTGGAACATCTATAATGGCGACAGCACATGGGTGAAAGGAAAGAATCTTCTAAGTGAGCTTGGTATCAATATATTACTAAAATACAAGCAGACTTTCAACAACAATATTTCCATCTTTTCAACGCTCAACCTTTACAACAATTACATGGACCCCAACAAAACCAACAGATGGAACATTGATGTAGATTGGGAAACCGGAGTGAAATTCACCATCAACAAACAAATATCAGCAATCATAAACATACACCTCATATACGACGACAATATCAAATTTAACATAACAGAAATTGTCAATGGAATAGAAATTACAAAACAAAGTCCGATATTACAGTTTAAAGAGTCGCTTGGTATTTCTTTTTTATATAAATTTGCGACAAAATAACTTTAACAATGAATATACTCGTCACAGGATGCAACGGACAATTGGGCAGTGAGTTTAAGAAAGTAGCAAGGTATGACTCCGACTTTGATTGGATTTTCTCCGACATAAACGAACTTGACATCTGCAACGAATCCGAGATAAATAATTTCTTTAATGAAAATAGCATTGATGTTTGCATCAATTGTGCAGCATATACCGCTGTCGATAAAGCAGAAGACGAAGAAGAAATTGCAAGATCAATCAATGCTACAGCAGTCGAGTATCTGGCAAAGGCCTGTAAATCACATAACACATTGTTAATACAAATCTCCACAGACTACGTTTTTGACGGGACATCTTTGTTTCCATACAAAGAAACCGACACCCCATCTCCTAACAGCATTTACGGAAAGACCAAGGCCGAAGGTGAACAAAATGTAATCAATTCTGGTTGTCCGTATATAATTGTCAGAACATCATGGTTATATTCCTCATACGGAAACAATTTCGTCAAAACCATGTTACGTCTAGGGTCAGAAAGAGATTTCGTCAATGTCGTCAACGATCAAAACGGCAATCCCACATGGGCCTACGACTTGGCATGCGCAATCGTATTGCTCATCCATCGTTCTGACAAAAACACCAGAGAAATTTTCCACTACTCTAACGATGGTATAATTCCATGGAATAATTTCGCTGAAGCTATATTTTACATAGCAAACAAGAACTGCGAAGTACGACCAATTTCTACTAAAGAATATGGCAGCAGAGCCAATCGTCCGATGTTCAGCGCATTAGACAAGTCTAAAATAAAAAAATATACTGGAATAAAGATTCCTTTTTGGAGAGATAGCTTGATAAAATGTATAGAAGAAATAAATAATAGTAATAATTAAAAACTTTAATTATGGAAAAAATATCACCGGAAATCATCGAAATAGCAAAAACTTGGCTATCTGACAAGTATGATGCAGAAACAAGAAAACAAGTACAAGAACTTATCGACAACAACCCAAACGAACTGACTGAGAGTTTTTACAAAAACCTTGAGTTCGGAACAGGAGGATTAAGAGGCATTATGGGCGTAGGAACTAACAGAATGAACACATATACCGTCGCCATGGCCACACAAGGCTTTGCCAACTATATCAAAAAAATGTTCCCTGGCATCGAACAACCTAAAGTTGCTATTGCATACGATTGCAGAAACAACAGCAAGGATTTTGCAAAAACCACTGCCGACGTCATGTCCGCCAATGGATTTAAAGTATATCTATTCAATGCGTTAAGACCAACACCTGAGCTTTCATTTGCAATACGCGAATTACAATGCCAAGCTGGCGTCGTTGTTACAGCTTCTCATAATCCAAAAGAATATAACGGCTACAAAGCTTATTGGGAAGATGGCGGTCAATTGGTAAGTCCACACGATAAAAACGTCATTTCCGAAGTCGAGAAAATCACCGACCCTTCAATGGTCAATTTCAATGCAAAGGAAAATCTAATCGAATATCTCGACGAACAATTCGACCAAATATACATCGACAAAATCATAGGATTATCACTATCTCCTGAATCAATCAAAAAACAGAAAGATTTAAGATTCGTATTCACTCCTATTCACGGCACAGGAGGTCAAATCGTTCCTAAATTATTCAAAAAGGCAGGTTTTGAAAACATTGAATGTGTTGAAGAACAAATGATTGTTGACGGCAACTTCCCTACCGTCGTATCTCCTAATCCAGAAGAAAAGGCTGCATTAACCATGGCCATTGAAAAAGCCAAAAAAGTAAACGCAGACATTGTTTTAGCGACAGACCCAGATGCCGACAGAGTTGGCATTGCAGTAAGAGATGAAGATGGCGAGTTTGTCTTATTAAACGGCAATCAGACCGCAGCCATCCTGACTTATTATCTTTTAAGACGTTGGAACGAATTAAACAAACTCAAAGGCAATGAATATATCGTAAAGACCATTGTCACAACCGAGTTATTATTTGATATCGCCAACAAATACAATGTCAAGAAATTTGATGTATTAACAGGATTCAAATTCATTGCAGACACTATCTTGAACAATCCTGAGATGACATTTATTGGTGGTGGCGAAGAAAGTTACGGATTCTTAATTGGAGATTTCGTTCGCGACAAAGATGCAAACAGTGCATGTTTCATGATAGCAGAAGTAGCGGCATGGGCTGCTGAACAAGGAAAGACTTTATATCACATTCTGAAAGAAATATATAAAGAATTCGGTTTCTATAAAGAAGGTCTTATATCTTTAACAAAAAAAGGTATCAGCGGCAGCGAGGAAATAAAGAACATGATGCTCAAATTCAGAAACGAGCCACCTACACATATATTAGGATCTAAAGTCGTTGAGATTAAAGACTATAAACTAGGAACATGCAAAGACATCGTATCAGGAGTAGAGACAAGCATCAAACTTCCAAAATCAGATGTATTGCAATTCATCACAGAAGACGGTACAAAAATCAGCGTAAGACCATCCGGAACAGAGCCTAAGATAAAATTCTATTTCGGCATAAAAGGTGAACTAAACGACATTGCTGACTTCAATACCGTCAACGACGAATTAAACAACAGATTAAGTGAATTAGGTAAATTATTCTCAGAATAATCACTATTCACTTAAACGATTTATAGCATCTACCGCCAATTGATAATCAGGATAACTCCTTAAAATTTGGTGGTAGATTTTTTTTGCATTCATATAATCGCCCATCTGTTCATAAGTTCTGCCTTTATTGAAAAATGCGCTAACAGATGTAGGTTCAATTTCAAGAACTGCATTAAAACAATCCAGAGCTTTTTCATTCTCACCGAGATACACCAAATATACATAACCTTTGTTATATATAAAATTTGGATTATTAGGCATCACCTCCAACAATTTGTCATAATATGAAAGTGCTTCCATAGGGAAACCATTATCCTGCAAATACATGGCATAATCATAATATAAGGAATAATCTTCTGGTGCCATATTGATAGCCTCCTGAAAGAATGCCTTTGCTACAGTATCACCTTTTGCCGCATAGATATGAGCCATCTGTACCTTAGGTTCTATAAAATCATCCTTTTGAACACGAGCAGTCAAAAAGTTTTTCATTGCCGAAGCGGTATCGTTGACAGACAAAGCTATCATACCTCTCATAAAGTAAGCTCTAGGATTATATCTATCCAACTCTAAAGCCTTATCGATATATGCATTAGCAAGTTTTGAATTACCCTGCAAAAAACTAAGCTCCGACAATTTCACTACAGGTCTGGCATCCAAAGGAGCATATTCACAAGCCTTGTTCAATGTCAACATTATATTATCTTCATCACCCAAGGTATAATAGATATCAGCCAATACCAGAAGTGCTTCTATATTTTTTCTATCAATAGACAATGCAGTATTAATATCTTTAATAGCAGAACCCACCTGCTCATTTGCCAGACTCATTGTTGCACGCTGTACATATAAATCTACATTAAGCGAGTCGATTTTGATGGAATTAGAAAGCTTGTCAATTTCAGATTGATTTGTAACAACAACCTCCTCTTGTTGTGGTATGTTATTACTCTTGTCTGCCTTATTATTTGAAACATTCTCAGAGCAGCTTGCCAAAAGCAAGCCACCCATAAGAACAAAAACTAATTTATTCATTGTTATTATAATTCTTGATTAGTACTATTCAATGCTTCCATTATCTTATCGTACAATTCTTCACACAATTCAGGATTTTCATCGAGTATTCTTTTCAAGGTATCTCTACCCTGTCCTAATTTAGTTTCATTATAACTGAACCAAGATCCGCTCTTCTTGATGATTCCAGTTTCGACTCCCAAGTCGATTATCTCACCTGTCAATGATATTCCTTCACCATAAAGAATGTCAAACTCAGCTTTTTTAAATGGCGGGGCGACTTTATTCTTCACTACTTTTACCTTAACTCTATTGCCGCTTATATTTTCACCATCTTTAATTTGACTGACCTTTCTGATATCCAATCGGACCGAACTATAGAATTTAAGAGCGTTACCACCAGTAGTTGTTTCAGGATTACCAAACATAACACCTAATTTCTCACGCAACTGGTTGATAAATATACAGACACAACCAGTCTTACTGATCGTAGCTGTAAGTTTACGCATTGCTTGTGACATCAAACGAGCCTGCAATCCCATCTTGCTATCACCCATTTCACCTTCTATTTCACTCTTTGGTGTCAGAGCGGCAACAGAGTCTATTACAATAACATCTATTGCTCCGGAACGAATAAGATTTTCCGCTATCTCTAAAGCTTGCTCTCCACAATCCGGTTGTGAAATAAGTAAGTTTTCTACATCAACACCAAGTTTCTTGGCATAGAAACGATCGAAAGCATGTTCGGCATCTATAAACGCTGCAATACCACCTTGTTTCTGAGATTCTGCTATGACATGCAATGCCAATGTTGTCTTACCAGAACTTTCTGGTCCGAAAATTTCAATTATTCTACCTTTAGGCAATCCGCCAATTCCGAGAGCATAATCAAGGCCCAACGAACCAGTTGGGATACACTCGACTTTTTCTGCTGTAGCCTCACCCAAACGCATAATACTACCTTTACCGCATGCCTTTTCAATATTACCTATAGTTGCTTCTAAAGCTTTCAATTTCTCTTTTCTGATTTTTTCAATTTCCTCCGCAGTAATGTTCTTTTCCATACACTTAATTTATTAAATTCCAACAACTTATTTTATTATACTTCAATTTATTACCAAATAACGCAAAGTGATTTTCACACCATATTTCCTAATAAATCAAAGACGTCACAAAGATAAATAATTCTATTTTTCTTGTCAAGGATTTTAACTATTTTTAACTTTTGAAGCATAATAATCACAAATAGATATTATGCCACATTTATCACACTCCGGCTTTCTTGCTTTACAAACATATCTGCCATGAAGTATCAGCCAATGATGAGCTTTTGGAATGACGCTATCCGGAAAATACCTTATCAATTGCCGCTCTGCATCCAATGGATTTTTCGCATTGATGGTAAGACCTATTCTCGCCGACACCCTAAAAACATGTGTATCAACAGCCATTGCTGGTTTATTAAAAGCAACAGAAGCCACCACATTAGCAGTTTTTCGCCCAACTCCTGGCAAACTTTGCAAAGCATCGACATCATCAGGCACTACTCCATTAAAATCAGACATCAACACCTTTGCCATCCCTAATAAATTCTTCGCCTTATTATTCGGATAAGATATCGATTTTATATAAGAATATATTTCATCAACATTTGATTTCGACAAAGAATCTGCATCAGGGAAACGTTCAAAAAAGGCAGGAGTTGTCATATTCACCCTTTTATCTGTACATTGTGCAGATAGAATGACTGCCACTATCAATTGATACGGATTTTCAAAATTCAACTCCGACTCCGCCACCGGCATATTAGCTTCAAAATGTTTTATGAAATAATCAAATTTTTCTTTCATTGTTAAAATATTTTGAACAAAGTTAAAATTAATTTGTTAATATTGCATTCTTAAAATTTCATGATATGAAAAATAATTTGACAGAAATATTTACAGGCTCAGACATTGATGCAAATTATATAGCTTCAATATTGAATGAAAATAATATCAATTGTATAATTCAAAACAGCTATGAAGAAAGTCTTGGAGCCGGCTGGGTATCAGGATCAATGTTCAACAGCACTGTCATACGTATTGAAATTGACGATTATGACAAAGCCAAGAAAATAGTCGATGAATACATAAACTCTCAATCAGAAAGCAGCTCTTATTAATCATTTGTTGATGTTTATGATTTATTAATTGAATTTTTATTAAAAAGCAAGAATACTAATCTCAGTTTTTCGATTTTTTCCGATATTTGCACAAAATAACAGCTATGGAAAAATTTACTATTTGTGAAGTAAAAACAAAGAAAGAAATTAAGCAATGGCTTGATTTTCCTGCCAAATTATACAAAAAAGACCCTTATTACGTAAGACCTCTAGATAATGAAGTCGAAAATGTTTTCGACAAAAACAAGAACAAACTATTCCGACACGGTGATGCCACCAGATTCATCTTAAAAGACAATGACGGCAAAATTGTCGGAAGAATAGCAGCTTTTTACGATGAAAAAACATCAAACACATACAACAAAGACGAAAACGGACAACCTACCGGAGGCTGCGGCTTTTTCGACTGCATCGACAACCAAGAAGCTGCAAATATGCTTTTTGATGCCGCAAAACAATGGAACATCGATCATGGTCAAGAAGCCATGGACGGTCCTATAAACTTCGGCGACAGAGATTATTTTTGGGGCTGTCTTAACGAAGGATTCAGCGAACCTGTTTATAATATGCCATACAACTATCCATATTACAGCAAATTATTTGAAAACTATGGATTCCAGACATTTTTTAAACAATTGACATATCGCCGCGTTTTCTCCACAGAAGGCATAGACCCTATACTGCACAGCAAAGCCCAACGTTTTTATGGAAACCCAAGCTATAGCTTTGAAATTCTTGACAAAAGAAATATTGACAAATATGCCGACGATTTCCTAATAATATACAATAAAGCATGGGGATCTATACCTGGTTCAACAAAACTAACCAGACAACATGCCATAGGTCTGCTTAACAGCATGAAACCTATCATTGACCCAAGACTGATGCACTTCGCATATCACATTGATGAAAACGGCAAAAAAGAACCTATAGGATTTTTCCTGCTTATGATAGACTTAAACCAAATATACAAAGGTCTTAATGGCAAGATGAATCTACTCAACAAATTACGAGTATTCTGGAGAGTCAAAATCGCCAGAGTATGCGACAGAGCCATATCATTAGTCTTCGGCATTGTTCCAGAACATAGAGGTAAAGGCCTGGAAGCAGGACTGGTCTGCTCGCTTGAGTCACAACACAACAAAAAAAGATTCAAATACAAAGACCTTCAATTAAACTGGATCGGTGACTTCAACCCACCAATGATGAAAATCGCAGAAAGCGCAGGAGCTACTATATACAAGACCCACATAACATATCGTTATCTATTTGACAGAAACAAACCTTTTACAAGAGCCAAATTACAGAAAAACAAATAAATACAGACTTTATATAAAGGATTAATTAAAGAATAGTTTTCTTTTCATTTGGAGGCGAGAGCCTCCTTTTTTTGCCTATTTTAATCTTGAAAATATCAAATAATTTTATTACCTTTGCAGAAATTTATATCATGATTAAAGCTAGCAATATATATAAATCCTTTGGCAATATTGAAGTGTTGAAAAGCGTCGATTTAACAGTAAAAAAAGGCGAAGTGGCTTGCATTGTCGGAGCTTCTGGCGCAGGGAAATCGACATTATTACAAATCATTGGGACATTGGACAAAGCTGACAAAGGAAATATAATAATTGATAATCAGGAAATAAACAAATTAAGCCAAAGAAAAATAGCTGAATTTAGAAACAAAAAAATAGGCTTTGTTTTTCAATTTCATCACTTATTACCAGAATTTACAGCACTGGAAAATATATGCATCCCTGCTTATATCGCAGGAACACCTAAAAAAGAAGCAACGGAAAAAGCACTGCAACTACTTGATTACTTAAATCTTACAAACAGAAAAGATCACAAGCCATCTATGCTATCAGGAGGTGAGCAACAACGCATTGCCGTTGCCAGAGCCTTGATCAACAACCCTGCTGTAGTTCTGGCAGACGAACCTTCTGGAAACCTTGACTCTCAATCCGCAAAAGAATTACATCAGCTTTTCTTTGATTTAAGAGACAAAACAGGACAAACTTTCATCATTGTCACGCATAATCCCCAACTTGCTGAAATGTCCGACAGGATTTTCACAATGAAAGATGGAGTTATGATATAATATTTACAATAAAATCTCAAACAATTCGTTGATAGACAAAATTAAAATCATGCGTAGAATATTATTTTTCATTTCATTAACATTCTGTATATTAACCACAACAACATTAAACTTATCAGCACAGGATACAGCACCGACATATCAATCCATGATTAGCATGGGCGACAAAGAGTTCAATAAAGAAGAATACATTAAAGCCAAATCTTATTATCAGGAAGCTCTCCGATTGAAAAAAGACGATGCTGTCGCAAAGAACAAGCTAAACAAAACATTACAAAAGATTCGCGAGCAAAGCGAAAAGGAAGAAGTGTTCTTTCAATACGTTGATGAAGCTGACAATCATTACGATAATGGAGATTATGAAAAAGCATTGACATCATACAAAAAAGCTAAAAACATCTTCCCTAAAGACGAGTATGTCAGCGAACAAATAGGACTCATAACACAGATAATAAATGATGAAAAAGACAAAATAGCATCATTCAATCAGATAATAAAACTAGCCGACAGCTTTATGGCACAACAAAGATACACAGAAGCTTTATTGCAATACAAAGCTGCTTTGGAATTGTATCCTAACCATACCATCACTCGAGAAAAATATGAAGATGCTAAATCGAAGAAAGAAAACCACGACAAACAAAATGCTAACTTTGAGCAACTTAAAAGAGAAGGCAAAGAATTTGCATTAAGAAAAAAATATGAAGAAGCAATTGCTAAATACGAAGAAGCCTTAAATATCTTCCCTAATGATTTTGAATTAAAAGAAACGATCTCTTCTTTAAAGACAAAGAAAGAAATTTCAGACAATTACAATTCCAAGATAAATGAAGCCGATAATCTTTATATGGAAAAATCATACGAAAAAGCTAAAGCAGCATATACAGAATCACTTGCAATAATTCCAGACGACTCATATTCGTCCGACATGATAGCTAGAATTGATGAAATCATGAACAGCAGTGAATATCTTTCATTGAAAAAGTATCTCAATCTTATCGAAGAAGCCAAAATATTGGAAAACAATAACGAAACAGACGCTGCATTAACAAAATACAAAGCTGCGTTAAAAGAGAATCCTGGCGATGAGTTTACAATTCAAAAAATTGATTATCTGACAAATATCATTAACGATAGAAATAAGGAAATCGAATTAAATGCACAATATAACACTCTTGTCAAAAATGGAGATAACTGTATAAACAAAGAAGATTATTATACCGCACTTGATTTATACACACAAGCATATAATTTGATTCCCAATAAATTAGAAGCCAAAGAAAAGAAAGAAAACACACAACAACGCATAAATGAAATTGAAGCTCAGCTAGCCTTGGAAAAACAAAAATGGGAAGAATATTATAATACGGCAATGGCTTCTGCCCAAGTCTTTATGAATGATAACAACTATTCTGAAGCTATAAAAGAATACAACAAAGCTTTAAGATACAAAGAAAACGACAATGCCGCGACACAAGGACTTAACACAGCGACACAATTAAATGAAGCCCGATTAGCTGCATTATCAGCAGAATACAACCAATACATTTCCAATGCAGACATCCAATTTGAAGGAAAGAACTACGACAAAGCCATAGAATTTTATACTAAAGCATTAGCATTAAACACTGGCTATACTTATCCATCCGAAATGATTAACAAAATTAGCACTATCCTTCAGGAAAACAAACTTGAACAACTTGTAGATAGCAAAATACAAATTTCATCAAATCAGAAGAAAAGATTCACATTCAATCCTATAGATGTAACAACTCGCAAAAACAACTATATCTTGATCAAGGCAAAGAATCTTTCCGAAAATGCATACACAATGTTCATATCATACGGCAGTGCAAAAGGCAACAGCGGAAGTTTAATGCTACGTATCCCTAACAATCAAGAAGTTAACGATTATATCATAAGAATCGGAGCTCAGTATAAATGGTTCAGTGAAGACAACACTTGGATTGAATTAACACCAGAAAATGGCAATATAGAAATTGAATTAATGGAAATAACAAAAGGCAGTTAAAACCTTTGTTTTTACTATAAAAAACGTATCTTTGCAAAAACATAAAAAAACAATAAAAATGATAAAAACAGATAACCGCTACAACTTGTATATCAACATTTTACAAGAAGAATTAGTCCCTGCAATGGGATGTACAGAACCGATATGTCTTGCATACGCAGCAGCGAAAGCAAGAGAAGTATTAGGAGAAATGCCCGAAAAAGTTGATATTTTAGCAAGTGGCAATATCATCAAAAACGTGAAAAGCGTCATTGTTCCTAACACTAACGGCATGAAAGGATTAAAAGCGTCCGTTGCCATTGGTATTGTTGGCGGAGATCCTGATAAAAAATTAGAAGTCATTGCCGGTGTCACAACAGAACAAAAAGAAGAAGCCAAGAAATTTTTGGAAACCATTCCGATGGAAATAACACACATCGAATCCAAAGAGCAACTTGACGTTACTATTAAAATTTATAAAGGCGAACATTCTGCATCTGTAAGAATTAGCAACTTCCATACAAATATCGTCAACATCCAAAAGGACAACGAAGTATTGTTTGAAAGCAACACAATCGCTACTCCATCAAAAGAACTTACCGATCGTTCCATATTGAATATGGAAGGAATATATGACTTTGCAAACAGCGTTGAAATAGAAGATGTAAAACCACTTCTTGAACGTCAATTAAAATATAACAAAGCCATTTCAGAAGAAGGACTCAACAATGACTGGGGTGCAAATATCGGAAGCTTATTATTAAATAACTATGGTAACGATGTAAAGATTAAAGCAAAGGCTTGGGCAGCAGCAGGTTCTGATGCAAGAATGAATGGATGCGAGATGCCTGTCATAATTAACTCAGGCAGTGGCAACCAAGGAATTACAGTTTCAATGCCTGTTTTAGCATACGCAAAAGAATATAACATTGAAGAAGAACGCATATATCGTGCATTATGTGTATCAAATCTCACTGCAATACATCAAAAGACAATGATCGGACGTCTGTCTGCATATTGTGGAGCAATCAGTGCTGGTTGCGCAGCAGCATGCGGAATCGCATATTTATTAGGTGAAAATCTTGAAACAATATCAGAAACTTTATCCAATTCATTGGCAATCACTTCTGGTATTATATGTGATGGTGCAAAAGCATCTTGCGCAGCAAAAATAGCAACAGCTGTTGAAGGCGGTATATTAGGCTATAATATGAGCAAAAACCGTAAAAACTTCTGCGGAGGAGACGGCATTATTGGAAACGACATTGAAAAAACAATCAAGAACATTGGAACTCTCGCAAGTAAAGGTATGAGAGAGACCGATAAAGTTATCATTGATATTATGACCGAATAAAAAATCTATTGGTTATCAATCATGAAATCTTATTAACTTCTAATACACCTTTCAAAGATTTCAATTTTCTTAATAATTGTTCAAGCAGATTCGTGTTGTTAATTTGTAAAACAAGTTTTCCCACGGATCTGTTTTCTTTTGTCTCAAAATTTGCGCTCAAAATATTAATATGCAAATCTTTTATGATATTTGAGACAGAACCTAGCAAACCAAGTTCATTATTAGCAACCAATTTGACAGTAACCTCCTTGATATCAGACAAATCATTATTCCATTTAACATCAATAATTCTATATGGAAAATTCTTTTTCAAAGCTTTGACGTTATTACAATCATCTCTATGAATAGTAACACCACCATTTATGGAAATAAAACCTATAACCTGATTTCCAGGAGTAGGATGACAGCATTTCGCGACTTTAAAAGCCAGATCATTCAAGTTGTTTCCAATATAAACCTCCCCTACTTTAGTCTCATCATTTTTATCTTTAACAACATCATTGTCAACCCTTTCACTTTTCTGTTCCTTATCTTCATTTAATGACAAAATAAATTCCTTCAAGCGAATGACATCTATTTTCTCTGTCGCTATTTGATGATAAAACTCTATACCTGATGACAAATCATATTCTTTTAAGATTTCGGTAAGAAGTTTGTCAGTATATGGTATTTTCCAATTTTTCAAACGTCTGTAAAACAATGCGCTACCAATTTCAGCCTCTTTCATCTCCTGATCTTTAAGATAACGCTTTATTCTATTCTTTGCCTTGTCGGTAGTCACAACACTCAACCAATCCGACTTAGGAGATTGTTTCTTACTTGTTAAAATTTCCACTTTATCACCGCTATGTAACACATAACGAATAGGTTGTAATTTTCCATTAACATTTGCACCAGCACATCTACTTCCAACCTGCGTATGAATATCAAAGGCAAAATCCAAAACTGTAGCACCTAGAGGCAGCTGCTTCAGATCACCATTGGGTGTAAAAACATATATTTTATCAGATTTACAACTATTTGACAATCTATCATCTATAGCTCCATATTCTGGACTTTCCAGGATTTCTCTGACTTGGTTCAACCACTCATCTGTGGTTTGCTTTTTATTTTTTCCTTTATATTGCCAATGTGCAGCACTACCCTTTTCTGCTATTTCATCCATTCTCTCAGTGCGAATCTGAACTTCAATCCAATTTTTATCTGCTTGAACTGTAGTATGTAAAGACTCATAACCAGACACTTTAGGAGAAGTTATCCAATCCCTCAAACGTTTAGGATTAGGCTGATAAATATTTGTCACAATAGAATACACTCTCCAACAATCAGACTTCTCTTCATTAGGCTTGCTGTTTTTTATTATAATTCTCACAGCAAATATATCAAAGATCTGCTCAAAAGGAAGATTGTTTGTCTTCATTTTTTCATAAATTGACGGAATCGATTTTGTTCTCCATTTGATATAAGATTCTATTTTTTCATCCGCCAAAGCTTTTCGTATTGGTGACAGGAAATTTTCCATTAATTTTTCCTGTTCCGATGATGACACTCTGATTTTATTTTTAATTTCCTCAAACTCATCAGGAAATTCATATATCATCACCTTTTCTTCAAATTCCTTTTTTATTTCATAAAGTCCTAGCCTATGAACAATTGGAATACAGAGATATTTTACCTCTTTAAGATATTTTTTGAAACTTTTAGAATCTATATCTTCTCTATGACGCATATCGTATAATCGATGTATTATCTTTATCAATACGACCCTAATGTCATCTATCAATGAAAGATATAGTCTTCTAAACTGTTCCGATTGAAATGACACCTTGCTCGTTTGAATATCCGATATTTTGTCATAACCTTCAACGATCAATGATGTTCTTTCACCAAAATGCTCCTTAATATAATCTATAGTGACATCTGTATCTTTTGTTATACGATGTAGAAAAATACCGACGACGGTCTTACTTCTCAATCCAATCTCATTTGCCGCAATATCAGCCATTTCTATGAGACTTAACACATACAGACCACCGGATAAGGTTCTCCTTCCGTCATACTTTTCCAATACGACTCTATATGCTTTTTCAATAAAACCAATCTGCTCTGCATCCATCACTTTACTGACAGACTGTATAAATATCTTAAAGGCAGCTTCAATTATTGCAAGATCTCTTTCCGAATATTTCTCCATAACTACTGAATCTTAGCGTAAAGATGATGATTAAGCAAACTTACATAATAAGGTTTCAGTTCCTCATAAGTTCCTGATTTAACAGCACATTTACCTTTATAATGTGTTATCATCGCACAAGTTTCAGCTTGCTCTAACGTATGTCCACAAACTTTGATAAGCGTTTCAATAACATAGTCAAATGTATTCACATCATCATTTAACAACAACAAACTCTTCTCCTCATCTAACAGCTCTAATGACTCCTCACTGAATATATGTTTTTCCTGATTCATTTCTTTTATAATTCTTTTGCAAATCTACAATTAATATTTGTACAATCTATTGTTAAACCTCATTTTTATGTATTTTATTATCATAAACAAATAAAAAAGAAAATATTCTCAAATAATATAAAATAAAGGAAAAAAGCGTATCTTTACATTTTTAATTCATAAAGAAAGTCATCATCAAATAATGAACAATCGTTTCTTAAAAAATATTATTTTTTTATTGTTTATCAATCTTTTAGTAAAACCATTTTGGATTTTAGGTGTTGATAGAACTGTTCAGAATTTGGTTGGTGATGCCTCTTACGGAACTTATTTGGCAATTTTCAACTTCTCTTATCTATTTTATATTATACTCGACATCGGATTAACAAACTACAACAGTAAAAACATAGCTCAAAACAACCATTTGTTATCCAAATATTTTGTCGGTATAACTCAAGCCAAGATATTTTTAAGCCTAGGATATTTTATAATAATATTTTTAATAGGTATAGCCATCGGATACAATGGAGAGCAACTAAAACTACTTGGAATTGTTGGACTTAATCAGGTATTATTATCATTCATACTATACGTACGCTCAAACATAGCAGCATTGTTATTATTTAAAACCGATAGCATTCTATCAGTTTTAGACAGAGTGCTTATGATAATGATATGCAGTTTCCTGCTATGGTCAGGCATTTTCCCTCAAAGCAATTTTAACATATATTGGTTTGTTTATTCTCAGACAATATCATACATCATTACATTAGTCATAGCAATATTCATTGTATTAAAACACACAGGAAAACTTTCCATCAAATTCAACTTCCCTTTCATTTTGATGATAATTAAAAAAAGTATTCCCTACGCATTGCTTGTATTGTTAATGAGCTTTTATAACCGATTAGAACCTGTTCTCATAGAACGTATTTTACCTAAAGACATTTCTGCAGTACAAGCCGGCATCTACGCAAGAGCTTATCGCTTGTTTGACGCAGGAAATAATATATCTTACTTATTCTCAGTCATACTATTACCATTATTTGCAGCTGTCATAAAAAAAGGAGAAGATTTACAATCATTGGTAAAGCAATCATTTGGTCTTATGCTGACAATGACTTGCATAATAGCTATCGTATGTATATTTTACAGTCACAATTTAATGGAGCTTTTGTATAATATCCAACCAAACGAATCTATTGAGACATACAACATTAGAATAACAGAATCATCTAAAATTTTACAAATACTAATGGGCAGTTTTGTGTCTATTTCAATAACATACATTTTCGGAACATTATTAACTGCAAACGGCAATCTCAAACAACTCAATATAGTGGCAGCGATTGGTGTTGTAATAAATCTCACTTTAAATTTTATATTTATACCTATATTTAAAGCACAAGGAGCAGCCTTTACAAGTTTATGTGTTCAATTTGCCACATGCTCAATTCAATTTTTTATCGCCAAGAGAAACTTCAACTTAAAGCTAGGTGCTTCATTTTGGATTAGCGTATGCTCCTTCATCATATTATTATCTGTCACTACAGCAATATTAAAATCATTAGATATTTACTGGATATACACCTTCATTATTTCATTGACCAGTGGAATCATTATAGCATTCATAACCAAAATGTTAGACTTTAAAGAATTAAAAAATCTCATTTTCTCATCTATCGAACAAATTAAAAAATAATTAAACAAAAAAATGTTTCCAACATTCTAATTTATTTCTTATCTTTGAAGAAATTTTACAATCCTTAAGCACTAAGGATTATTTTATTTTTTTTAGTCATAAGTAATTATAGCTCAGAATAAAACAAAATTAAAAATGGATAAGTATTTTAACAACCTCACACTTCTTAGAGTTATTTTAAAATGGAAATGGCATATAGTTGCCGTAACAATCGTAGCAGCGATATTAGGTGCTTTCTTTTCTGGACCTAAATTCATAACACCAAAATATAAATCAGAAGCTATTGTTTATCCGAATGGTTTATCTGAATTTTCAGATGAAACATATACAGAACAGATGCTTCAAGTTATGGAATCTCAAGAAATAGTAGATTCTGTCGTTAAAATATTCAATTTAATGCAACACTATGGTATAGACCCTAATTACAAATATGCAAAAACAGCATTAATTGGAGAATATCATGACAGAATATCTATATCAAAAACTCCATACGATGCTGTAAAAATCAAGGTCTTGGATAAAGATCCTAAAATGGCATGCGACATAGCCAATGAAATCATACGTCTTTACGATGTAAAATTCGAGATCATACATAAAACGAAAAAATGGGAAAATGTTAAATCTTTTGAAAGACAATTGAGACAGAAAACAGAATTCATCGACTCATTATCAAAAGAACTTGCAAAAGTTACTAACGATGGAAATATACTTAATTATCAATATCTCTCAAAAGGTAATTCTACTGCATTCTTTACAGGCAATAACAACAATGAAAATTCAGGAAATATTGCAACAGCAATAGCTTTAGTAGAATTAATCGCAACAGAAACTTCTATTTATAGTAACGTACGTCAATTCTATGAAGAAGAATTGCGCCAAGCTCAAGGTGAAATAACTTATTCAAATATTGTATCATACCCTTCTGTTTCCGACAAGAAAGCAACTCCTGTAAGATGGATTATTGTTGCATTATGTGGAATTGGAACATTCTTATTGTCAATTTTAGTTGTAGTTGCCATTGAAAAAATAGACATCAAAGAATAATTCATTTTGCAAAAGGGACTTAAAATAGCTGGTTTTTACTTGATAGTAACATTATTTGTTATTATCAGTCTTTTCTTAGTTGTAGAAAAGAACATATATTATATGTATGCATTACCTATATTATTAGGAGTATTAATGCTGTATTTCTTTTCATACAAAAAAGTTCTTTTTTTAATCGCTTTTTTAACACCTTTATCAATAAACTTAGAAGGACTTGGACTTAACATCGGGGTATCTCTTTCTGTTCCTGTAGAACCGTTATTGTTCGGAGTATTGTTCTTTTTTATTGCCAAATTACTTTACGAAAAGAAATTCGACAATAAAATAGCAAGCCATCCTATTTCAATAGTGATATATTTGATGTTGATCTGGATTCTAATAACAACAATAACAAGTGAACTTCCTTTAGTATCAGCAAAATATTTATTGTCAAGAGTTTGGTTTGTTATTCCAGCATATTTTGTATGTGCTAAGTTATTCAAGAATCCTAAAAACTTAAATAAATTTGTTTGGCTGTATATTGCAGGACTTATAATAGTTATTATATATACAACAATAAATCATGCCATAAACGGATTCTCCGGCAATTCAGCCCACTGGGTAATGACTCCATTTTATAACGACCATACCGCATATGGTGCCGCTTTAGCTATTTACTTGGTTTTGAATGCTGCATTTTTATTTATTCCTAATATAAAGACATCAAATAGAATCTTAATCATAGCCAGTTTTGCCATTATATGTTTAGGTATGTATCTATCAGCATGTAGAGCAGCATGGTTAAGTATTGTAGCAGTTATCGGCGTCTTATTCTGTGTTCTTTTAAAAATAAAATTCAAATACATTCTAACAATAGCAATAGCTATAATTGCATTATTCTTTACATTCAGACATCAAATCATTGATGTCATGGAACGCAACGAACAAGATTCATCGAATAATTTAATTGAACACATTCAATCCATTACAAATATTTCGACTGACGCATCTAATTTGGAACGATTAAACAGATGGAGTTCCGCATTAAGATTATTTGAAGAAAGACCATTCTTTGGATGGGGTCCTGGAACATACCAGTTCGTTTATGCTCCATATCAGTTATCAATGAATCAGACTATCATCACAACAAACCATGGTGATGGTGGAAATGCGCATAGTGAATACATAGGTGCTTTATCCGAAATGGGAGTCATAGGTTCGTTTTTGGTAATTTTATTGGTTGCTGTATCAGTATATAAAGGACTAACTGTATATAAAAAAGCTAAAAATAAAGAATCCAAGATATTGGTACTTGCAGCTACTTTAGCAATAATAAGCTACTTCACTCACGGTGTACTTAACAATTTCTTGGATACAGATAAACTTGCAATTCCTGTATGGAGTTGTCTTGCCATCATAACTGTAATAGACACATATCATTCAGGCAAGACAAACTATTACGAAACTAACGTTGAAGATCAACAAGTTCTAAATCAATAACAAGTACTGAATTAGCTGGTAAATTATCATCTATCTTTATTTCCCCAAAACCTAATTGTGAAGGCACAATAATTCTTGACTTTCCGCCTACTTTCATATAACCTACAGCTTCTTCAATTCCTGGAATCATTTGATTTCCTCCATAAACAAATGGAATAGGTTGATTATAATCATAGCTACTTTCTATCAATATATCATCTATATTATATATAGAATAATGAACTGATACCATATCGCCATTTTTCACAGAATCTCCAGTTCCAGCCTTTGTTTCTATATAATACAATCCTGACTCTTTTGGAAATACTTTTATATCATTATCTTTTACATATCTAGCAATTCTCTCAGGTTCTTCCAGAATACGTTTCGCATTTTCTCTATTTTCTTTTTCAATTATTTCTTTCTGTTCTTTTTCATATTCATCTGAAGTCATAATATCAACTACTTCCAATGTAAATCTAAAAGGTGTATAAGGAAGTATAACTCCTTGAAATCCATCACTTCCCCATGCCAATGATGAAGGTATTATAAACTCTGCATTGCCTCCTTTTGTAACAAGACTCAGACCTTCATAAAATCCTTGACCAAGAGCCATGTCGCCAAATACCAATTCATAAGGTTTTCCCGAAACAAATTCAAGCAATGTATCACCTTCCAGCGTTTGGAAAGTAAAATACACTTTCATTATATCACCAGCTTTAGCGAATCTACCTTTACCCTTATTCATATCAACAATAATCAAGCTATCTTCAGTTATAGTATATTGATTATTATTATAATAAGGAGCCAACAAATTTTCTTCTTTTTGTTTTCTCATCATTGTTTCCTGACGAATTTCTTCTTCAAGATCATCTTTTTTAACAATATCCTTAATAACAATATCCATTTCAGTCATTGTTCCTGGTTCAATAAATGGAGGCAAGTTCTCTCCTATGCTAACAAACATCGAATCTATCGGAAAAATAACAGAAGCATGATCATTTTTATGCATACTCATTATGGCACACATTATATCACCGACAAAAGTAGGCTCTTCAACAAGCATTTCAAATGGTTCTCCCATTGTCTCAGAACTGAACAATACTGAGTCGGATATTTTCTGCGTAACATCAACTATTACCAGATCTCCTACTTGAGGTTTTTCATTATTTGAATTAATGCTATAAAATTTCATTAAAGCACCATTTTCTGTTCTTTTATATTCACTACTATTACATGAAAATAAATACAAACAGATTAAAAGCAATGTAAATACCGAAAATTTGTTTTTCATAATTTTATTTTTCTATATAACAAAATAAAATAATCTCTTCCTTTAAAAAGATTTAAAAAGAAGAGATTATTTTAAAATTTCAATTTTTATCAGAAATCTATTAATTCAACTTCAAAAATCAATGTTGCAAATGGAGGTATTGCACCAGCACCTCTATCACCATAAGCCAAATAATAAGGAATATAAAATACACCTTTTTCACCTTTTGACATTAATTGAAGTCCTTCATCCCAACCTGGAATAACTTGACCAATACCTAATACAAATTGAAATGGTTCATCCCTATCAACTGACGAATCAAAAATAGTTCCATCTAACAATCTACCAGTGTAGTGCACTTTTATCATTGTTCCGACCTGTGGTTTTTCTCCATTACCTTCTTTAGTTTTATTATAATATAGACCTGTTGATGTTACTATAGGATTTATATCATTATTTTTAAAATATTCGCTCAACTCAGCTTCAGCAGATTCTGTCTGTTGTTTATAAGTTTTTTTCATAAATTCAATCTGTTTTGCAGCAAATTCTGACTCAGGATAGAAGTCATTAAGTTTGACATCAAATCTCATTATATCATCGGCTGAAAACTCCGTTGGCAATGCCGGCATTTGGAATAAAGTCATAAATGTAGAATCTGTACGAACAATAAAAGAAGCAGAATCACCTTTATGCATCATTTTTAAACCATCATAAATATCTCCAGCGAAAAACGGATCTATCATCTGTAATATCATCCTATTATTAGGTATAATAACTGCTGTATCGTTTATACAACAGAACAACTGCATATCCATAAGATCCATCATTTGAGGAGTTTCTCCTCCATTATTACTATAAAACTTATAGTTTAATCCGGACTTTGTTTTTTCATATCCGGCATAAGAGTTTGTTTTGTCACTTTGACAAGATGTAAATATTACACCAAAAACCAATGATAATAAAATTATTCTTTTCATGTTTTTAAAATTTAAATTTACCGATTTTATTAATTACTATAATTGTCAATTATTTTTAATTTATAAACCAAAGATGCTCTTTGTGGTATTTTATTGCCATCTCCAGCTATACCATGGGCCAAATAAGAAGGAATTATTAAAATAGCAACACTATTTTTCCTCAACTTTAGAATTGCCTCTTCAAGTCCGCTTTCAACCCCACCCTTTCCAACAACAAAAGTCTTAAATCCATCTTTATCTGAAGAATAAACGACATCATCATCCAACAATCTGATTTCGTATTCAATAGAAACTATATCACCTTTATCAATCAAATCTCCATCACCTGATTCTAATATTTGATATCTCAATCCTGTGCCTGTTTTAACCATATTCAAATTATGTGAGTTCACATAATCATCCATCATTTTAGATTCCTGCGCCAAAAGATTTATATTCATTTCAACCATTGAATCCTCAATATTCTTTTTATCAATGACATTTATGTCTGATTGTTTTTTATTCATAGTATCATTACATGAAAAAAACGACATCACGATTACTATAACAAACAATATATATATATATAATTTCATTTCTTAACAGATGTAAAATCAATCAGTTCTATTTCAAATATAAGATTAGAGTAAGGAGGAACCGGAGCATTATCCAAATCATCATATGCTAGATAAAAAGGAACTACCACCTTAGCTTTAGAACCTTTACTCATCAATTTCAAAGACTCTTCCAACCCTTTAATAAGCATTCCATCACCCAATTCAACAATTAAAGGATATGGTTTTCCGTATGAAGTATCAAAAATTTCTCCATCAAAAAAATACCCCTTGTAATGAAATGCAACCTTATCACCTTCTCTGGGACAATCACCTTCACCTTCAATCATGTTTATAAATGCAAATCCCAACGAATCTGCCTCTACATGTAGGCCATTATCATATATATATTTTAAAACAGCCTGATCTGCAGCATTTTTCCTTGTCGTATATGTCTCTATTGAACAAGAATATAACAACAATAATGATATAAATATCATTGTTATTATTGTATTTATAATACTAATTTTCATTTAGTTAACGATTCTTTATATTCTGGTAATACAGATAACAATTTTTCGATAGCTTCTTTCAATGAACAATGCAAAGTTCCGCCTGCTGCATTAAAATGACCACCTCCTTTAAAATGTTTGTTTGCCAGATCATTGACCGAAAAATCACCTTTAGAACGAAATGACAATCTAATGCAATCTTGACGCTCTGTTATAAAAACAGACATCCTAACATTTGAAATAGACAGTGGATAATTAACAACACCTTCAGTATCACCAACTTGATAATCGAAAGCTTCTAAATCAGATTTAGATGCATAAATAAAAGCTGTATTGTATTCATTTAGAACCGTCAATCTATCATTTATCAAAAAACCTAACAATCTCAATCTATTTTCCGTTGAATTGTCATATATATTTTGATGTATCTTTATATAATCAACTTCTGATGCAGCTAATATTTCACCACATAAACTAAATGTATTCCTAAAAATCGAATGTGTAAAAGAACCTGTATCAGTAATCATCCCTACAAGAATATTAGAAGCCATATCATCATCTAAATATTCATCAAACCCTTGATATTTAATCAGTTCTGCAACCATTTCAGAAGTACTCGAAATCTCTGTTTCAGAATAAGTGACTAAAAATTGTGATGTATCTGCTCCTATATGATGGTCTATAAGGATTTTTGGTGTTTTATTAAAATGACACAAATCATTATACATCACACCTGTTCTAGACGGTGTATTAAAATCCAAATAACAGAACAATTCGGCTTCACTCATAATCTCTACAGCCTTGTTCATATTTTTATCAAAGATAATAACATCTTGAATCGACGGCATCCAATCAAGAAACCTTGGATAATCGTTAGGTATAATTACTTTAGGTGATGCTCCTAGTTTTTTTACAAACAAACTAAGAGCTAATGTTGATCCCAATGCATCACCATCCGGATTCACATGAGAAACTATAACAATCTTTTTATATTTGTTAAATGTATCTATTAAAGACCTAAGAATCAATTCTTTAGACATATTTCAGTACTATATATTAAAAGTACAAAAATAAGCAAAAAACTTGTATTTTACAAATTATATACACCTAAATTTTGTCATTTTCTTAAGTTGTACACTTCAAATGTATTATCTTCATATATATATATAATTTGTTTCAATCCTTTTGATTCATTTGATGAGTTAGACACATGCAAAATCTTATCTATATTTATATCATGATCCGAAAATAAATCTTCCTGCTTATCTATAGGGGGTTTTATATAACTTTTTTCTTCATTATCAGGATACATAGACACTTCCTTTGAAAGATAATGAGGCTCATTTATTGTAATAGGTTTTTTACCTAATATTATCCAATCAAAACTATATTCTGGAAAAACATCCTTAAGTTTTATCAAAAAATCCAGACTAGGCTTATTTCTTCCACTCAAAAGATGAGAAACATTTGATGGTTGAATTTGCATCATTTCTGCAAATTGTGTAGCAGTCAAATTTTTTGCCCTTATTATATGAGCCAATCTATCTTTTATCAAATCCATAAAAACATATAAAGTTTTACAAATAATTCAAAACAAACTTACCTCATCACCTCCCCCTTTAAAAATTCAATTTTAGAGATAATTTATTTCACAAAAGTAAAAATATTTTTCTTACAAATCTAACCAAAATGCATTTTATTTTTGTAATATTAACTTTATATTCATTAATCTTAATTATTCAATATAAATTAATACTATTAAACAATTATTATACAATTATTTAAGTTAATTTTTATTAAGTAATATCTTTTTAACAAAAAATTATGTTTTTTTAAAGTAATTGTTAAATGATTTTAACATAAATTATTATTATTATGTACATTACATCACTTATTGTCAATAATCATTATATTTCACAATAAAACAAGTATAATATTTAAATATTTATTAATGTAAAGTAATTCAGTTTTGTATAAATAACTGAATAATATATGTTTGTGTTTTTATTGTGTGTTTTTATTTATTTTTGTAAAATATAAATTACAAGAATAAAAATTGGATTTAAGCCACTATTTTGATACAAAACACATCCAACATTAATGACATACAAACATCTCTTATATCCTTTTAAAATCACAAATTAATCTATCCCCTATTTACCGTTATTCATCCATACATAAAAAAAATAGCAATTACATAATTATAAAATAACCTTACAATTCAAACATAAATTAAAAAACAATTTAAAGTCTTTTCACTATTTTTGCATTTATAAAAATTCAATGAATAATGTCTAATCATATATTGAAACTAATTGACGAAGGCGAACATCAGATGCTGGATTTTAAATTTGAAATATCTGATAGCAAAAAAATAGCAAGATCTCTGGTAGCTTTTGCCAACACTGATGGCGGACGTTTACTAATCGGTGTAAAAGATAATGGTATTATATCTGGAATCAGGTGTGAGGAAGAAAAATACATGATTCAAACCGCTTCAGAAATGTTCTGCAACCCTCCAGTAAAATACCAGGCAAAAGAATGGACAATTAATGGTAAGACCGTTTTGGAAGTAATCGTTCCTATAAGCAAAAACAAACACAAAGCTCCAGACCATAATAATATATATAAGGTATATATCAGAGTAAATGACCAGAACATAATAGCAGATAGTATTTTGATTAAAATATGGAAAAACCGCAACAACCAACAAAGCGTCAAAGTGACATTCACAGAATCCGAAATATTTTTATTAAAATATTTAAGCGAAAATAAAACCATAACACTAAAGGAGTTTATAAAGAAGGCTGAAATAAATAAGAAAGAAGCCGAAAAAATTTTAATAAACTTCACGCTAATAAATATAACAAAAATAGATATTACCGAAAAAGAAACCATATTTAGTCTTTATGAAGATGAAAATGAAAATACACAAAACAAAACAATGCAATAACATCCTTTGTGCTCTATATTAATTAATAAGGTGTAAATTAAGTATTGCAGGTTTATGGAAGCGGCGTCAATGGAGGGTTGGGAAGAGCAGCCGCGTCCGAGCCCTGAGTTCCGGCGGTACGGAGGGCATCCCGCCCCTCCGTACCGGTCAATAAAACGTTTTTCCCGCCACATCAAACCCGTCCGTCCCGCATCGGTTTTTCGCGAAAAAACAGCGATCCGTGATATTTTCGGGCATCCGGGAGTCCAAAAAGAGTCCGTTCCGCGTCAAAAAACGGCAAAAGACAGGCAAAAAAGCGGTTTGAACACACTTTTTTGTCATCATAACTTGGTGGTTTACAGCGCAATAAAAAATAATTAAAAAAATATTCGATTTTTTTGAAAAAAAGTGTTGGAGGAAAGGAATTTTTCGTACCTTTGCACTCGCAAAACGACGGGGAGA
>JAZLAI010000052.1:0-5266 GCA_045613105.1 Bacteroidales bacterium | reverse complement strand
AAGCAGCTTCTATGAGCAATGCTATATCCGCAGAAATAGGCTTGCGGCAGTTTAAAATGTCGTTTATATTTTTGTACGAAATGCCAATTTGTTCTGCGAATTTCTTTTGTGAGATACCTCTATAATCCAACTCTTCTTTTAACACTTCACCTGGATGGACTGGCTTTGAAGGTTCAAGTTTGTTGGTTGTCGTTTTAAAATCTGCAGATGTGTTTTTAGATTGAAGAATGAATTTCTCATCAGCATTCCTTTTCTCCAAAATTTTGCATTCGTAGATATATCCATTATGCAAGCTCATCCATGTCTTAAATGGAATGCCAAGCTGCGACTCTAATCTCATTGCCAAATCTTCATTCAGGTTACGCTTGCCCTTTATAAATTCGTTAAGATGCGTTGCTTGCCAACCAATTGCTTGAGCAAAATCTTTTTGTTTTATACCACGCTCTTTCAATTCTTCGCATAGGATTTCTCCAGGATGAATCGCTCTGTTGGAAATTAATCTATATTTCTGCATATTTTCTTATATTTCCGATCTTCGGTTTTCCCGTTCTCATATAAATCAGACAAGGCTTTGTCTTTAAATGTTATTTTCATACAATAATGGTATTCGTTTCTCGGGAGCAAAGATAATAAAAATTACCAAATTTGGTAATTCTGTACAAAATTTTTTCTGAAAAAATATTTTTCTCAACAGATAGATATTATCTGAAAAACTTTTCTACCTTTGCGAAGCAACTCCGCAGTGGAGTGCAAAGGTGTTATTGAAATTGTCTTCTTAGATTAAACTTCGCAACTTTAATTTTAGCATGAAGATGATGAGCAATAGCACCCACATCATTGGTGTGTACAGCCATTATTGGCTTTTCACATATCCTTTGGTGTGGGCTATTGTTTTATCCATGCTAAAGGTAATGCGAAGACCTAATCTAAGGATAAAGCAATAAGTTCCCACACCTTTCTTTTTTATAATCCGCTTTCTTCTGGGAATTAGTTGGCATTTGAGAAATGTTTTTAGTTATGGAAAAGAAAGAACTATGGTATGAGATGTTAACTACATACCGCAATATGATGTGTTATAGGAATGGAATAACATTGCCCAATATGATAGGTGCTTATTATCTTTATGATAACTCGATTAATTTGTCATCAAGTCAATGTATTGTTCGTTTGTTGAAAGATATACTTACTAGTTCTAAAGATATTAATGTGTTAATTAGCAAGTGTGGTAATATTAATAATTATGTTTTATCAGTATTAAACGAAAAACCAAACCCCCAACACCCCAATATAAGTAATAGAATATTTGTAAATATGTATGATTCTAATCTAAAAACACATCTTTCTGGGGTTGATGAACTTGGAGAATATCTATATTCTATTTATCTTAAAGAAATATCAAGTAAAAGATTCTCTGTTACAGACGGTGTCTGGAATCAGTTTTCTGATATTGAAATAAAATGTATAAATGATATTATCAAATCTTTGTAATAGTTTTAACTCTTTAAAATAAATAATACAAATGAAAACAATTAAACAATTGCTGATAACAATAGCAGTGCTGTTGTTAAGCTTGACGGCAAAAGCTTACGATTTTGAAGTTGATGGAATATACTACAATATTATTTCAGCAACTGATTTTACGGCTGAAGTATGTGATCGACATGGAGATGAAGATTATACTGGTGACATTGTTATACCATCTACTGTAATTTATGATGATGGCGAATATAGTGTCATTTTTATAGGAGAGGGAGCTTTTTATTATTCTACTCTAACAAGCATAGAAATTCCTAATTCGGTAACTGAGATTGGAGAAAGTGCTTTTTCTGGTTGTTCAAGTTTGACCTGTATGACATTCGGAGAAAATTCACAGCTTTATTCTATTGGAAAAGATGCTTTTAATTGGTGCTCATCATTAACAAACATTGAGTTGCCAAATTCTGTTACTTATATTGGAGAGAGGGGATTTTGTAATTGTTCATCATTAACAAGCATTGAATTGCCAAGTTCTGTCAATTATATTGGAGAATCAGCTTTTACCAATTGTTCAAGTCTTACAAGCATAGAAATACCTAATACTATTACTATTATTGAAGAATCAGCTTTTTCTTATTGTACAAGTCTTGAAAGCATAGAAATACCTAATACAGTCTCTTCTATTGAAAGCAATACATTCAAAGGTTGTACAAGTCTATCAAGTGTAACAATTGGTTATAGTGTAGAAAGCATTGGAGAATCTGCTTTTAAAAATTGTTCAAGTCTAACGAATATATATATGACAGGAATACCTCCAAAAGTTGGTGATACTAATTTTACATACGCTCAATATATGAACACAACGCTATATGTGCCAGAAGGACTTCTTTCAAAATATCAGTCTGCAGAAGTCTGGGAAAACTTTGTGAATATTAAAGAATATGACAGTACAGGAATGGAAGATATTAATATGGACAATATCTCAATAGAAGTGACATCTAATGGAATATCTTTATCAGATTCAGAGGGTAAACCTATTGCAATCTATTCCATCAACGGCGTTCTTGTAAAGAAAATAGATAATTACACTGGTGAAGAAATTACTCTCAATAAAGGTGTTTATATTGTTAGCGTAGGAAATAAAGCAATTAAAATTATGTTGTAATATTTCTTTCTTCAAACGACACAAAGCCAACCTACATTTCCCGTAAGTTGGCTTTTATTTTATCTCCAAACAATATAACCAACTTTCAATAGTTATCTTATAAAAACAATTCATGTCCAACATCTTCTTTTACATAATAACCCTCATCTTTGGCGCATGTTGTGCTTTTATAACATGGCTATCTAAGATATTCGGATGGACATATACCGAGGCATGCGTTTATATCAATCTGTACTTGCAATATGCAGTGCTGTTATTGTCAACATTGTCTGTCGTTTATGTCGCTGCAAAGAAGATGAGACAAGGATTTTCAAAACGTAGATTGGTGGTGCTGATAATGAGTGTTGTTTATAACATTCCGTTCGTTTGGTTTGGTACATGGTTATATGACAGATACGGAAAAATCAGTTGTGACACTGCATTTCAACTTTGCAAAAACGACCTTTGGAAATTAGGCGAACATCTTGATATACCAAGCAATATTCCTTGTTACAGCAAAGGATGGACGGAATATTATGTGGTAAACATTATCATATTCATTGTCTTGTACTTGTTTGTCTTCTTTATAAATTGGGGTGCTAAAAAGTTGATTAAGAAATATGTTTAAACTTTGATATTTATATATGATTAAGAAGATTTTATTAAGGATATTATTGGTTTTCGTAGCGATAATTGTTATCGGTCTCCTCATTCCACAAAACCTAAAGATGCCAGTTGTGGGCGCTGATTCAAACAGCTATAATCATAATGCTTTTTGGCATGGAGGATGGGGTAGTTCTGTTGTGCATAAGGGCGTGGATATTTTTGCAAAGAAAGGTACTAGCATAAATTCTTCAACAGTAGGAATTGTGCTGACAACTGGAGAGGGTGGCAAAAGTGGTAAGTTCGTTTTGGTTTTAGGACCTAAATGGCGACTTCATTATTATGCTCATTTAGATGAGATAAAGACCAAGCGCTTTGCTTTTGTTACGCAAGATACAGAGATCGGAACTGTTGGAAATACAGGAAACGCTATCAACACGCCAGCGCATCTTCATTATTCAATAGTGACATTGATTCCTTATCCTTGGCGAATCGATGATAGTTCTCACGGAATACGAAAGATGTTTTACTTGAATCCGATTGATTATTTAACGAAATAACACTATGAAAAAGAAAATTATTATTTTATCAGTTGTCACTTCAGTTGTTACAGTTGTGTTGATTGCCTAATTGCGCTAATTGCTTCTATATTTGGATATAATGGCAAAAAATCTTTAGATTTTGAAGAGGTAAAGTTCAATACTCCCGAAAAAGTGACAACGGAATTGGGACTTAAAGATTTGCCAGAATTCGATTACGTAGAGAATAGGGTACATTCTGATAAAATCTATGTGGCATATTCCGATAATTTATATCAGCACTTGTCAGATGAAATTTTTAAACCATCTGAATATCATTTAATAGGAGTAAGAAACGCTTATGTGGGATTTGATTCATCACATGAATGGACTATTCAATTAAAGAAACCATACACTCAATATGTGGATAGATTCAATGATGGTAATTGGAAGATAGAAGAGACTTCGAATATATTATCTTTTATTAAAGAAACTTATAGCGATGGCTGCAAGCAATCTGAAGAAAGAATAGATTTTGATAAGAAGAGGAATGTGGCAATTATTAGTGATGGTTCTTTTTGATGATAGACCTCTATAAATTATCTATTATCTAGAGATAACGATAAAAGCCAACCTGCCTTAACGGTAAGTTGGCTTTCGCTTTATATGACTATCTAAAAATAGATGTCAGTGTTATTGTTTGAAGATATCTTTGATTCCGCCTAATGAAGCGAGCATATTAGATGCTTCGTATGGCATGTAGATGGTCTTGTTGTCTTTGCCGCTGACCATTTGTTCTAATGTCTGGATGTATTTTGTTGCCAAGAGATATGATGCTGGGTCTGTCTTGGTGTTCTTGATTGCTTCTGCTATCATGGCAATTGCTTGTGACTCAGCTTCTGCTTGTAAAATCTTAGCTTTTGCTTCGCCTTCTGCCTTGAGAAGAACAGCTGCTTTTTCTGCCTCAGCGTTGTTGATTTGTGATGTCTTTTCACCTTCTGACTTCAAAATCGCTGATGTCTTTTCACCTTCAGCTTTCAAGATTTCAGCACGTCTGTTACGTTCTGCCTGCATTTGTTTTTCCATGGCGATACGTACTGACTCAGGAGGTGTGATGTCTTGTAACTCAACGCGGTTCACCTTGACGCCCCATTTGTTTGTAGCGTCGTCCAACACAGCGCGCAGCTTGGCGTTGATGGTGTCGCGTGATGTCAAAGTCTCGTCTAATTCCAACTCGCCTATGACGTTACGAAGTGTTGTCTGTGTGAGTTTTTCGATAGCGACAGGAAGGTTTTCGATTTCATAAACCGATTTGATAGGGTCAACGATTTGGAAATATAAAAGCGCATTGATTTCTGTGGTTACGTTGTCTTTGGTGATAACGTTTTGTTTTGGGAAGTCATAGACTTGCTCTCTGAGGTCGATGCTGCTTGTCATGTATGACCTGCCTTTTTGGTCTCTGACTGCTATAGCTTTAGGGCGGTCGATGATAGGCCAGATGATGTTCAAGCCTGCAGGAAGTACG
>JAZLAI010000051.1:0-3019 GCA_045613105.1 Bacteroidales bacterium | reverse complement strand
TTCGATATAAGAATTATTATATAATCAAGTGGTTATTATTTAATTGAGAAAATAACCCTGAAAGGGTGACAGAGCATAGGCAGGTGATGGAGCGCAGCGGAATCCCTGCAAAATATGAACCCCAATGCAATCAAAGTGCCGTAGGTACGACAGAAAAACCAAAATAAATATGGCAAGCGCATTAGTGAAAATAAACGTGCATATCATATTCCATGTAAAAAGCAATGGGATAAGAATGAGAGAAAATGACCTGAAAAGAATCTTCTCATATATCGGTGGAATCATAAACGGAATTGGTGGTGTTACAATGGATGTTGGAGGCGTTGTTGATCACATTCATATAGTGGCATCGTTACCTAAAACGAAATCATAATCAGATTTTGTGAAAATCATTAAATCAGACAGCAGCCGATGGATAAAATCCATTGATTCATATTATGACAAATTCGCATGGCAAGAAGGTTATGGCGCGTTCTCTGTTAGTCCGACCTTGCTTGACAAAACAATAAACTATGTCAAAAACCAATCAAATCATCATAAAACAATGTCATTCCGCGAAGAATATGAATCGTTTTTGAAGGCATACGGAATACAATATGATGAGAGATATGCTTTTGATGATTGATATTCTGTCGTACCTTCGGCACTCTGATTAATATTCGGTCTTTATTGCAGGCATTCCGAGCTACGCTCTCCATACCTGCCTGGGGACTGTCGTTCCTTCGGAACTTCTATAATATCCTATTATTTTTATTGCAGGGGTTCCGTGCTACGCACTCCACCGCCTGCCTATATTCTGACGCCCATACTGGGCTTATTGGAATAAAACAAATAAAGCGTCTCCAATTGGAAACGCTTTTGTTTTGTATCAAGTTCAGGGTTCTGAGTTCTGAGTTTATTCAATAATTGTCAACTCATTGATGATGTTATGAGCCTTACCGACTTTCTCGATGCACCATAAGAGGTAACGAGCATCCATGCAGATTGTACGTTGTACCTTTTGTTCAAATGAAAGGTCACCGCTCATTGCTTCCCAGTTGCCGTCGAAAGCGAGACCGATGAGTTCGCCATTGCCATTGATGACAGGGCTGCCTGAGTTGCCGCCAGTGATGTCGTTTGTTGTGATGAAGTTGACGATCAAATCGCCGTTTTCATTTGCATAACGACCATAGTCTTTTGTATAGTAAAGATCTCTTACGTTTTGAGGGATGTCGAATTCCCAGTTGTTAGGCTTGTATTTTGCCATCACGCCGTCCATTGTTGTTACGTAGTTGTAGTTGACGGCGTCAGCGCCTTTGTAAGGTTCAACGCTACCGTATGTGAGACGCATTGTGAAGTTAGCATCAGGGTAGAAGTTGCGTTCATGTTGCATTTCCATCAGACCTTTGATATAAAGACGTTCTGCTTCATCGCCTAATTCAGATGCTGACATATATAAAGGAATGATTTCGTTGTTATAAACATCGATGATGTTCATTGCCAATGCGAAGATAGGGTCTTTGTCAAGGTCTTTTGGTTTGGCGATCCATTTTTTCAGTTTTTCCTGATCCACGAAGACTGATTTCTTGAAAGCGTTGTTGACCCATTCAGTGAAGTCGCCATTATATTGGTCACCTATTTCAGTAATCATAGAAGGCACATATTTGTCGATGTCTTTATAGATAAGGTTAAGTAAAGCGATGGTGACATCTTTGTCGAGGTCTTTATCATAATCTTTGAAGAAAGGCTCGATGCTTGTTTTTAATGATGCTATAGCTTTTGCTAGTTCTTCTTTTTCAGCTTTTTCATTTATTAGGTTGTTTATTTTTATGAATCTGCGAGAAAAAGACACAGCTTCGCCGCCGTTCCATCCAGCTTCACGGAGATAAGTCATAGGTTTGTTGATCTCGTCGAGGATTTCCCATTTAGCGTTTACGCCATCGAAGATGCTACCATATTCAGCCATGCGGCTGTCTTCTTCTTCTACCCATTTTCTGAATTTTTCTTCTTGGGCATAACGTTTGTCATATACGCGGTTACGTTGTAATTGTTTTACTTGTCCGATATAATATTTCCAGTAGTTGGATACGCTAGCTTGTTTAGAAGCATATTTGATGAACACTTCTTGGTCGGCATCCATGTGTTTGCGATATTCGTTGAGTTTTGTTGTACGGCAGTCGATGATAGCTGGACCTTCTTCATTGATAATGTTGCTGATAGTGCGGCTTGTTGAATAACGGTCGGTGCTGCCAGGATAACCCATGATCATTGCGTAGTCGCCTTGTTTTACACCTTTTATATTAATAGGTAAGTAATGTTTAGATTTCATTGGGACGTTTTCTTCGCTGTAAGCTGCTGGTTTGCCGTCAGGTGAAGTATATACTCTGAAGATACAGAAGTCGCCTTTGTGACGAGGCCATGTCCAGTTGTCGGTGTCAGCGCCGTATTTGCCGATGCCCCATGGAGGACAAGCTGTGAGACGGACGTCGCGATATACATCATATTCAAACATAATGTATTGGTTGCCATTATAGAAAGGTACGATTTCGATTCTTACGTCGCGGTCGCCTTTACGTTCTTCTTTTAATTTTGCAATATTTTCAGCGATGATATCTTCGCGTGTCTCTTTTGTTGTGACGCCTTTAAGAACAGCTGCTGTTACGTCTTCAACGTAAGCGAGGAACGATACATAAAGACCTTCGCATGAAAGTTCTTCTTTCATATCCAAAGCCCAGAAACCGTCTGTGAGGTAGTCGTGCTCTACAGATGCGAGTGCTTGAACATATCCAAGACCGCAGTGATGGTTCGTGAGTAACAATCCGTTAGGAGAGATGAGTTCGCCTGTACAACCGTTAGCGAATTGAACGATAGCGTCTTTAACGCTTGGCTGGTTGAGGTTGAAAATCTGTTCTGCTGTGAGTTGGCAACCGAGTTGTTGCATCTCATAAAGACTTTGATTGCTTAAGTTGTAAGGTAACCACATACCTTCGTCAGCTTTTAACTGTGTGCTGAATACAGCTAAAAACATAAAAATGCTTAA
>JAZLAI010000050.1:0-14794 GCA_045613105.1 Bacteroidales bacterium | reverse complement strand
TTCTTCTTTCAAGATGAGCTGTTGGTTACGAGCGATACGTTCTGCGAACTCTGTTGTTGGTTCGTAAACCATGTCGAATGGAGTTACGCTGAATGAGTGAACGCCACCGAGGATAGCTGACATAGAACCTGTTGTTGTACGTAACATGTTGACGTATGAGTCATACAGGCTCATGTTGATTTGAGCGTTGAAAGCGTGGATGAGCATCTTGGCGTTTTCTTCTTTAGCGCCGAATGCCTTAGCGATGTTTGCCCACAATACTCTGTAAGCACGCATCTTAGCCATTTCCATGAAGTAGTTTTGACCAACTGCAACGTTGAAACGCATCTTAGGAAGGATTTCGTCGATGCTTAAATCGGTATCTGTTAATTTGTCTAAATATTCAGCTCCGATAGCCAATGAGAAAGCCATTTCCTGAACTATGGTTGCACCGGCATTGGTGAATACGTGGCTGTTGATGCCTATTGTTTGGAAACCTGGCATGTCGGCTTTTGTAAGGATGTAAGCCAATTCCATGTCTGTGCTTTCAGAGATGAACCATGTGCCACGACGGATGTAGCGTGTCAATGGGTCATAGTTCAAAGAACCGCGTAATTCAGGGATTCTTGAAAGCTGTTCCAAAAGTGGTAAGTGATATTTGTTGTTGTAGAAACTCAACTCGACTTCTTTAGCGTTGATGCCATTGAGCAATGCTGACAATTCGAGGTCGGTGTAGAGTTTGTCGTATTCTAAACGGAATGTGATAGCATTTGCGCCTCTTGAGATGGCATCTAATGCTTTTTCGTTAGCAGCTTTGCAATCCTTGACATTGATGTCTTGGCAGATAAGCCATTCGTTACCTTTTGTCTTGTTGCCGCGAACGTAAGGGAACTCGTTAGGTTCCACGTTGTTCCATGTGATTGAATTGAGGTCTTCAGCACGGTAATATGGTCTTACCGAGAAACCTTCTGCTGTTTTCCAGACAAGTTTCTTGTCATAATCAGCTCCTTTAAGATCTTTTTGAATCACTGCTTCCCATTGTTCGGTGCTTACCGATGGAAATTCCTCAAAAAGTTTTTTATTGTTACTCATATCTTTTATGTTAAAAATTATTGATTCTTCTTAGTTGGCAATTCTGTTTGATTGTTTGAAGACGCTTTTCTTTAATTGGAAAGCATCCCAGCGTGTTCCTTCTTCTTTGTCGGTAGGAACTTCGATGACAAACTCGAGTTGGTTGTCGTTATATACTGTGATTCGAGCTTTCGATTTTGAGAGTTTCTTTGACTTTGGATTGTTTCTGTTTGAATAATCGTGGACGTAACAATTATAAGTTGCTTTGTCATCTACGTCAGTGATGGTTATTGTTTCAGGACCTTTGCCGTTAGTGTCGTCTCTGTCGAGTTGTGCAGAACCGTCGTCAGCAACAATCTTGTGATGATATGAAATATGATATTGTCCTGTCTTTTCAAGGTGAAGGTCAAGGTCTGAAGGCGAGTTGCCCCAGTCGAGAACGATACGTATTTGTCCTAAATCCATCAATTTGGATACTGAAAAACGGTTGAAATATATCATTCCTGCGGCGACTTCAAAAGTCAGGTCGGCAGGGATGTATCCGTCTTTCTTGAAAGAGAATTGATATTCGCCGTCCTTTTGAAGAGGTAATTTTACCAAACCTTCGGCATCAGTTGTATATGTTCCGATATTGTTGATGTCGATGGTTGCATCTTTTACAGGTTCGTCGTTTTCTGCATCAGCAAAACGTAGTGTAAACAAACCTTCTTCTTGTATTGATGTTTCATCTTCAAGTACTTGAAGCATGTTGTTGAAATCATCGTCAATGTTTCCTTCAACTTGTGAGAATAGCATCACAGGAAGTGAAATGATTAAAAGTAAAAGCATTCTTTTCATAACAATAGTAATTTAATTTTCTCTACAAAAATAAATCAAAAATCTTTATCATAAACAAAAATACCTAATAAATAATGAAGGAAGTTTTTGTTGATGAAAAATGACTATCTTTGTAAAATCTAAAAAAAGTTTTAATGTGTTTTATTATGAAAAGAACTCTGTTATTTTTACTATTATTATTACCTTTTGTTTCTATAGCTCAGATATGTGAAGTCTCAGGAAATCAAGAAGGAAAATGGGACTGTGACACTATCATGGTCGTCGGTGATGTTGAGGTGCCTGAAGAAAGTAGCCTTTCTATAGCAGAAGGTACAAAAGTCATTTTTAAAGATTACTATAGAATTTTGGTGAAAGGATCCTTTGAAGCTATAGGAACAAAGGATAATCCTATATATTTCACAGCTATCGATACTACGGGGCTTTATTTATGGAATGAAGGTAAAGGCGGATGGAATAGCGTCACGTTCCAAGATGTCAAGACACCAGTAAGAATTGAATATTGTAATTTCTCATACGGCAAGGCTGTCAATGAAATGCGTCGTGGAGGCGCTTTGCGTTTCTTTAATGTAGATGACGCAAGTATTCATAACTGTACTTTTAGCAATAATTTCACTAGCTGTAAAGGTGCTGGCTTGTATGCGGAAAATTCTACTCTCAGAATATCAAATTGTGAAGTGGATGGCAACTTCGGATATAATGAAGATGGCGAATATATGCACGGTTGCGGTTTCCAGTTCCTTAAATGTACTGTCAACATGGAAAATATGTATTTTCACGATAATATCTGCACTGTGGCTTATGGCGGTGGTGTGAATTTTGACAGCTGCACGGTGAATGTCAACAAGGCCGTTTTTGCAAATAATTTTTCTACAAACGCTGGCGGAATGGGAATACAGCGTTCTAACGACTATGAGGTGAGAGTGTCTAATCTCTTGTTCTATAATAATATTGTTCGCCATTATGGCGGTGCTATGGCAATAGCCACTTCTTCTCCATTGATTCAAAATACGACTATGGCATTTAATTACACCATAGGTGCAGGCGGCGGTGCAATGCAGTTTTTCAGCGAAGCTCGCCCGATATTCAAAAATTGCATCATATGGGGTAACGACTGGTATGATTATGATGCCGTCTTTACTGATGCTGCTCAGATTTTTTTGTGGGGTGCCGATTGCGCTCCTGAATTTTATAATTCTGTGCTTGAAGGTGGTCTTAAGAAAATCCATGGTGATGAATATGTGGCTATGTATGACTTCAATACGATGATAGATGCTTATCCTATGTTTGTCGATACCCTGGATTTTGACTTCCATCTCTTGCCAGAAAGCCCTGCTATAAATAGCGGAACCGTTGATACGACAGGACTTATGATTCCTCTTACCGATTTGGATGGTAATCAGAGAATAATAGGCGATATAATTGATATGGGTTGCTTTGAGTCGGATGTGACTTTCTTAAAAGAATTTAAGTCTCCTGACAATATTGTCATTTATCCTAATCCTCTGTCTGAAAACTCAAAATGTAAATTTAATTTAACAAATGCATCTGATGTAACTGTCAAGGTATATAACCAAAGAGGTGCCTTGGTGTTTTCTATGGTATGTGGAAAAATGTCAGTTGGAATGAATGAAATATCTCTTGTTGATGTGATGAAAAATTTGCCGCAAGATAATAATATCTATTTCCTGAGCATTGTAACTGAAGATGAGATTTTGAATACGAAACTTGTTTATTAAGATTAGCTATGAATAACATTTTTAAAAACAAACAATTTCTTGGAATATTATTCGCAATAATCGCTTTTGCTGCGATAACCTTGATTTATTTTTCTCCAATCCTTGAAGGAAAGAGAATTAAACAACATGATATTGAGATGTATAAAGGTATGTCTCAGGAAATCAAACAGTATAAGGAAGCTACAGGAGAACAGTCGCTTTGGACTAATTCTATGTTCGGAGGAATGCCTGCATGGAATATCGGAGTGCAGCAGAATAGCAACCTTATGACTTATGTCCAGAAAATTATAGGCTTGGGATTTCCAAGTCCTATAATGTCGGTGTTCATAAGTATGCTGGGTTTCTTTATCTTATTGCTTGTTCTGGATTGTAAAATATGGATCAGCTTCATAGGAGCATTGGCTTATGGCTTCACTTCATATCTGTTTATAGTGATGGGCGCTGGTCATAACTCCAAAGCTGTTGCAATGGCTTATATGGCTCCTGTAATAGCTGGTATCATAATGACTTATAAAGGAAAATATCTCTGGGGTGCAGTGCTTACCGCAATGTCTTTAGCGTTGGAAATAAGAGCAGGTCATATCCAAATCACTTATTATCTATTTATGATAGTGCTGATTATGGTTATTGCTGAGTTCGTGGAAACTATACGAAATAAAAAATATTCCGAGTTTGTCAAAGCAAGTGGAATACTTGCTGTAGCTGCTGTTCTGGCAGTGCTGACAAGTACAACAACGCTTTACGCAAATTATGAGTTCGGTAAGGAGACTATGCGTGGAAAGCCTGTCCTGACTGAAAATACTGGTAATCAGACTCGAGGACTCGATAGAGATTATGTCACTCAATGGAGTTATGGTATCGGAGAGACATGGAGCCTTATGATTCCTAACGTGAAAGGCGGTGCGTCTGCTTATATCGGCAACAATAATCCTGCTCTGGAAAATGCAGATCCTCGTTATCGTTCGATGATAGCTCAAAATAATGCTTATTGGGGCGACCAACCAGGAACAAGCGGTCCTGTTTATGTCGGAGCGATAGTTTGTTTTTTGTTTGTGCTCGGACTCTTCGTAGTGAAAGGAAAGATAAAATGGGTACTGCTCGCTGCAACAATATTATCAATATTGCTGAGCTGGGGCAAGAACTTTATGGGATTCACAGACTTCTTCCTCGATTACTTCCCTATGTACAATAAGTTCAGAGCTGTCTCGATGACGCTTGTCATCGCTGAAGTTTGTATGCCGATTCTGGCGTTCCTCGCTCTCGCTGAAGTGATAAGAAATCCTGAAATATTGAAGAAAAACATGTATTATCTTTACGTATCTTTCGGATTAACAGCAGGTTTATGTTCGTTGTTCTATATCGCTCCTAACGTTTTCTTCAACTTCCTCAGTCAAGGTGAAGCTGCTCAATTCGCTCAACTGGGTGCAGGCAAAGACGGTGCTGTATATCAGATGTTTGCAAGTGAATTGGAGAAAGTACGCATTGCGATATTCCAAAAAGACGCGTTAAGAAGTTTCTTGTTTATAACAGTTGCTGCTACATTGTTGATGCTTAATGTTAATGGTAAATTGAAAAATAATGCCATGTTTGCGATGTTTGCGGTTTTGGTCGTAATGGATATGTTCCCGATAAATAAACGTTATCTCAACAATGATAACTTTATTGATAAACGTCGCTTTGAGAAACCTTTCGTCATGTCTGAAATAGATAAACAGATCTTACAAGATAACAGCTTGAACTACAGAGTGATGAATCTTACAACAAGCACTTTCAACGATGCAAGTACTTCTTATTTCCATAAATCTATTGGTGGCTATCATGGCGCAAAACTTCGTCGTTATCAAGATATTATAAATCATTATCTTGGAGGAAACAATGTCGGTAGCGATGGCTTTTGGAATGTTCTTAATATGTTGAACACCAAATATTTGATATATCCACAAAATAATAATAAACCTATTGCAGCACCAAATCCTGATGCTTTCGGCAATGCTTGGATCGTTTCTAACATTAAATGGGTTGCAACTCCAAATGATGAAATAGCTGCTATTGAAGATACTGATGTAAAAACTACAGCTATTGTTAATGAGGAGTTTAGAAATACAATTGGTGATTTCAATCCGACAGCAGGTTTCGGAACAATACAATTAGATTCATATAAGCCTAATGAGTTGGTTTACAGTTTCAATTCTTCAAAAGACGAGTTGGTCGTTTTTTCTGAGATATGGACAAGCAAGGGATGGACAATGTGGATTGACGGAAAAGAAAGTCCTTTGATCAGAGCTGACTATATCTTAAGAGCAGCTGTTATACCTGCTGGTAATCACGAAATTATGATGCGTTACGAACCAAGTATCTGGAAAGTTGGTAACACAATTCAATTCGTAAGCTCATTGATTTTGATTTTAGGATTAATAGGAGCAATTGTTATAACATTTAGAAAATCAGAATGGACAAAGTCTGTTGACTGTTGACCTAATTTTTGAGATGAAACGAGTCTTGATCATAACATATTATTGGCCGCCATCGGGAGGTTCTGGCGTTCAACGTTGGTTGAAAATGTCAAAATATTTTCCTGAAAATGATTGGCAACCTGTTATTTATACTGCCGACGGTGCGGAATATCCAGTGGAAGATTTATCGCTGGAAAAAGATGTCGCGCCAGAAGCTGAAGTTATCAGACGCGAAATTATCGAGCCTTATTCTTTTTATAAAAAATTTTTAGGAATAAAGAAAGATGAAAAGATAAAGGCTGGTTTCATTAATGAAGGAAAAAAGAAATCTGCTTGGAAAGAAAATTTAAGTGTTTGGTTAAGAGGTAACTTGTTTATTCCTGATGCCCGTTGTTGGTGGATTAAACCTTCGGTAAGATTTCTTAAAAAATATTTGGAGAGAAATCCTGTAGATGCGATTATTTCTACAGGCCCTCCTCATTCAATGCATATCATCGCTAAAGAATTACATAAGAAATTTAATATTCCGTGGATTGCAGATTTTAGAGATCCTTGGACCGACATCGATTTCTTCAGTGAATTAAAATTATCAAAAAGAAGTCTTAAGAAACATCATAAACTTCAATATCAGGTTCTTACAGAAGCAGACAAAGTCGTAACAGTAGGTTGGGACTGGGCAAAAGGTCTTGAAAGTCACGGAGCGAAAGATGTTGCAGTCATAACAAACGGCTATGACTTTAATATTGAGGAACTTAAAACAAAATCAGAATTGTCGCATGACTTCACGATGTCGCATGTCGGAATCGTTGGAGCGGCAAGAAACGCTACTAAATTCTGGGAAGCACTCGGCGAACTCATAAAAGACGATAATTTGTCAGATTTTTCTAACGTGTTAAAAATTAGACTGATAGGACAAATTGATAATTCTGTTTTGCTTTCAATAAAGGAAAATAATTTAGAAAATCATGTGGAGATAATTCCATATATTCCACATGAGAAAGTCATTATAGAACAAAGTTCGTCCCAGGTTTTGTTACTTTTTGTTAACAATTCGCCTAATGCTAAAGGCATACTTACAGGAAAGATTTTCGAATATATGGCTTCAGGACGTCCAATCATGGCGATAGGTCCTAAAGATGGCGACACTGCAATAATTCTCGATGAGACAAAGTCAGGATTTATCGTCGATTTTGAAGATAAAGAAGGTATGAAGAAAATGATTCTTGTTTTATTTGAAAAATATAAAGAGAATCAACTTATTACAAAGGAAAACGAAAGCGTTAAAAAATATTCACGAAGAGCTTTGGCTAAAGAATATGTTAATTTAATTGAGAGTATTTTGAAAAATGAATGACATTAAAATAATAATACAGGCACGTACAGGCTCGACTCGCCTACCTCAAAAAATGATACTTCCTTTTTATAAGGAGGAAGGAATCTTCTCATTGATAATTAACAGACTAACTACTATATTAAAAAAAGAAAACATAATTCTCGCCACTTCAACGAACGAAAATAATGATATCTTAGTTGAAATTGCCAACAAATATGGCATCAATTGTTTTCGAGGTTCAGAAAATGATGTGCTTCAACGTTTTATTGATGCTGCAAAAGAATTTAAAGCTGAAAAAATAATAAGAGTCTGTGCCGACAATCCTTTCTTAGATGTTGATTATCTTAATTTTCTTTTAGATAATTTTGAAAAATCGGATCGCGATTATATGTCTTTCTGCACCTCTGAAGAAACTCCGACAATAAAAACACATTATGGTTTCTGGGCTGAAGCAGTGACTCTCAATGCTTTGGAAAAAGTAGTGAGTTTGACTGATGAGAATCTTTATCATGAGCATGTGACAAATTTCATTTATGCAAATCCTGATGTTTTTAACATAAAATTCTTTAACATTCCAGAGGAAATAGAATCACATGATGATATTAGATTGACCATTGATACCAAGGTGGATTTCGATATTCAGAAAGAGATTTTTAATAATGTTTATAAAGCGAAACCAAATTTCAACGCTTTCGATGTTATTGCTTTCTTAAATGAAAATAAGCAATATATGAAAGTTATGAAAGAGGAAATATTTAAGAATCAGAAATAGAATATGAAAAACGGAACATATATAATAGGAGAAATAGGACAGAATCACAATGGTTCTGTTGATATTGCAAAACTTATTGTTGAACTTGTTTCCCGACCTGTCAAGGAAGAATATTTCGGTATAGAATTACAGCCGATGAATGCGGTGAAGATGACAAAACGTGACCTTGCTCATGAGCTTTCTGATTCACAAATGTCACGTATTTATGATTCTCCTAATTCATTTGGAAGGACTTACGGTGAGCATCGCGAGTATCTTGAACTTTCAGATGAGCAGCATTATGAAGTTTATAAATACGCAAAAGAAAGAGGTCTCGATTTCGTTGAAACACTTTGCGCACCTTCGTGTCTCAGTATAATGAAATATTTTACACCTGATTATCTGAAAGTCGCAAGTCGTGACCTTACAAATATTCCATTGCTTGAAGTTCTTGCCGAAACAAAAATTCCAATTATCTTATCAACAGGAATGGCTGGTAAAAAAGAACTCGATGAGGCTTTGGAAGTGATAACTAAATACCACAATAATATTTCAATTCTTCATTGCGTCTCTCAATATCCTACAAATCCAAATAATCTGAATCTCAATACGATAAAATATCTTAAAAATAATTATCCTCAATATAAGATTGGTTTCTCTGATCATACAATAGGAATTTCAGCACCTATAGCAGCAATCGCAATGGGAGCGGAGATCATTGAAAAACATGTTACTATCGACAGAAGAATGAAAGGCACCGACCAAGCAGGTTCATTGGGTCCTGACGGCGTAAACCGCATGATTCGTGATATCAGAATAACAGAAATGTCGATGGGAAAAGAAGAAATCTTCATAGAACCTGATGTGTTGAGTAGCAAGATTAAACTCGAACGTTCCATCGCTACAAATCGTGATTTAAAAGTCGGAGACGTAATTTCTGAAAAAGACATACATCTTTTAAGTCCTGGTGATGGTTTTAAATGGTCTGAAAGACAATCTGTTATTGGTAAGAAGGTGAAAGTTGAAATACCAAGAAACGAAATTATTTATCCTCAAAATCTAGAGTAAATGAAGAAACCTAAATTAATTTTAACAGATATCGACGGAGTCTGGACCGACGGCGGAATGTATTACGATCAAACAGGAAATGAGTGGAAGAAATTTCACACTTACGACAGTGCCGGTGTTTTGTTTGCTCATCAAAATGAGATTCCTGTCGGAATAATCACAGGCGAAGATACTGAAATCGTAGCAAGAAGAGCTGCTAAACTCAAAGTAGATTATCTGTTTCAAGGTGTAAAAAATAAACTCGAAGTAGCGAAAAATCTTTGTAAAGAATTGAATATCACTTTGGAAGATGTAGCTTACATAGGCGATGACTTGGGCGATGTCGAATTGTTAAAAAAAGTTGGGATTTCTGCAACACCTAATTCCGCACCTGAATACATAAAAAAATCAGCGCAGATGGTGATGTCAAAAAATGGGGGAGAAGGCGTATTTCGTGAATTTGTAGAAAAGATTTTAGGAATATGTTAAAGAAATTTATCATAGGAATATTCAAACCTAAATTTTTATTTAGATATATAGTTAAATCAAAAGCTAAAAGCTGTAAAGGAAAACTTTCTGTCAACGGATTTTCTACTGTTAGTAATAACACATATCTTGGTTATAATGTTAATTTTAACGGTATGAAAATCACGGGAAAAGGATGTTGTACCATAGGTGATAACTTCCATTCTGGAACGAATTGCCAAATCATGACGGATTATCATAATTACGATTGTGGAACAAAAATTCCATACGATAATACTGTGATTGTTAAAGATGTAACAATTGAAGATAATGTCTGGTTCGGTAATAACGTAATTGTGCTCCCTGGAGTTACAATCGGTGAAGGCGCGGTGATACAAGCCGGTAGCGTAGTCGTAAAAGATATTCCTGCATTGTCAGTCGCTGGCGGTCATCCTGCTAAAGTATTTAAAATGAGAGATATAGAACATTATAATAAACTGAAAGGCCAAAAACAATTTTTCTGATGAAATATAGTAAACTTAATGTATTAGAAATCAATGAAATATCGAGAATAGTGAAGGAAAAGCAGCCCTCATTATTCAAGCAGATCTGTATTTTTATCGGGCAATTGTTTTATTATACTTTTATTATTCATTTTAAATATAAGTCATTGCCTTTCAATTATAAAGGTTTGCTTTTCTTCGGAGTTTCTCTCAACAATCGTCGCTCGCTTGAACCGATAATCAATAATGTGAAAAACGACACATATCTCTATCTCAACAATCACGTCACTGATGTTCATAAAAGACGCGCTTGGTGGCATAGCATCCCTTATATATTTTCCTTAATAAAACTTTACAAAAATTCTAATCAAGAAGATAAATCTCTTATTATTAAATATTTCACTCGTCTTTGGACTACTTACGGACTTTATAAAGTGGCTGGTGAAATGCTTGATAAATACAATGTGAAAGTCTTGGTTTTGGCAAACGACCATAATGATATAAATCGATGTTTGATTTTCAATGCATTGGAACGAAATATAAAAACGGTTTATGTACAACATGCCTCAGTGAAAAAAGGATTTCCAAGATTGGATTTCACTTATTCTTTTTTAGATGGACAAGAATCGTTGGACAAATATCTTTATGCAGGAAAACCTAATGGCGAGGTCTATCTCTCTGGAGGTGTACGTTTTGATTCACTTTACGACAAGATTGTTAAAAGAAATTATGAAACTAAGAGAATCGGCATTGCTATCAATATGTTAGATGATTTTGAGAAAGTTAAAAATCTTTGTCTTTTCTTAAAGAATGAAGGTTATAACGACTTGATGCTTCGTCCTCATCCACGTTATCAGCATCTTGATACAGAATGGTTAATAAATAATAACATTTCGATTTCAAATCCTAAAGACGAATCATCATTTGATTTCATTGCTAATATTGACTTCATGATTTCAAATGAATCGGCGATACATCTCGACGCTTCTATTATGCATTGTCCTACTGTTCTTTATAATATGTCTGATAATAAAGTGTTAGACGATTATAATTTCGTTAAAAATAATTTGGTTAAATTGGCAGAAAGCTATTCCGATTTGTTAAAATTCATTAAGAATCCAAGAGAAGTGATGCCGACAAAAGAAACTTTACAATATTATAATGCGTCTTCTAACACTCATTTAGAAGGCAAGTTAGGAATCACTATTGCAAGATTTTTAGAATTGCTTTGCCAAGGCGAAGAAAATCAGTTTGATAAAGAATATGGTTTTGTCACAAAATCAGATATTCTTCATGAAATCGATGATTCTTTTGCAAATAGCTGATATTATTTTAACATATTATTGCCGCAGAAATCAAGTACAATCACATCGTTTCTGTAGTTAAGTTCAGCGAACTCACGATGATTTACGAGGAACACCACTATGTCAGCAGTGTCGTAAGCGACTTTATAATCAGTGAGTTTGAAGAGATTATTTTCTTTTACGTTAGGTTCAACAACCATGATATCAGGATTGTTGCATGCCTGAATCACATTAGTTGTTATTGACTTGGCAGGAGACTCTCTTAAATCGTCGATATTAGGTTTGAAAGCGAGACCCATCATCGCCACTTTTGGCTTACGGTTATTTTTAAGTTCGAACTCAAGCATGCAGTTCTTCACTTTCTCAGCGCACCAAAGTGCCTTGTAATTATTTATCTCTCTCGCTGTTGAGATAATCTTCGATTCTTTTGGATAATCAGCCGTAATGAAATAAGGGTCAACAGCGATGCAATGACCGCCTACGCCGCAACCCGGACGAAGTATGTTGACTCTTGGATGTTTGTTTGCCAAATCGATGAGTTCCCAAACATTGATGCCAGCCTTGTCGCAGATGATAGACAATTCGTTAGCGAAAGCTATCTGCACGTCGCGAGAAGAATTCTCTGTGAGTTTGCACATCTCCGCAGTACGGCTGTTTGTTGAATGTAATGCGCCTTTAACAAATATCTGGTAAAACTCTTTTGCTTTTTCTGTTGAAGCCTCGTTGACGCCGCCGATGACGCGGTCGTTGTTTTCGAGTTCGAATATCACGTTGCCAGGGAGCACGCGTTCAGGGCAGTAAGCGATGAAAATCTTGTCTTTAAGTTCAGGGCGAGTCTCATAAATCAGCGACATCATCTTCTCTGTAGTTCCGACTGGCGATGTCGATTCTATGACGAAGAGGTCGTTAGCTTTGAGGAGAGGCAATACCATGCGAGTGGCAGCTTCCACGTAAGAGATATCAGGCTCATGGTCGCCTTTGAATGGAGTTGGAACGACGATGAAATAAGCGTCACATTCCTGAGGTTCGGTATAAGCCTTGAACTTACCGCTGGCGATGACTTCCTTAAGAAGCTGTTCCATACCAGGTTCAATGATATGAAGCACGCCTTTGTTAGTAGTCTCAACCACATTTTTATTAATATCTACACCAACAACATCGACACCATGCTTAGCAGCGATAATCGCTGTCGGCAGACCGATGTAACCTAAACCCATGAAACAAGCTCTCATCTTACGAAATTTTATTTATCTGCAAAGATAAGAAAATGGCAAAAGACAAAAGACTAAGGGCTAAAGTTTTTTTTGATATAAACTATCAACTATAAACCATAAATTTTATCTTGGGCGTTCCGGCTCTGCCGTCGGGCTTTCCGCTATATCTTTTCTCGCCTTCGCTTCCGCCTCCGTCTCCAGCTTCCGTCTCCAAAAGGATGCCGCTCCAATCCCTAACGCATCGGAGGCTGCCAACTCCAAGTCGATAGCCTTGACCTAAATTTATATTCTCTCGCAAAGACGCAGAGCAACGCAGAGAATTACTTTGCGATACTCTGCGCTTTTGCGAGAAACTTTCAATTCCTGAAATAGTTCCCAGGCAGGCATTCCGAAATTCGCTCTCAATTCCTCTAATCCCTCTGCACCTCTAGTCCCTCTAATCCCTCTATCGGGCTTTCACAGAAAAATTTTCTGAAGTTTTGAGATTTTGAGTTTCTTATCATGAATATTTATTTAAATTTGTAGTCTAAAGTTTATAATTATGAAAGCATTAAAACAAATTTCAATTGCAGTTTTTATGATGACAATGTTAGTTAATTGCACAAATAACAAAAATGAAAAACCTGTCGTTTACATGACAAGCGACATCTCTCCGGAAGGTTTGGTAAAAGTATATGAAGCTCTCGGCGTTAAAGCTGAAGGTAGAGTAGCAGTCAAGATTTCAACAGGTGAACCAGGCGGCAAAAACTTCCTGAAACCTGAACTTATCAAAGACCTTGTTCAAAAAGTGAACGGAACATTAGTTGAATGTAATACAGCATACGCCGGCAGACGCAACACTAACGAAGCTCATTGGCAAACATTTAAAGATCATGGTTTTATGGCGATAGCACCATGTGACCTTATGGATGAATTTGGAGAAAAGAAAATTCCAGTCAAAGACACAACTCATATCAAATATAATATCGTCGGCGACCATATCGACAATTACGACTTCATGATTAACCTCGCTCACTTCAAAGGTCACGCTATGGGCGGCTTCGGCGGTGTATTGAAGAATCAGTCTATTGGCGTTGCTTCAGCTAACGGCAAAGCATATATCCATACTGCTGGAAAAACAGAAGACAAGAATCTTATTTGGAAGGAAAACAGAGATGTCTCTCAAGACCATTTCATCGAAGCTATGGCAGCATCAGCTCAATCAGTTCACGATTATTTTGACGGAAAGATATTATATATCAATGTCATGAATAATCTTTCTGTCGATTGCGACTGCAACAATCATCCAGCAGATCCTGAGATGAAAGATATTGGCATCTTAGCATCTACTGACCCTGTCGCCCTCGATCAGGCATGCGTTGACTTGGTATTCAATTATCCTTCACAAGAAGGCGACGATGCTAAGGCATTGATAGAGAGAATCAACTCACGTCATGGAGTTCATATCATCGAACATGCCGCAGCAATAGGACTTGGTTCGAGAGAATATGAATTGGTGAGGATTGATTAAGGGCGATTATATTAATGATGTTGACATTCTTGTTGCAATAACAATTGCGACGAGATAATTTCAGCTTGCTTTATAACTGTATCTGTTGCCAACATCTGCATGTCTGGCGGATATCCATATTTTCTTAACAGACGTTTCACCGCTACACGCATCTTTGCTCGCACATTTTCTTTTATCTCCCAATCAATGGAAGTGTTATTGCGAATTGTTTCTGTCAATACAACTGCCAATTCGCGCAACTTGTCTTTTCCCATCAATTCCATAGCACTTTCATTGTCGGCAACGGCAGAATAAAATGCGTATTCGTATTCTGATAAACCAAGCTCTTTTGACGCTTCATCTTGCGCCACTATATGCTTGCTCAATCCTATCAATTCGTCAATGACTTCAACAGCAGTTATGACCTTATTATGATATCTCCTTATCGAATCTTCCAACATCTCCATCAAGGTGCGTCCTTGAACAATATTTCTATTCATTCTGACTTTTATCTCGTCATTCAAAAGTTTTTTCAGAACTTCTAAAGCAATGTTTTTATGTTCCATATCTTTCAGTTCCATCAAAAACTCTTCTGATAAAATAGAAATATCA
>JAZLAI010000049.1:0-2258 GCA_045613105.1 Bacteroidales bacterium | reverse complement strand
GAAGAAATTGAAGCAAGCTCCAATGAAATTGAGATAAACACATCAGCCTACAACACAGGAATATATTTCATCAACATCGAAACATCAAACGGCAACGTGACAAAGAAAGTCGTTGTTGAATAAATTTTGGGATTAAGGCTTAAAGTCTAGATACGTCTTTACTTTAAGCCTTAAACTAAAAATCCGTTTCCGTCCTCCGTTTCCAAAATCCAAAATCCGTCTCCATCCTCCGTCTCCATCCTCCGTCTCCAAAATCCAAAACTCGTCTCCAAAAAAAACTTTTATCTTTCGCCTTTTTTCCCTATCTTTGCGCGCTTATTTAATAATAATAAATCAATGAGAAAATCTTTCTTTTTAGTTATAGCATTATTGCTATCATATTCATTGTTTGCTCAAAACAGAGCTGCCTTCATACAACAGCATTTCGACTCAGAAGAGTTTCCATCCGACTGGACTGTTAGCGGCGATGGAACAGAAAACTGGTCGATATGGCCTACCTACCAAGCAGGCGGTGAACCCGGAGAAGTGAAACTCTATTGGCGTCCAGCCTTCAACGGCACAGCACGTCTCGTATCGCCAGCTGTCAACCTCACAGGCATCGATGAGATAATATTCTCATTCAAAGGATTTTTAGACAACTACCAAAACATACCACATCAGATAGGCATAGCCACCACATCAGACGACGGAGCCACATGGAACACCGCATGGCAAGAGTCGTTCGCCACTCATAATCAAGGACAACACAGCTTCACCCATACCATCACAACATCCGACATAGGAAAAGACAATGTGAGATTCTGCATTTTCTACACCGGTGACTCCAACAACATGAACGGATGGTACTTCGACGATATTGAAGTATATACCTTAGACCAACTCAATCTCAGCATGCTCAACATCGACTTCCCTAGCATCGTGGGAATAGAAGCCAATGAAGTAGGCTTCAAGGTACAAAACACTGGCATCACGACGATAGAGTCTTTTGAAATCCAATATCAGATCGAAGGCAGAGAGCCTGTGGTTGAGACCTTCAACACCAGCCTTGCTTCTACGACAAAAGGCGACTTCGTCTTCCAGACACCTCTAGTGTTAGCTCCAGGAACATATAAACTCACACTCACCATCTTGAAAGTAAACGGCAGCGACGATATCACATCCGATAACGAAGCAAGCCAAGACATCGATGCCGCCATAGGCACTGCACAACGCATCCCTATGATAGAACATTTCTCAAGCTCCACATGCGCCCCATGCGTAGCTGTCAACGAACAGATGGCTTTACTCACAGAAAACAACCCAGGCAAATATGCATATACCAAATATGCCATGAACTGGCCTCTCGAAGGCGATGCCTACTGCACCGAAGAAGGTCTGACAAGAAAAAGCTACTATAACGTAACAGGTGCACCTCAGCTCTTCCTCGACGGCAAAGATTACGGCGGCTCTTTCATCACCACAGCTGTCTTTAACGAAGAATATAACAAGCCAGCCTACGTTGACATCAGAGGTGCCTTCGACATGGAAGGAAGCGTCATCAATATCACTGCCGATGTCATGGCACTCGTCAACATACCGAATGTGAGAGTGTTCGTTTCCGTAAATGAAAAGACAACGACAGAAAACGCAAGCTATAACGGAGAGACAGAATTCCATCATATCATGATGAAAATGCTGGAAGACGCAAATGGCAACGTAACATCATTGAACGTAGGCGAGTCACAACACTTTGATTTTTCTTACGATATGTCTAACACTTTCGTGGAAGAACTCGACGATCTCGAAGTGGCAGTATGGGCTCAGAACTACGACACCTACGAAATATACAACAGCCATTTCATGTACGAATCGGAACAACATCCATACTCCGCACTAAACCTTCAGATCACCGAAAACAACAACGACCTTGAAATTTCATGGGAAGCTCCTCAAACAGGAGAACCTGTAGGATATAACCTTTATGTAAACAACAATATAGTATTAGAAAACACAAACGAGATGTCATATATGATTGAAGATGCCAACGGACTTTATGTCGTCAACGTAGTGGCTCTCTATGACAACGAAATGACATCAGTCGGCTTAGCAGGCCACATAGTGATAGGCGACGAGGCTTTCCCTTGCGACGCACCTGCAAACTTGAATGCCACTATAGAACAAGATGCTGAAGATTACGACTATAATTTCAAAGTAACCATGTCATGGGATGCCGTCGAATACGCTCAGAATTATGCTGTATATTTGGACGGTGAACTTCT
>JAZLAI010000048.1:0-118885 GCA_045613105.1 Bacteroidales bacterium | reverse complement strand
CAACAGTCAACAGACAACAGGCTTTTTCAATAGAATTCTGACAAACAAGAAACAGCATAAAACGTGTACGGTGCCTGAGCCTGTCGAAGGCACAATATCCGGCGCTTCGACAAGCTCAGCGACCGCATACCCACGGACTGTTGACTGTTGACTTTATCTGCGCTAAGGCGCACTACTATCATGCCGTAGGTCTAACCGAGCGTGACGACATTGTTGGAGCATGCGAGCATTATTTCATAGCCTTGGAGATTATGGAGGAGTTGATGTCTAATGACGAAGGACTAAAGGCTAAGGGGAAGAAATCTGTTGACAATCCGGAGGATTACGAAAAAATCCGTTTCATTGCATTAACCTATACCCGTCTCGGAAGATTGTTCCTAAACGAAAACTATTGCGACCTTGCAATTGCCAAATACAGAAAAGCATTGAAATACGTTAAGATGATTGATGATATACCATTTAAGTCTAATATTCTTAAAGAATTAGGCAACTCATATCAACTTGCCAATAAACCTGATAGTGCCTTGTATTATTATGGTGAATCTTTAAGATATAACTCAAGTCTGCCTAATAGATTAGATGTTGAGAAGAGCATTGCTAAGATTTTGTTTCACAAAGGCGAAAAAGATAGTGCGTATGTTCTCTTAAAAAATAATCTTAGAGAAATTGACAATGAAAACTTGAAATACTCATATCACTGTACCTTAGGTGATGTGTATTATAGTGATAAAAAATATGACTCTGCTCTTTATTATTTGGAAACGAGTTTGGACAACGATATTGTTACAAAAAAGGTTGCATTCACATCAAAATTGTCTGCTATTTATGATTCCTTAGGTGATTATGATAAGAGAGATTATTACGATAATTTTTCGGTTAAAATGTTTTTAAATCATGCTAATAAAGAGGTCGATAACAAACAGCTTCAAGTTCTTTACGACAATTATAAGGAAAGAAAAAACGAAAGAGAAAAAAGCATAGCTAAAGTAAGAACAAGAAAATTAATAATTACAACAGGCTTAGGTGTACTTGTTATAATTGTATTCATTCTGATATGCATAAAGTATATGCACAGAAAGCAAAACAATAAGTTGAAGAGTGAAATATACGATTATGTCAACAGAATTGAGAACTATTCAAAAGATATAGAAAACAAAAAAATAATCATAAACCAGAAAGAAAAACTAATAAGCGATTATCAGAAGACCAACGACAATAAAGACAAGATCATTGACAAGCAGAAAAAAGAAATAGATAGAATCAAAACAAGAATAAGTAAAAAGAATGTGAATATTGAAGCCTATTACGCATCGGATATATGTAAGAAGATTTTGTCACGAAAAGATAATGATTTTTCCAGTTTAAAGGAAGACGAATTGGCTTTGCTGTTGAAATCTGCTGATGAACATCTTGACAACATATCTGAGAGATTACGTAATAAATTCCCTAGTTTAAATAAAAACGACATTTATACAATTTGTCTGCTTATCTTGAATGTCGAAAAAGGCAAATTGCAGTATCTGTTAGGCAAAGACCGTAAGACTATATGGAATAGATTGAATAAGATAAAAAGTCTTATGAACGTGGATGAGAACCATGACCTATTCTTATATATAAAAGAAAATTTCCTTAACTGAAATGGTCTCGAAACACACATTATTTACTTATTATGTTGTGATTTAATCAGTTAGTTCTTGTTAAAGCTCCCCATAATTCCCCATTTATTTTCTTGACATCAGTGCAATTAGCTTTTTACTTTGTGATGAAATTTTTAAATCATAACAATTATGAAAAAATTCATCGCTTTAATTGTATTGCTCCAATTAGGTGTAATTGCGGGAGCAAAAGAAAATTCATCAAATGAAGGAATAGATATTTTGGTAACGAAAGAAAACACCCAGAACAATGCAGAACCACGTTCCGAATCCATCTCGGCCGACATTACGGGACATGTATTAACAATTACCTTTAACGAGAATGTGGGAATAGCCCATATCGTCATCAAGGATTCTAACGGTGTTTATATCGACAACGACAATGTCTTATCGACACCTGATCATGCCACCTTTATTATTAATGACGGCGGAAACGACAACAATCCCTCAAACTAATACATAAAAAATCATATATATAATGGATTATCAGTTACTTGAATTGAAAACTGCATAAAAATGCATAAAAATGCATAGATTTTTTTCTTGACTTAGTGCATTTGATGACATTAAATTCGCAAAACGAAAATGGGAAAAGATATGAGCAATATGATAAGAATTATGCACATCTTTACTAATGGCAATAATAAATTCATTAGGCGACCTCTCTCTAGAAGTAGAGAGACAATCATAGAACTAAAAATCATATTATTGAATTAAATTATTAATTATCAAACAATTAAAATACATTATCAACATGAAAAAACTTATCCTTTCTTTAGCCATCTTAGTCATGGCGACATCCTTGACGGCTCAGGTATCCGTATGGGATGGAAGTTACGAAGAGTTCGACGCTTCTAATGAAAAAGGTCTCACCGAAGACAACCCTATCCTCATTGAAAACGCAGCTCAGCTGGCTTTCATGTCGCAAAAGCTTTATAGTGCAAACAATAAAAAGTATTACAAACTAACAACCGACATCGACCTTAACTATCTTCCTTGGACAGCAATAGGTCTGCTGGGAAACAGCACTTTCTACGGCTATTTCGACGGCGGCAACCATAGCATCAGTAAATTAGAGTTCGCTTTGTTCAGCTACGCACAAGGTTACATCAAGAATCTCACAATAACAGATACCGATTTCGTGTTTGAAGACGCCGCTAATTATCCTTTCGGTTCCGTCACATTCGGCGCTTCCAATGACGACGTGCTCGTTATAGAAAACTGCCACAGCTACGCCAACATCACAGTGAAAGACGGATTTAACTTCGCTATCGGCGGCATTGTGGGTGAATGCGAAGACAACACCTATATCTATAACTGCTCCAACCACGGCAATATTAACGTCAATCAGGATGAAGGTTCTTATCCTATAGTGGGTGGCATCGGTGGTTTAGTGTTCAACACCTCATTCTGCTACAACACCGGCGACATCAAGGTGGAATCGTCTTTCATCAATAATGTGAAGGTAGGCGGCATCGCAGGAATAGCAAGCAAGGCTGTCAAGAACTGCTACAACACAGGTAACGTGGAGACGATAATCTATAACGACGGCACAAGTATCGCCGGCGGCATCGTTGGTTTTGCAGGAGGAATCAGCGCGTTGTTGTCATGCTATAACATTGGAAACGTCAACGGCAACACTTCATCAGGATTGATTGCTCAAGTTGAAAACGAGAACACCTTCGTAGCCGACAACTGCTTTATGGCAGATCATAACGAAAACAACGGATACGGCGAAGCTGTTTCAGACGACTTCATGAAGAGCGATGAATTTGTCGAGATGCTCAACAAGTATGACAACTATTACAAGAAAGATGTAGAGCCATTCGTCAACGACGGATATCCTGTTTTTGATTCAGAAAAGATTCCTGCTTTAGACATCAACGGAACTATAGGCGTAGATGAAACCATAGCAGAAGTATATGTAGAGATTTATCCTAATCCGGCGAGCGACTACATCAAGCTGTCAGCTATCAGCAGTCAGCAGTCAGCAGTTAAGATTTACAATGCGCTTGGAATGTTGGTGGATGAATTTGAAATGAATTCTAACGAGATTGATATCAACATTTCGGATTATAAGAGCGGAATGTATTTCATTGACGTAGATGGAACAATCAGCAAGCTTGTTGTAAGATAAGATTTTTAAAAAACTCAGAACCTCAGAACCTCAGAATCTCAGAACTTCAGAATATTTTGAGATTTTGAGGTTCTCAATTGATTTTCTCTTGACAAAGTCACTTCTTTGTTGTACCTTTGAGAGCCAACTGCAAAACCTGACAATTATGAAAAGACTTCTGCTGATATCGACATTCATTTTCATATCATTATGCCTTAATGCGCAGGTCAGGGGCAAAAAGCCTCCCAAGATGCTTTCCACGCAGACGGGATGTGTTTTTCGTTACCCGCCAAAAACGAAGTCTTTTGCAGATATAAACGTTGCTTATTCGCTGCATCCCCAATATTCAATAGGAATAACTATCGGTCGTGTCAAACGCTTCGGATATTATATCAGTGCGATGTCGTGGTGCAGATTTGCAGCCATGACAACAGACGTGGAATGCGACATCGATGGTTCTATCAACGGCCAGATGCAGTATTATTCCGGCAAAAGCAGCAACGCCAGACTATCGCTGATATGCGGCATCATGTTCAGATTGTCGGAACAATTAGCTTTGAAAACAGGAATAGGCTATGGAACAAGAGCACTCGCATGGGAGACTGGCGATGGCAGATGGATAAGGAATGACTCGTACGGATATGAAGGATTTGAGCTGAACGCCGGTCTTCAGTTCTTCATTGACAACATTAATATTTCTTTCGACTGTGTAAGTAACAGTCTGAAAACATTAGAGTTTAAAATAGGTTTTGGCATTAACAAAAACAAATAAGAATATGAAAGACGATTTGTTATTTGCAATACTTGTGACATGTGTCTTTTTATCTGCATGCAGAAAAGACCCCAAGCCTGATGTTTTCAAAATCACAGAAGTCGAGACGACGGCTTCATCAACAGGAGCTGAGATAAAGGGCTCATACATCTTCAACAGCATTCCTAATGAAATGAAGATATTATACGGAAAGGATGATGACCTTTCTAACGCTCTAGCTTCTGAAGTTGATATTAACGGTGATGAGTTCAAGGTCGTAATTGACGGACTTGAGAGCAAGACCAATTACCATTACTGCTTTGAATGCATCGCGTCGCACAGTTCCATAAAGACAGCTACAAAATCTTTCATGACGCTTGCAGGCAGACCTACGGTCATAACTAACGAGATATTCGACATTGGTACAGATGCGGCAAAAGGTGGCGGCATCGTAACCGATGATGGCGGAGCGATGGTGACATCACGAGGAATATGCTGGAGTCATAATCAGAACCCGACGACAGACGACCGTCATACTACTGACGGCGACGGCACGGGAGAATTCGCAAGTGAAATAACAAAGCTTTCTTCCAATACGAAATATTATGTAAGAGCGTATGCCGCCAACGAAGCGGGAACAGCTTACGGAGAAGAGAAGTGCTTCACGACAGAAGTCGGATTGCCGACCGTCATCACATCGGATGTAAGCGAAATAATGGATTCTACTGCGAGATGCGGCGGCATTGTCACAAACGACGGAGGCTCAGAGATAACGGCGAGAGGCGTGTGTTGGGACACGTCCAAGTTCCCGACACTGAGCAGTCCGCATACAAACGACGGAACAGGTACGGGAGAGTTCACAAGCGAGATGAGCGGAATGAGACCTAATACAGAATATTATGTAAGAGCATACGCCACCAATGCGGCAGGTACAATATACGGCGACAACATCAAATTCACCACTATAGGACTTCCGATGGTCAGCATAGTGAACATATCTGACTTGACAAGGACTTCCGCAACGATGTTGGCATACGTAACCTACGAAGGCGGAACAGAGGTTACGGCAAGAGGCGTATGCTGGAGCGTCAATCCAAATCCGACGACAGAAGACCATCATAGCAGCGACGGCGGTGGCATAGGAGAGTTCTCAATAGAAATGACGGGATTGGTTCCCAACACAAAATATTATGTTAGAGCATACGCCACCAATGAATTAGGAACAGCTTATTCAGAAGAGGAAAGTCTTATCACCGTACCAGAAGAACAGGAGCCTACGGGCTATATCAACGGATATCCATACGTAGATCTCGGACTGCCGTCGGGTTTGAAATGGGCAATGTATAATGTGGGAGCATCTTCCACCACAGATTGCGGTGAATTATACGCTTGGGGCGAGATAGAGACAAAATCATCATACACTCCAGAAAACTGCACCTCATTAAACCTTACTGAAGATATATCAGGCGATGCCCGTTATGATGCGGCAAGAGCGAAGTGGAGCAGCACATGGAGAATGCACACCATAGATGAAGCGAAAGAACTTGAAGAATACTGCACATTAAGATGGGTGGTCTATAATGGTGATGAGTGGTTGATGATAACCGGACCTAACGGCAATTATATATTTTTACCTGCAAGAGAGATTTTTTCAGATCATTCAGATCTAATAGCAACTTCATGGACTTCCACACCTTCCAGTAGTCCCTATTATCAATATACAGCATATTGTATTTCTACACATAATATCAATGATGTCTGGTATGGCTACTTCGATGTTAAGGAAGAACGTTGGCAGGGCAGAAATATTCGTCCAGTGTCTGATTGAAAGATTAGGTGTCATAAAACAGGTATATACCTTTATCAAGAAAACATTTCCTGAATTAAACGAAACGGAATATAAGGTGTGTCTGTTATCGGTTGTTCCAATAAGTGTAGATGATATTGCCAATATAATCGAATTAAGTGTTGATTCAGTCGGTAAGGCAAGAACCAACATCAGAAAGAAATTGAAAATAGAAAATAAGAGAACTTCTTTTTCAGAATATATATTAGAAAAATATTACCAAAGAGAAGTCTGAAAAATTTTTATGGTAACATACATATTTTTTTCGTAAACTTAAAATGCAGAGTAAAAAAGGCTCTGCATTTTTTTATAAATTGAAGCACTCTAAAACACACGCCAAAATTTACGTAAAAACACGGTGGTTACTATGATTTTTCATTAAATATAGTCAGAAAACAACCAAACCATCTTAGTCATGGCGACATCCTTGACGGCTCAGGTATCCGTATGGGATGGAAGTTACGAAGAATTCGACGCTTCTAACGAAAAAGGTCTCAGCGAAGACAACCCTATCCTCATTGAAAACGCAGCTCAGCCTCGACGGCAAGCTCTGCCACGCTCAGAACTTCAACTTCAACACGATAGACATCAACACGCTCTCAAGCGGCATCTACATGATGAAGGTGACACTCAGCAACGGAAACATCTACACCGAGAAGGTAATTATAAATTAACAATTTACAAATAAATTTTATAGAGACGTCATTTAGAGATAAGTGACGTCTTTCTTGCTCAATTGCCAACTACAAAAAGAGACGTTATTTTTAAAAATAACGTCTCTTTTTGTATTATTTTGCATTTATTCCGAATCTTATGTATTTAATCGTAAGACCTTTGTCTAACCAGATTTGTTCATAATAAGTTCTTATCTTCTTTACTTCCAAATCATCGTCGTTGGCATACAGATTATCGTAATTATAAAAAATAGGATAGTTGGCTTCTTTTACTGTCTCCACTGTAAATTCATACATCAAATCACTGTCAGTTTTAAGATTGACGACACCGTCTTGTTTCATAAACTTACGATAGCGTTCCAGGAAATTAGGGCCTGTAAGACGTTTGCGAGCCTTTGATGGTTGAGGGTCTGGGAATGTAACCCAAACTTCATCGACTTCATTTTCTGCGAAGAAGTTATCTATAAGTTCGATATGAGTTCTAAGGAAAGCCACATTTGTCAAGCCTTCGTTACGTGCCTGACAAAGACCGACCCACATTCTAGAGCCTTTAATATCGACACCTATATAGTTGATGTCTTTGTGTGCGCGAGCGAGACCTACAGTATATTCACCTTTACCACAGCCCAACTCAAGGACTATAGGATTATCGTTCTTGAAGAAATCCTGTTTCCATCTGCCTTTCAAAGGAAAACCTTCTTCCTTTATTCTCTCAAACGAATATTCAAAAAGATTATCAAATGTCTTGTTCTCTGCAAAACGTTCTAACTTATTCTTTCCCATCTTATTTTATTTTTGGAATAACAACCAAGCCGATTCATTAAAATCGCTTTTTATCACTTCAAGACGAACCTTTGCTTCATCTTTGTCAGCAAAAGATTCATAAAAAACACGAATATATCCTTTTTCGTTTTTCTCTAAAAGAGAAGCGTTTTCAAAGCCTTGTCCCTTGATATCGTTGAGACATTTCTCAGCTCTTTCAGCAGTCTGGAACGAACCTCCTACTATATAATAGTGTTTTTCACATGGCACTACGATATTCTGTTCCTCTGAAAGATCTTCTGTAACTTCCACCTCTGGCAAAGTTTCTTCTGATGTTACATTAGCTTCAATCACAGTAAGTTCTTCTGGCACTTCTGCCTGAATCACATCAGCAAACTCTGTATATTGTACGACTTGTGCTTCTTCATTATGCTCTACTTCCAAAGCTTTAATGATAAATTCATTGGGTGAAGAATACAGGAATGGATTCCAGCTTGCCAGATTTGAGTCCGACTTATCTGTAGTCCAGTTTATCACGAACAACAGCATGAATGCCAATGTGCTATATGCCAAAGTCTTCAAAAGACTTGGTTTTCTTTTTGCAAATGTACTTTCTGAATCCTCTACAGTCTCTACGCTTTCTATTGCAATAGAGTATTCCGCATTCTTTTCTTTCTGTTCTATGATGATTTTCTCTTTTATTATCTGATATGTCTCTGTACGGAATATAGGCTTATAATTAAAATCCGTCAATCCGAAAGAGTCGCCAAGAAGATTAGCATCTTCTTCTGTCTTCAACACATAGTCATTTCCGAATCTGCGTATCTTACCTATTCCGTCCAATAGCAATTCAGAGCCGACTTCAAGAGTTGCCATGCTTTGATTGACAAAAGCCTGTACTTTTTTAGATGCTTCTTCTTTAGAAACATTCTCTTTTTCGGAAACGAAACTTAACAGGACATCATCATCGCTGTTCAATTTTTCATTGAAAACAATCTCTTTGTATGGAGGCATAAAACGATGATTTGCATAATCTATTGTTGCAGAATGTCTTTTAGAAATAAAAGCACCGAATCCAGGAACAATTATACATTCATTGTCTTTTAACAACTCTATTAAATAATTAACTATCATACAATTAGAAGTTTTCTAAAATAAAACATTTGGGTTTGCGAAGTTAAGAAAAAAAGTCTAATCTTTGAAGTATTTCAAGCATTTTTCTACATCTTGCGGTGTATCAATAGAATAACTTTCAAACTCGGTTATTCCCATTTTTATGCCATACGAATTTTCCAGCCAACGCAGTTGTTCCAGACACTCTGCCAATTCAAGTCCCGACTGCGGAAGTGCAGCTATCTCCATCAACACATCGACCTTATAAGCATAAATACCTATATGCTTATAGAACGTCCTTGCATTCATCCACTGTTTTTCTTCTTTGTCCGCCTTCCTTATAAAAGGTATGGTCTGACGGCTAAAATACATGGCGTTGCCTTTTATATCGGAAACCACCTTCACCACATTATTATCAAAGAGCTCGTCTTTGTCTTTAATAGGCTTACACAATGAAGCGATCTGGCTTTCTTCAGATGAGATCAATTCCGCTATATGGTTGATCTGCTCAGGATTTATGAAAGGTTCATCACCTTGGATATTGACCACAGCATCGTAATTGCATCCTATGTTTTTCACCACCTCACAGCATCTGTCGGTTCCGCTATTATGTTCCGATGATGTCATCATGACTTTTCCGCCAAAGGCCACGACAGCATCATAGATTCTCTGGTCGTCGGTAGCCACGACTACATCTGACAGAAGATCTGCTTTCATCGACTGTTCATAAACACGTTGTATCATAGACTTGCCGTTTATCATTGTCAGAGGTTTGCCAGGGAAACGTGTAGAGGCGTAACGAGCCGGTATGATTCCTAATATTTTCATGATATAGTTTAGATTTCAAGTTTAGATTTGTAGGATACCAACAGATACGCTTCAAGTATTCCTAAGAAACAAAAGGACATTGAAGCGTCATTTGAGTCATTGTCCTTAAAAAAGTCCGTTAAGAGAGGCGTTGATACTATCAATCACCTTGCTTAAATCTTCAGGGTTTTCAAATTCGACATTGTCGCTTTCTATGACCAGCAGTTTTCCCTTGTCATAATTGGCGATCCAGTTTTCATATTTATCGTTAAGCGTCTTAAGATAGTCAAGACGTATCGACTGTTCGTAAGCTCTGTTACGTTTTGCTATCTGTCTCACCAATGTTGGTATTCCAGCCCTTAGATAAATAAGCAAATCCGGTGCCTGCATATATGCCCCCATCAGGTCGAAGAGCGAGTGATAGTTTTCATAGTCGCGATCCGACATCAGTCCCATATCGTGAAGCGTTGAGGCGAAGATGTAGGCATCTTCATAGATGGTTCTATCTTGAACGACATTATTGCCGCTATTACGTATATCCAGAATCTGACGGAATCTAGTATTCAAGAAATAGATCTGCAAGTTGAACGACCAACGCTGCATGTCTTCATAAAAACTGCTCAGATAAGGATTACCATCGACGGCCTCATAGTGAGGTTCCCATCCAAAATGCTTTGACAATAAGCTTGTTAATGTTGTCTTTCCAGAGCCGATATTTCCAGCAATTGCGATGTGCATAACAAAAATATTTTTCTGCTAAGATAATAAAAAGTCAACAGATGACAGACAAACGGCCACAGTTTTTTTTACTGCGATTTCAAATAAAATTCCAGGAGTCTCCTTGCATTTTATTTCGGAGCCTTAACGAAGAAATATATTCCTATGAGTGAGAACACTATATTAGGAAGCCATGCTGCCAGCATCGGAGAGAACACACCAGACAGTGCAAACACACGCGAGAACTCCATGAACAGTATATACGAGAACGTAATCACTATTCCTATTCCGAGATGCAGACCCATGCCGCCTCTCACTTTACGGCTCGACAATGCGGCACCGATGACGGTGAGTATCAGTATGGCCGCCGGCGATGCTATGCGCTTATGCATTTCTATACGATACGGAAGAGTATTGTCGGCACCTTTTAGTTCAAGGTTCTTGATATGATTTCTTATTTCAAAAAGATTCATCTCTTCAAATTCTTCCTTGATGTTATACAAGTCGCGTGGAAGCAGCTTGAATGTTGTATCCATCACCTTGCCTGTAACTAATTTTTCATCAGGAGAAAGATAACGTTCCACATAGTTCTGTACTTTCCATGTTCCATTGACGGTATCGTACGTAGCCCTGTCGGCTATAAGTTTATATTCCATCTCATTGCCATTGAACTTCTCCAGAGAAAACCTATAGGCGATCTTTTTCTTTATATCGAAATTACCGACATAGACGTATGTTCCTCTCTCTATCTGAACGTGTATGTTAGATCCGGAGCTCTTGGTAAGTTTCTCGATATATTTATCCTTAAACTCTCTTCTCACGGTATCTGTCTTTGGGATAAGGAAGTTGCCTAGATAGAATGATCCTAATGCCAAGATTGAAGCAGCCATGATATAAGGCAAGAGGAATCTTTTGAAGCTTATACCGCTGCTGAGAATGGCAATTATCTCCGTATGCCCAGCCATTTTTGACGTAAAGAAAATGACGGATATGAAAACGAAGAGATATATGAAAAGATTTATGAAATACGGTATGAAAGGGATATAATAATGAAGCACCACTTCTCTGAAGGTAGCTTCGTTCTTCATGAAACTGTCGATATTTTCAGACACGTCAAACACTATCACGACAAGTATAAGCAAGCTTATCGCGAAGAAGAACGTCCCGATATATTTTCTGAATATGTAACTATCTAATTTTCTCATGATCAGATTCTGCGAGTTACCTTCGGCAACATCATGTCGCGCCATGAAGAGAAGTCGCCTTCAAGGATATGTTTTCTTGCTTCTTTAACCAGCCACAGATAGAATCCCAGATTATGGACCGTTGCGATCATAGGGCCCAATATTTCTTTGGACACCACGAGGTGACGCAGATAAGCCTTGGTATAATCTCTATCGACATAAGTCGTTCCGTTTTCATCCAGAGGAGAGAAGTCATACTTCCACTTCTCGTTCTTTATATTAATGATGCCTTCGGAGGTGAAGAGCATTCCGTTACGTCCGTTGCGGCACGGCATGACGCAGTCGAACATATCTATGCCTCGAGATATAGCTTCGAGAAGGTTGGCTGGAGTTCCCACGCCCATGAGATAACGAGGCTTGTCTTGAGGAAGAATCTCATTGACTACTTCTATCATCTCATACATCTGTTCAGTAGGCTCACCGACAGCGAGGCCGCCTATAGCGTAGCCGTCAGCTTCATGCTTCGTGATATATTCTGCGGAACGACGTCTCAGTTCCGGATATACACATCCCTGCACTATAGGGAAAAGCGACTGATTGTAGTCATATACTGGATCTGTCTCATCGAAACGTTTCCAGCAGCGATCAAGCCAGCGATGTGTCCTTTCCATCGACTCTTTGGCATATCTGAAATCCGCCGTTCCAGGAGTACATTCGTCGAATGCCATGATGATGTCTGCTCCTATGACACGTTCTATATCCATCACGTTTTCTGGAGTGAAAGTATGTCGCGAGCCATCGATATGAGACTGGAACACTACACCTTCCTCTTTCATCTTCCTTATGCCTGTCAGCGAGAACACCTGGAAGCCGCCGCTGTCAGTGAGTATAGGTCGTTTCCATCCGTTGAACTTGTGCAGTCCGCCTGCTTGTTTCAACACATCAAGACCTGGTCGAAGATAAAGATGATAGGTATTGCCCAAAATGATCTGTGCCTTTATCTCTTCTTCCAACTCTCTGACATGCGTTGCCTTAACGCTTCCCACAGTACCTACAGGCATAAATATAGGAGTCTCAATCGGACCATGATCGGTGGTCAAGACGCCAGCACGAGCATTACTCGCAGTATCATTTTTGACAAGTGAAAATTTCATAAAATATTTTTGGGCAAAGATACTATTTTTCACATTAAAAAATTCATACTTTTGCAGAGAAATTTGATACAGTTCCATACAAACAAATCATAGCATAAATATTTTCATCGTGAGCATAAGTTTTAATTTCAATCAGCTGAGTTTTATAATACTTATATTATTTGTAGCCGCATGGTGCATCCAGATGCTCTATCATTGGATATTGTTCCGCCGTCTGGCATTCTACAAGAAAAAGGACGTAAATACCAACTACGAACCCGTGTCTGTCATAGTATGTGCACGTGACTCATACGAGTATCTTCTCGACTTGATACCTGCAGTATTATCGCAAGACTATCCTGAATATGAACTCGTCATCGTCAACGACTGTTCTCAAGACGACACAGAAGAATACCTTAAGGATCTGGCAAGAAACAATCCTAAGATAAACCTCGTCAACCTCACGCAACACCTCAATTTCTTTCAAGGCAAGAAATTCCCTTTAAGCATGGGTATAAAATCAGCAAAATACGACCTCTTGCTTCTCACCGACGCCGACTGTGTGCCTACAAGCAACCAATGGATAAAAGAGATGGTGGGAGCTTACAGCAAAGACACGGAAGTCGTTGTCGCATACGGGCCTTATTTTGAATACAAAGGATTGCTTAACAAACTTATCCGATTTGACACTTTGTACATCGCAATGCAATATCTATCGTTAGCTCTAGCCAAGAAACCTTACATGGGAGTTGGCAGAAACCTATCCTACAGAAAAAGCACTTTCATGAAAAACAAGGGATTCACTTCACATTACAGCATCCCTTCTGGTGATGACGATTTGTTCATCAGCCAGGTGGCAAACAAGAAAAACACGAATGTATATATCGATGCCACCAACAGAGTCGAGTCTGAACCAAAAAGAACCTGGACTTCATGGATCCGTCAGAAAAGACGTCACTATTCAACAGGAACGAAATACAAGCCTCAAACCAACAGAGCCTTAGGATTGCTGCTCGGAAGCCGTCTTCTATATTACCCTACACTGACAGCATTGCTTCTAATGCCTCATGCTTTTGAGGTTTCATTAGGACATATCTATTATTACATCGTAATTGGATTGTTTGCATTGCTACATTATGTCACCATGTTCATCATGTATCATAAATCCGCAAAACAATTGGGAGAAAGACATTTGGGGCTTATCTTCACACCAATCTACGACTGCTTCTTCATGATATTTACAACAATATTAGGTTTCTGGAGCACACTCTTCAAACCTAAAGGATGGTGATTTTTCAATTCATAATTCACAATTCACAATTCATAATTTTATAGAAAAAAGATTATGAATTATGCATTAAGCATTATGAATTATTTTTATCTTTGCACATTGTATAATTAGAGAATTAAATAAACACATAGATATATGAATGACTTTCAAAAAGAGATACTTGCGGGTATTCCCGACGAGTTGCCATGCGTAAAAGAGTATGACTTGACAGTCAACCACGCTCCAAAACGTAAAGATATTTTAACAAAAGAAGAGAAGAGATTAGCTTTAAGAAACGCTCTTCGTTATTTTCCTGCAAAACATCATGCCGTATTGGCTCCTGAATTTGCAGAAGAATTGGAAAAATACGGACGTATATACATGTATCGTTTCCGTCCTTCTTACAGCATCTACGCTCGTCCAATAGAAGAATATCCTGCCAAGTCGAGACAAGCAGCAGCCATCATGTTGATGATTCAAAACAACTTGGATCACGCAGTAGCACAACATCCACACGAACTCATTACTTACGGTGGTAACGGCGCTGTATTCCAAAACTGGGCTCAATATCGTCTCGTCATGCAATATCTCGCCAACATGACAGAAGAACAGACTCTCGTAATGTATTCGGGTCATCCAATGGGATTGTTCCCTTCACATAAAGACGCTCCACGCGTTATCGTCACAAACGGCATGATGATTCCTAACTACTCAAAACCAGACGATTGGGAAAGATTCAATGCAATGGGCGTGACACAATACGGACAGATGACAGCAGGTTCTTATATGTATATCGGACCTCAAGGTATCGTCCACGGAACTACAATCACTGTCTTGAACGCTTCAAGAAAACAAGGCGGAACACCAGCTGGCAAGTTATTTATCACAGCAGGTCTCGGCGGAATGTCAGGCGCACAGCCAAAAGCCGGTAACATCGCTGGCGTAGTTTCTATCACAGCAGAAATCAATCCAAGCGCAACAGACAAACGTCACAGTCAAGGCTGGGTTGACGAAGTATATAGCGACTTAGACGAATTGTTCGCAAAGGTAAATGAAGCTCGCGCTAACCAAATAGCTCGTTCTTTCGCTTACCAAGGCAATGTCGTTGACCTCTGGGAATATGCAGCAGAACACGACATCCAAGTCGATCTAGGCTCTGACCAGACTTCATTACACAACCCATTCGCAGGCGGCTACTACCCTGTAGGTTATTCTTTTGAAGAATCAAAACAAATGATGGCAGAAGCTCCTGAAAAATTCAAAGACGCTGTCTATGAATCATTGCGCCGCCATGTCGCAGCTGTCAACAAACTCACAGCTAAAGGCATGTACTTCTTCGATTACGGAAACGCATTCCTCTTGGAAAGCAGCCGCGCTGGTGCCGACATCCTCAACGCTGACGGTAAATTCCGTTACCCTTCATACGTACAAGACATTATGGGCCCTATGTATTTCGACTACGGATTCGGCCCATTCCGCTGGGTATGTACTTCAGGCAAAGAAGAAGACCTCGCTATCACAGACGAAATAGCATGCAACGTACTTGAAGAAATAGCCAAGAACTCTCCTGTTGAAATCCAACAACAAATGCGTGACAACATCCAATGGATTAAAGGCGCTCGTGCTAATAAACTCGTCGTCGGTTCTCAAGCTCGTATCTTATACGCAGACTGTGAAGGCCGTACAAAAATCGCTGCTGAGTTCAACAAGGCTATCGCTGACGGTCGTCTCTCAGCTCCTGTCGTTTTGGGTAGAGACCACCACGACGTATCAGGCACTGACTCACCATTCCGTGAAACATCAAACATCTACGACGGTTCATCATTCACAGCCGACATGGCTATCCACAATGTCATCGGTGACGGTTTCAGAGGCGCCACATGGGTAAGTATCCACAACGGCGGCGGCGTAGGCTGGGGCGAAGTAATCAACGGCGGATTCGGCATGGTACTCGACGGAAGCGATGACGCTGACAGAAGATTACACTCAATGTTGCACTGGGACGTAAACAACGGTATCGCTCGTAGAAGCTGGGCAAGAAATGAACCTGCCATGTTCGCAATCAGACGCGCTATGGAAGTCGAACCAAGACTTAAGGTCACAATGCCTAACTTCGCTGATGATGCTCTTATCAATAACACTATAAAATAAGTTTTAGGTTTAAGGCTTAAGGTTTAAGGAATTGTTATATTCTTTAAACTTTAAACCTTAAACATTAAACCAAGAAAAATAGCACGATTATTGTATATTTTGCAAGAAAATTCAAAAGATAAACAAAAGAAAATTTAATAATTATTAACTTAAAAATTAAAAAAAGAAATGAGAAAATTTTTACTTTCTTTAGTACTTGTAGCATTAGCTGGATTTGCATCAGCTCAAGCTCTCGTGTTTGAACAAACACACAATTTCCAACCTGTTGGTCCAGTTGAACCAGGAAGGTTTGAAATCATCGCTGACGTCAACGAAATGATGGAATTAGCATTTGAAATGGATGTTGTCAACACAACAGACGAAACACTCTCTATTATCTGTACAAGAGAAGTTATAGATTCTAACAGCATTGCTGGTAACAATTTCTGCTTTGGTAACTGCTTTGGTGACGCAACAAGCGAAACAACAGTAGATTTAACACCAGGCACACCTATAGCATTCAGCGCTCACTTCAAGCCTTACGATCCAGCAACATGGGAATTATTAGAACCAGGTGCAGAAATGACAGTTACATACACATTCACAGAAAGATCATTAGGCGAATGGAAATTTGAATTCTACTTCAAATATGATCCAACTGCAGGTCCTTACGATCCAATCTTCGTTGAAGAAACATACAGCGATGTAAACATTTTCAGCAACGCATATCCAAACCCAGCAAACAATGTTGTCAACTTCGATTACAACATGCCAGCTAGCGCAAACTCAGCTGCTATCGCTATCTACAACATGATGGGACAAGAAGTCATCAGACAAGATGTAAACGTATGCGGCTCACAACTCAGCATCAACGTAAGCGATTTAACAGACGGCATCTACTTCTACAGCTTAATCATAAACAACCAATTAGTTAAAACAAATAAACTCGTTGTTTCTAAATAAGTTTAAAGGCTAATGCCAAATAAAAAGGCTAAAGTCAAAAGGTTTTACCGCCTAGACTTTAGCCTTTCTTGTTTTAAAGACATCTCTCCTTACCTATCTGATAACAAAAAAACGTGGCATAATTGCCACAATCACCTGCAAAATCTCGACTTAGCATAAGAATATAACAGACAAAAAACAATTGGCATTTTCATAATAAATGTCAGCCAATTAAATTTATCACTTTGATGAAAACGTTTTCGTCAAAGTGATTTTTTATGTAAAAAAGTGGATAAAAAAAGAGTCCGGTACTACACCGAACTCTTTATATGTAATTTTATTTATCCATCCGACTTTTGATGTCAGATCAAAAACCGAGATGTCTTTATCGACATCTAATAGATTTTATTTTGCGAAGCTGACAGCTCTAGTCTCTCTGATGACAGTAATCTTAATTTGACCTGGATAAGTCATTTCAGTCTGGATTTGTTTAGAGAGGTCGAATGAGATGCGGTCGGCATCAGTATCGCTCACTTTGTCGGCAGCCACGATGACGCGCAATTCACGACCAGCTTGGATAGCGTAAGTCTTGACGACGCCTGGGAATGACATTGCCATTTCTTCGAGTTTGTTAAGACGTTGGATGTAAGCTTCAACTACTTCGCGGCGAGCACCTGGGCGAGCGCCTGAGATAGCGTCACACACTTGTACGATAGGAGCGATGAGAGTTTCCATCTCTATTTCATCGTGGTGAGCACCGATAGCGTTACATACGTCAGGTTTTTCCTTATATTTCTCGGCAGTCTTCATACCTAAGATTGCGTGTGGCAATTCTTCGTCGTTTTCAGCCACCTTACCGATATCGTGGAGCAAGCCAGCGCGTTTTGCTGTCTTAGGATTCAAGCCAAGTTCAGCAGCCATTGAAGAGCTGAGTTTAGCCACTTCGATAGAGTGTTGCAACAAGTTCTGTCCGTATGATGAACGATATTTCATACGACCTATCATCTTGATAAGTTCAGGGCTGAGGTTATGGATGCCGAGGTCGATGACTGTACGTTTACCTGTTTCCACTATCTCTTGTTCTACTTGTTTTTCCACTTTCTTCACCACTTCTTCGATACGAGCAGGGTGGATACGTCCGTCAGTAACGAGTTTTTGTAATGAAAGACGAGCTATCTCGCGGCGTATTGGGTCGAAGCCTGAGAGCAATATTGCATCAGGGCTGTCATCGATGATTATTTCAACACCTGTAAGAGATTCCAATGCGCGGATATTTCTACCTTCACGACCGATGATACGACCTTTTATCTCATCGTTTTCGATGTTAAATACAGATACTGTATTTTCTATTGCATGTTCTGCAGCGGTACGTTGAATTGTTTCAAGGATTATCTTCTTGGCTTCTTGGTTTGCTGACATCTTAGCCTCTTCGACGATGTCTCTAGAGATGACCATTGCCTCAGCCACAGCTTCATCTTTCATGATTTCCTTAAGCTGTTCTTTAGCTTCCAAGGCACTGAGACCTGATATTGTCTCAAGCATCTTTTTCTGTTCATCTTGGATCTTATCCAATTCAGCTTGACGTTTGTTGATGTTTTCTTGTTGAGCAGAAACACTTTGTTGCATGCTTCTTACTTCATTAGCTTTCTTACGGATTTCTTCTTCGCGTTGGTTAGCTTGTTGTTGTTGTTTCTGAACGTTAGCTTCAAGTTTTTGGATTTCGCGTTTACGTTCATTAGTTTCCTTCTCGTATTCGGCTTTCATCTGCAAGAATTTCTCTTTAGCCTGAAGGATTTTGTCTTTTTTGATGACTTCTGCTTTTTCTTTAGCTTCTTCTAATAACTGTGTGCTTTTTTTTGTGAGTGCGTTACGCATCACTGTCGATGATAGCAAGATACCTACACCAGCTCCTACAACGAGAGCTGCTACTCCTAAAAGAAGGTATGCTGCTGTGTGGCTTAATGTTAGTAAAATCATTTTTTTAAGCAATTAGCTCAATAACGGAAAGGGGAAAAAATCTGTCTGCCCAATGGGATAGTAAACCCCTAAAAGCAAGTTTATGGCTGCCACGATACGCAAACGTCCACTGGCGTTAAAGCACCTTTGCAGGTTGAGGCCTGTTTTTGTACCCATGAGCAAACCGGATTTATGGTAAATGAATTGTTAGGTTTACATCATGCTACGGACAGACAGATAAATCTTTCAAAGAACTTAGAACTTCATTTTGTATCTATGTTTTCACTTAATAAAACACTGATCTCATCGAGTTTCTGTTCCAAATATTGATCTTTATAGGCTGCATCAGACTCATATTTCACATTAAGAGTTGCCAGCTGCAGACATACCATCGACAATAAGTCCTGATAATCTCTATAATCGTATGTCTGCTTGTGTGACTTGACCCTTTCGTTGAGCATCTCAACAGCCTTCATCACTTTTTCTTCATCAGTTTTTTTTATAATCAGACGATAGTTACGCTCCGCAATAATGACGCTAATCCTTATTTCTTCTTTCTCGTTCATCTCGTCTGAGTTTTATATTACTGTTCAGCATTCAACATTGCAACACACTTATCGATTTCCTTAACAAGTGCCTTTATTAACTGCCTACTTTCTCCTACCTCTTTTTCGTTATCGAGTACGTTAACAATAACTAATTTATTTATTTTATCCTTCAATTCTGCGTTCTCCGTCATGAGCATCTCAAGCTCCAATTGAAGATCCTCATTCCTTTGAACCAATCTACTATTTTCTTCTTCAAGCTGATTTTTTAGCGCAATGAGCTTTCTTAGCTTCAACTCTATCTCCGAAAGTGTTACACTCAAATCTGCCATTTCAATAGTATTCTTCAGAATTTGCTACAAAGGTAAGAAAAAAATATCTTTTGTAGAATACTTTTTTCAAAAAAATATCTATTTCACTAAGTATCTGACTTTCTTACTTTCAATCGAGAATCGGTTCATATATTCTTATAGACTACTGCTGTCCTGCCTACATTATATATCTTCATAAAGACATCATCGTCTCTTTGTTCTGACGGAAAGTCCACCTCTCGGTCTATATTGTCAAAACCTCCGAAACATCTGTCGTCACTGCTGAAGATGATCCTATAGTCACCTGTATTCTTGACCTTTATCTCATAGTCTGGTATGGATTCATTACCCCAGTTAAAGACAAATATGAGGTTATTTCTCTCGAAGACTATCGTCTTGTTGAGCTCATCGGCATCCAACAACCATGCAGGCTCGGCATCCATGATGCCATAATCCTTGACAAAATCTATCATCGCCTTGTCGAAGTCGCTCATCCAATGAAATTTCAGGTTCTCGTTGTCTGCCAATGACCATTGACGTCGGGCATGCTTATAGCTCCAGCCGTTTTCAAGCCTAGGAAAATCAATCCACTCTGGATGCCCGAACTCATTGCCCATGAAGTTAAGCCATGCGTTACCGCCGAGGCAGATGGTGAACAGCCTTATCATCTTATGCAAGGCGATACCTCTATCTACAATTATATTAGGTGTATCCTTGGACATTGAATGATACATTTCCTTATCCATAAGCCTAAACGCTATCGTCTTGTCACCCACCAGTGCCTGATCGTGCGACTCAGCGTATGCTATTGTCTTAACATCATAGAGTCGGTTCGTCATGGTGAAGAAGAACTCATGCATATTCCAATCCTCTTCTTTCTGATCCTTCAAGACTTTGATCCAGAAATCCGGCAGTCCCATGCCGAGACGATAATCGAATCCGATGCCGCCATCCTTTATTGGAGCACATATCCCTGGCATACCACTCACGTCTTCAGCAATGGTGACGTTATCTTTATTGATGTGATGAATCAAGGTATTGGCGAGCTGCAGATATGTTACTGCGTCATTATTGACATTGTCGCCGAAATAATCGTCCTGACTAGAGAACTCAACACCGATGCCATGATTGTTATATAACATCGAGGTGACACCATCGAAGCGGAACCCATCGAAATGAAATTCCTCAAGCCAATATCTCACGTTGGAAAGCAAGAGTCTCAGAGTCTCCATCTTACCATAGTCGAACAATCTGGAATCCCACTGAGGATGATGTCCGGCGTGACCTTCAATGAGGTATTGATTTTCCGTTCCGTCAAAAAGGTTCAATCCCTCTCGTGTGTTTTTTACGGTATGAGAATGTACCAGATCCATGATGACCATAATACCCATCTCATGAGCTTTACCGATAAGGCTTTTTAACTCATCGGGAGTGCCAAAGCGAGAACTCGCTGCGAAGAAATTCGAGACATGATAGCCGAACGAGCCATAATAAGGATGCTCAGCCACTGCCATCAGCTGTATGGCATTATAGCCTTGTCTCTTTATCCTCGGCAATATTTTCTCTTCAAACTCCTTATAAGAACCGACACCTTCTTTTTCCTGAGCCATGCCGATATGCGACTCGTATATAAACAATGGACGTCGGATGTCGGATGTCGGATATTGAATGTTATCCATAATCCGTTCTTCTTTATCCTTTATCCAAAACTGTCCTGCAAAATCCTTATTACCTTCATCCTGAATCACCCTGTTGATATAAACAGGTATGCGTTCCTGTTCTCCTATGCTCGACTGCACCAATACCTTCAGCAAGCTTCCATGAGTCAGTTTGTTTTTATATTGTGCGTCAGAAAGGAATATCGACCATATGCCATTTTCCTCTCTTTCCATAGGATTGGCATATCTGTCCCAATTATTAAAATCGCCGAACAACGAAAGATAATGTGCGGCGGGTGCCCATTCTCTATACCACCATCCATGCCTTACCTCGTCGTATGTAAAGCCGAAGAACTTATAAGCCGAAGCAAACGACATCAGGCTTCCATAATGTCTCTCAATATATTTCAATAATGATTCATATCTGTCATAACGAGCCTGCACAGCATCAGCCACAGGTTCCAGCCATGAATCTCTTTCCACTAACTTCATCATAACTTTAAGATTTTAATTCCTGACGGTTCAAGTGTCATAGCAATGCCTTTGCTGCTTACTTTTTCTAAATCATACTCCATCTTTTCTCCTGTAAAGACATCTGTCGCCACTCTCCATTTTACATCACCCATCTCTGTCACCGTTTCCTGTTCACGCTCTCCATCCTCTTTCATTCTCATATAATCCAAAGCGTCATCAGCGATCTTCACTTCGCAATAACGGCTTTCATTCTGATTAAAATTGATAACGACAAGCAGTCTTTCCTCATCATGATAACGCAGGAAAGCATACACATACTGAGGGTCGAAGTTGGAATGCCAAGGGTTGACCCACATCAAGTCGTAGAACGCACCTTTATTAATAGCGTCGCTATTGAGGCGGAAGTTAAGTATTTTTCTATAGAAGTCGTATAGCTTTCTTTGTTTGTCAGAAAATCCGCTTCCGTCAAATTTACCTTTAGACATCCATTTCTGATGTTCAGGCATGACGGCATAGTCGAAGATGGAAGTACGGCCGTCGTCGCCGCTGAATCCCACTGCACCTTCAGCATCTTCACCGCACTCCTGTCCGTTATATATCATAAAGGGGCCGCGGTTCATGAGAGCCGACATTGCTACAGCCGGCAAGGCCTTGAAAGGATCGCCTATAAAATGTTTGGATGCCAGTCTCACCTCATCATGATTCTCCATGAAACGAAGCATCACGTCGCCTAACCCTTGAAGACTGTTCCACACACCTGTGATACTCTCGGCACGCTGTCCGTAACGATATATATTTTCCAATGTGTTATAAAGACCAACCTTATCATACAGATAGTCGAAGCCTGCATTGACATATTCCTTATACAGATGAGGCTGATAAATCTCGGCTATCATTATGGCATCATAACCTTCGCGCAACATCTCAATAGACCAATACCAAAACTCCACCGGCACCATCTCAGCCATATCGACACGGAAACCATCGATACCTTTTCCACACCAATACTGCATAATGTTCAGCATCTTAAACCATGTATTAGGGATACTGTCAAAACGTTTCGTCATGCCATTCTGATAATCGACGCCATAGTTAAGCTTCACCGTATCATACCAATCATTGACAGAAGGATGCTGGGAGAACACATCATTACCAGAAGCTTTGGCAGGACATTCCTTATAACCCAAGCCCTCGTCCGCTTCCTGCTGGAAAGGAACGACAAACTCCTGTCCAGGGCAGTAATAGAAATTGTTATCTTTAGCGAAAGCTACATTTCTATTATCATATTCACCGAACTCTTCCACGTCATAAGGCTTGCACAGTGACTTATACTCTCTGGCAAGATGGTTAGGTATGAAATCCATTATCACCTTCATGCCTTTACCATGGATACGAGCTATCAGCTCCTCGAACTCTTCCATCCTATTGTTAGGATTGACTGCCAAGTCAGGGTCGATGTCATAATAATCCATTATAGAATAAGGTGAGCCAGCCTTTCCTTTCGTTATAGAAGGATGCGTGGACTTTATTCCAAGCTCAGGATATGATGTCAAGCTAGAATGACGTATTACACCGGTAAGCCATATATGAGTAATGCCCAAAGTCCTAAGCGACCCCAAGGCATTATCGTTGATATTATGAAAAGTACCGCAGCCATTCTGCGACTTGTCGCCATCGAAGAGCGGTTCCGTATTTTTATTTCCGAATGTCCTTACAAATAGTTGGTATATGTTCATAATATGAGCCATTGTTTATGCAAAAATACAAATTAGTTTATTTTTTCAAAAGATAAAATTTCAAAAACTATTTATCGACAGAATTGTTTATCATATAAACTTAATTTATGAAATCAACAACAAAAAGACAGGAGGAAGGTTTTGGATATAATGCCTCCATATTTCCAGATTATGATGGTTTTATCATCATCAAGCCTGAGTTTCTAAAATATGCGGACGAGATCGTAAGAGACCTGCACCGACGCGACTTCAACATCATCGAAGCTAAAGAAAAGACGCTTACGAAAGAAGAAGCGGAAACCATCTACAGCTGTCACAAAGACAAGCCTTTCTTCAACGAGCTGATAGAATACATGACCAGCGGACCTTGCATCGGGATGATATTATTGTCGCCTTTCGCCAACAGGATGTCGGCCATAGAAGCACTCAACAACCTGAAAATAAAATACAGACGACGCTATGGAATTGACAAGACCCGTAATGTGATACACAGTTCCGACAGCTATCAGAATGTTCTTTATGAAGCCGAGGCATTTTTCAACGAGATGTAAGATTGACATCATAAGACTTCAACATATCGCCTTGCATGAGACTGCTGTTTTTCTCACAATAGCATAACATGTTTTGTAGTTGTGACAATGACAAATTGATTTAAAAAATCATTACATTTGCACTTTATTAATAATCAAAGAAAGTGCTTATGAGAAAATTATTATTTACATTGTTATTGATAACAGTTACATCGTTAGTATTTTGTCAGAACAGAAATGCCATTCTCCAAGAATCGTTCGATTCTCCAAATCTCCCATCAGGATGGTCTATCTACGATGACGGCGCATCTAATTGGATAATAGCTTTGAGCGATATTGCCGGAGGCATACCTAACGAACTTCAATTCGGATGGACACCTATATTCAGTGGCACCACCAGAGTGATAGCTGCTCCTGTAAATCTTACAGGCATCTCTTCAGCCACGTTATCATTCAAACACTATGTCGATGTTTACGAAGGCTCTGCCACCATTGGCTTCGCCACTTCGTCAGACAACGGCAGCACATGGAACACTGCATGGTCAAAGTCGTACGACACCGACGGCAACTATGAAGTTTTCGAGATATTCGACTCTCCCGACATGGGCAAAGACAACGTCTTGATATGTCTTTTCTTTGAAGGAAGCTCATATAACATCAACTTCTGGTATTTCGACGACATCGAGATATTAAGCCAGAACCAAATAGACATCAACCTTGTCGGCATAGATAACCACGACTATGTACTTTACGGAGAAAACCAAATCAGCTTCACTGTACAAAACATGGGAGAGTCTAAAATAGAATCGTTTGAGGCTTCATACACCTTGGACGGTGACACTTTCACAGAGTCATTCCAGACCGACATCAGTCCTATGGGCGAAGAGACATTCATCTTCAGCCATATCAACGACATCGACCTCGGCACACACGAGCTCAGCATCGACATCATTTCCGTCAACAACAGCGTTGATGAAAACGACAGTAACAACCATGCCGCTAAAGAGATGACAGCTGTCATGGCTCTCACTCAGAAGATAGCGATGATAGAACATTTCTCCAGTTCCACATGCGGACCATGCGTTGAAGTTAATGCCTTGATGAAAGAACTTACCACCAACAATCCAGGAAAATACACTTATGTAAAATATGCCATGAACTGGCCTGCCATAGGCGACCTTTACTACACCAGCGAAGGCGAAGTGAGAAAAGTGCTCTACGATGTAAGAAGCGTACCTACATTAATATTAGACGGAAGCGGTGATATAGCCGGCGTAGTGACACAAGACGACATCGACAGAATAGTCAACACTCCAAGCATAGCCGACATACGAGCCTCTTTCACCATGGAAGGCAGCACCATAAAAGTCATCGCCGACATCCTTTCATATATAGAACTACAAGGCTTCAGAGCTTTTATCTCTGTCAATGAAAAGACAACGACAGAAAATGCCAGCAGCAACGGCGAGACAGAGTTCCATCACATCATGATGAAAATGCTGGAAGATGCTGAAGGCAACGAGATAAGCATAGCAGCAGGAGAATATCAACGTCTTGAATTCTCTCACGACATGTCAACGACTCATGTCGAAGACATCAACGACCTGGAGGTCGCTTTATGGCTTCAAAATCTCGACACAAAAGAAATCATCAACAGCCGTTTCGCATACGAATATTGCGAGCATGTATATCCTATAAATAATTTAAAACTAGAAAACAATATCGACAAGATACTTATTTCATGGGACGCTCCTCAAAACGATATGGCGACAGGATATAACATTTATATCAACGGTGAATTGGTAAAAGAAAACCATAATGATTTATCTCATGAATATACATTGACAGAGAATGGATTGTATTGCGTTGAAGTTGTAGCTTTATATAATGAGAAGTCTTCTGTTGCTGTCGCTGATATGATTGACGCTATCGCAAGTATAGATAAAGAAAACATCACAACTTTCAATATATATCCTAATCCAGCGAGCGACTTCGTCAAGATAACGGCTCACGGCTCACAGCTCGAAACAATAAAAATATACAATAGTTTAGGAATGCTCGTCGAAGAAATAGAAGTCTCTGCCGATGAAGTTGAAATCAATACTTCAGAATATAAGAGCGGAATATATTTTATTCAAGTTTATTCTGACAACAAAACTACAAACAAGAAAGTCATAAAGTTATAAAATGAAGGTATAATAGACAAAATTAATTTTTGTCTATTATACTCAACTTCAAAAGGAATGCATATTCCAAAGCTATTTCCTTTATTCCTTCAAAGCGTCCCGACGCACCTCCATGACCGAAATCCATATTGGTCTTGAGATATAAAGGATTATCGTCGGTCTTAAGTTCTCTCAATTTGGCGACCCATTTTGCCGGTTCCCAATATTGAACCTGACTGTCATGCAATCCCGTAGTAACCAACATAGCGGGATAGTCTTTTCTCTCCACATTATCGTATGGAGAATATGACTTCATATATTCGTAATATTCTTTTTCGTTAGGGTTACCCCATTCGTCATATTCACCTGTAGTGAGAGGTATCGTCTCATCCAGCATCGTTGTCACCACATCGACGAAAGGCACCTGAGCGATGATGCCGCGCCACATTTCGGGAGCCATATTAGCCACCGCACCTACCAGCAGTCCGCCTGCGCTTCCGCCCATAGCGAACATTTTAGTATTGTCGGTAAATCCCTCATTGACAAGATACTTTCCACACCAGATGAAATCAAGGAAAGTATTTTTCTTTTTCAGAAGCTTTCCATCTTCATACCATTTACGGCCCATCTCCTCTCCACCTCTGATATGAGCGACAGCCCATACGAAGCCACGGTCCAAGAGGCTGAGACGTGCTGTAGAGAAATAGGCATCCATACTGCTACCATACGAACCGTAGCCATAAAGCACTAAAGGATTGCTGCTATCGCGCTTCATACCTTTCTTATATACCAACGATATCGGCACCATCACGCCGTCGTGCGATGGAGCCAGATGACGTTCTGTGACATAGTCGGACGGCTCGTAGCCACCAACGATCTCCTGTCTCTTCAACAGTACCGACTTACGCTCAAGCATGTCGAACTCATAAAGAGAAGCAGGTGTCGTCATGGAGTTATATCCATATCTTAAAAAATGTGAGTCGAAGTCAGGGTTACCTGCCGAGTAGGCTGTATATGTCGGCTCTCCGAAATCGATATAATAGTCTGTCTTGAAATCCCATGTCATAACTCTTATCTTCACCAAGCCTTCCTGACGTTCTTCGACGACGAGAAATTCCGAAAAAAGGTCGAAGTCTTCCACCAAGACATCGTCACGATGTGGCAGTATCTCCGTCCAGTTTTCTTTTTCCGTCTTATCGACATGCGTCTTCATAATCTTGAAGTTCTTGGCACCATCGGCATTCGTCAAGATATAGAAATGATCATCATAATGACCTATCCCGTAAAGGAGGTCGTGTTCTCTTCTCTGGAAAATCTTGAACTCACCATTAGGATTGTCGGCATCAAGATAACGCACCTCCGACGAAAGCGTACTCTCCGACACTATCATGATATAACGTTTCGACTTCGACTTACCCACAAAACAGCTGAATGCTGTATCCTCTTCAAAATATACAAGTTCGTCATTGGCAGGATCGTCATTCAACTTATGACGCATTATCCTACATGAACGCAACGACTCGTCTTTTGTGCTATAGAAAATCGTCTCGTTGTCGTTTGCCCACACCATGTTGCCAGTAGTGTTTTTTATCACTTCCGGAAAATGGGGCTGCTCATCAGAGTGAGCTCCTATATGTTTCACATAGATGTCATATTGTCGCCGGCTCACAGTGTCGATGCTATAAGCCAGCAGTTCATTGTCGGGACTGACAGAATATACTCCGATATCGAAATAATGATGACCTTCTGCCATCTTATTACCGTCTAGGATAATCTGTTCAGGATTTTCCATAGTGTCTTTACGACGACAATATATAGGATACTCCTTGCCTTCTTCGTAGCGGGAGTAATAATAATATCCGTTTCTTTTCACTGGATAAGAGACATCATCCTGCTTGATACGTCCCAGTATCTCTTCATATAGATGACTTTGAAGTTCTTCGGTATCTTTCATCATCGTCTCCTGATAGACATTCTCCTGCTGCAGGTACTCTATCACTTCAGGATTCTCGCGTTCGTTAAGCCAATAGTAGTTATCTATACGAACATCCCCATGAGCTGACAGTTCACGGGGACATTTTTTTGCTATAGGTTTTTCCATATTTTTAGAATGACAATGTCAAGCCGAGACTCGGCATGAATGGTAATTGGTAAATAAATTGAGCCGATACTATATCGATATAGAAGATGTTACTTCTGTCATAAACGTTTGTCACTCCGAAGTCAGCTTCCATGACGACATTCTCTGAGAAGTAGAACTTACGTTTCACATCCAAGTCGAGACGGTGATATGTCGGCAGCTGACCTGTGTTAAGTTCGTCGTAGATGAAACCGAGGTTGCCGCTTTCGGTATAAGGGTCGAAGTATATATTATCGTAAGGCAGTTCTTCATAGAAGCCAGTCACCTTAGTGAACGGGAAGCCTGTTCCGAAGTTCCATCGTGCGCTTATCTCCCACTGATTCTTTGCACCTGCAGTATATGTAGCGATAAGATTCACGTTATGACGACGGTCATAGTGTGTTCTGTATGTAACAAGTTCGCCTTCCGCGTTCTCATAGTCTTTTGTAACATAACCTAAAGAATAAGCACCCCAGAGATACCATTTCTTATCTTCATATTTTACGGAGATATCAACACCGTATGCATCGCCTCTTTCTATCATGAAGTCTTTTCTCTCGATTTGCGGTGTTCCTGGAGGAGCTTCAGAATCGCTATATATCTGATTTCTATTCATACTCGTCAGCTGCCGGAAGTCTTTATAATAACCTTCAACATTAAGAGTGATATTATTATAGATATCAAATTCTGTTCCTAAGATATAATGTACCGCTTTTTGAAGTTTTGAAGTCACCTTCTCACCATCGAAGTAAGTAGGTATGTTAGACTGTCCCGACAGGAATCCGTAGAATAGGTTCACCACGTCACGGTCACTGTTAGCAGCTATGAGATTCTGTGAATAGAATCCTCCAGCCGCCTTGATACGGAACCAATCTGTCACATTATATTTCATGGCGAGACGAGGCTCCGGTGACACTTCCGAGAGAGAGGCATAAGCTTGTATTCTGATACTAGGTTCTAAGATGAAATTTTCAAACTGAGCCTTGTATTTGATATAGGCTCCAAGTTCTGTGGTATTCTCGAGCTGGCTTATATGAATGCCATTAGACTTGGTATAGTCGAAGACGGTTTTAAATCCGAGCATCTCGATACCATATTTCAACGAGTTCTTTCCAAGGAAGTAGGTGAATGCGAAACCAGCATTAAAGCCATTGATGGAACTTGTCCTATTAGGATTATTCTGTTCTTCGAGTGCTGCTTTATAATCAGAGAAAGCCACATTACCTTCAATGAGTACAGGTGATTTTCCTGGTATGACAACGAAGTTAGCGCCTGCACCGTAAGAATCCCATCCGAAATTAGATATCGACTTATAATTTATCACGTCATCGGTGAAGTTAAATCCGAAGAAGTTGACTTTACTTCCGTTAGCTGAGTTGAGTGATATCTTTCCGTATAAGTCTCTATAGTTATATGGCAATGCTTCGCCACCTAGTATTCCTTTATAGATGCTTTGGCTTGTCTGTTCAAGATAAGAATTTTTTGCCGACAATATGAATGATGCCGTCATATCGTCAGGATTCTTTGCTTTTTTCAAAGGGCCTTCGAGAGTGATTTTAGCACCGAAGGTACTGGCTCCTACCTTACCAGCAATTCGTTTCTTGTTACCGTCGCGTGTTGTGATGTCCATCACCGAAGATATACGGCCACCGTATTCTGCGCCGAAGCCTCCGGTATATATCTCAGCGTTTCTGATGATATCAGTGTCGAAGACAGAGAAGAGACCAATGGAATGGAAAGGGTTATAGATGACCATACCGTCGAGGAGCACCTTGTTCTGTATTGGGGATCCACCTCTGATATAAAGCTGTCCGCCTTGGTCGCCAGTGAAGATGACTCCAGGGATGACCTGAAGGTACTGTGCCAAATCGGCCTGTCCGCCCATAGAAGGAATCTTGGTGATGGTCTTTGGCGTGATGTTGACGACAGAAGTCTTTGTCTCGGTCCTAGCCTCTATCTTGTCAGCCGTGATATTGACAGCTTGAAGAAGCACCGACGACTCCTGCATGAAATATTTCTTGTTAAGAACTTCGTTTTTATGAAGAGATATATTTTCGCTGATAGTGTCATAACCAAGATTAGTGATGACGATGGTATAGTCACCATCAGGTATCTTCGTTATGTTAAAGAAGCCATTGATGTCGGTAGAAGAACCGATAGTAGTTCCTTTAAGATATACATTACAGAACATCATAGGCTCTCCTGTTGCTGTTTCATAAACGAAACCTTTGACATTATTATCATTCTGAGCAAAGAGCTCTATATTGAAAACAAATAATATTAAAGTGATTATGAATGGGGTAAGTCCAAATTTCTTTTGCATTTCAAAAACATCTCTTAATAAAATTAAACAAAAAGGCATAGCCCGTCAAGGCATAATGCTACAAGATGCAAAGTAACGAAAAAAAAGTCATAAAAGTAATCTTTTTATTCAAGAAAAAGAAAAAAAAATGAGCCATGATTTCATAGCTCATTCTTAATCGTTTTTTACGTACCATTTATATACTCAATGACTTCTCATATGCTTCTTTTATCAGTTCCAGTTCTTTTGCCGAGAAATGTTCTGGAAGCAGAATCTGTACTTTCAGCAGCAAGGCTCCGGCGCCTTCTTTTCCGTAATGCGGCATTCCCAGTCCTTTGAGACGTAGAGTGCTGTTGTTCTGTGTCTGAGATTTTATCGGCACGTTGACATCGCCTTTAAGTGTCGTTATCGTTATCTTGCCTCCGAGTATGGCTGTATATACATCGACATTGACAGTCTTTATAAGGTCGTCTCCATCACGTTGATATGAAGGGTCATTCATGATAGCGACTTTTATCATAAGATCGCCGTTGTCGCCTCCGTTACGTCCTGGATTGCCTTTTCCTTTGATACGCAGCACCTGACCATCACGAACGCCAGGCTTTATATTGATCTTTATAGCATTGCCGTTGAGGTCTAGCATACGCTGCGAGCCCTGATAAGCTTCGAGGAGCGTCATGTTGATTGTAGCGTTGAGGTCGGTGCCTTTTGCAGGACGAGAGGAACGACGTCCGCCGCCCATACCTCCCATAAAGTCTCTTATATCGAAGCCTGCCGAGCCACCCTGTCCTCCGAAGAACATGTCGAAGAAGTCGGAGAAGCCGCTAGCGTTGAAGCCTTGTCCTCCACCGAAACCTCCAAATCCTGCGTTCTCGTATTGTTTCCAGTTGGCACCGAGCTCATCATATTTCTTACGAGAATCGGCATTGCCCAACACCTGATATGCTTCCGAAATCTCCTTGAACTTCTCCTCCGCCACCTTGTCGTCTGGATTTTTGTCAGGATGATATTTGACAGCCAACTTACGATATGCCTTCTTGATGTCATCCTGAGAAGCAGAACGTTCTACACCTAATATCTTATAGTAATCTTTATATTCCATTTTTCAAGTTTGATATTTAAGGTTTATAGTCTAGATTGGTCTTGTATTTTTTAAGCTTAATTTTTTTGTTTTTAAACATAGATGGAATCATTTTGTTCAAAAAACATATTATACCGATTCATCAATATCTATAAACCTCCAGATCTGAAATAGCACCTTCTATTTTAATGTTGACGTGATTTTCAGCTGACAAATAGTTTGAAGTCTCATATACACTTCCTGATTTCTTTATGAATCCTTTGAAATCCTTATTGCTCAACAGAGACTCGCATTGCACCCTACATCCCGATGCTGAAGGTATTCCTATCCTGATGTCAGAAACTCCAGTTTCCAGATCGACACTTGTAGTGCCATAAAGGTCACCGAGTCTGATGTCGATGTCGCTAGCTCCGCTGTTCACTTCGATTCTAGAGACCTTATATTCCGAAAGATCGAAGTCCAAGTTACAGGCACCGAGGTTTAATTCAAAATCATATATCGGATTTTCATTTAATGCCACATTAAATTTATTTGATTTAACTTCCTTGCCATTAATATTAATGTCAACGTTGTTTTCGCCATTGAAATCGATCTCCGCATGATTACCGTCATATCTGACAGACATGTCCTGCATGATGTAATTGCTTGCGTTGGTAGCCTCGACAAGACTTTCTACAGGTGACGACATGAACAAGATGCCAGCTCCGTAGTCTATCTGGACTTCCGCCGTCTCTATACTTTTCCTATAAGATTCAGAAAATTTTTGAATGTCAACATCATCATCCGTAATGTCATAACTAAAAGATGAAGGTGATTCAACAATGTCATTGACATTATTATAATATAAAAGACATGATATCAGTATTAATAATATTACTCCAACAGACTTTAGCACTTTATTCAAAGGAAGTATCGACACACCGAATATTATTATGAATACAGGCCAGAACTTTGCTACTTCTTCCCATACTATCTTCATATCGAAGAATGTCACCAACAGAGCGATAATTCCTATTGTGATGAGTATTATCCCAGTGACGAGGCCGTCATCTTTCTTGTCATCCTTACTCATCACGACCTCCTTTTGATGAAGCTTTCATCACCATTACAACACCGATAATGACAAGGATAAGAGGCCATAACTTCCAGACCCAATTGATAGGGAAAAAGTTATTGATCAAGAATATCAAGCCGATAAAGATCACCATCACACCTGATGTAATAGACGTCAATCTTTTCTTTTTTTCATCAGCTGAAGTGTTTGTATCGTTGACAGGCTGTTTTACGTAATCAGAGCCTACATTTCTCTCAGGCGTTATGATCCATAATATAATATAAAGCCAGAATCCGAAACTTGCGAAAAGCATTGCAATCACAAAGAACACTCTGACAAGAGCCACATCAAGATTAAAATAATCAGCCAATCCAGAGCAAACGCCGCCAAGGACTTTGTTCATAGGATCACGTTCAAATTTTCTATTTTCCATATAAATAAAATATTAGTTACAATTTCAATATGTCGGAATAAACAACCACAAGATAAGGTATAATCCCAATCCCACACCTGCGAACAAAAACGAGGCTGCAAAAACAGCTCTTACCAAAACCACATCTATGGAAAAATAATCAGCGAGTCCTGAGCAGACACCGCCGATAACCTTATTCATCTGATTACGTCTAAACCTTTTATTTTCATACATAACGTTAATAATTTTATCAATAATAAGACCTTAATATACCAATATCAAAGATAACAATTATTAATACATTTTGATAAACAACGTTCAAAAAATAACAAAAGTTGCATCAAAGATTTTAATGCATCAGCATTTTTTAAATCTCTTTATCATTCTCTCTTTTTCCTCATCGCTGCTATCTTTCATCAGCATCATCAATTCAGACTCTGGTATGTTTTTAAAATCCAGCAACAACAATCCGTCAAGAGCGTCATTGAAGTCAGGGTCTATGTTAAAACATAAGAACTTAGACTGCATTTTAAGATATTTCTTAAAGAGTGTCGGCAAGCGATAATCGCCATTGCTAAGCTTCAACATATAACGGTCGAATTTCTCCACAGAAGATGTGTTATGTTCGAGCAATATGTCGGCATCAGTCCTTAGGAAATCTGTGGTAAAAGGAGTGCGGGCCTGCACCATAGACCTAAGTTCGTCGCACGAAAAGTTAGAAGATATATAACGTACCATCAGACTTTTATAGAACTTAGGATACCAGTTGCTAATGCTTACCGGACCTATGAAATAGTCCACATCGTCATGCTGATATGCCACCATCATCAGACCTTTGAGGAGCAGCATCAGAGGAAGGATGTCTTTCTGATAATCGACGGTGACAAAAGAACGTCCCAGCTCTATGGACTTTGTCAATATGTCTTTAAACTGGTTCTTATACTTAAACAAGGAGCTGGTATAGAAACCGTCGATGCCTTTCTTCTCAACTATGTCTTTTCCCATTCCGAGACGATAGCCGCCGACGAGACGATTCTCCTCCTTATCCCAAAGGATAAGATGTTTGTAATAAGTATCGTATGTATCGGTATCCAGTTTCTTGCCACTGCCTTCACCTATTGCGCGGAAAGCCTCTTCACGACGACGTCCGAGCTCATACATCATATTAGGTATATCGTTATAATCAGCGAAGAAACACTCATATTGGGCACAGCTGAAGAGATATGATTTCTTACGTATTTTATTCAGCTCATTGACAAGCTGATAAGATTTCATCGGAGGCGGCAGAGACTCCTGTTTCGTGTTAGGAGATCTAAGTTCCCTCATGTTATTTATGTTAGCCTCCAGAGCATAGGAACGTGCTCTCATATAAGCCGCCAGTTTCTTATAATCATCATACATATCCATGTCGGAAGGCATGATAGGCTTACCTATTTTTATTGTGACATGGGTATTACGTTTATTGATCAGCTCGTGTGGCAACATTGCTGTTCCCATGAAAGGATGTATCTTAGCCCTACGATAGAACTTGCCTGAGTTTCTTCCATCGAAATAGAGAGGGATAACAGGCACTCTCATTTTCTTAGCCATTTTTGCTATTGTCACCGACCATTCTATATCTTCAGGATAATCGTTGCCGTTGAAGCGCGACACCTCACCTGCTGGGAAAATACCGAGGCCTTTATTCTGCGACAGATGTTCCATCGCAGCCTTTATTCCACCTATGCTGCGACCCCATTCAGGGTTGTCGGTGAAAGGGTTGACAGGTATGAATGCATTTTTAAGATTAGGCACATGCGACAAGATAAAATTCGCCATGACCTTAAAGTCGGGGCGGATACGAGCGACAGCGTCATACAGGATGACACCTTCAATGGCACCGAAAGGATGATTGGCGACCACGATGAAAGGGCCTTCTTTAGGAATAACATTAAGTTCAGAGCTGTTGCTATCGTAGGTAGTACCATACACATTCAGCATGTGCTCAGTAAAAGGCTGGTCTTCCAGATGTGATGACGGTGAATATAATTTATTGATTTTATTCAATCCCATAACGCTCATCGCCACAGATGCCACGCCCCTTGTCAGGAAATTATCCCTTCCCAAAACTTTTATTAAATCCTCTTTCTTAACAAGCTTTCTCATATCTTTACATCAGATTGCAAATATAAAACTTTTTTCAAGAAGCTAATAAACACGTATTACAAAAAAGTCATGCATCGGAAACCACATTAAGTTTTTTTTGACAAAGGTGCTTGTCGGAACAAAAGAATTTGTTACATTTGCAGAATTAGATTTTATAGGTAAAAAAATAATAACAATTCAAATAATAACAAATGAAGAAGATTTTATTACTTGGAGATGAAGCCATCGCACAAGGCGCCATCGACGCTGGTCTTTCTGGTGTTTATGCTTATCCAGGCACACCATCAACAGAGATCATGGAATTCATCCAAGGCTCAAAAGAAGCTAAAGAATTAGGCATTCGCGCTTTATGGTCAGCTAACGAAAAGACTGCTATGGAAAGCGCTATCGGTATGTCATACGCAGGCAAACGTTCACTCGTATGTATGAAACACGTAGGTGTCAACGTCGCTGCCGACCCATTCATCAACTCAGCTGTGACTGGTGTCAACGGTGGTATGGTAGTTCTCGCTGCCGACGACCCATCAATGCACTCATCACAAAATGAGCAAGACTCACGTACTTACGCCAAGTTCGCTCTCATCCCTCTTCTCGAACCATCAAATCAACAAGAGGCTTACGACATGGCACGTTACGCTTTCGACCTCTCAGAGAAAATAGGAACACCTGTCATGTTACGCGTAACTACACGTTTGGCTCACTCACGCGCCGGCGTCGTATGTACTGACAAACGTGAACAAAACACATTAGCTCTTCCTTCCAACTTACGTCAATTCGTTTTGCTTCCTGCAATAGCAAGAAAACAATATAAACAACTTCTCGAAAAACAAGCTGTCATGGAACAAGACAGCAACGAAAGCGGTTTCAACAAATATTTTGAAGGAACAGACAAGAAATTAGGTATCATCGCTTGCGGTTTAGCTTATAACTATTTAAAAGAAAACTACAACAATGAAACTATTCCTTATCCAGTTCTCAAGATAAGCCAATATCCACTTCCAATCGCCATGATCCAAAAGATCTACGACGAATGTGACGAAATCTTAGTCATGGAAGAAGGCTATCCAATCGTTGAAGAATTATTGAAAGGTCTCTTGGCAACAGGAAAACCAATCCACGGTCGTTTAGACGGCACATTGCCACGCGACGGCGAGCTCAACCCTAACATCGCTGCTAAAGCTGTTGGCAGACCATTTGAAGTAGGAGCTCCTATCCCTGAATTGGTAAAGGCTCGTCCTCCAAAATTATGCGACGGATGTCCTCACTGGGATTCTTTCAGAGCTCTCAACGAAGCTATGTCAGAATATGAAAGAGGCAGAGTATTCGGCGACATCGGCTGCTACACTCTCAGTGCTACTCCTCCTCTCAATTCAATCAACAGTACTGTTGACATGGGCGCAAGTATCACAATGGCTATCGGTGCTTCTGAAGCAGGTCTCTTCCCAGCTGTTGCTTGTATCGGTGACTCAACATTCACACACTCAGGTATGACAGGCTTGCTCGACGCTGTCAACAACAACAACAACATCGTCGTCATGATCCTCGACAACTCAACAACAGGTATGACTGGCGGTCAGAAATCTTCAGCAGAAGGTCGCCTCGAAAGCATCTGTAAAGGCTTAGGCGTTGACCCAGATCACGTAAGAGTTATCAAACCTCTTCCAAACCAACACGAAATCAATGTACAGGTCATTAAAGAAGAGTTGGCTTACGAAGGCGTATCTGTCATCATCCCACGTCGCGAGTGTATCCAAACATTAAGTAGAAAGATGCGTGCAAAAAAAGCAGCAAATTAATTAACATAAAATAAAAGACTATCATGAAAAAAGATATTATATTAGCCGGTGTCGGCGGTCAAGGTATCCTTAGTATCGCTTCTTGCATAGGCATCGCTGCTGTTGAGAAAAACATGTATCTCAAACAAGCTGAAGTTCACGGCATGAGCCAAAGAGGCGGTGACGTACAGTCACACCTCCGCATCTCTGACAACGAAATAGCTTCCGACTTAATCCCAGAAGGCAAGGCAGACCTCATCATCTCAGTCGAACCAATGGAAGCTCTCCGTTACTTGCCAATGCTCGCAAAAGACGGTGTCATCATCACAGCAAAAGCTCCTTTCATAAATATCGACAACTATCCTGAAGTTGAAGAAGTTTATGCAGAGTTGAAAAAACATAATGCCATCATCATCGATGCTGACGAATTGGCAAAAGAATGTGGCAATGTCCGCGCTGCCAATATGGTCATCTTCGGTGCCGCCGTTCCTTTCCTCGGATTCGAAATGGAAACAATCGAAAATAGTATCCGTGAACAGTTCGGCAGAAAAGGCGATGAAGTTGTCAACCTCAACCTCAAAGCCGTTGAAGCAGGTCACAACCAAGCATTAAATAAATAATGTATCATTCATAAGACAAGAGAGAGAAAGTTTTCTCTCTCTTGTCTTTTTTGCTAAACAGACATAAGCTCATAGCTAAAAGTCATAAAATACACTCCCATGAAATCCCGCAAGAAAACTACACACCTCACTATGCTCATAGCTCATAGACTAATGATTCTCATCTTTGGACTATTCATACTCTCATGCGGTAATTCAGAAAATAAGAATACAGAAGAAAAAAAAGAAAAGAAAAAAGAACCAGAATATCTTTATGGAATCTGTATCGACAACTATGATGTCCTTGTCGATACCATAAGAAAGAACCAGTTTCTTTCCAACATCATGTTAAAACAAGACATCAACTACAACGTCATCACACATATAGAAAAAAATCATCGCAAGGTTTTTGACATAAGAAAGATAAAGCCAGGACAGAAACACACTTTTTTGATCAGCCGAGACAGCATCGTGCGTCCTGTCTTCTGGATCTACGAGATAAACAAGATAGACTATGCAGTCTTCAGCCTCACCGACTCGCTCAACGCATGGATCGGTCATAATGATGTGACAACTAAGATTGAGACCATCGAAGGCACCATAGAGTCTTCATTATGGAATGCAGTAGCAGCAACAGGCGGCGACCAAAACATCACCATGGAATTATCAGACATATACCAATGGACCGTCGATTTCTTCGGCATACAGCCAGGCGATGCCTTCAAAGTGGTATATGAAAACAGATATATAAATGACGAATGTATCGGCATGGGCAAAATACTTGCCTCTTATCTTAATAATGCCGGATCAGAACATTATGCCTATTATTTCGTACAGAACGGCAAAGGTGAATACTTTGACGAAAACGGCGCTAACCTGCGCAAGGCATTCTTAAAAGCACCTTTGAACTATCGTAGAATAAGTTCCTCTTTCAGCAACGCAAGAAAACACCCTGTAACCAAAGTGGTGCGCCCTCACCATGGCGTTGACTATGCTGCAGCCACAGGCACACCTGTCGTCACCATTGGTGATGGCACTGTAATAGAAAAAGGATGGGATAACAAAGGTGGTGGCAATTATCTGAAGATAAAACACAACAGCACATATACAACGACCTACATGCACCTCAACGGTTTCGCAAAAGGAATACAAAAAGGCAGCAAGGTAACACAAGGACAAGTCATAGGATATGTCGGCAGCACTGGTATGTCAACAGGTCCTCACCTCGACTTCAGACTCTGCAAGAATGGAACATACATCAACCCATTGACATTTGAGTCACCATCTGCAGATCCTATCAGCGAAGCAAATAAGGCTGCTTTTGAAGAGTTTGTAAGAACTATTGAATTTTAGATAGAAACTCAGAATATCAAAATAAAAAAATCTCAGAATTCTGAGATTTTTCTTTTTATTCTAATTTTCCGACTTCCTCTCCCGACATATAAACCGCCACATCATAAACTTCCTGATTGTAACTATAGATTCCAAGTCCTACCATCATCGTGGCATCGGCAACTTGCAAAGAGTTGATGTAACAGAAATATTTGTCAATTACACCCAAAGAACGATAGCGTTCTCCTATAAATGTCGTCAGTTCAGAGGAATAACTATGGTCAAGCATAACGGCATACGACAACACTCTATCATTTTCAAACAAAACCAAAAGATATGAAACTGACGAAGAATAATCTTTATAAATGAAAGTGTTTCCATTATCTTCGGATGGCGTTCCTAATTTATCTATTACAGACAACTTGGTGTCGCCAAATGCAATGTCAGGTTCTTCATATAGACTGCTTACTGCTTTAACTTCGACTTTAACAATCTTTTCCTCAATTTCATTATTCAGCAAAATATTCGCAGATCCGACATAATTTGCTTGCACCAAACCATATTGAGACACCTGAGCACAGTATTCATCCGAAGATTCATAACGAATCAATGAAATAGATTCCGCCTCAATCTGATGAGTGTCACCATGATTCAACTGCACCAACTCGCCGTTTTTAACCGTTATCACATCTTCCTTACATGAGTACAACATAACAGCCGACAACACCATAAAAAATAAAAACACCTTTTTCATATATGCTAAATTTAGAATTCAAAGATAATATTTTTGATAAAAACAAAAAAAAATATTAATTATAATTAATATTAATAGATATAATTAATGGATTCTATTGTTAATAATTTTTAACCATAAAATATTGTAAAACAACACTTTCGTATTGAAAAATATTTATATCTTTGCAACATCAAAAGCTAAAATAAATGGAATATAACATGAATATTATCGAATTAATCGGAATCATTGTCGGAAGCATCGCGACAATTCTCGGTGGTGTTTGGTTCATGCTTTACAAAGCATTTAACCTAGGGAAAGTTTCACACCGCATGGAAGAAATAGAAAAGAAGACCTCAAATGCAGACTGCAAAACACACAAAGAAAGCATTGAGAAAATAAAAGAACATAATCTTCCGCAGCGCGTAGAACAAATCGAAAAGAAGACTCTTCATGCTGATTGTGAAGCAAACAATAATGTCATTAAGGAGATTAAAGAAGAACGTCTCCCTCAGCGTGTGGAACAAATTGAGAAGAAGATTTCTCATGCTGATTGCGAAGTCAACAATAATATCATCAAGGAGATTAAAGAAGAACGTCTTCCGCAGCGCGTAAAACAAATCGAAAAGAAAATTTCTCACGCTGATTGCATATCAATCAAAGATCTCATACGACAACATGAAATCACTTTTAATAGCATTAAACATTGTATAAAAAGCATAAATGCTACTCTTAAAAGACACGACAAATACTTTGAAAAAATTGACAAGAGATTCTCTGATGTCGACAAGAGATTTGCTGATGTTGACAAGAGATTTGCTGATGTTAATACAAACATCAAAGATATTACTAGAGATGTAAAAGACCTCACAAGCGATGTTAAAGGCCTTACTGTCAAAGTTAAAGACCTTACAGGCGAAGTTAAAGATCTTACAAGAGATGTAATATCGATAAAATCATTTTTATCAACAAAATACAAAGAAGATATAGATTTAGTTAGTTTGAAAAATAGTCCAACAAAACTCAGCGATTTCGGCAATCAGATTTTAGAGGAAATAAATGGTATCGAGTTCATCAACGACAATAAAGAATGTCTTATATCTAGATTAGATGAAGAAAAGCCAAGAACTGCATTAGACGTTGAAAATTCAGCTTTTATCGTTTTTGTCAATTTCTGCAACAATGAAAAATTTGATGGCATCAAGAATTTCATTTACAACTCACCAGAATACAATGTCAAAGACAATAAAGGATGTGATAGAAAATACAACCTCAGTCTAATAGATGTCTGCTTTATTTTAAGCATTCCATTACGAGACATGTATTTAGAATCACATCCTGAGATTCTGAATAATGTATAGAATTTCCGACTATTTTAGCACAAAAAAACCTCAAAATTCCTGAATTTCTGAAATTTCGATGCTTTAACTTGTTGTCTTGTTGTCTTGTTGACTTGTAGTCTTCTTATTCAATCATCTTCTTCACTGCAACAAGGCTCTTTCCTTCTTGCAATGCTGCCTTTACCTTGGCAAATCCTTTAAGAACATAAAATTTGCCGTCTCTCTTTTCGAGTTCTATATTATCATCATTAGCGTCAATATCATTTTCCATGATGAGATTCTTTGGCGACAACCATATTTTGTTATATTCTTTACCTTGTTCAAACGCCATGAAACTGTTCAATACCAGTTCATTGACTTCTTCTTTTGTAGCATGGCTCGTATCTATGATAAAATCATAATTGCCATAATTATCGATATCGACATTATAGAAAGTCTTGTATCGCAACACCTCGCTTTGTCTTCTTTCAATAATTTCCTTCTTAGCTGTTGCCATATCGGTGTATGATTCACTGATACGGTCTCTGTCGTTAAAGATACGCTCTGTAGCAGTGTCAACATCTACATACATATAAATCTTGAATGACTTCGGCACAAAATGCCATGCAAGACGTGAGTCAAAGATGATATTCTCTTCCTTTTCGCCCATTTCCTTGATGGTATCGTCAACCATGTTATCGTATTTCGGATTGCTTTCGATGAATTGATTAAATTCCTTTGCTGTCATTCCGTGTTGCTCAGCAAGTCTTCTGAATATCAAACCTGCCGACTCAATTCTATAGTTAATGCTTTTTATCAAATGGTTAGCGACTGTGCTTTTACCGCTACCGAGATCTCCGGCTATTGTAATATTTATCATCTTCTATTGTTTTTTATAGGTATTTCTATAAACTACTTTCAGGTGGTCTATGATTTTTATACATAAAGCACATAAAAGCTTTTATCTTTTTATTAAATTATATAAAACAGGATATTTAAGAAGCTCCTTACGTTATTCTTCTACATTACTAATGTCTGTCACCTCTTCAAGAATCTTCTTGTTGATAGTCTTGTTTATATTGACAAACACTTTCAAAGGTGCCATGACAATAACCATCAAAAGCTCAATGAAATAGATTGTCCATATATGATTTTCAGAGGTAATGATCTGATGTGCTATCAAAAGTATCGTAAAGATCATAAAGAGAAATTTACCATAGCGTCTTCTTCTGAACAAAAGTATCAGACTAACAACTATCATCCCTACTATTGCCCATAATATGGCAGACACCATCATCGACTGTAACAATGTCTCTCCAGAATAGGCAGGGTCATATACGCTTCTGTAATATATACCAAAAACGGTAAGAAGTATAAAATATAATAGATAATATGTAAAGGCGAATGTACCGACAAGTTTCACACCCAAAGTCAGCTTTCTATGCCTTACAAAGATATCCGTTATATTCTGTTTCTTCTTAACCATTATTTCATTACGTTTTTATAATGTGAATAATACATAAACACAAAAAATGCAGTCCATAATAACGAGCCGAATGGGAAGCCACCGACTTTATTTGTTATAAAGATTGATGTCATTATGAGCATCAAGATCTGAGCGACGGTATAGATATGGAATCCTTTTTTCTGCAATCTCCACATCATCAAAACACCGATGAATGAAGCTACAAACAAAAGCATTTCGAAGAAATAATAACCTCTTCCTATTGAGAATGCCAAAGATGATGCTTGCGCCATCGTTTCCCAATTATCGCCCATCTGTTCTGCGATATCTTCAAACATACCTTCGCCATTTCTAATCTGCTCGAAGATATTTTGAAAAGTATCATAAAAAGCAAAGGATATAAAGTTAGATATGCCATTATATACCGCATTGATAAACGATAACACGCATAAAACCGTCAACATTTCCGGTCTTTTAACAGGTTCTTCCTGTTCTATATTGTAATCTTCTTGATATTCCATATTATTAAAGTTTAAAGACTAATGTCTAATGTCAAAAGTCTCGTTTATGTTTTGATGTTAAAGTTAGGAGTTGAAAGAAATTTCTCTCAACTCCTAATTCCTGACTTCTAATTATAATTCAACTTCGTATTGTTGTAAGAAGTTCACTGACTTAGCTATTTCTGTGTACATAACCTTGTCAGTCTTAACAAATTCAACATGTTTGCGATATTCTGCAACAAATGCTTCGATTGCTTCTGATGATTTCAAAGGTCTTCTGAAGTCTAAAGCTTGTGCTGCGTTGAACAACTCGATAGCGAGAACTCTTTCAAGGTTGTCAGCTACGCGTAATGCTTTTGTTGCTGCGTTAGCACCCATACTTACGTGGTCTTCTTGACCTTGTGATGATTCGATGCTGTCAACAGAAGCTGGAGCGCATAATTGTTTGCTTTGACTTACGATAGAAGCTGCTGCATATTGAGGAATCATGAAACCTGAGTTGAGACCTGGTTCTGCTACTAAGAATGAAGGGAGTTCACGTTTTCCACCGATGAGTTGATAAACTCTTCTTTCGCTGATGTTACCTAGTTCTGCCATTGCTATAGCTAAGAAATCCAATGTGATAGCGAGAGGCTGACCGTGGAAGTTACCTGCTGAGATAACTAAATCTTCATCTGGGAATATTGTTGGGTTGTCAGTAACAGCATTGATTTCATTCATGAATACTGAAGCAACATATTTGATAGCGTCTTTTGAAGCTCCGTGTACTTGTGGTATGCAGCGGAATGAATAAGGATCTTGTACGTGTTTCTTTTCACGAGCAATCAATTCACTGCCTTTTAATAAGTTACGGAATCTTTCAGCTGTCTTGATTTGTCCTTCGTGATGACGGATTTGGTGTACTTGATCAAAGAAAGGCTCGATACGGCCGTCGAAAGCGTCTAATGAAACAGCACCGATGAGGTCGGCGAGATATGAGAGACGGAAAGCCTTGAGCAATACGTAAGTACCGTATGAGCTCATGAACTGTGTACCGTTGAGGAGAGCCAAACCTTCTTTTGATTGAAGAGTGATAGGTTCCCAACCAAATTCTTTCATTACAACTTCTGCTGGAACGATTTCACCTTTGTAATGTACTTCACCTAAACCGAGTAAAGGTAACATCAAGTTTGCCAATGGAGCCAAGTCGCCTGATGCACCGAGTGAACCTTGATTATATACAACAGGAAGAACATCATTATTAAAGAAATCGATAAGACGTTGTACTGTAACAACTTGAACGCCTGAGTTACCGTATGAAAGGCTTTGAACCTTTAACAAGATCATGATACGGATGATTTCTTTTGGTACAAATTCGCCTGTACCACAAGCGTGTGACATCACGAGGTTCTTTTGAAGAGTGCTGAGGTCTTCTTTAGAGATACTGTGGTTGCACAATGAACCGAAGCCTGTTGTGATACCATAGATTGGAGTTGTCTGTGTCTCCATCTTCTTGTCTAAATAGTCGCGGCATTTTTGAATGCGAGCCTTAGCGTCTTCTGACAAAGCGAGTTTGTATCCTTTTGTGATGATTTCATTAACTCTTTCAAATGTTAATGTTTCTGCTGAAATATAATGTGTATTCATATGGTATATTATTATTTGATTATTTCAATTAAATTTTCTGCTGCAATTTTTTCCTGACGGCCTTCTTTCATGAATTTGACGGTGAAACATTTGTTATTCATTTCATCTTCGCCTGCCATGACTACAACTGGAATACCGCGTTGGTCGGCATATTTCATTTGTTTTTGAAGTTTTGCTGAATCAGGATATATTTCTGCGTTGATACCGTTTCTTCTAAGCTGTTGGAGATAAGGCAAGCAGTAACGTTCTTCTTTAGGGCCGAAGTTAAGGAAGATGACTTCAGTGATGTCGCCATTCTTTTCAGGGAAGAGGTTCAGTTCTGTGAGAACATCGTAGATACGGTCTGCGCCGAAGCTGATGCCTACGCCAGAGACGCCTTGCAAGCCAAAGATACCTGTGAGGTTATCGTAGCGACCGCCGCCTGAGATGCTGCCCATAGCCACGTCTTTAGCCTTGACTTCAAAGATTGCGCCTGTGTAATAATTCAATCCGCGAGCGAGAGTGAGGTCGAGTTCATATTCGATACCGACATTCATATCGTCGATATAATCGAAGAGTGTCTCTAATTCTTCGATGCCCTTCTCTCCTACTTCGATGCCGCTCATCAACGATTTAAGCTGAGCGAATTTCTCGCGAGCGTCACCTTTCATGAAAAGAATTGGCTGTAATTTCTGTATAGCTGTCTCGTCCAAACCTTTTTGCGCCAACTCTGCGTTAACAGCATCGATGCCGATTTTATCGAGCTTGTCGATAGCGACAGTAATGTCAACGAGAGCGTCAGGTTTGCCGATATATTCTGCGATACCAGCAAGAACTTTTCTATTGTTTATCTTTAAGACAACGTTAATTTTCAATGCATTGAAGACTTCGTCAACTATCTGTACAAGTTCAGCCTCGTTGAGGAGCGAGTTACTACCCACTATATCGACATCGCACTGATAGAACTCGCGATAACGACCTTTCTGAGGACGGTCGGCACGCCAAACAGGCTGTATCTGATAGCGACGGAATGGGAATGCTATCTGGTCGCGGTATTGTACCACGAAACGAGCGAAAGGCACTGTAAGGTCATAACGGAGACCTTTTTCGCAGATCTTGCCAGCTATTTTCTCAGCTTGCAGAGCTTCGCCATTCTGTTCCACACCCGACATAAAATCACCAGAGTTGAGTATTCTGAATAAAAGTTTGTCGCCTTCTTCTCCGTATTTGCCAAGAAGAGTTGAGAGATTCTCCATAGAAGGAGTCTCAATAGGTTGAAAACCAAAACGTTTAAAAACTGTCTTTATAGTATCGAAAATATAATTACGACGGACCATGACTTCAGGCAAGAAGTCACGGGTTCCTTTCGGTATTGAAGGTTTCTGAGCCATTTGTTAAATTTTATTAAAACGTACAAAGATAATAAAAAGACTAAAGACAAAAGGTGGAAGGCGAAAGTTTTTTTTGCTTTGGCAACGAATTAGAATAACAAAAAAAAGACGCGGCATTAAACCGCGTCTTCATTATCTATATCAAATATCATCTTCAGCCTTGATTTGAACCAGATTATTCTTGTACGTTTTCAAGATCATATCTTTTCTTCACCAACACTGGACGTATTGTACAGCCGTAATAGCGACTAGCGAACCAAGGGCACAATGTATAACCTTTGTCAAAATGGAACAGTTTTGCTTCCGCGCCCCATACTGCAGGTGATGAACTCCAATAGTGACCATAATAATTACCAGCTTGATGACCTTGATACTCATTATCACGATAGCCAGCGGCTGGCATGAAAATATAGTTGCCATTAGGTCCTGTAAACATATATCCATTGATTCCGTGCAAACTCTTCATTGGGGTGAAATTACAATACTTATATAACTCTTCCATTTCTACATGAGTAGGCATTCTCCATTCCTCACCCCATATTGCTGTTGCAGCATCATAGTTTGGTTTACCAGAGATACCAACTAAGGTATCATCACATAACGATTCATAATTATAAACCTTACCATATATTGGATCAATATAGTCGCTATATTCACAATATTGATAATTATCTCTAGTATAAGTTTCTTTTGGTGCTATTTCACCCCATGCGAAATAATCTCCATAAGCATACATTGTATCTGCACCAATATTTTTAGTTGCCCATAAAGTACCAGAAGGCAAACCTAAGTCAACGTAGTGATGGTAGTGATCTTGATGCACCACGTCACCGCTTGAAATAACTGCCCATGGTAAAGGTTGTTTATCACCATGATAATATAAGTTACTTGCTTCTATTTCATCATAAATTATACACTCATAAACTGTATAACCGACATCATTCTGACTCTTGTTTTCCCTATATCTCATTTCTGAATCTACTATAGCATTAGGGAACAATGCTATATATGATGTACCTGAGGCTGGTTCAACTGTTATCTTAGCATGTTCATCTTCTACAACATCTAATTCAAATTTACCACTAGTTCCATTATATTCTAAAACATAATCTGTACCGATAATAGCATCGCCATATAACTCTTTAACATTTTCCAGATCCATTAATACTATAGCTATCTGGTGTTCAAATTTTCCAGCAAGACTTAATCTAACATTTTCACCACTACTTGTCAATGTTGGATACACGCTTGTTTTTGCAATATGATTGTAACCAAAAGTTCCAAGACGTCCGCTTTGGTTCTCTATACTACCTTCTATTTTATTATCTCCAAATGTGTATGTAGTTTTGTCGGTGGTTTGATGTGAGTGTCCGAAATACCATACATCGTATGTCTCACCTTCTTTTATAAGACCAGCTTTGACTTCGCCTTCAAAAGACAAAACATTAGGGTTGCCTACAACACCTTCATGTTTCAATTCTATCAACTGAGGGTTTTCACCATGTACTGCAAGATAAACATATTCTGTACCATTACTCCAATAAACTTTTCCATCTTCAAGCAAAGTAGAAAAATTAGAACGGGTATTTTTATTAATAGGTATTTCACATGTTACCTTAACTTTTCTTGTTTCATCTCCATCATTTCCTTCTGGAGTTGGAGCTGGCTTGCATTGGGTAAAACTTAAAGCCATCAATGCAATTATAATTGCAAAGTACTTTTTCATTATTTATTTTCTTTTTTTCTTTTGTTAACCAAATATAAAGCACCAGTTGCTGCCATTACAAGCATACCGTTTCCTAAAAAACAATTAGGAACATTTTCGTTCCCTATAAAATCATTAAAATACAATCCATCAGAATGTTGGTCTTCTCTTACTTCTGTATCATTAATAAAAAAAGCATCTGTCTGAGCTTTCATTTCCAAGGCTGAAAATGTCGTAAAACACAACATTAACATTAAAATAAAATTCTTTTTCATTTTTATACTCTTTAGTATCTATTAGTCATTTAATTTTCCTCAAAATAAGTATCGTAAAGCTTAATATTTCACACAAAGGCACATTACAATACGCCATAATTGGCGGCGCAAAGTTACGAAAAAATCGAACAAGAAAAAACATTTTTTTACATCTAATATCAAAAAAAAAGACGATAAAATCATATCGTCTCCTCTATTAAAGTTCCTGATTATTTGCCGTGAGATATTATTCCTTAGATTCAAATTTTCTTCGTCATAATAACGACTTTCTTTTCTCCTTTCAAGGTGGTGCCGAAGATATAAAATTCACTGCCGTCCTGTAATCCCAGGTTCTTTTTCAGTTCTTCTGCCGACAATGGGAAATTACGTGTCGCGATGCTGGCTTTCAACTTATGCTGCTGGCTTAAAAGCGATGTGATTTCTTTTTTTGTTTTTTTGTCAAAAGGAAAGACTTCTATAAGCTCAAAGATTCTTCCTGGGAAATCGGAGATCAACTCGTCGGAGGTGTACAAATGACTATTTCTATGCAGTTTAGACAGACTATATTTCTGCGACAGAAGTTTGAAACATCCTGCTTTCATACATGCGACACCAGGCTCGTAAAGATATTTTCCGATATTATCTGCCAAAGTCCACTGTGCATCAGATTCTTCATTTTCAGCAAATGTGAAATTCCAGTTCTCACGTAAATCTGTTGTTGAGATACTGAGAGGCTGAGAGGCTGGGACACTGAGTTTCTGAATTTCAATAAGGATTTCCTTGCACTCGTTTCTCACTGATAGGACGTGTATTGCACTTATGTCTTTCACTTCTTTTTTTATCATATCTATGTCGAGCATTGGCGAGACTTTTATCAGTATCGTCTTGGCTTTTTCCAATAACATGTCATGAAGTTCAACTACATCTGGCGAGCAGTCGTGGAGCGATACCATTTTTCTGCCGTATTCGTCGCGTCGGGCTGGGTCAAGATAGATGCAATCGACTTTGTCGCATATCTTAAGAAAATGTTCAGCATTATCGTTGACGACTTCAATGTTTTTATTAAGGACTTTAAAATTATGCTTTGCTATCTCGCATAATTCTTCCTGCATCTCGACATAAAAAGTCTTTTCATAATTGTCGGAAAGAAATGCAGTATCGACACCCATGCCACCAGTGAGGTCTATGAGAGTCTTGCCTTTTATCAATGTAGCTTTATATTTAGCTGTTAGTTCAGACGAGCATTGTTCCAGAGAAAGTTTCTTAGGGAATATAAGTTCATCATTCTCCGCCCATGACGGAAGTTTCTTACTCAAGACCTGACGAGCCTGAATCTGCCTGATGACAAAATCCCTGTCGATGTCTTCTGGGAATTTTGACAAAGCCAATTTATTGACATCGTCTTTCAGATGTTTCTTAATAAAGTCTTTGATTTTGTCATCAATGCATGATTCATAATTCATAATGCATAATTATTTAAGCATTAAACTTGAATTTTTCTTTTTCCATCTAGCGAAGATAATCATCGCTGCCAATGTGGCGGTGCCACCTATTATATATGATATAGTAGGCATGATTTGGAATCCTTCTGGCGCGATGCAGATGTAAGTCGTGACGACGCATGTCATGAACAGTGCTGGCAATAATGTCACGAAATAGTTTTTCTTATTAATGACTAGATAAACCGTTAATGCCCATAGCGTGAATACAGATAATGTTTGGTTACACCATGAGAAGTAACGCCATATTATAGTGAATCCGTTGGCATTTATGATGCTGAATATTAGCAAACCTAAAGATGCTACGAATAATGGAGCGCAGAGTAACAAACGTTTTGATATGCTTTTCTGTTCCATGTGCAGCATGTCGGCGAGTATGAGTCGTGCCGAACGCATAGCGGTATCGCCTGATGTGATAGGTGCCGCGATGACACCTAGAATGGCGAGTATTCCGCCGAGAACACCGAGCCAGTCTTTGCATAGGAAGTCAACGACTTGCGCTGCTGTGAAATTGCTTCCATGTTCTTGGAAGAATGTCGTTGCAGCGGCAGCCCATATCAAAGCGACGATGCCTTCAACAACCATTGCTCCGTAAAACACCGGGCGTCCGTGTCTTTCATTTTTAAGACAACGCGCCATGAGAGGAGACTGTGTAGCATGGAATCCGCTGATGGCACCACAGGCGATGGAGATGAACATCATTGGGAATATAGGGCCTGACTCATATTTCGTTCCGAAGCCGTTCCATATCTCAGGAAGTGCAGGCTGCTTGATGAAGAGCACGACGAGTATTCCTATTGCCATGAACATCAAGGCTCCGCCGAAAAGCGGATATACATTTCCAATGACTTTGTCGATAGGCAATATCGTTGCGATGAGATAATAGGCGAATATCACGACGACCCAGAAATATACGTTTAGATTTGTCGGTGTCATTCCTGCAATAAGTTGCGCTGGCTGTAAGACGAAGACAGCGACGACGAGTACCATTAATAATATGGTGAAGACTATCATCACTCTTTCAGTCTTCTTTCCCAAATATTTACCTACTATCTGAGGGAGACTCGCGCCATCGTTACGCAGCGACACCATTCCTGAGAGATAGTCGTGGACTGCGCCGGCGAAGATAGTTCCGAGCACGATCCACAGATACGATGAAGTACCGAACTTAGCACCCATGATGGCACCGAATATAGGACCGAGTCCAGCGATGTTAAGGAATTGTATCATGAATATTTTCCATGTAGGCATCTCGATATAATCGACGCCATCGTTTTTTGTCACTGCCGGAGTGGCTCTTTTCTCGTCAATGCCGAACATACGGCTGATATATTTTCCGTAGATGAAATATCCCAAGACGAGAACTATTAATGCTATTGAAAATGTTATCATATTATTTTAAAGATTAAGGTTTAAGGTTTATAGTTATTAGATTATATAAAAAGTTAAGGTTTAAGAAAAAAAATCATTACGACTTAACCTTAAACCTTAATCTTTCTACCTTAAACAAAATTAACTTTGTTGTCCAAATTCCATCAGATAGGCCTTGATGAATTCGTCTATCTTGCCGTCCATCACGCCTTGAACGTTACTTGACTGGAAGTTTGTTCTGTGGTCTTTCACACGGCGGTCATCGAAGACGTAGCTTCTGATTTGTGACCCCCACTCGATTTTTTTCTTGCCAGCCTCGATCTTGTTTTTCTCTTCCATACGATGTTGAAGTTCTTTATCGTAGAGTTGAGATTTCAAGAGACGCATTGCGTTTTCCCTGTTCTTAGGTTGGTCGCGGCTCTCGGTATTTTCGATGAGGATTTCTTCTTCTTCGCCTGTGTAAGGGTCTTTATATTGGTAACGGAGACGAACTCCAGACTCAACTTTGTTAACGTTTTGTCCGCCAGCTCCACCGCTACGGAATGTATCCCAAGAGATCTTTGAAGGATCGATGACGACTTCGATAGAATCGTCAACGAGAGGTGTGACGAATACAGAACTGAATGAAGTCATACGTTTGCCTTGTGCGTTGTAAGGAGAAACGCGGACGAGACGGTGAACACCGTTTTCGCCTTTGAGATAACCGTAAGCGTAATCGCCGTCGATTTCCATTGTCACTGTCTTGATACCAGCTTCATCACCTTCGAGCAAGTTGCTTATTCTTACTTTATAACCGTGAGACTCTGCATAACGGAGATACATACGCATGAGCATCTGTGCCCAGTCTTGTGACTCTGTACCGCCAGCTCCTGAGTTGATCTTCAAGACGCAGCTCATCTGGTCCGCTTCTTCGTGAAGCATGTTTCTGAACTCAAGTTCTTCAACGAGACGTATTGTCTCTTCATATTGTTTATCGACTTCTTCCTCTTCGGCTTCACCTTCTTTAGCGAAATCGAAAAGCACGCCGAGGTCTTCGTTAGCTTTCACGATGTCGTCGTAAGCAGTAACCCAGCTCTTCACGTCACGCATCTTACGCATGATAATCTTACCATTCTTAGGGTCATCCCAGAAACCATCGGCATTGGTCTGTTCGTCTAATTCTTTAATCTGCATCAACTTACTGTCGATGTCAAAGATACCTCCTCAAGGATTCAATCCTCTTACTTAACTCTTTGCAGTTTTCTATTGTTATCATAATGAAATAAAAATTATTGAGTATGCAAAGATAATAAAAATGGCAAAAGGCCAAAGACGAAAGACGAAAGTTTTTTTTGCTTTGAGTTATAAGCTGTGAGCATTGAGTTTGTCGAAGTGCTGAACTCATGCCTTCGACAGGCTCAGCGACCTTGCTCAAAGACAAGCCATGGTTCTTGGTTCAGTCTTGCGCTAGGAATTGATTACAAAAAAAAGTCCACGCTTTTCAGCATGGACTTCAATTTATATCTTCTATTTATATTTATTTCTTAACAAAACGTCTAGTTATTGTTTCGTCTCCTTTTTTAACATTAACGAAATATACTCCAGCATTTAATTCTGAAACGTCTATTCCGTTTTTGCCGTATGCTCCTTCATAGATAACAGCACCATTCATCGCTACGATGCTCACACTTTCAACCTCTTCATCGCTTGTGATAAGAAGAGTGTTTTCCACTGGATTTGGATATACTTCAAAAGATACAGTATTTTCAGCTATTGAAACTCCTTCTGACATCAATTCAACATTATCGATTCTGATACCGTTGGCAGTAGCTCCGCTACAATCGTAATGAAGGAATCCGATATACATATTTTTACCAGCGTACTCACTGAGGTCGATGAATTCTTCACCCCATTTTCCGTCAGCATGTGGTTCAGTATATGTAGTATGCCATACTATCAAGAAGTTTATTCCATCCTCAGAAACAATCACACCAAATTTTTCAGCGAAATAAACCAAGTCAGATTGACAATGATAAAAATGCAATTTTGATGTCTCTGTAATCAGATAAGTATCTGCAGTATAAAGATAATTTTCTGGTGTCAACTCTCCGTTGTTATAACATGAAGAATAAACGCCATATGTGCCATTCATGCCACCAGATACTGTTGAGTTGTGCAATTCCCATTGATGACCGTCACCGTCAGCGTCGTAGCCAACCCATCCGTCGAAAGAGTTGTCGTTGAAGTCATATTTGAATGTAATTTCTTGAGCATTAGCTGTCATTAAACCAAAGACACAGCATAATGTGATAAGTAAAATTCTTTTCATAGTATTAAATTTTAGTTAGTAAATTGAATCATGACAAATATAGGATTTTTAAATATTTAAAACTCATAAATCTCAAAAAAAATATACATATATAAAAAACACCTCAATAATATCATTCTCATCCACAAAACACATCATATATATTCCAGACATTGGTCCATTATAATAAGTTTTGTAAAACATTTTTATATCATATAAGCATTGAAATCGAGATTTTTTATGTAAGTTTGCTAAAAATTATAAATATGAAAATATTGGTTACATACGCTTTCGACGAGGAAATAATACCTTTTGAAATTCAAAATGTTGGGATCACATTCCTTAAGACCGGAATGGGCAAGGTGCTGTCGGCTTTCAATCTTACAAAGGCTCTTTGCGACGACAAGTACGACCTTGTGCTTAATGTCGGGACAGCAGGCACTCTCAATCATAAGGTAGGAGATATTTTTGTATGCCATCGTTTCGTCGATAGAGACATGGAGAAGATAGAACTCCCTGACGTATGTTCCGATATTTCATTTCCTGTAGAAACAGGAATAGACTTTATTGATAAATATAACAATGTCGGTGTATGTAACACTGGCGACAGTTTCGTGACTGAAGCCTCTCATTTCAATGGCGATGTCGTTGACATGGAGGCTTTCGCCCAGGCGATGGTGTGCAAAGAGATGAATGTGGATTTCGTTTCCGTGAAATATATCACTGACATCATAGGTCAGAACTCTGGTGAGATATGGTTGGACAAGCTTCGTGACGCTCGCGAGGCATTAAAAGAATTTTTCGCATGAACTTATTAGACTGGCTTCCTATAACAAAGAAAGAGACCGACTTGCGTGGATGGAGCGAAGTCGATATTGTAATCATCACTGGCGACGCATACGTCGATCATCCAGCCTTCGGTGCTGCCGTCATTGGCCGCGTCCTTGAAAGCCACGGCTACAAGGTGGCTCTCATCCCACAGCCTAACTGGCGCGACGACCTGCGCGACTTCAAGAAATTCGGCAAGCCTCGCCTCTTCTTCGGCATCTCTGCCGGCGCCATGGACTCGATGGTGAATCATTATACGGCCAACAAACGTCTGCGTTCCAACGACGCCTACACTCCAGGAGGAGAAGCTGGATTCCGCCCTGATTACGCCACCATAACTTATTCCAATATTTTAAAGAAATTATATCCCGACACTCCTGTCGTCATCGGAGGCATAGAAGCATCTCTGCGTAGAGTGACGCATTACGACTATTGGGCCGACGAACTCAAGCCTACTATCATGCTCGACTCAAAGGCTGACCTCGGTGTCTATGGTATGGGTGAGCTTGGCATTGTGGAGATTGCCAAGGCTTTAGAAGAAGGTAAAAATATTGAAGAGATAACGAATGTTCCCCAGACTTTTTTCCTCAAAAATAAATCACAGAAACTCAAAAGCGAATGGAACGACTTACGTCTCGCTTCTCACGAAGAATGCCTTAAAGATAAAAAGACATACGCTTCCAATTTCAAAGACGTTGAGATAGAATCTAACAAGAAAAAAGCCAACCGCCTGCTTCAAGACGTGGCGGAATACACATTATATATAAATCCTCCTTATCCTACAATGACAGAAACGCAGATTGATGCCTCCTTCGACCTGCCTTACACTCGTCTTCCGCATCCGAAATATGCTAAACGAGGTGTCATCCCGGCATATGAGATGATTCGCCATTCGGTAAATATCCATCGCGGATGTTTTGGCGGATGTGCATTCTGTACTATTTCTGCACACCAAGGAAAATTCGTGGCTTCACGCAGCAAGGCTTCTATCATGAAAGAAGTGAAGCAAGTCACGGAGATGGAAGACTTCAAAGGTTATATCTCCGACCTCGGAGGTCCGTCTGCCAATATGTATCGCATGAAAGGAAAGGACGAGAGCCTTTGTGAAAAATGCGTGCGTCCTACTTGTATCCAACCTAATATATGTAAGAATCTAGACACCAATCATCATCCTCTTATCGAACTTTATAAAGAAGTGGATAAGATGCCGGCAGTCAAGAAGGCGACTATAGGTTCTGGAATACGATATGACTTGTTCTTGACTAATGAAGATCCTTCGGGTAAGTTAGGTTATGACGAATACTTTGAACAGCTGATGAAACGTCATGTGAGTGGTCGTCTCAAAGTGGCGCCAGAACATTCGAGTGACGAGGTTTTGAGACTGATGAGAAAGCCTTCTTTCAATCTTTTCGTGAAACTGAAGAAGAAATTCGACAAGGTAAATGAGAAATATCGTCTTAATCAACAATTGATACCTTATTTCATATCAAGTCATCCTGCCTGTACTCTGACTGACATGGCGGAACTTGCGGTCAAGACAAAGGAACTCGGATATAAGCTGGAACAGGTTCAGGATTTCACTCCAACACCGATGACATTAGCGACAGAGATTTATTATTCAGGCTATGATCCTTACAGTTTAAAACCTGTTTTCGTTGCCAAGACAAAACAAGAAAAATTAGATCAGCAGAGATTCTTCTTCTGGTATAAACCAGAAAACCGTCAGTATGCGAAAAACGCCCTGCGTAAAATAGGCAAGGCGTTATGGATTGATAAACTATTTAGGAATTGACAATTAAAAATTATAGATACAAAAAAAAGGATGGTAAAATTTCACCATCCTTAATTATTTTGTACTTAGTGAATTATTCAATGACCAAACGGAATCCAGTGTTGTAGTCACGGTAGTGGATACCTTGTTTGTAGCGTGCTGTCACTCTTGCTGATTGAGCGTTGGTGTTCCAGCTGCCGCCACGGAATACTTTATGGCCAGTGTAAGCTTCGCCTACAGGATTTGTTGCTGCGTCTGCTGTATAGTCATAATACCAGTCTTGGCACATTTCCCATACGTTGCCGCTCATGTCATAAAGTCCTAAAGTGTTAGGTGTCTTAATTCCGACTTCGCTACATTTGGTACTGTTACTGTCAATCCAAGCGAATTCTATAACGTTGCCACCTCCAGCATATAATGCGTAATTTGTATTAGCACCACCTCTTGCGGCATATTCCCATTGAGCTTCTGTTGGAAGAGCGAAGTTTAATCCTGTAAATTCGTTCAACTTTACGATGAAAGTCTCTACTTCGTCGTATGAAATTCTGTAGGCTGGATAATTGTATCCTTTGCCAAATTCGTCCTCCCATTGCATGTCGGCTTCGTTGTTAGGAGTTTCTCCCATGACAGCTTCCCAAAGATTTTGTGTCACTTCATACTTGTTGATGTAGAATGAACTCACTGTAACTTCATGAACAGGAGATTCCAAACTTGTGGCATTTTCGTCGTAGTTGTAATATTCCACAGAATCCTTCTGTGCTCCCATATAGAAAGTGCCACCTTCTACTGGAGTCATATTTTCAATCATGCCTCTGATTGCATCTTTTTCAGATTTTCCCAAATCGCCAGTCCAGTTGATTTCAAAACCATTTATGGTTTCATTTTTCGTATTGTCTTTGTTGCATGACTGCAATGCCATAACGCAACATAAAATTATAAATATTTTTTTCATAATATTGTGATAATAAATGATTTATCTGATATAAAAATACATATTATTTCCGATTGTAAATATACGATATTTTTTAAATATATAAAGACGAATGATATTTTTTTATTTTATTATCTTTGTGATTCAAATTATGATTTTATGAAAAGACTTTTCCACATTGATTCTTGTTTGAGATCAGGCTCCAATACAAAAAAAATTGCAGATGCAATGATTGAGAAACTTTCTGAAAGATATGAAATTGAAAGTATAAGATTATCAGACTATGATTTTCCTGTTGTCAAAGACGACATTTTAAATGAAAGAAGTAATGGTTATGTCCCAGAAGAATATGTACAGATTGCAAGGAAAATTGCAGATGCCGACAGACTTGTCATATCGTCTCCTTTTTGGGACATGAGTTTTCCAAGTGCCTTGAAAGTCTTTTTGGAAAACATGTCGCTTTTCAATGTGACTTTCGCCAGCAATGAAAAGGAATGTTACGGATTGTGCAAGGCCGAAAAAGTGCTTTATATAACCACACGTGGCATGAATATCAACACGGGTGATGAAATGGAGCAGGCTACTCCTTATATCAAAGCTATAGGTAAATTGTGGGGACTCGGAGATTTGTATGTGATAGCTGCACAAAACATGGATTACAGCACTGAAGAACAGAAAGCTGAAAAAGTCAATAATGCCATTGAAAAAGGTCTGAAACTATGTGAAACTTTTTAAAAGTACTGAAATATCAAAAATTTAATTTATGGAACGCGACCTTGCTTTGAAAAAAATACTTCATTACTGCGATTATCAGGATCGCTGTAAGAAAGAGATTTTTACAAAACTTAATTCCTTTGAACTTGATGCTGACGACAAAGCCTTCATCCTTGATTTCCTTAATGATGAAGGCTATATCAATGATGAACGTTATTGCCGTTCGTATGTGAAAAGCAAGTTGAATCTTAAGAAATGGGGCATTAATAAGATTAAGCTTTCTCTTATTGCCAAAGGTATCGATAGAGATATAATCGATTCTGTCGTTTCGGAAATAGATGAGGATTCATATAAGGAAGAACTTGTCAAATTACTTGAAAACAAAAAAATAAACGAAAGTGACCCATATAAACGAAAGGCGAAGTTGATACGATATGCCGTCGGGAAAGGATATTCGCTTTCGATGGTAATGGAGGTTTTGGGGTATTAGTTCTCCCTCTGCGTTAGGGATTGGAGCGGCATCCTTTTGGAGCGGAGCATTATGGAGGTGGAGACGGATGATGGAGGTGGAGGCGGATGATGGAGGCGGATGATGGAGGCGGAGGCGGATGATGGAGGTGGAGGCGGATGATGGAGGCGGAGGCGGATGATGGAGGCGATGACGAGGGCAAGGGCGAAGAACGGAGGCGGAGCGGAAAAAGATATAGCGGAAAGCCCGACGGCGGAGCCGGAACGCCCAAATTAAGACTAATGACAAAAGGCTAAGGGCTAAAGTGAGGATTTGAGGAACTGAAGGGTGACATTAACTAAAAAATATTTACCAAGTATTTTTGCCTATAATACCTTAAACTCTATACTTTAAAACTACATAAACTCGCAACTACATCATAGCGTTCCAACATCATTTACAAACTTTCTATTGCCAGATATGCCATCAGGCCAGTTCCTATTTCTAAGGCATCCTCATCAATATCGAAATGCGGTGTATGTTGTTTTGAAGTGATGCCTTTCTCGGCATTGGAAGTACCGATACGATACATACAAGCCTTAACTTTATGAGAATACCATGCAAAATCCTCCGCTGTCATCAGTCGAGGAATAGACATCACTTCATCATTTCCCATAAACTCCACCGCCTTATCTCTCAACGACTCTGTCAGTTCTACATCATTCTTCAAGACTGGATAGCCAACTTCAATCACTACACGTGAGCTTACTCCCATAGACCTAGCTATCTCAGAGCATATCTTCCTGATCTTATTTTTAACAGCCTTTCTTTCTGCTTCATCAAAAGTACGCATCGTACCTTTAAGATGAATCCTAGAAGGGATCACATTATATGTACCTTTTGACTCTATGCCACCGAAAGCTATTATGACAGGATTCTCTTTCTTTTCATTACTGAATTCGGAACTCAGTTCAGAAATGGCACATAACATCCTAGCAGCCGCCACTGTTGTATTGTCGCGTTCCTCTATCTTAGCGGCATGACCGCCTCTTCCCTTTATGTGTATATTTATCTCATCGCATGAAGCCATATACTCTCCGGCATGAAATCCCACCTTTCCGCATGGAAGATCAGGATATACGTGTTGAGCTATGATGACATCAACATCATTCAAGACGCCGTCTTTTATCATCAGCGACGCTCCTCCAGGAAGCTTCTCCTCACCAGGCTGGAAGACAAGCTTTATTGTTCCTTCAAAATAATTCTTGACATTATTGAGGATATTAGCGACACCTAGCAACATGGCAGTATGTGCATCATGGCCGCAGGCATGCATCACGCCATCGACGACAGATTTATATGAACAGCTGTTTTTCTCCTGTATAGGAAGAGCGTCGATGTCGGCACGAAGTGCAACGACCTTCTTTGCAGGATTGTTGCCTTCTATAGTAGCTACTATGCCGGTAGCACCTACTTTCTCATATTTAATATTCCACGATGAGAGACGGCTTCCGATATATTCAGCCGTATCAAATTCCACAAAACTCAGACATGGGAACTTATGAATATGACGTCTTGTCTCAACGATATCGTTCTTGAATTCCTTAGCGAGAGCTTTGATTCTATTTATCATCATGAAATAAATTTAAGGTGATTTCATAAATTACCAGTACTCCATCTATTATTCTAGAGTCCTTTATTTTCCAGTTCCTTATCCAGATCCAACAAGAACTTTCTGGTTCTTTCCAGCGTCATCAGCACTGTTGTTTTTCGTTCCAGCTGATCGAAGTCTTTTTTGAGCGCGTCTTTAGCACCTTGCAGAGTGTAGCCTTGTACCTTCACCAGCTGATATATCATACGAAGATAACGAAGGTCGCGTTGTGTGAACATGCGATTGCCTTTTGTACTCTTACGAGGTCTGAGGACAGAAAACTCGCTTTCCCAATAACGTATCAAAGAAGTGTTGACGTTGAACATCTCAGCCACCTCGCCAATGCGATAATATAATTTTTCTTCACTCATAATCAATCCATGGTTTGAGAAGGATACTGCGATAGCTCAAGAATTTTGTCGTATTCTTCAGGTGTTATATCGTTATAGAAGAAATTGATAGGATTAACCGTCTTGTTATTTTTAATGACTTCATAATGAAGGTGAGGTGCTGTAGATTTTCCTGTATTGCCCAAAGTACCTATTTCCTGACCTCTCTTCACCTTATCGCCTTTCTTCACTTTGAAGGAATTGAGGTGAGCATATCTAGTCATATAACCATAGCCATGGTCAATGATGATATTATTTCCATATCCTGTCTTGTTTTTCTCTATTTTCTTCACGACACCATCACCAGTGGCATAGATGCCAAGACCTACAGGACCACTGAAGTCGATTCCTCCATGGAACTTTGTCACTTTATAGAACGGGTCGGTACGTTGACCATAATGCGACGATATTCTATATATGTCGGTGCCTTTCACAGGCATGATGGCAGGGATACAGCTTAACATCTCCGACTTGTTCTTAGCCATCTCATATATATCATCAAATGACTTCGACTGGACGTAAAGCTGACTTGATAACACATCTATACGTTTTGCCGTATTGATGACCATCTCAGAATTGACATAACCATCCAATGCCATATAACGGTTAGAACCTCCATAACCAGCTTTTCTCACTGAAGAAGGAATAGGGTCGGCTTCAAAAATCATTCGGTAAATGTTGTCATCGCGGTCTTGCATCTCGCTCATTAACAAGTCAAGATTGTCGATTTTATCGTTTATGATGTCGTATTGCAATTTAAGATATTCTATCTCTCTACTTTGCATTCTCTCTGTTGGGGATCCGAAAAAATTCAGAACTAAGACAACAATAATTAATGCAGTGACACTCGTTGATAAAAGATACAATATAACATTACGGAATTTCTTCTTTCCCGAAATTTTATATTCTTCATATTCAAGAGTTTGAGGGTTGAATATATATTTCTTTTTGGCCATTGTGTTAATTTTGGAAATAAATGAAAAATATTCCATTTGTTGTGCAAAAATAATAATTTTTGAACTAAATTTGCAAAAAATATTTTGAATAATAATTAAACACATTATCATATATGAAAGCTAGTGAAATTCGCAAAAGTTTCTTGGATTTTTTTGAATCGAAACAACATCTTGTGGTAGCTTCTGCACCTATCGTTGTTAAGAATGACCCTACATTGATGTTCACCAATGCAGGTATGAATCAGTTTAAAGATGTCTTTTTAGGCAATGCACAATATAAGTCAAACAGAGTAGCCGACATCCAAAAATGTCTTCGTGTCTCAGGAAAACACAACGACCTTGAAGAAGTAGGCCGCGACACATATCACCACACCATGTTCGAGATGATGGGTAACTGGTCTTTCGGCGATTATTTCAAGAAAGAAGCTATCGCTTGGGCTTGGGAATTTCTTACAGAAGTATTAAAGATTGACAAGAATAAATTATATGTCACTGTTTTCGGCGGTGATGCTAAAGATAATTTGGAACCAGATAACGAAGCTTTTGAATTCTGGAAAGAACATATCGACGAGTCAAGAATCATCTACGGAAGCAAGAAAGACAACTTCTGGGAGATGGGCGACCAAGGTCCATGCGGTCCATGTTCTGAAATACACATCGACATCCGCGATGAAGAACAACGCAAGCTCGTCGATGGCAAGGAACTCGTCAACAAAGACAATCCAGAAGTCATCGAGATATGGAACCTCGTTTTCATGCAGTTCAACCGTATGGCTAACGGCAGCCTCGTGAACCTCGCAGCAAAACACATCGACACTGGTATGGGTTTCGAACGTCTCGTACGCGTCATCCAAAACAAGAAATCTAACTACGACACCGACGTATTCACTCCTTTAATTGACAGAGTAGCTGAACTATCAGGTAAAGTTTATGGCAAAGAAGAAATGGTTGACATCGCCATGCGCGTCATTGCTGACCACTTACGTGCTGTCAGCTTCGCAGTCGCCGACGGTCAGCTCCCTTCAAACAACGGAGCAGGCTATGTCATCCGCCGCGTCTTACGCCGCGCCGTACGTTACGGATACACATTCTTAGGATTCACAGAACCTTTCGTATATAACATCTTACCTGTTCTCGTACAGGAAATGGGTGAACAATATCCAGAATTGAAAGCCCAACAAGAGCTTGTCGCTAAGGTTATCAAAGAAGAAGAGGCATCATTCTTGAGAACATTGTCACAAGGTATCAGACGTTTCGAGTCATACGTAGAACAAAATCCTGAATCTAAAGTCATCGACGGCGCTTTCGCTTTCGAATTGTTCGACACCTACGGTTTCCCTGTTGACTTGACAAACCTCATGGCTGAAGAGAAAGGCCTTACAGTTGATATGGAAGGTTTCAAGAAAAACCTCGAAGAACAAAAGAACCGCTCTCGCAAAGCTGCTGAGAAATCTTCAGGTGACTGGATCGTTGTTGTTGAAGACGACAAAGCAACTGAGTTCAAAGGTTATAACGAATTGACAACAACTTCAAAGATCATGCGTTACAGAGAAGTCGTTGCTAAGAATAAAAAACATTATGAAATCGTTTTAGACCAGACTCCATTCTACGCAGAAATGGGTGGTCAAGTCGGTGACGTCGGTACTCTCACATCAGAAAACGAAGTAGTAAAGGTCTTGAATACTGTTAAAGAAAACGACCTTATCATCCATATCACAGATATGATTCCTCAAGAACCAGAGGCTGACTTCGTCGCAACTATCGATGTTAAGAGAAGAAGAAAAATCGAAGCTAACCACACAACAACTCACCTCATGCACGCTGCATTGCGTCAGGTCTTGGGTGCTCACGTTGAACAAAAGGGTTCTTTGGTAAATGACGAACGTTTGCGTTTCGACTTCAGTCACTTCTCAAAGATGACTGACGAAGAAATCAAACAAGTTGAAAATATCGTCAACGAAAAGATTAGAGAAGACATTTTAAACAACACATACGAAAACGTTCCTATCGAAGAAGCAAAGAACATGGGCGCAATGGCATTGTTCGGTGAAAAATACGGAGACCATGTAAGAGTCGTTGCTTTCGATAAGGAATATTCAGTCGAGCTTTGCGGCGGTACTCACATCGCTTCAACAGGTCGCATCGGTTCATTCAAGATTTTGTCAGAAGGCGCAATCGCTGCTGGCGTACGTCGTATCGAAGCTGTAACAGGCGACGACGTGATGTGCTACTTGGATGCTCAATTGGAACAAATCGCAAAGATTAAGGAAATCGTCAAGACATCAGGCGACTTGATCAAGGCCATAGAAAACCTCAGCGCACAAAATCAGATGTTACAAAAGAAAGTTGAGCAGATGATGCAAGAAAAAGCTGTTGCTGAAGCACGTAGCATCTACAACACAGCTGTTGATTTTGAAGGACGTAAATTGGTCATCGCTCGCGTTGAAGCTGACGTCAACCAAATGAGAACTATCGCTACATCAGTGAAGGAACTCGACGCTGAAGCTATCCTTCTCATGGGCGGTATCTTCGAAGCAAAACCTGCATTGTGCGTTATGATTCCTCAGTCACTCGTTGACGAACGCAAGTGGGATGCTGGCGCGATGATTAGAGAAGCTGCCAAAGAAATCCAAGGCGGTGGCGGCGGTCAGAAGACACTCGCTACAGCAGGTGGCAAGAACGTCGATGGCATCGACAAGGCAATGGAAGTCTTAAAGAAAGGAATCAATATCTAAATGATGTAGAGACGCGTCAACCTTACCATAAAATAAATACACGTTGACACGTCTTAAAACTCAAAATCTCAGAATCTCAGAAATGGGTTCTGAGATTTTTTTATCCCTTCAGTTCCTCAAATCCTCACTTTAGCCCTTAGCCTTTTGTCATTAGTCTTAATTTGGGCGTTCCGGCTGCGCCGTCGGGCTTTCCGCTCTATCTTTGCTCGCCTTTGTTTTCTCCTCGCTCATAAAAAAAACGAAGTCCATAATCCGTGGTCCGAAGTCCGAAATCGCTTCGCAAAGGATGCCGCTCCAATCCCTAACGCATTGAGAGCTGTTGAATCCAAAATTCAATTAAAAAAGAAAAGAATACTCAAATCAGCTCCGTTAGGAGCGGCAGACAATAGGCAGGTATGGAGCACGCAGTGTGGAATGCCTTCACCACCTGCCTATATTCTGTGTCACTACGTGACTTTTCAATTTTACCGCATACCCAAAGTCTGTTGACTGTTGTCCGTAATCTATTGTCCTAAAAAAGTTCAAAGTTCTTAGCTCATAGCCCACAGCTATTAAGAAACTCCACTAGTTTTTGTGTCGCTCTTCCTCTGTGAGAAATTTCGTTTTTCACTTCCATTGACATCTCTGCGAATGTTTGGTCGAATCCGTCTGGCAAGAAGATAGGGTCGTAACCGAAACCTTTTTCTCCATGTTGTTCTTTAGTGATGACGCCTTCCACTTTACCTTCGAAAAAATGTTGTTCGCCGTTGATGTTAAGAGCTATTACAGTTCTAAAGCGAGCCTTGCGGTTTTCGACGCCTTTAAGCGCTTCTAAAAGCTTATTAACATTATCTTGGTATGAGCATCCTTCGCCAGCGTAGCGTGCTGAATAAACGCCAGGAGCACCGTCAAGAGCATCTACTTCCAATCCAGTGTCATCAGCGAAGCAATCAATATTGAAGTTGTTTGTCACAAAGTCAGCTTTAATCTTTGCGTTGCCATCCAATGTGTCAGCATCTTCAACAATATCTTCATGACAATTAATGTCGGTAAGACCTACGATATCAAAATTCTTTATAATAGCACGAAGCTCTTCTAACTTATGAGCATTATGCGTTGCAAATACTAATTTTTTCATATTTTTTAGTCAACGGACAACAGACTACAGTCAACAGTCATTGTCCAATTTTTATGTTAATAATTTTATTTTTTATCTTTAGATTCACTATCACAGATATGGACGAAGTCTGTTGTCCGTTGTCTGTTGACAGTTGTCTTATAAACTCCAGTCAATAGGTTTTATATTATTATTTATAAGGTATTCGTTAGTCTTGGAGAAGTGACGGCATCCGAAGAAGCCGCGTGAGGCAGATAGAGGAGAAGGGTGAACTGTTTTTAATATAAGGTGTTTGCTATGGTCTATGAGATTTTCTTTAGCGATAGCATAGTTACCCCAAAGAATGAATACCAGGTTTTGCTTCTTATCAGAGAGGGCTTTGATGGCGGCATCAGTAAAATGCTGCCATCCTATTTTGGCGTGTGATGCCGCCGTATGAGCTCTGACAGTCAATGATGCGTTTAGCAAGAGTACTCCTTCCCTAGCCCACTTTTCCAAATTGCCATGAATCGGAATAGGCATTCCCAGATCTTGATTCAACTCTTTAAAGATGTTCTGGAGACTTGGCGGCTTCTGTATATTGTCAGGCACAGAAAAAGCCAAACCATGAGCTTGTCCTTCGTTATGATATGGATCCTGTCCTAATATTACCACCTTAACATCATTGAAAGGTGTAAGGTTAAAAGCATTGAAAATAAGTGGTGACGGCGGATATACGACATGACGTTTTTTCTCATCAATAAGAAATGTCTTAATATCCGTAAAATATGCGGATTCAAACTCATTTTTCAGAGCTTCATACCATCCTTCCTCAATGTTAGGTTTCTTTATTGTAACCATTAAAATTAATTTTTATAATGATATACAAATATCGATAAAAAAATCGTTACTTTGCGTAATGAAATAAATATTATTAAAAAAAATAAGATAATGAAAAAAATAATTTTGTTAGCTGTCACAGCAATTTTATTAGGAGTGATATTAACATCATGCCATCAAACCCAGCCATGCCCTGCATATAACTCATACAAACATTATCAAAAAGAAAGTGCTTTCTAGTCACTTGAACAAACAAACATAAAACTTTATTTAAGGTTTGTTGTTAAAAGGTTAAAAACAACAAACCATGGCAACAACAATCTTATCTATCGTACCAGAGTTATATTCAACAAAGATAGCTGTCAGCGAAGATGAAAAAATAATTTATCACGCGGAAATAATTCATGACGACAATGATCTCATCAAGTACGACAATATAATTGAACAAATTCCATTGAGAATTGATTCAATAATAATTCAACTCAGAAAAGACTCCGTCAATATAAAAACGATTGAATATGTTGTAGCCGAAGGCGGCCTACTACGTCCGTGCAAACCTGGAGTTTATACGATAAATAAATCTATGGTAGGCGACCTTATTGAAGGCATTGCAGGCACCGACATCATCAATCTCGGAGGGTTGCTTGCTTTCACACTTGCAAACAACTTAGGGATAAAATCATTCGTCATCGATCCAGCCTCGGTAGATGAAAGGTCGGAGATGGCTGCATTCACACCTCATCCTTCATTACGAAAGAAATCGCTCTTTCATGCTCTGATACATAAATATCTTTCTAGGAAATATGCAGAAGCGACAAAGTGCGATTACAAAGATCTTAATATTATATTCTGTCATGCCAACGAAAGAAACGTTTCCGTTGCCGCCCATAAGAAAGGAAAAGTCATTGATGTCAACCAAGCATATATGGGCTATGGTCCGATGGGCTTATGTGAAATAGGTACTCTTCCAGCCTCGGACATTATTGATCTTTTTTTCATGAAATGTTACAGCAAGGACGAGGCAATAAGACTTATTAACACCAAAGGCACTGCATTGTCATTTCTAGAAACACTTTCATTCAAAGCTATATCTGATGCTATAATGAACAAAAACAAGAAGGCAAAGTTATTTCTTGACGCAATGGCTTATCAGATTTCAAAAGAGATTGCTTCACATTATGTAAGTCTTGAAGGCAGGATAGACGTGATTATATTATCGGGCACGCTGTTTTCTATAAACTCTTTTACCCGAAATATCATGGCTAGTATTACCAACATAGCACCAATATTTTGCTATGACAAAGATTATACTTTTGAAGCATTGATAGATAACGCACTCCATGCGATAAATAGCAAAACAGAAATAAGGACATACATATAAAACAAGACATAAAAAAAGAGCATCGAAAATTCGATGCTCTTTTCAGTTATTTATTACCAAATTAGTAAACTAATACTCTTGCTGTATTTGAAGCGTTACCTGCTTGAACTTTGATTACATATGTTCCAGAAGTAAGTTCATTTACATTCAAGTTAGCTTTATGAGAACCTTCATTGTATATTCCTAAAACTTTATTCATTACCAAGCGACCTGACAAGTCGTAAACTTGTACTGTGACTTCTGTATCATTTTCAACTTGGAAGTCGATTGTTGCTTCTTCAACGACTGGGTTAGGATATACATTGATTGTTACTGGTGATTCTTCTTTTACTGGTTCATCATCTTCTTCATCTTGTTCTGGAAGAACGATATGGTAGTTATCGCAATTATACAAACCTCTACCGTATGTTGCAATATAAATCATACCTTGATTATGTACACCAGGATATACGATTTCTGTTATATCGCCAATTTCGTCAACAAGATATACTGATTTATCGTAGTGGTTAGCTAGTAATTGTTGTTTGATATCCATTACAGGAACACCAGCTACTTTAGCATCACGAGTCCATGTATTCATATCGTTTGATGTATATACACCATCTTCTGTTCCAACAAATACTATACCATCTGTAAATTCAATCATGCTAGCATAAACAGGTTTTTTAGGCAAATTACCTTGTTTTGATTCGAATGACGCACCACCGTTTGATGAGCGGAATACATAGTCTGTATTACCATAGTTACCCAATGTTACGATAACATCATTTGGATTGTTTGGATTGATAGCGATGCTTGTGATTGCTCTGCCTTCAAATATTGTTCCGTCCAATTCTTCGAATGTGATAAGGCTTGGAATTGCTGGGACTTCTGGGATAGAGTCTGTTCCATCAACACCAGGGATAGCTGGTACGCCTGCTACACCTAAAGCTGTAGTTTCATCGACTGCATCTGTCAAGCCAACAGCTTTATAGATTTTACCTTCAAGTGTACCGATGTAAGCCACATCACCATCGCTTGAAATTGTGAGAGCGTTTGGAGTACCACTGATAGTAGCGAAATTCCACCATCTAGCAACTTTGTTGAATACCAAAGCATCTCTTGTCATATAGACTTTACCTTTAACAGCAACCAGCATTGTTGCAGAGATAATATCTTGTACTTCTATTGAGTCACCTGGAAGCAATTCTTCTGTAAGAGTGTAATCGAAAGGATATTCACAGTTGTTACTTCTCATAACGACTACATCATTTGCTTTAAGAGTATCATTTGTCTTATTGTAGTATTTAACAGTCTCTAATGCTTTTTCATCGTTATAATTTTCAAACAATGCGATAGGAGTTCTGAATGCACTTGAGTTAGCAATAGCTGTTGTCTCATCTGTTACTGAATATGAGAAATTGTCTTTGTCATAGTCATAACCAGCAGTTTGTGTTCTCATTAAAGGAGTTCCAGGTGAGTTGCTACCTGTTGCTGTTACAAACATGATTTGAGGATTGATTGTTGAGATAGCGCAAGGACCACCTGCTTTTGCATAATCGAATGCTCCATATGTTTCAGCAGCATTTGTTGTAGCGATATCATTTGGATAAATTGCATTACCTGTTGTGATGTTATTTGTAGTAGGATCGCCAAATACATTGATTGTACCATGATCCAAGCTACCACCTAATGTCATATCAATTTCACCGCCGAAAGCAACGCTGAACATTCTTGTTACTGAAGTATGTTCTTCAGCTGATATCATATAACGGTTAGCACCTTCAAATTGATAACCCAAAGCTGCGCTGCATGTACCTTTAAAGATACCACCTTCGCTACCAACGAAGAACTCGTTAACATTACTTGGGTTGAAAGCTATGCTTTGAATACCTGAATGAACATATGTATAATTGTAGAAGAAAGCACCACCTGATTGTGCGATTTGGAAACCAGCACCGCTTGAGATACATTCTAATCTGAAGATACCTTCACCGAACTCATCTCTAATAACCCAAAGGTTTTGACCACCGATCAAAACTTTTCTAGGGTTGCTTGGATATACAGCCATAGCATTGTCTAATAAGCCACGTGTACCGAAGATATCATACATGTTAGAAGCTACATAAGCTGTATTCCATGTTTGACCATGGTCGCTAGTGAAATAAATATTACCTGTACCATTTGATGATGTCAAGTATGCTACATACATATAATCATTGTCTGTTGGAGAAACAGCAACCATTTTGTATGTTGTACCTGAAGGTAATAATTTATCATTTGTTATTAATTCATTATTGATATAGACATTGTTGTCAACGACTGATACCACGTCTCCATTTACACATACTTCAACGCCCTGTGCTTCACCTTCCATTAAGGTTGTCCAACCATTGTCATACTTCTTAATACCTTCGTTTGTTGCAGCATAAACAATATTACTTTCTTTGTCATAAGCCATATCATTAACAAACACTGATGAAGTCTCAATAGGTTGGAATTCAGTTCCACCTTTTTCTAATTTGTAGATACCAGTACCTTCAAAACTATTTTCATAGTTAAGATCTGACAATCCGTTTTGGTCCTGAGCACCACGACCATCACCTGTACCTACATAGATGTTACCTTCTTTATCTTGGACCATGCTACTTACCATCATGTTTTTTGTACCCACCTTGCTCCAAGTGATACCGCCGTTTACTGATTTGTAAACGCCGCCACCCATTGTACCGATGTAGATAGTTTTGTTGGTAGCATCCTGGTTATCATAAATAATGCCTCTTGTTAATGAACCATAATTGTCTGGTCCCAATGATTTCCAATTCAAATCATCACTCTTTGTCTGTGAATCTTTTGTTGTTTCAAGCATCCATGCTGGGTCTATTAAACCTGTCTTTTGGTTCGCGCGAATACTCTTCATAAATGATTGTGCAGTTACTTGCGATGCGCTTCTTGGATTATACTTTCCAGAATCACCATTTGCACGAACTACGAAACTCGTTTGCGCTAAGATAATGATAGTCAAAAGCAAACTAATTGGTAAAAATCTTTTTTTCATATCACCTAATTTAGATATTAATTACTAATTTATTATTCACCTTTTAAGGGTGCTAAATTACTATAATTTTTGAATACACGCAAGTTATTTTTCATAAAAAAAAAATATTTTTTTCTTTATAAACACAACGTATCTTTGTATTCTGCAATAATCAAAATAACAACAACTTATAATTATACTTTATCAATACTTAATGATTGCAGAAGCAGGAAGCCATCCTATACTTCCATTAGCAATTTTTATTTTTTCCCAATCTGCGGTATTATCCAAAATTACGACTTTAGCACCTTCATGCAATACGAACAAGTCAACACTTGATGATGAAGGAGAACTCTTCACTGTTATCGTTGGAACCATTATTATTCCTTCTCCTTGACTACTTATATATTTATATTTTTTTGATGAAATACTTAATGTACATATCACCAACACCATTAATATTATAGCTGAGAAGAATGATGTCTTTTTAAGCACTCTAGTCCTAGCGGTGAGATACATGAACAAGAATATCAAAAACAATGCTATAACAATCAATGACAAAAGCGCCCATGTGTTAATTGTGAACATATTACCAAGTTTGTTCCACCATGTCTTGATAAACAGTTCTGGCACAGGTTCTATTTTATCACTCAAAAAGGCTTGCGCTATTTCTATATTGTGCTTTGTATCTTCATTGTTTTGATCTAATTTCAACGATTTCTCGTAGTATAAGATAGCCAGTGGATAATTTCTCAATTTATAATAGGTGTTTCCCATATTATAATATAGGGCTGATGAAGAATATCCATTGTTGACAATACTTTCATATACGACAAGTGCTGAATCGTATGCACTCTCATTATACAATTCATTTGCTTTTATCAATAATTCTTCTGGTTTCTGAGCTTTTGCTTCATCACAAAAGACGCTTCCTGAGAGAAGCATTATTAATATTAATATAGGTATTCTTGTTTTCATTGCTTTCATTTTAAAAGTTTCTCTGCTTTAGTTATCAAATCTATTCCTTTCTGATACAAATCATCCATTTTCTTGCTTGCATCACCAGGTGCAAATCTTGCAAATTCGCAACTATGCAACAAGTCGATAAATTCATTCACGATGTCTTCGCTCACGTTCTTATCAAGCATCATTTCTTTTACTGTATCCATCGACAACTGCGAACGGACTATATTCAACTTATCTGAAATATATCCCCATAACGCTTGTGAAAACGCTTCATAAAATCTGTTTTGATTACCTGTCATCATGAAGTTATGTGCTTCGTTAAGACGTTTTCTTGCCACTTTAGTAGCTTGTTTATTCCTTACCAAAACCTGATCCTTGTTAAGCTTGCTTATTCTTCTGCTTACGACAAGAGCTATAACGAAAACAAGCAACATTGCCCCTATTATAATAAGGTATAATGCAGACATGAAAAATGTAGTTCCACTAATGTTCAATTTATTGTCATTTACATTTATATGCAAGATATCACTTCCAAGATATTTTATATCTGCCTGACCAGGCGTATAGATACCGGCATTTGCTGAATTTTCATTTCCTCTTTCCACATTGATATGATACACCTCCGATTTCAATGTCTCATATCTCTCCAAAGAAGGATTGAAATATGAAAATTCAACTTCGTCGATATCAAACTCTCCTGACACTCTAGGGATCACAAGATATTCAGCCTTCTTGCTTCCACTGATTCCCAATGCATTATCCTTTACGTTAAATGTAACTTTAGGTTCATATACTTCAAAGTCTGGTGGAAATACTGGCTTAGGCATATCCAACAATTCTATGTTGCCTTTTCCTGAAACCGTCAATGTTAATGTGAAAGCTTCATTAACCTTAAGTTCGGTCTTGTCTATCTTACTTGTGAAAGTATATTGACCGACAGCTCCTTTAAAAGACTGTGGCTTATTAGCTACTGGCAACGGCAACACTTCAATTTCAATAGGTTGCGATTTCATTTCCTTTTTGACATTGGTATAGGAAGTACCTAAGACACTGCCGAAGAAATCTTCAAAAGGATCATAGCTTTGAGTACGTTTTTTCTGTTGAGGTATCTGTACCGTACATTCTATATCTAACGGATCTATGGTCAGTTTACCTGCTTTTTGAGGGAACAGAACCACCTCTTGTAATGTAGCCACATCATATTGCCTTCCATCTCTCACGACAGACGAACGCTGAAGAGAACCAGTATTATTTGTGACGTCTTTTGTCCAAAAGCCTGAATATGACGGTGATTTTGAAACTGCTATTCCTGCGATAGACACATTAGAGAACATTATTCGATAGGTAAGCATAAGTTGTTCTCCGAGATATACCTTTTTCTTATTTGGAATAGCTTCCAAAAAAGCTTCCTTTGTCTCAGCACGGACTTGTTCATCTACATTTGCGTTATTAATTTTATTTTTTTCATAATAACTGCTGCCGTTGGCTGATGCCACGACATTTATTTCGGAAGGCTCACTGGTAATTCTTTTCTTATCAACAGTTATAGATGCTTGTGGCAAAGTATATTTACCTTCTTTAATCGCTCTTAGATGAAACGAATAGGTCTGTGTGCTTGCTCGTGTAACAGAACCGTTTAATATCTGTACGCTAGAACTCGTGGATGAGAATGGACCTCCTATAATTTCAAAATTCGTAAAGTTTGGAGATCTAAAGTCTTTTCCTTCACCATTCAATTCGTATGACACCTGAAATTGCTCTCCGACAGAAACCTGTTTCTTACAAATAGTTTTAAACGCGACATTATCTTGTGCAACAGAGGAATACACTGTAATAAAGAAAAATGCGATTACATATATCAGTCTAGTTTTCATCTTTTTCTATTTAACTACAAAAATAAAACCTTATTTTTAATTACCAATCTTTTTGAACTTTTCTTTTCTGCATCTGCGAAGCCTTCTTTTCATTCATATCTTCCATTGTCTCTTTTTCTTGGTTTTCCAAGGCCTGCAACATCCTTTCAGCATCTTCTTTAGACATCTGTTGCTGTTGTTGTTGCTGTTGTTGTTGCTGCTGCTGTTGTTCTTCATTATTCTGCTGATCCTGATTCTGCTGTTGTTGCTGATCCTGATTCTGTTCCTCTTGATTCTGCTGATCTTGATTTTGTTGCTGCTGTTGTTGCTGCTGTTGTTCTATCATCTTCCAACGAGCATATTCCAAATTATATCGTGCGTCATCACTATCTGGATTTACTTTCAATGATTTTTTATAAGATTCAAAAGCTTCAGCATATTTTTCCTGAGCCATATATGTGTTACCAAGATTGTATAACGCATCAGCTTCTATCTCTTTAGAGGTATTTCTTTTTGTCAGCTCAGAAAAAGTTTTAGCAGCTTCTTCATAATTCTTCTGTTCATACAAGGCATCTCCTAAATTGAACTGCGCTTTAGGATTATATTCTTTATCTAAGGATTTTCTGTACTTCACTTCTGCTTCAGAGAAGTTACCGTTTTTAAAATCACTGTTACCTTGTCTGATAAGCCCTTTGTCGGTTTGGGCATTTGCATTTACACAAACAAATGCCAAGAGCATGAATATTGCTATTTTATTAATTGTTTTCATCTTTTGGTTCAAAAAAGTTGAATTTGTTTTCCCAATCTTTCTTACCTGAAGAGATAAGAAGTTCCAATATTAAAAGAATTATCGCTGCTCCCAAGAACCATTGAAACTGATCTTCATAATCAGTAAAAATCTTGGAGTCCACTTCTGATTTCTCAGATTTGTTAATCTCATCATATATTTCATCCAAGCCGACATTAGAGTTACTTGCTCTTCTGTAGATACCATCTCCGATTTCAGCTATCTGACGTAACATATTGTCATCCAATTTAGTAATAACAGTATTACCTTCTCTATCTTTCTTATATCCCGTTCTCTTTCCATACTGATTGTATAACGGAATAGGAGCTCCGTCTTCGAGACCCATACCGATAGTATATATCTTTATACCCAATTTTGCAGCTTCCTGAGCAGCTTTGATAGCATTTCCATTCTCATGATCTTCACCATCTGATATGATGACAATAGCCTTGCCATGTTCACTGTTACCAAAAGACTTGACCGCCAGATTTATTGCAGCTCCGATCTCCGTACCTTGCGATGGGACCAAACTTGTATTGACTGTAGATAAAAACATTTTCGCTGCAGAATAATCTGAAGTGATAGGCAACTGCACGTAGGCATTACCCGCAAAAACTATCACACCTACTCTATCGCCATTGAGTTTGTTTATCAGATTATTGATAGCTTGCTTTGAACGTTCAATACGATTAGGTGCAATATCTTCTGCATTCATGGAATTAGACACGTCAACACAAAAATATAAATCAATACCTTCACGTTTGACTTCTTCCATCTTGGAACCAGTCTGAAGGTTTGCTGCAGCCAAAATACCGAATATCAAAACAAAAATAAATATTACAAACTTGGTGTTACTTCTTGCTTTAGAAGCTAAAGGCACAAGAAGCTCTGCAAATTTACTGTCAGCGAATTTCCTAAACTGCCTTTTGTCAATTATCTTAACAATGACATAAGCGGCAATTAGCAAAGGAATAACCAACAGCCAATATAGATATTCAGGATGCTCAAATCTTAAAATATTAGTTTCCATTGTATTAGCTTTAATCTGTTATTGATTTGAAGATCGTGTTCTTTAATATGAATGAGACGACAAGTAAAATAAGGCCCCATATAACAAATGGATAGAACTCTTCATGAAGTCTCTTAAATTCAGTGACTTCAATTTTAGAACGTTCCATTTTGTCAATCTCATCATAGATTTGCTGTAATTTTTCTTTAGTCTCTGCACGGAAATACTTACCTCCGGTTTCATTTGCAATATGTTGCAGTATCTCTTCATTTATAGTCACAGGAACTTGTTGGTATTGAACACCACCGAAAGGTGTATGCATTGGATAAGGAGCCATGCCTCTTGTTCCTGCTCCTATTGTATAGACTCTGATACCAAAAAGCTTAGCCATCTCAGCTGCTGTAGCCGGATCAATGGAGCCTGCATTATTATCACCGTCAGTTAATAAAATAACGACTTTAGATATAGCTTCACTATCTTTCAGTCTGCTCACCGCCGATGCCAAACCGTCTCCAATAGCAGTACCGTCTTCCAACATACCGCATTTCATGTCTCTCAACATATTGAGCATCATTCCATGATCTGTCGTCAATGGCACTTGGGTAAATGTTTCACCACTAAAGACAACCAAACCCATTCTGTCGTCTGGTCGTCCTATGACGAAATCAGAAGCAACAGCTTTAGACGCCTCCAATCTGTCAGGTTTTAAATCAGCTGCCAACATACTACTTGATATATCCATCGCAAGCATGATATCTATACCTTCAACATTGACTTTCTGGTTTTTAGAACTGCTCTGAGGACGTGCCAATGCTATGATAAACAACGACAGCGCTGCTATTTCCAACACAAATACAATATGTCTCATATATGTTTTCCACGACTTAGGCAATTTGTCAAAGAAAGCCGTATCGGTAAAACGGACGTACGCCTGTTGTTTGTTACAATTTAAAACGTACCATACAATAAACAAAGGTATGATGATCAATGCAAAAAGGAAATGCGGAGATGCAAATTCTATTGAACTCATTTTGTTTCCTCCATTTCTTGATTTTCAGTTGTTTCTTTTTCAAAGTCGTATTTTTTCGTCTTTGCTTCTTCGGCTTTTTTCTTTTCCATTTCTTGATGGAAGACATAACTTTCTTCAACAAATGAATCAATGTTGTTGAACGCAGTCTCATTCTGTATAGAATCTGGATTTGCCTTTGCAAATTTGACGAGGTCAGCTGTTATAAGCGTATCTTGTAACTTATTGAATATGTTATTACCTATATTCAACTTCTTCACTTCCTCAAGTATCTCATCAGATGTCATTTCAACAGCCTCTATATTAAACTGTCCTTCCAGATATTCTCTTGCAATATCTGTCAGATCTGTATAATATTCTTTTGACTTTCCTGATTGCCAAAGATTTGAATCTTTCAGTCGAGACAATCTCTCCCTAGCAGTAACAATTGCAGGAATCTGAGGTACAATTTCTTCTTGTTCGACAGCTTCTTTCTTACCAAAGCGTCTGATCAGATATATTACCAATAATATTAATAATGCCAAAACTATTCCACCACCCAAGAAAGGCAATATTTCTTCAGTTGTAACATTCTGTTTTATTGGCATTTTTATTGGCTTATACGCAAGCGTAGTATCAATCGAAGCAGCCTCTACATATATATCCATGTATTTTGTGAAGCATATTTGCTGTGCAGTGTCATCCACTGATTCAGAATACTTTATACCTATTCTAGGTATTTCAACATATCCTGTATCAAAGCTTGTCAACGTCAATATTTGAGACATCAAAACCTCTTTATTATTAATAGGTGTCTTAGTGATGTCACTTCTCTTAATCACATCGATGCTTTTACTTAAAGTATCTTTCATATCAGTCCAATCAACGACATAATCGTTAGGAACTTTCACTTCCAAAGTATAATTGAATGGCTGACCTGTTGATATACTATCTCTGTCGATACTTCCGCTTGCATGGATTTTTTGAGCAAAACAATGATTATCAATAGAAAAAATCATTATAAAGGCAAAAACAACACTTAATAAATGCAATTTTCTGTAATTCATCTTCTTGATTCTCTTTTCTTAAATAACTGCATCAATGGCTTCACATAATCTATATCTGTATAAATCAAGGCATTATCGATACCATTATTGGCAAAGATCCTATTCAGCTTTATCGATTCCGACTGAATATATTTCTGATATGCCTCATTCCATGATTTCATGGATGTGTCAATCCAAACATCCTTATTGGTCTCAGAATCCCTGAATTTCACGAGTCCTATTTTAGGCAAAACAAGTTCTCTTTTATCTGTTATTCTAAGACAAACCAAATCGTGTTTGTTGGCTGCTATTCTAATCTGTTGTTCAAAAGATTTTTTTGTCACGAAATCTGAGATTAAGAAAGCCGTCGTACGTTTCTTGATAGCACTAGTCAGATAGCGTAAACCTTCACCTATGTCTGTTCCTTTATGTTGCGGTGTAAAAGTTACAATCTCTCTGATAATACGTAATATATGGCTAGAACCTTTTTTGGGCGGAATAAACTTCTCAATCTGGTCGCTAAAGAAAATAACACCTACTTTATCATTATTTTGTATAGCCGAAAAAGCCAGCACAGCTGCCAATTCTGCTGTCAGATCTCTTTTTGAAATATTTACCGAGCCAAAGTCATTAGATCCTGAAACATCAATAAGAAGCATCACCGTCATCTCTCGTTCTTCTTCAAAAACTTTGACGAAAGGTCTGTTGAAACGGGCTGTCACATTCCAATCGATGTTACGGATATCATCACCATATTGATATTCACGAACTTCGCTAAAGGTCATACCACGACCCTTGAAGGCACTATGATATTGACCCGAGAAAATATTGTTGGTCAAGCCACGTGTCTTAATCTCAATTTTCCTAACCTTTTTAAATAGTTCGTTTGTTTCCATGACTCAATAAATTACGGCACTTCAACAATATTTAATATCTCATTGATAATTTCTTCTGTTGTGATATTCTCAGCTTCAGCTTCGTATGTCAATCCGATACGATGTCTCATAACGTCAGGAGCGACAGCGCGAACATCTTCAGGAATAACATAACCACGACGTTTTATGAATGCGTATGCTTTTGCTGCCAATGCCAGATTTATTGTAGCACGAGGTGAACCGCCATAGCTGATCAAGCCTGCAAATTTCTTTAACTTATAATCGTTTGGAAAACGTGATGCGAAAACGATGTCGGTAATGTAGTTCTCAATCTTTTCATCAAGATAAACTTCACGACATACTTTTCTTGCATTTAATATTTCCTTTGTGGAAGTAACAGGTTTAATTTCCGGATAGTCCTTGTTGATATTCTGACGAAGGATAATCTTTTCCTCTTCTTTCTTAGGATAATCTATGATGACCTTCAACATGAAACGGTCAACCTGTGCTTCTGGAAGCGGATAAGTACCTTCCTGCTCGATTGGGTTTTGAGTTGCCATTACAAGGAAAGGATCTGGCAAAGCGAAGGTGCTTTCTCCAATAGTCACTTGATGTTCTTGCATAGCCTCGAGCAAAGCACTTTGTACTTTAGCAGGAGAACGGTTGATTTCGTCAGCCAACACGAAGTTTGCAAAAACAGGGCCTTTACGGACTATAAATTCTTCATTCTTCTGGCTATATATCATCGTACCAACCAAGTCAGCAGGCAAAAGGTCTGGTGTGAACTGAATACGACTGAAATCAGCATCAATGATACTAGACAATGTTTTAATTGCAAGTGTCTTAGCTAATCCAGGAACACCTTCAAGAAGTATGTGACCATTTGATAATAAACCGATTAACAATCTTTCTGTCATATGTTTTTGACCAACGATCACCTTGCTCATTTCAAGATTAATAAGGTCAATAAAATGACTTTCGTTCTTAATTCTTTCGTTTAGTTCACGAATATCTGTCTCTATCATAATTGACTTTTTTATTAAATATTAATATGTGCAAAATTAACAAGTTTTTATCGATTTTATTGTATTTATTTACAACATTTTTTTCACCTCGAGCTACGAGTACGGAATAATGTCCTTACTCATAGCTCAAGACTAATAGCTAACTAATTGGGACAATATTCACTCAACTGACTCATTAGTTTCTTACGACTGTAAAATATCCTACTTTTCACTGTGCCTATTGTCAGATGCAGACAATCCGCTATTTCCTTATACTTGTATCCGCTGTTGTACATATCAAAGGCTCTTCTGAATTCTTCGTCTAATTGCTTGATTCCTTTTTCCAATTCAATGGCATTCAAAATTGATTCAGGATCGGTGTCTGTGTGGGAATTGCTGATGTTTAAATAGTAAAGATCTTCACTCTGGTCTATTATAGTACTTGCCTTTTTTGTTCTACGATAATTGTTAATGAAAATATTTTTCATAATGGTATAAACCCAAGCCTTGAAATTGTTGTGGTTTACATACTTTTCTCGATATATCAACGCTTTGAGAAAAGTTTCTTGCATTAAATCCTTGGCATCGTCTTCGTTGCCTGTCAATTGTTTTGCAAAAGCCTCGAGATTACCTTGAAGGTTTGTCAGACTGCTGTTGAACTCGATTGTTGTCATATTAAATGTTGTTTTTAGTTTAAAAAATTGGTTGTTTTTTGTTGTTGTGGGTGCAAAAATAATACACTATTTATATTTGTCAATACCTTCAACCCCCTCCATAGCTCCATAAGACATTTTCAGTTTCTATTTGATTGATTTATTTAATGTTACAAAATGTTAAAAAAATGTTAAATTTTAAAAGATAACGGAATTTTATAAAAAGTTAACGGAAAATAGCAAAAGTTAACGGAATTTAACACAAGTTAACGGGATAAATATTATGCATTTTAAGCATCGTTTCACTTATTCGTGACGCTATTGACTATCTTTGGTAAAGATTTTTTTTGTAATTTCGTAGAAAATATTTTTATAATGATTCCATTTAATAAAATAGCTTTGATTGGTTCAGGAAACGTGTCTTATGCTTTTTCTAAAGCTTTGAAAAACAATGGAATAAATCCAACCTATATTTTAATACGCGACAAAAACAAAATATCTGCAGTCCAAAATACTTTTGGCATTGAAACAACAATTGATTATACAAAGATTTTTGATTGCGACCTTATCATTATAGCAGTTAAAGATGATGCGATAAAAGACGTTTCTTCAAATCTTAACGAATTTAAAGGTTTGGTAGTTCATACATCCGGAACTCAAAGTTCATCTCTCTTGGAAAATATAGAAAATCATGGAATCCTATATCCATTGCAAACATTGACAAAAGACTTTGACGTAGATTTCAAAAAAGTGCCGCTTCTAGTAAACGCTTCATCCCCAGATAATTTGAAAAGACTTACAACTCTAGCGAAAAAGATTTCTGACAATGTTGTATATTGTTCTGATGAAGAAAGATGCCATATTCATATGAGTGCGGTTTATGTGTCAAATTTCGTTAACATAATGCTACAGATAGGAAACAAGCTTCTTGAAGAAAAAGGTCTTGATATTTCCATACTAGAGTCATTAGTGAGAGAGACTGTCAACAAATCATTTGCTTTGGGTCCAGAGAAAGCTCTGACAGGACCTGCAAAAAGAGGTGACATAAATACAATAAACAGACATAAATTAATGTTAGACAACAATATAGAAGAAAAGAAAATTTACGAATTACTAACAGATTATATATTAAATAAATATAAATAAAATGAAAAACTACAAAGAAAACTTAAAAGTTATTACAACATTCGTCTTTGATTATGACGGAGTTATGACAAGCGGAGATGTTTTAGTAGATGGTAATGGTGTACCTTTACGTAGCAGCAACGTCAAAGACGGCTATGCAATCCAACTTGCAGCTCGTCTTGGTTATAATATCGCTGTAATAACCGGAGGTTATTCTGTATCAATAGAAAAGAGAATGGCAATGCTTGGAGTAAAGGATGTTTTCGTACGTTCTGCAAATAAGGTTGAAGTATTACAAAAATATATGGAAACCAACAATTTAAAACCAGAACAAATTATTTATATGGGCGACGACCTTCCTGATTACCCTGTCATGAAAATGGTTGGACTTCCAGTGTGTCCTTCAGATGCCGCTCCTGAAATAAAAGACATCAGCGTGTACATCAGTCATTATGGAGGCGGCAAAGGCGCTGTCCGCGATATTATAGAACAAGTGCTTAAAGCACAAGACAAATGGATGAAAGATTTCAGTTGTTACATCTGGTAATATATGATTATGAACAAAAAGATAACATCTTTCTTCAAATTAATTCGCTGGTCAAATCTACTGATAACAGCAATAATGATGCTTCTGATCTATTATTGCGTAATGTCTCCTTTATCTTCAATAGGAATAGCAGAAGTGATGCCATCCTCGCCAGCGTTCACTCTACTATTAGGCTCAATTATTTTCATTGTCGCCGGAGGTTATGTCATCAATGATATATTTGATGTAGAAATTGACAAAGTCAACAAACCCAACAAATTGTTAATAACAAATGTATTTTCAGAAAAAGAAGCAAAATTATTCTATAAGACATTAACATTTTTAGGTTTACTATGTGGATTAATATCCAGCATAATAATTCTAAAATCAAAATTCTATACATTCTTCGCGCCATTAGTGTTATTGACTTGCCTATTATACTCTTATTCTGCAAACTACAAGAAAAAGCTGATAATAGGAAATGTCATTGTTTCTATATCAGTAGCTTTCGCTGTATTTTTACCTTGGCTTTTTGAAATATTATATCTCTCAAACAACACACTGATATTGTCTTCCGTAAAAGAGATATTGCCGTCAATCCTGCCTTTCATACTGATTTACACCGCATTTGCCTTTATCATAACTCTGATTAGAGAAATAGTGAAGGATGCAGAAGATTACAAAGGTGACATGATAACTCGTTGTCGTACATTACCTATAGTAATAGGCATTAAAAAGACAAAAATAATATTGTATTTATTAACTTTTTGTTTATATGCACTATTAATATATTTTCACATAATTCTTATTAAGAATCAAGCCAACATTGCATTATGCATGTTGTTTGCAACAGAAACAGGATCCTTATTGTCTATTATCAACATTTATAATTCCAAAGAATCGTCTGATTTTCACAAAGTATCAGTAGCATTAAAGATATCTATGGTTTTTGGAATATTAACTATGATATTCATATAATCATATAAAATTATGTTAACAAATTTAAACTCTTATAATATAATCCTGGCATCAAAATCACCGAGACGACAAGAACTTCTTAAAGGAATCGGATTGGATTTTACTGTTTTAACCAAGGATGTTGACGAAAGCTTTTCAAAAAACATTTCTGTCTATGAAGTAGCACCTTTCTTAAGCCTTAAAAAAGCCAAAGCTTTCAACGAAACTGAACTTCCTGAAAATTACATGGTTATAACTGCCGACACTGTAGTTATTGTAAATAACACAATCCTTGGCAAACCAAAAGACAAAGATGAAGCCAGCAAAATGCTGAAAATGCTTTCAGGAAAGAAACATTCGGTAGTTACAGGGGTCACCATTCATACAAAAGAAAAGACAAGAACTTTTTCAGCCACGTCAAAAGTCTCTTTCGACATAATCGATGAAGACGAAATTGAATATTATGTTAATAATTTTAAACCTTTCGATAAAGCAGGTTCATACGGCATCCAAGAATGGATTGGCTATATTGGAGTCAACAGTGTAGAAGGTTCATATTTTAATGTGATGGGACTACCCACCCAGAAATTATATCAAATATTAAAACTATTTTAAAAACAAAGTGATGAAAATAAAAGATAATTTTTTCTTCGGAGTGATTCTATCGGTAGTATTATTTTTTGTCTTATACAGTATAATAAATCTATTTACTCCTTTTTCATACTTCTCTCAAAGCCGTGACGCATTAGGCATTTATATTGTTTCATTGATACCTAATCTATTGCTTTCACGCTTAATGTTAGCGAAATGGAACATAGAATCTACTGGCAAAGGCATGATTTTCACAACTTTGATAGGTATTATATTTATAATGTTTATAATTTTAAAATGAAATATTATATTATAGCAGGTGAGGCTTCTGGCGATTTGCATGGTTCAAACCTGATTGCCTCTATAAAGAAAAAAGATCCACGTGCAAAGATTCGTGCATGGGGAGGTGACTTGATGAAAGCACAAGGCGCGACATTAGTAAAACATTACCGCAACCTCGCCTTTATGGGTTTTGTCGAGGTTTTAATGCACTTGAAAATAATCTTGAATAATTTTAAATTATGCAAAAAAGACATACTTAAATTTGCACCTGATGCAATAATCCTCATAGATTATCCTGGATTTAACATCAAGATCGCAAAATTTGCACATAAACATAATATAAAAGTTTATTATTACATATCCCCTCAAGTCTGGGCTTGGAAAAAACGCAGAGTTCATACCCTTAAGAAAGTAGTTGACAAAATGCTAGTCATTTTGCCATTCGAAAAGCCATTCTATGAAGAATATGACATGGAAGCTCATTTTGTAGGACATCCTTTGCTTGATGAATTATCCAAGTTAAAAAATGTTAATAGAAAAGTTTTTCTTAAACAAAACAATCTGGATCCTAAAAAAGAAGTCATCGCTTTATTGCCAGGAAGCCGTAAGCAGGAAGTATCGAGAATGCTTGAGATAATGCTCAAGACAATAAAATTCTATCCGAATTATCAATTTGTCATAGGCTGCGCCCCATCTCTTGACGAGTCTTTCTATAAATCAATAATAGGCAATGAAAATGTTCACCTATTATTTAACAAGACCTATCAGATCCTGCAGATAGCAAGTGCTGCCATGGTAACATCAGGCACAGCCACCTTAGAGACAGCACTGCTGTATGTACCTGAGGTTGTTTGCTATAAAGGAAATCCTATTTCATATCATATAGCAAAAAAACTAATTAAAGTCAAGTTCATCAGCCTTGTCAACCTGATAATGAACAAAGAGGTAGTAAAAGAATTGATACAAGACGATTTAACACCGGAAAATATCAAAAAAGAGTTAGACCTCATATTGACAAGCCATAAAAAACAAAGAGACTTACTTGAAGATTACGACGAATTAAAATGCGTTTTAGGCAATGCCGGAGCATCAAACAATGCTGCTTCAATAATAGTTTCCGATTTAAAAAAGAAAAAAACAATAAAATCTTAATAAATTTTAACATAAAATATTATAAACCAATGTTTTATGTATTAAAATTATTCATATCTTGCATCACTAATCCAAAATTTATGATGCAAGATGATTTCTTGGTTTAAATATCCGTTTATCAGACTTTTAATTCCTTTTGCAATAGGAATATGGTCGGCTTTTTCTTTCAACATCATATCACCGGAAAGAAAACCTATACTTATTATGTTAATTTTTCTTTCTTTATTGATGGGAGTATTAATTTCAACTTCTATATTAATAAAGAACTATAGTCTAAGGTGGGTATTTTCTGCTTTATTGTTTTCATATCTATTACTGTCAGGCTTTTCATTTGTCAGAATAAATGATTATAAATTAAAAACAAACGACATCTCAGTCACTGGAAACACACCAAAATATTATTATGCGCGATTATGCGAACAAGCGACCATTAAGGAAAAATCAGTCAAAGCTATATTGGAAGTCTATGGCTATGAAGAAAACAAAGACATCAAAAGCATAGATTCCAAAGTCATAGCTTATTTTGAAAAAGAAGAAAACTCAATGAATCTAAAATACGGTGATTGCATAATCATTTCAACAGATCCGAAAGCCGTAGAGAAGCCTCCTAATCCAGAACAATTCAACTATAAAGATTACCTATATAAGAAAGGTATCACTCATCAGGTTTATATAAAAAGAAATTGTTGGCTTCATTTGAATCACAACATATCAAATCCTATATACGGTTTTTCATATCGGATGCGCGATTTTCTCTTAATGACAATGAAGAATCTTGGTATAGACGAAGAAGAACATGCCGTTGCCGCAGCAATATTACTTGGATATGACGACAGTCTTCCTCAAGAACTCAGACAAAAATATGTCGCTGCTGGAGCCATGCATATTTTATGCGTTTCAGGACTTCATGTCGGTGTGATATTTATGGTGTTTTCTTATATGCTGGCATTCATCAACGATAGAAAACAGAACCAGAATATCATAAAACAAATCATATTGTTAGCTTTAATCTGGTTTTATGCCTTATTAGCAGGATTAGCACCTTCAATATTAAGAGCTACGATTATGCTTTCTTTTGTGATAATAGGAAATATCATCAACAGAAAAGGTATTGTGCTAAATTCACTGGCTGCATCTGCATTCATATTATTATGCATAAATCCGTCAAATATTTTTGACATCGGATTTCTTTTATCATATACAGCAGTCATCGGAATCGTAATATTACAAAAGCCTATTTCCAGAATATTTTATTCCAAATATAAAATCATCAATAAAATTTGGGAGATCACATCAGTAACGATAGCTGCGCAAATTGCAACAATTCCTTTTACTATTTATTATTTCCATCAATTTCCAATATACTTCTGGCTGAGCAACCTATTCATGACACCTATATCATCAGTTGTCATTATCGGAGGAATCACTATGCTACTTATTTTCTATATACCATATATCAATAATATCATTGCGTGGCTTGTTTCAAAAATGATTTTTGCGATGAACTACAGTGTCACTTGGATCGAATCGCTGCCAAATTCAATTATTAAAGGACTTTATATAAATGACCTTCAATTCGTAATACTGATTCTAATATTGTCAGGCACGCTACTTCTAATAGAATTAAAAAACAAGAAATTGCTATTTTTTATCATGACAATGTCATGTTTGTTTTTTATTGTAAATATTGATAAGCTAATAAAACAGAAAAATCAAAAAGAAATAGTGTTTTATTCAATTAATAACATGACTGCAATCGATTTCATCAATGGAAGAAGCCATGTTTTGATAGCTGACAGCAGTTTTTTCAATGATAAATCTGCATTTTCATACAATATTGAAAATTATTTAGTGAGTAAAGGTGTTTTTTTCGATGGAAAAATGGAGTTTTTAAACAATGATTTTAATCACAATTTTGTAAAAAAACGAAAAAATGTCGTAACTTTTGACAAAAAGCTCATCATTTTGTCAGATGGAGGCTATTTTTCCAAGGAAAGGCTTGCACACAGAACACATATAGATTATATGATTATCTATGGTCGTAAACGACAGTCTTTATCTCCACTTTTAAACACATATACTTTTGATAATCTGATAATTAACAAAAGCACACCACATTATATAGCTAACAAATTAATTGAAGAAGCCAAAGATTTAGGCATAAATTATCACGATTTAAGCAAGAATGGAGCTTTTATTATAAAATAATTCTTTTACTTTTTATTACACTGATTATCAATTAAATAAAAAATATTTTTAAAAAAAGTGATTTTTTTTAAAAAAAAGCTTGCAGATTTAAAAAAAGGTCGTATCTTTGCACTCGTAATCAACAACAACAGAACGGAGTTGAGAAACAAAAAAAAGCTGGTGCTGTAGTTCAGTTTGGTTAGAATGCCTGCCTGTCACGCAGGAGGTCGCGAGTTCGAGTCTCGTCAGCACCGCAAAGCCTCTCAGAATTCTGAGAGGCTTTGTTGTTTATATACATTATCGGTAATGTTGCCAAAAAGTTACCAATTGAGCGAAATAAAGACAAGCAACAGACATACAAACAACCCAAGCTACCTGTCTTTACTACCTCATTCTTAAAGATTACAATAAGTATTAGTCACTTAGGAACGACAGCTCCCAAGCAGGCGGTGGAATGCGTAGCACGGAACTCCTGCTTGAAATAATCAATTTACAATTCTACTCCTGTAAGGAGATTTGAATTTATATCCGTCGCACCTTCGGTGCTTTAATTTACATGTAAAATGTTTTGCAAGCATTTTGCGCTTTGCGCTTCATCACCTACCTATGAACATGGAGTATGCCTTCATACATTTACTGAAAACAAAAAAAAGCACCTTGCCATCAACAAAGTGCTTTTTCCTGCTTTTTTATATATTTCACTTATTCAATATCCTCACATAGTCAGCAACTCCATCTTCCAAAGAAGTAAATTCCTTGTCATAGCCAGCAGCCCTCAACTTTTTCATATTAGCTTCTGTAAAGTATTGATATTTGTCTCTTATATCTTCAGGTATGTCAATAAACTCTATATCTACATCCTTACCCATAGCCTTGAATGTATTAGCAGCCAAATCATAAAAACTACGTGCTTTTCCAGTTCCAAGATTATATAAGCCGCTCTGTATCTTGCGAGCTGAATGTTTTTCAATCATGAAAACAATCACATCTGCGATATCTTTAACATATATAAAATCCCTCAACTGCTCGCCATCGTTGAAATCAGGGCGATGAGAACGGAACAGCTTCACTTTTCCAGTCGCATTTATTTGATTATATGAATGGAAAATGACAGATGCCATTCTTCCTTTGTGATATTCGTTCGGGCCATACACATTAAAGAATTTCAATCCCGCCCAGAATGGAGGCTCAGAAACAGAGTCCTGGGCTGCGATACGATTTAAAATCCATTTATCGACTTCATTCTTGGAACGTCCGTATGGATTCAGAGGATTCAGCTTCTCTACAACATCATGACTATCGTCATATCCCAATTCACCATTGCCATAAGTGGCAGCTGATGATGCATAAACTAATGGTATATGATAGTCTGAACACAAACAGAACATCGTCTGCGTATAATCCACATTGAGTTTCTGAAACACATTCCAGTCGAATTCTGTTGTATCGGTGCGCGCACCAAGATGAACGACAAAATCTACGTCATGATGATTTTCCTTAAACCAATCAAAAAACACATCTCTATCGACCAGAGCATTATATTTCAAATCTACATAGTTTCTTTCTTTTTCCTTTTTGGAAAAATCATCCACGAGGATCAAATCGTCGCGGCCATGATCATTAAGGCTAGCAGCCACCATGCTGCCGATGAAACCTGCTGCTCCTGTTACAACTATCATAAATCACGAATTATATTATTCAGTTCTTGTCTTAATATAGTTACGCCATTTATCCAAAACAGCCACCATATCACCTGGCAATTCAGAGTCAAAATACATCTCTTTTCCAGTAGTAGGATGCACGAAACCCAGAATCTTGGCATGCAGACAATGACGAGGTATTTCTCTGAAACAATTCTCGACAAACTGACGATATTTAGAGAATGTAGTTCCTTTTATAATAGTGTCGCCGCCATATAGATAATCGTTGAAAAGAGGATGACCAGTATGTTGAAAATGCACACGAATCTGATGCGTTCTACCAGTCTCAAGGCGACATTCCACCAAAGTGACATAATTAAAATGCTCTAGCACCTTATAATGAGTTACCGCCGACTTACCTTGAGAACCATCTGGATATACCGCCATGGCTACTCTATCTTTTGTGCTACGACCTATATGACCTTCTATCCTTCCTTCGTCCTCAGTAAAATCACCCCATACCAAAGCCTGATAACGGCGTGTTATACTATGTTCAAAGAATTGCTTTGCCAAGACTGTCTGAGCCGTCTCGTTCTTTGCCACAATCATAAGACCTGTAGTGTCTTTATCAATGCGATGAACGAGATAGCCGAACCCGTTTTCTATATTCTGACTGGTATTTTTAAAATGATATGCGAGAGCATTCAGCAAAGTTCCATTAAAGTTGCCATGACCTGGATGAACGACGAGTCCTGCCTGTTTGTTAATGATGATAACGTCAGCGTCTTCATATACTATTTCCAATGGAATATTTTCAGGAGTGATAACGACTTCACGAGGAGGATATGACATCACCACCGAAACAACATCATTAGGCTTCACCTTGTAATTCTGCTTCACCACCTTGTCGTTGACAAGAATACTTCCAGCCTTAGCTGCATTCTGTATCCTATTACGCGAAACATTTTCAATGCGATTCTGCAAAAACTTATCAACACGTGTCAGTGACTGACCAGGGTCAGCTACTATGCGAAAATGTTCATATAACTCCGTCGTCTCTTCCGACTCGTCATCTTGATATTTAGCGACGAAATCTCGGTTCTTAGCTTCTTCTTTTATATCTTCAAATCTTTCTATCATCATTTGGCAATCAAGAATTTCTCTGTAAATGACTTACCTTCTTCTGTCACGACTCTTATCATATAAAGTCCGTTAGACAAGTCGCTTACATCCAATTTCACTTCATTATAAAAACGTTTGACGACACGGCCTGTCATATCGAAAATCACTATCTCTTCACATGAATCTGAAGGCAGCTCACTAATATTAACCTCATCTTTTGAAGGAACAGGATATAATCCAAGTCTATTCTTTCCTGCATTGTCGCTTTCTTCAATAATATAGTCTCCGCCCAAAACAGGTCGTATCATCAATGATCCTGGCATATTACTATTCTCCCATCCATCACCGCTCTCAAAGAAGTTATATTGACTGTTGTCTTTTGACATATCAAAACCAATATTAATACTTTCTCTAGAATGTTGCATTATTCCCACATAAACCGTTCCGTTCACTTTCAGAATCTTGTCAAAAGGATAATATGCGAATCTATAAATTTCTTCATCATCCCATACTGGTCTTTGATTGCTAAGACGATACACCTCATTGCCTGGCTTTCCATTATTATCACTCCATACCACAATATCAAAGAAATCATAATTAGCATCATTATGAGTCCTGTTGAAAAGAAGCTGCACTCCGCACAATGTATCTGGCGAAGAAATAACATACTGGGTAGCGAAATAAGAATCATCAGGAACGACACCATATCCACGCTCCGGAGTTCCGTCATCATAAGCATAATAATCATGGAAAGTCTGTATTCCACACAAGGTATCTCCAGTAACATTTGAATATTCACAATCTACACTTATGACATGTTTAATGAGATACGATGTAGTGTCAAGTTTATCAACCATATCGAAAAGGAAATTCTTGAGACGTATTGAGTCAACATACATACCTTTTGTTGAATAAGGCGATATGTCAAAAGGCTCTCCGTTATAATCGTATGTCCATCCTGTTGTGAGATTTTCTATGTTACATGAATATTGGACCTTTGCTCCGACAGAATCCAGATTCATCATATACATATAGTAATTAGATGCCATCGCCACAGTAGGATTGCTCTTATATTGACGATACGGCATTGAATGATAACGTTTCAACAATGATGGTGATTTTTCCGAGAAGCTTATCATCGGATAAGTCGTATCATCATAAGAACGATTCTTATCAAAATATACGAAATCTACATTCCAATTATCCACATTGCTTCTATCGTTAGGATACATTGCAGAAGGCATTGTCGCATAATTATAGAATAGAAGCATTATGTCATTTTTAAAATATTTCTCATCTTTAACAGGAATCATCACACGTTTGAAATAATTGCCGTCGTTGGCAATCAGGAAAGAATCCAATGTCATTCCTTCAGCACTCCATATATGATTCCATACGAACTCTGAATAGAATACTGTATCGCAAGGCACAGCAACACTCTGCATGGAATCCGCTATTGTATATTGATTTTCCGACAAGGCAAACATATCCAGATTGCAATGAGAATTTATATCATGATAAAGGATATCGCCTTTAAAAATGGTATCCACTTGCATATATGACAACATATCTCCTATGAGTATAGAGTCGTATTCTATTTTGAATGTATCGACGACATATCCGAACATAAGAACCAAGGAGTCGGCAGCATCAGGAGCTTCGCCTTTACCCTGCGGCTGATAATAGAAGCTCAGATATAGCGAATCGGCAGGAGTGAAATCCTTAAGGCTGATAGGATTGGAAATCAAGGAATCTGCCACAAAAGGTGAGCTGCTCGCATGAGAATACACCTTACCTGTTGCGTCAAGCACGTCAAAAGTAGCGGCATTATAATTTGTAGGATATTTAGGAAATCCGGAATTTACGAGAACACTGCTGCTAATCCATTTAGCCGCATCGACAGCGACGTCACTTTTTGTAAAGTCGTCAAAGAAAGGCAATGTCAACGTTGTTTTCACATTTCTCGAAGCCTTGTCTTCAGACACGGACTTTGCCGTATAGGAAAATCCGTTAAGATATTCTTGCGAGAAACTTTTTATGTTTATAAATACCAATGCTATAATAAGCAATATTTTAATCTTCATAGTAATAATAATTTGTATCTATTCTACTTTCAATTAATTCGTATAATGAGTCCATATCCATTGTATCGTCGCGATATAAAAATTCAAAGAAGTCTCTTTCAAAGACGAGGTTTTTATCATATTCGCGGCTTATAGAATCGAAACGGAACAAACGGTTAGTTATTATATAATCAAAACTATCTGTAACATATTTAATTGTGTCGTCAGAAAGTTTTTTCTTTTTCATGACTGCCAAGACAGAGTCTTTCTTGAAGAGCTCTCTTCCATAAGAATCGAAATCAAATTTGTTTTCAGAGCGATACCACACATTCACTTTAGAACCAAGCGTCACTAAAGTCTGTATATCATAAGCAGGCTCCATCTTATAGACTTTGTATTTGCCATCGGCATCATAATCCATGAATATTTCTTCGCCGAGATTAAGCGAAGCTTCGAGCACGCTGTTCTTCACGCTCTCTTTCTTTGCTGTAATAAGATTAGGCAGGTGTGTCTTTTTATCGTCGCGACCGTATCCGACAAGAAGTTTTATCTCGCTTCCTTTAATGATTTCAGTACCTGGATCTATGGCTTCTCCATCAAACAACTGGTCAACGACTGCATTCTTTGCAAAATGATCGACAAATTCAAGCTCGCTAACTACCAAGCCATTTGCTTTAAGCAGCACCATCGCCTGACGCAAAGAGAGATTTCTTAGATTAGGCATCACCACTTTTTCCGGTGCTTCCGACACTTTGACATAATATATACGGCGGCCTTTTTTCACTCTTGAATCCGGCAACGGATCTTGTTGGTAGAAGGAACCTTCTGGAAAGGATTTGGAATAGACGCTATCCAACATTACGAAATTAAATTCGTCCTTGTATAAAGCTATTACAGAGTCACAGTTGAGTCCAATGAAATCAGGGACGCTTATCTCTTCACCATGACGAGTATAAGAGTTCAACGATAAGAATGTAATTTCTATTATCGCGACAACCAATGCTATAATTATGATAAGATGTATATAAAATGCCCTTTTGGTTAAGAAATTGAAGGCTTTCATTTATTTTTATTTTTATCTGATGTTAATAAAGACCTTTTTACTAAATTTGATGCGACAAAGATAACGATTTTAATTTTTTTATCGAAATATTATTATGAGAAAGATTGCAATTATTTGTGGAGGTTACTCCGGAGAATACGAGATCTCAATAAAGAGTGCTCATGTCGTTAAAAAACATTTAGACTCAAACATTTACGACTCATATCTTATTGTCATCAAGAAAGGTGAATGGTATTGTCTGGCAGACGACGGCAGTCATATCGCTGTCGATAAGAATGATTTTTCCATTAATCTTGACGGAAATAAAATAACATTCGACGCTGTTTTCAATGCTGTACACGGAATACCAGGAGAAAACGGAGAGATTCTAGGTTATTTTGAAATGATGAATATCCCATATACATCGTCCAATTTCACCACATGTGCTTTGACATTCAACAAAGACTTGACAAAACACATTGCTGCAGCACATGGCGCGACAGTATCGCCTTCTGTCACTATCAACAAAGGTGACATCATAGATAAAAAAGAAATCATTGAAGAACTCGGTCTGCCTTTATTTGTGAAGCCTACATGCAACGGATCCAGTGTCGGTGTCAGCAAAGTCAACACAGAGGATGACTTCGACAAAGCAGTCGAGACAGCTTTCAACGCAGGCAGTCAGATCATGTGCGAGAAATTCGTGAAAGGTCGCGAACTCGCATGCAGCGTCATTGAACATAAAGGCAAGATGATGGTTTTACCATTGACAGAGATTGTAAGCAAAAACGAATTTTTCGACTATGAGGCAAAATACACCAGCGGAATGTCGGACGAGATAACACCTGCTGCCTTGGAAGAACTGGAAGAGATAGAGGTGAAAGCGACATCAGCAATGCTTTATGAGAAATTCGGATGTAAAGGCTTCGCACGTTTCGATTATATCCTCAACGAAGAAGGCTTGTTTTTCATCGAAGTCAACATCGTCCCTGGAATGTCGGAAGCCAGCATCATGCCAAAACAGGCTGCAGAAATGGGAATACCTTTGAGCAGACTGTTCGGAATGACATTGGAAAACATTTTGTAGGAAAATGAAGAATGAAGGTGAGAACAAAGTCGAGATAGACTGTATTGTATAATTGTAAATCGTAAATTATAAATTGAATAAAATCAAAGATTTCATAAAGCCTATTGCAGGCTTATTGGCTGTCGGATTATTGGTTTATTTCTTTCCGCACATATTCTTGTATTTTGCCATAGCAATTATCTTATCGATGTTAGGCAGACCATTATGTGAATGTCTCAAAAAATTCCACATCAAGAGATTCCATCTCGGCGATGCCGTCTCTGCTGTACTGACAATGATAATCATGTTTACGACATTCTCACTTTTATTTCTCCTCATCATACCTCTAGTGAACAGAGAGCTAACGATATTATCCAATATCGACACTGATGCCATAACGGCTTATTTTGAAAAACCGATAGAGAAGTTCTATAACCTGCTTATTCAATACAACATCATAAGACCAGAGGAAGACATTCTAAAGATGATAGAAGACAAGATTTATTCTATTGTCAGCTGGGACAATTTCAGTACTATTGTAAGCGGCATCGTTTCAAAGACGAGTTCTCTCGTAATCGGTATTTTCTCCATAGTATTTTTAACGTTTTTCCTCTTGCGAGATCATAATATCGTACATAACATATTCATGGCCATCACACCTGACAACATGACATCACGCATGAATAAGATACTGAGCGATTCAAGAACGATGCTTACCAGATATATGTTCGGGTTGATAGCAGAGCTTCTTTGCATGATGATATTGATATTTTTAGGCCTAACCATCTTCGGCATAGAAAACGCCTTGATCATTGCAGTGATGGGTGGCTTCATGAATATAGTTCCTTATATTGGCCCCGTAATGGGCTGTTTCGTAGGTGTTATCATAGGTATAATATCCAACCTCGGCATCAGCGCCTTCGACATGATTCTACCTAACAGCATGGAAATAATCGGAGTTTTTGTCGTTGCCAACATCATAGACAATTTTGTATTACAACCCACCATATACTCCAAGAGTGTTTTCGCTCATCCTATAGAAATATTTTTGGTGATATTGATGGCTGGTAATATAGGAGGTGTCATCGGTATGATAATAGCAATCCCTTCATACACACTCATCAGGATCGTAGCGAGACAACTGCTCAGCGAATTTAAATTTGTAGAACTGCTGACAAGAAAGATGAAAAGCTAAGGACTTGATTTGAGAGTTTAAAAGACGCGTGAATGTAATGTGACATTCACGCGTCTTTTAATTTTCAATTTAATTTCTTTTACGTATTCTATAAGCCAGAGCCAGCCATCCTAGGATAAGCAGCCCGCTGCCAATAGGTGCAGGCAGCTTCATAGTCGTAGTCCAAGCTATGAGAAGCAGGCAATGTCGGAAGATTTCCCCATTCTGTCGTTCCTCTATACTCAGTATAATTTCCATGGCTGAAGAAACCATCGTTTTGAGCATTCACATTCATCCCGAATGCTATTGCAAATATTATTGTTGTTGTAAGTTTTTTCATTTTATTTTCTTTTTTTAGTCAACAGTCCGTGTGTATGCACTACCTGTAGAAGAAGTCTGCTGTCCGTTGTCTGTTGACTAAACACCATAGATACGTTAATTGCCGCATTGGCCACTTGCATTGTCTTGCGCCTTCAGTGCGTTGCCTCCGTTTAGTGTCAGAAGTCAGAGGATTAGTAATTTGTAGATTATTTTCATTTTATATTTTAGTTAATTTTTGTTTTATTAAGTCTTCGGTCGTTGAGATCGTCAAAACACCGAACATCATGCCTTCGACAGGCTTAGGCATCGCCTCCAATATCCATAAAAAAACTTCCATCTCATGCCATCGAGCAAGTGATGAAAGTTTTTTATAGTTTTTCTGCAAGGAGAAAAAAAGTACGTAAATATAATAAATTATTCGATAAATTGAAAATTGTTTTTTAAGGTTCAAGGCTCAACGGTCATAATTAAAAAAAGACGCTTCAATGTTTTTATTTTTAACCAAACATTGAAGCGTCTATATTTTTTGTAGTCTTAAAAAATCAGACTGTCAAAATATCTTTCACTTTAAGATCACAGAGTTCATCAATTTTCTTTACATATTTATCTGTAAGTTCCTGGATCTTTTCTGTAACCATCTTGACTTCATCTTCAGAAACGCCTTCATCTTTAAGTTTCTTAGCGTCATCGTTAGCATTACGGCGGATGTTACGAATACCCACTTTAGCTTCTTCAGCAACTGTCTTAGAACGTTTTGCCAAGTCTTTACGACGTTCTTCTGTCAAAGGAGGAACGAGGATACGCAAGAAATCGCCTTCGTTTTTAGGGTTGAATCCCAAGTTAGCTGCCATGATAGCTTTTTCAATGGCTGGTATCGAGCTTTTATCGAAAGGCTGAACGATAATTTGGCGTGGATCTGGTGTTCCTATATTTGATGTTTGTTCGATAGGAACTATTGTTCCATAATATTCTACTTTAACGCCTTGCAACATTGCAGGGCTTGCCTTGCCGGCTCTGATCTTCTGAAACTCATTTTCCATGTGTTTCATGGTGTTTTCCATAGTCTCAGTTGTCTCATCTAAAATAAATTGTGATTCGTCTGTCATAACATATTTTTTTTACAGCACAAAAATAAAAATTTTTCGTATATATCTGCAATTATTTTGTCACCAAAGTTCCAATTTCTTCACCGTTAAGAACTTTCAACAAATTACCTTTGGTGTTCATATCAAACACATACATAGGCATATTGTTTTCTTTACATAGTGTGAAAGCTGTCAGGTCCATGACTTTAAGGTTTTTATTATAAGCCTCGTCGTAAGTGATATGGTCGAACTTCGTTGCTGTTGGATCTTTCTCAGGGTCGGCGGTGTAAATACCATCGACGCGTGTTCCTTTGAGGATGATGTCAGCTCTTACCTCAACAGCTCTCAAGGCAGAGGCGGTATCTGTTGTGAAGAAAGGATTGCCTGATCCGCCGCCGATGATGACAACATTACCTTCTTCCAAAAGCTTTATAGCTTTCGCGCTGCTCATGGAATCTGCGATGCGGTCGATATATACTCCTGACAACAAGGCTGTCTTAACACCTTTTGATTGTAAGGTAGATTGTAAAGCCATACTGTTGATGACAGTAGCGAGCATTCCCATGTAGTCACCTTGTATTCTATCCATTCCCTTGCTTGCTCCTTGCAGGCCACGGAAAATATTTCCTCCGCCAATCACAATGGCTATCTGTGCTTGTTTTGATGCTTCTGCTATTTCTTCTGCATAATCGTTAAGACGTTCTGGGTCGATACCATATTGCTGTTCTCCCATCAAAGCTTCACCGCTTAATTTCAAAAGTACTCTTGTGTATTTCATATCTTTAAAATTTATATTATTTAAAACCAATAACCTACATTTAAAAATCCTATTATATTGGAACATCTGTTAGAGCCGGTCAGACTTAATTCAACAGGACCGGCTTTTGTATTCATGCCTAATGTCAAGCCACAACCGAAGACGAAATTGTCATCGGAAAACCACCTGTCGTAATCGGAAGCGACATAGCCGCCATTGATGGTTGCGATGGCATAGATGTTCTTATAAAAATTATATTGCCATGATATATTAGCAGTCGAGATATGGTCTCCATACAACTGCGTAAACTTCAAGCCGTCGAAAGAAATTATATTGTCGAAATATCTCATATATGACTGTCCACCTACAAAGAACTGATAGCTGACAGGAGGTTCGTCATCAAACATTGAAGAACCTATGGTAGCACCCAACTTCAGGGAATGATGTTTCCCGACAGCGATAGAGCCGTCAATATCAGCTCTCAACACCAAGGAGTTTTTCATTCTAGAACCATCTTCTAGTTCCACCACCGGAACAATATATTTTCCATTAAGGTTAAGCTTCCATCCTCTCGACGCATAAGTTGGAGAGTCTTCATTATTGATATGATAATTGAAATATCCGTGAGCGATAAAGTCATAATTATCTGTATCGACGGTATGTTCCAGATTATCACGAAGGTGAACATAATTAGCCACGACACCTAATCTTAGCTGCTGCTCCAAATTTGGCATGAACTCAGCGAACAGATCCAATTTATTATCCTGAACGCTATACGAGTTGTTTATAATGTAATCGTTATATTGATTCATGAAAAGACTTATCGCAGAGATGTCTGTTCCATATTTGAATTTCTGTGATACGTTAGAATGGAATCTTATCTTGAAGTACGGATCTTCTGCTATATTCAGATCTGCCGACAAGGTAGAACGTTTAGGGAACTTCAGTATGTTTTTCATGGTAAGATTCACCAATATACCAATGCCATAGTCAGTGTCATAATGAGCTGCCACCGACACTGTCTCCTCTTCTTTTTCCTTGCAGTGAAGTACAAGGTTGACACCTTTCACAGCAGGTTCCAATTCATACCATACATCATTGAAATAGCCAGTAGCATAAATTCTCATGATAGATGTCTCTATCTCATCGATGGTCATGACTATAGGATAATATTTTGCCATTGACTTTCTTATGAAATTAGTATTATCATCCTTTACACCTTTTATTTTCAACGACACTACAAACACCGAATCCAAAGGTTCTACAAGAGGACGTTCTATAACATAGTCTTGTATTGACTTTATGGAATCTGCCAGCTGTTGCAGTTGAGGCAGGAACTTACGTGTTGCAGTCTCACCTAAAGCTATGATGGTATCATAATAGTTGAAATCCATCATACCATAATCATTTAGTTCCGGTCTGATACGAATGTCAACTTCTTCTCTTGCCACTCTATTGGCATCTATATCAGACAGTGCTATCATCTGATCTAATATTCTATCCAGAGAGTTAAGCTCCTCTTTGGTACGGAAGTCGCGTTGTACATCGACACCTATTATAATATCGAGGCCTTTTTCTCTTAGGTTATGAACAGGAAAATTGTTTCTCACGCCGCCATCGATGAGAAGACGGCCATCAAGTTCGACTGGAGGGAAATAGAAAGGTATCGACATTGAAGCTCTTATCGAACGCTGAAGGCTTCCTTTTGTCATCTCATATGCTTCAGCATTTTCAATATTGGCAGCCACACATAGAAAAGGAACCGACAGTTCATCATATTTTCTGATCTTATAAACAGGAGAAGTAAGTCGTGCCAGAAGAAGATTGACCATAGCACCGTCATATATCGACGATTTCATCTGTATCTTTTTATCCCTAAACGGGAAAGTAGCCAGATATTGACGATTCATTATCTTCTCATCTATGGAAATATATTTTCTTGGTATGGCATCCGACATAACGGCATTCCAGTTCTGTTCTTTGACGAGACGTACCATATCTTCAGGAGAATAGCCTATAGCGTACAAGCCACCCACTATGCTACCCATACTCGTACCTGCTATATAATCTATTGGAAGTCCAGCTTCTTCTATCACCTTCAAGGCTCCTATATGAGCGAAGCCTTTGGCACCGCCACCGCTCAACACCACACCTACACGCGGTCTTATCAATGTATCAGTAGTATCAACAGCATCTTGAGCCACCGCATTGTGACTAAAGACAATAGAACAAAGAAAAATAATAAGTCTCAAGCCATTAGTCATGAGTCTATAGCTTTTTCTATTAACTATTGATTGTTGTCTATTGATTTTTAATGATAACATTGATAATAAAAATGAGATATACCTTAAACCTTTATTTATAAATATCAAACTGTTTTACTTTACAAATTTATAATAATTTTGTTGAAGTAAAAAGTGTTTTTTATTAAAAAAATGAGTGCCGCATCAAAACATGCAGCACTCTTAAATTTTCAACTTTTAACTTTCAATTTTAATTCATTCTTCTCTTCCGTGACAGTTCTTATATTTCTTGCCACTGCCACAAGGACAAGGGTCGTTTCTTCCCACTTTCTTTTCAACGTGAACAGGCTGCGTAACCTGACGTTCCTGTGTATTGCTGTGAGCCTGTGACAACAAGTCATTGCGTTGTTCTTGCAACTTGCTTCTGTCAATAGCCTTAGCTCTTTGTTCTCTCACCTGACTGCCGTCTTGCATTGGCACATCAGCACGCATCAAGAATGAAATGACATCGACGTTTATCTTCTGGATCATCTGCTTGAACAAATTAAACGATTCGAATTTATATATCAAGAGAGGATCTTTCTGTTCGTAATGAGCATTCTGTACAGAATGTTTCAATTCGTCAAGTTCACGTAAGTGTTCTTTCCATGACTCGTCGATGATTCCAAGAGTGATGAATTTTTCCACCGACAATGAAATCTCTTTAGCGCCGTTCTCGACAGCTCTCTTGAGATTTACAACCACATTCATACTTCTCTTGCCATCGGTGAATGGTATCAGGATATTTTCATATTGTGTATTCTTATGAACGTTTTCTATCACAGGGAGTGTCTTCTCTCCGATGATACGGGTTTTGTTGTTATAGACATCCAAAGCTTTCTCAAACAATTTCTCAGCGAGCACATCTGTCTTTGCACGTTTCAGTTCATCTTCTCCGAAAGGAAGGTCTATACCCATTGTTGAAAGAACATCTAACTTCAATCCGTCGTAGTCGTTGGCGTCTTGATATTTCTCTATCAGCGATTCGCCGAGATCATACATCATATTGTTGATGTCTATCGAGAGACGTTCTCCGAACAAGGCATGACGTCTCTTTTCATATATAGCCTCACGTTGTGAGTTCATGACATCGTCATATTCGAGAAGATGCTTACGAGTGCCGAAGTGGTTTTCTTCAACTTTCTTTTGAGCTTTCTCAATCTGCTTTGTAATCATTGAATGTTGGATCACTTCACCTTCCTGGAGACCGAGTCTATCCATGAGAGGAGCGATACGATCGGAACCGAACATACGCATAAGGTCGTCTTCAAGAGAGACAAAGAACTGAGAGCTACCGTTATCGCCTTGACGTCCTGAACGTCCGCGCAACTGACGGTCAACACGACGTGACTCATGACGTTCTGTACCAATGATAGCAAGACCTCCTGCTTCCTTGACACCAGGTCCCAACTTGATGTCGGTACCACGACCAGCCATGTTAGTAGCGATAGTCACTGTTCCGGCCTGACCTGCATCTTTAACGATCTGTGCTTCCTTGGCATGCAACTTAGCATTAAGGACGTTATGCTTGATACCTTTACGTGTCAACAACTTAGAAAGAAGTTCTGAAACTTCGACGGATGTTGTACCAACGAGAACAGGACGTCCTTCTGCCACAAACTCCTCTATCTTCTCGATTACTGCATTATATTTCTCACGTTTTGTCTTATATATCAGATCTTCCGCATCGATACGTGCGATAGGTTTGTTTGTCGGGATGACGACGACATCCAATTTATAAATATCCCAGAACTCACCTGCTTCTGTTTCAGCAGTACCTGTCATACCTGCAAGTTTATGATACATACGGAAATAATTCTGTAATGTAATTGTTGCGTATGTCTGAGTAGCAGCTTCGACATGAACGTTTTCCTTAGCTTCTACAGCTTGGTGCAAGCCGTCAGACCAACGGCGGCCTTCCATGATACGGCCAGTCTGTTCGTCAACGATCTTGATTTTGTTATCCATGATGACGTAATCGACATCTTTTTCAAACAAGGTGTAAGCTTTAAGCAGCTGTTGAACTGTATGTAAACGTTCTGATTTCTCTGAGAAGTTACGGAGCAGTTCTGATTTCTTCATCACTTTCTCGTCGTCTGAGAGCCCGCTGCGTTCGAGTTCAGCTATCTCGCCACCTACATCAGGTAAAATAAAGAATGAAGAGTCGTTGTAAGCTTTTGTAAGTTCGTCGATACCTTTTTCGGTAAGATCGACGCTATGTAATTTCTCATCTATAACGAAATAAAGTTCATCATCGATGATATGCATGTTTTTCTGTTGTTCCTGTAGATAGAAACCTTCTGTCTTTTGCATGAGAGCCTTCATACCTTCTTCACTCAAGAACTTGATCAAGGCATTGTTTTTAGGAAGACCTCTGTAAGCGCGGAAGAGCTGGTCGGCTCCATGTTGTTTCTGTTCAGCTGTAGCGTTAGGATCTGTCAATATCTTTTTAGCTTCAGCGAGGCATAATGTCACCAGACGTTTTTGTGCTTCATAAAGTTTAACGACATCTGCTTTCAAAACGTCATATTCTTGATGGTCGCCGCGTGGTGTCGGACCTGATATGATCAAAGGTGTACGAGCATCGTCAATCAAGACAGAGTCAACCTCGTCAACGATAGCGAAATGATGTTTACGTTGTACAAGTTCGTCAGGATTTCCTGTCATGTTATCACGCAGGTAGTCGAAACCGAATTCATTGTTGGTACCGTATGTGATGTCTGCGAGATAAGCGTTACGACGAGCCTGTGAGTTAGGCTCATGTTTGTCGATACAATCTACAGTAAGACCAAGGAACTCATAAATAGTTCCCATCCATTCGGAGTCACGTTTTGCAAGGTAGTCGTTGACAGTAACGACATGAACACCACGTCCTGCAAGAGCATTGAGATACACTGGGAAAGTAGCGACCAAAGTCTTACCTTCACCGGTAGCCATCTCAGCTATCTTACCTTGATGCAACACAGCACCACCTATGACTTGGACATTATATGGAACCATATCCCATGTGATGGTATTACCGCCAGCGATCCAGCTGTTGTTGTAATAAACCTTGTCACCTTCAATGTTGATATGATCAAACTTCGCTGCGAGATTACGGTCGAGATCTGTGGCTGTCGCTTCTACAACACTGTTTTCTTTAAAACGTTTGGCTGTTTCTTTCAAGACAGCAAAAGCCTCAGGCATGATAGTGTTGAGAGCTTCTTCTATTTTCTCAAGCTGTTGTTTTTCCAACTTATCGACTTGTTCAAAGATCTCGTTTTTCTTTTCGAGGTCAAGGTCGTCATTTTCGGCTTTCAGTTTCAACTCTTTGATACGAGCTTCGTCATCAGCGATATAGTTATTTATATATTCCTTAAACTCTACTGTTTTATGACGAAGAGTGTCAATGTCTAAATTCTTTATTTTTTCGTAAGCTTCTAAAGTCTTATCCAAAATCGGCTGCAATGCCTTGTTGTCGCGCGTTGCTTTGTTGCCGAATAGTTTAGTGAAAAATCCCATATCTATCTTTCTATTTTCAATTATCAAATCATATTTCAAACAGACGTATCAATATGTTTTATTGAAAGTTACATTGATACGTCCATATAGTCTCATCAAATGTTGTGCAAAAATAACGATTTTTTTATATTATTTTTTATAATAGTTATAAATTCTTCTTACATGAAAATCCAGATACTGGTCAGGAGCCGGAGCTGGAGCCATTCCGATCTTGTTATCCTTGCCCAAAATGACATAATCAGGATATGTCATGATCTGATAATTCTCGAGAAGAAGTATGTCGTCACCTAAATCCAACAGAGTCCATCTGTAGTTTTTTTCATCAAACATACTACGGAAATCAACGAAGCTTTCCTTTGTGGCAATGGTGATAATCTGGATGGTATCGTGCCATTGCTGCGAAAGATCTTTCAGCATTTCAAACTGATAATCTGTCATGGAAGACCTTTGATTTACAAACTGAAGCAATATCATTTTATCCTTGAAATCAGAAAGTCTTACATCTTTGTCATTTCCGTCTTTCAATACAAAATCCGGAGCATCAGAGTTAAACGACAGTCTATTTATCTGTCTTATAATATCGCCGATGACTTCCTTATTATCGCTACATCCTGCATTTTCATAAATATAATTCAGATATGCATATATTCTGTTTCTGTCATCAGGCATCTCATAATACATTCGTTTCAGATTCCATGCGACAATCAATTCTGCCAAATCATGATTATCTGACAAAAAGGCATCTTTTCCCTTAATAAATTTTAAGAAATTGTCATAAGTGTCATAAAGCATTGCTCTTAACTCCGAAGGATCAAATTGTCGTGATGTCAGATAATTAGTAAAAATCTCTTGAAAAAGATTCATATAAGCCGGTTGCGAATAAAGGACGGGCTGCTTGTTGAAATATTGGGAAAGCACCTTATTGGCATTGCCAGTCATCATAATGATAGCAGCCTTACGATACAGAATATTGTCTTTGACAAAATCTGTATTCATGTCACCTAATATATTCTCAATCTTGACATCAAGAGTGTCGAGAAGAGAAAGCTGACGGTTTCTATAAAGTCTGTTAAAATTATCCAATACAAAATCATCTATTATGACATTAGACATATTGTATTGATAATAGAGTTCATCATCGTTTGATTTTATGATCTTTAACGTAGGACTCTGGCGTTCAAAATAAGAAATGTCTTTTTCCTGTTCAGGGATATGTATTTCTATCTCATAATCGGCATCCGGCTTCAACAGAATATCAACACGTTCCAAGTTGACAGCAATCTGTGCCATGACAATATCGTCTATTTTCGTTTCAATACTGAAACTTCCATTTTCATCAGAACTGGTTTCAAAAACCGTGGTCTGTTCGCAGGTCAGCATATCGTTATAAGTCATGAGACGAATCAAGGCTTCAGGCTCATTCACCTTACCTTTAATCTTGACATCTTGTGACAGAGCTACATTGCCCATCAAAAAGAGCAACATCAGTACTAATGACGATCTATACTTTTTCATAAATTCATTTAATGGCATTTGTGACATCATTGCAAATCATCGATGGAACAAATCCATCAATATTGGCATTATGCTTCAACAAATCACGAACCACTGTCGATGACACACAACGCAGTGAAGGGTCTGTAAGAAAGAATACCGTTTCAATTTCTGGATTTATCTTCTTATTGGTCTCAGCAATGGTGCTTTCATATTCCAGGTCAATACTGCCACGCAGACCTCTTATGATATAACCGGCACCGTTCTCCTTACAGAAATCCACAGTGAGCCCCTCATAATGCGCAACCTTCACCTTAGGATATCCAGAGAATACATCCTTTATCCATTGAAGACGCTGCTCAAGGGAAAATGCATTTTTCTTCATTATGTTAATACCGATTGCAACAATAATCTCATCAAAGAGAGGCATGGCTTTCAAAATTATATCTTCATGACCTTTCGTTATCGGATCGAAAGAACCAGAGAACACAGCTTTTTTCATATTCTTATTTTTTTAGTCAACGGACAACTGTCAACAGTTATTGTCATCCAATATCGATTTGATTTCATTTTCTAAAGACAAACGAATAGACGAGTAAGTCTTATCAAAGAAATCGTCAACATTATCATTGTTCAGGAGATACACTTCAGAGATACCCTCTTCTGTTTGAGGTCTTGGATCAAACACATCATCAGATCTCATCAGGAACCATGAAGTCTTTTTCAGAGTCCATTGGTCATTAAGCAAATAACAATGATGTGTTGAAGGCAGTTGTCTGATTATTTCAAGGTTCGCTATTGATGTCTCTTCCATAACCTCACGTATGGCGGCAATGTCGGGCTGTTCGTTTTTCTCTATATGACCTTTGGGGAGATCTGGTATTCCATTCCTTTTTATCGCAAGTATAGCATTATTAATAATGACTATGCCACCAGCAGCTGGAGCAAAACGGAAAATTCTTTTGATTACAGCAGCCAAAATATCATTATCCACATCTTCTACAATCAGATTTCCGTCGCTGTTTTCAAGCCAGTTTTTTATTATATTAAACGTATTTTCAAAGTCTTGTGTAGATAACAAAGACTCTTCATAATCAGCATCTAAACATTGTTCAAAAAAATTTCTGCACTCAAGCGTTTTATTATTGCAAAAAAGTCTATACATTTGCCAAAAATTTAAAGGTTAATTTTATGAACGAACAAGAAACATCAATGGCACTTGCCAGTTTTCTTTTGCAAATTAAAGCAATAAAATTGAATCCTGCAAATCCTTTTACATGGGCATCAGGATTAAAGAGTCCTATCTACTGCGACAATCGCGTGACATTGTCATATCCACAGGTAAGGACATTCATCCGTGAGGGTTTTGTGAAGATGTGTTTGGACAAATTCGGCAAACCAGATGTTATTGCCGGCGTTGCAACAGGCGGTATTCCTCAAGGAGCTTTGGTAGCACAAGAATTAGGATTACCTTTCGTTTATGTACGTTCCGAGAAAAAATCTCACGGCATGAACAATCAAGTTGAAGGCATCATCAATAGCGGACAGTCTGTAGTAATCATCGAAGACTTGGTATCAACAGGTAAGTCAAGTCTTAATGCCGTTGAAGCTTTACGCGAAAAAGGTGCTGTCATAAAAGGCATGCTCGCAATCTTCACCTACGGCATGGACGTAGCAACAGAAAACTTCAAGAACAACAAATGCGAGTTGTTTACTTTGACAAACTACAACACATTGATCCAGAAGGCTGCAGAAGAAAACTACATCAGAGAAGACGACTTGGCTTCTTTGTTAGAATGGAAAAGCAACCCTCAAGCATGGAGCGACGCTAGAATGTGATTGAAGACAAAAGACAAAAGTCTAAAGTCTAAAGTCTAAAGTTTAGATCATGATTTTCAAGAGTAATTGGGCAAAGAACAAAAGTTCTGAGAAAGAGTTATTCGAGTATATAGGCGACATGAACAACATGCCGCCTATTTTACCTGAACAGGTTGTTGACATAACATCAGACAACGACAATCTGGCTTTCACCATACAAGGCATGGGAAAAGTCGCGCTTCGTGTCAACAAAAGAGAACCCGACAGTTTCATACAACTAGTACCGGAAGGAAAAGTTCCTTTTCAGTTTTCATTGAACATATATATCAGAAAATGCGAGCAGAACAATTGCATCGGACAATCGGAATGCTGCTTCGAGATAGACGCCAACCTCAATCCATTGATGCAGATGATGGCATCACGACCACTGCAGAATCTGGTCAACATGATGGCAAATAAAGTTGAGAGTTTATAGTATAGAGTTTATTATTATCTCTTTAACTAATAGACTTACATTTACGACTTAACACTCTATACTATAAAAGAAATTTCCTTCAGATCACAAACGACTTCACAGTCGTTTTTTTCTTTTAATACTAGACGTCCGAATTGGTCGTAGCCGACAATCATCATTTCCTTAACAGTGTCATCATGTTTATAGAACGCCCATTTCTTGTAGCGATATAATCTGTTTGTATAGCTGTGGGTTGTGAGTTGTAATCCATGAGCATCAGCTTTAAGCTCAAGGTTCAGCGCTCGTAGTCCTAAGCAAATATAATTCAGTATAGATTCCAAATCATAGTCTTCTCCTGTTATCATTTTCATTGATATCGGATTTGGAAGGCTCTCGTCGAAGGATGTCTGGTTGACATTAAGTCCGATTCCAATGATGGATGTTCCCATCATCATCCCCTTTATTTCGTTTTTAATCAGGATGCCTGCTATTTTTTCATTTTTGAAATAAATATCATTAGGCCATTTTATGAATAGAGAATCTTCCGGGAGATATTTTTTCAAGACTTCAATCATTACAACAGAGACCATCTGAGTAAGAAGAAACTGATTTTCTGCTTTAAGGAAACTCATGTCAAGAGCAATACTGAAAAGAAGATTCTTTCCATACTCGCTTTCCCAAACGTTTAGACCCTGCCCTTCCCCCGAAGTCTGGTAATCAGTAACAACAACATTATCAACCACGTCAACACCTTCTTCAAGAAGATTCTGAAGATATTTATTTGTCGAGTCTATATTTTTAAAACGAGTGATTTTCATATTGCAAAGATAACGATTTTCAATTAGGAAATCATGAGTTCACAAATTCGAGAAATCAGGGAATTAAAGTATTCCTCTCCTGCCCTCTAATACCTTTTACTACTCTGATCCATTCAAAAAAACTTTTACCATTTGCCTTTAATTTTTAGTCATTTTTTCTTATCTTTGCACAAAATAAAATTCATTAAAAATCATGAGAGTTAGACACGAGTCAGATAATCCTGAATTTGTAGTTTCAGCTGTTGTTGAAGCTATGCAAGAACTTAAAGCAAAAGACATTGTTTCATTAGATTTGAGAGATATTCATTCAGCTGTGACAGACTATTTCGTTATTTGCCATGCACAGTCAAAGACACAAGTTTCTGCCATTGCTGACAGAATATTAGACAATCTTCGCGATGAACATAAAGTAAAAGCATACCATTATGAAGGTTTTGAAAATGCGGAATGGATTTTGATAGACTACATCGACGTAGTAGTTCATGTCTTCTTGGAACCTCAACGCGAATTTTACAAATTAGAGTCATTATGGGCTGACGCTGAACGGACTTCTTACGAAGACTAAGTTTAACGCATATAAAACAACTGATTAAATGGAGAACAACAATCCTTTTGGAAATTTTTCAAACAACAACAAAAACAACAACAAACCAAAAAAGAAATTTAATTTTCTCTGGATTTACGGAATCTTAGCAATTATTTTTATCGGAACAACATTTCTAGGCGGACCAAAATCCACCGAAGAAATTGACAAGGGCAAATTGATAACATTGTTGAAAGACAAGGATGTTGAGAAGATTGACCTCGTCAACGGTGAGATTGCGGAGATCTACCTTAATGAGACAGGTCGTAACAAATACTTCCCTAACGAGAAATCAGGAAGTTTTTATCCAACACCTAACTATACACTTCGTATAGCATCGGTGGAACGTTTTGAACAAGACCTTGAGAACGCGCAAGAAGGTTTCAACGACCCTATCTATCCTACAGTAGTAAAACGTCACAACTGGGGTTCAGAGATAATATCATGGATTTTACCTATCGTCATCATATTTGGCTTCTGGTTCCTGATAATAAGAATGATAGGACGCAACGGAGGTGCCGGTGCCGGTGGCGGTGGCAATGTATTCAACATAGGTAAATCACAAGCCAAACTCTATGACAACAGCACAGACGTAAAAGTCACATTTAAAGATGTCGCCGGTTTGGAAGAAGCCAAGGAAGAAGTCGTTGAAGTAGTTGACTTCCTCAAGAATCCTAAGAAATATACACGTCTCGGAGGCAAGATTCCAAAAGGCGTGTTGTTAGTAGGCCCTCCTGGCACCGGCAAGACTTTGTTAGCTAAATCTGTCGCAGGTGAAGCCAACGTTCCTTTCTTCAGCATCTCAGGTTCCGACTTCGTGGAGATGTTTGTCGGTGTCGGAGCATCAAGAGTAAGAGACCTGTTCAAACAAGCAAAGGAGAAATCACCTAGTATCATTTTCATCGACGAGATCGATGCCATAGGACGAGCTCGTAGCAAGAGTCCTATGAGCGGGGGCAACGACGAGAGAGAAAGCACACTCAACCAGCTCCTAACAGAGATGGACGGTTTCGGCACCAACTCCGGTGTCATCGTCATCGCAGCAACAAACAGAGCCGACATCCTTGACAAGGCTCTCATGCGTGCCGGACGCTTCGACCGTCAGATATACGTAGAACTTCCAGACCTCATAGGTCGTAAAGAGATATTCGAGGTTCACATGCGTAAGCTTAAATTGGCAGATGATGTCGATAAGGACTTCCTTGCAAAACAGACACCTGGATTCTCCGGAGCCGACATCGCCAACGTATGTAACGAAGCTGCACTCATAGCAGCACGTCGAGACAAAGAATCTATAGAAAAACAGGATTTTCTGGATGCTATAGACCGTATCATCGGAGGTCTTGAGAAAAAGAACAAGGTCATCACCGACGCTGAGAAGAAAGTCATCGCCTTCCATGAGGCTGGTCATGCAACAACAAGCTGGCTTCTAGAGTTCGCTCATCCTTTGGTAAAAGTCACCATCGTACCACGCGGCAAAGCTTTAGGTGCAGCATGGTATCTTCCTAACGAACGTCAGATCACGACAAAAGAACAGATGTATCACGAGATGATAGCCACATTAGGAGGAAGAGCTGCTGAACAACTCATATTCGGACATATATCAACAGGAGCTCTAAGCGACTTAGAAAAAGTCACTAAACAAGCAACTGCGATGATAGCTTATTACGGTCTCGACGAAAAAATAGGCAACAGAAGCTATTACGACTCAACAGGTCAACAAGATTATGCCTTGACAAAACCATTCAGCGAAAAGACCGCTGAGATAATAGACGAGCAGGTAAGCAAACTCATCGAGAATGCATACCAAGAAGCACTCAGAATATTGGGAGAAAACATAGATGGTCTCACACAACTGGCCAACAAGCTCATCGACAAGGAAGTTGTCTTTGGCGACGACCTTGAAATGATATTCGGCAAACGTCCTTGGAGTTAATATTATGGGAATTTTCGGATATAATAAAGATTGTACTAATAAAGAGCAGATTCTTGCCAAGATCCGTAAAGCCATCTTGGAGAAAGACGAGAAATATTTCTCGACGATAAACCTTCAAGACGACACTTGGATTCCTTTCAAAGAAGAAGACGGCAACGAATTTACCTTTATAGAACGCTATAAGGAAAATGGCGGCATCTTTATGTATTTCGAGAAAATGGAGCATTTCAAAGAGGCCATGAAGCAATTTGTGGAAGAAAACAACTGGTCTCCATTACTCACGACAAGTCCATATATAAAAGAAATATTCGCTGACAGCGACATTGAATTTTCAGACAACTACAGAGACACTGAACGAAAGAATAAAGTTAGCCTTATCGACTGCGAGTGTATGATTGCACAGACTGGCAGTATCATGGTCTCTGACGCCACTGCAGGTTCAAGAGCAGCATATTCTTTTGCCGACACTCTAATCATCGTAGGACATCCTCATCAGATAGTAGCTAAGATGAAAGACGCGTTCTGGCTGATGAAAGAGAAATATTGTGACGAACAACCTTCTGGCATGACAATAATAAGCGGAGCAACGCGCAGCAGCGATATCGGCGATGAAGTCGTCATAGGAGCCATGGGATTTAAACAGGTAGCACTTTTTCTGATAGAAGCATAGAAGACAGCCTGCATATAACAAAGACGCGTCAATATTGGCGCGTCTTTATCATTATTGCTGTGCGTAATAGAGAATCATTTCTTCATCATCTCGAAGCCTTTTCCATAGACTCCCATAACAGCGTTGACCGATACGAATGCTGCAGGGTCTATCTGTTTTACTATTCTGATGACACGTTGTGACTCTGTCTTTCTAACAACTACCATCACAATATTTGATTCTGTCTTTGAATACCATCCGGTTCCCTTTACCATTGTAACACCACGATGCACGTCACTGCTGACTCTGTCGGCTATTTCTTCAGGATTCGATGAGAAGATGAACATCTGTACCGACTGCTTATTACCGTTCATTGTCAAGTCCATGGTATAGCTTGTAATCATGAGACCTACATAACTATATATAAGAAGTTCCAGATCTCTGAAAACGAAATACGAACATGAGATGATAGCTACATTAATAAATAAGGTAAGTCGTCCTAACGTAATGTTTCTATATTTATTTATCATCATGACGACTATATCAGTACCGCCAGTACTACTGCCTTCCAGGAAGATAAAGCCGCAGGCTACTCCATTCATTCCAGCTCCAAGTACAGCTGCAAGGAAACGGTCTTCTATGATAGGTGCCAAGAATACATACTCTTGAAACACATAGAACACTACGGAAGTGAGTATGATAGAATAAATTGTACTTATTGCAAATCTTCTTCCAAGAGACTTAAACGCTATAAGTATGAGAATAGCATTTAATGCAAAAATAGTGATACCTGTAGGTATTCCGGTAATCCAATAGATGATGGTGGAGAGACCTGTGACACCACCACCAAGCATCTGATTCGGGATAAGGAAACCAGTCCATCCTATAGCTGATATGATGATAGCTACTGTAATAATGATGTGACTTCTTACCTCTTGCCAAATAATAGATTTATTCATGTCTTTCTTTTTTTAGTCAACAGACTACAGACAATAGTCAGATGATATTGTTCAAAAGAGCCTTCGTCTATAGTCTTTGTTTATTTATACAAAAAAGTCGCCACATTGTGACGACTTATCTATTTTTATTTTTCAATAAAAGCGATAGTCTCGCCTTTTTCTACAAGCTTGCCTTGAGGAGCAACAGCCTCTACAATCTTACCAGGCCATAAAGCCTTGACTGGTTCTTGACCATAAGGAGCTTGGATTTGAGCGATTATATCACCTTCTTTATATACAGTGCCAGGAGCTGGTGTTGTTGACTTGTCGTTGAAGTCGATGTCCCATAAGATTCTGCCGCCGACAGGAGCCACTACTGGTTCTGCGTTTGGATGACGTAAAGCTCTTAAATCAGGAATCTTAACTTCTCCGCCAGCTTTTTCAAACTTAGCTTTCATCTTTTCTTCCAATTCTTGGTTGAAACGACGTTTAGCTTCGCCTGACTTATATTCACGATATTGTTTTTCGTGCATTGCAAACTCGAAGAGTTCTTCTTCGTCTTGACCTAAATCCCAACCGTTTTCTTCCATTTCTTTGCGGAAACGTGGTAATTCATCTGGATAGTTGTCTTGTGGATTACCTTCGAAGAATTCAAAGCCTTTTTTCTTAGCGAGATCGATGATTTCTTGGTCTAACTTGCCAGGTAACTGACCTGCTTTACCGAGGATCATATCCCATGCTGCTTTGTCGATTGAGTTTTCGTAACGAGCATCACCCTTGCTTAACGAATAGAGGTTCATCAAAGCGATGTTCTTTGTATATTGACTGAATGGAGTTACTAATGGAGGGTAACCGAGTTTAGGCCAAATATTTTGTACTTCGTCGAAGAGTTGAACGAGGAGTTCATCTTCTGAGAGTTCGTTTTCACCTTTAGCTTTAAGGTTCATGTTGATAGCAGCGTGAACACTCTTGAGGTCAGCCATGAGAGAACCCATCATACCACCTGGGAGACCGCAGCCTAACATCAATGAGTTGAGGTAACGGTTACGTGGGTCGATCCAGTATCCCAAGAAGTCATCGATGAAGCTTTGAGTCATTGCACGAGCTTCCATATATGCGTTCATGTCGATGTCTTTTACCAAGAAGCCAGCGTCTTTCAACATAGCTTGTACTGAGATAACGTCTGGGTGAACCATACCCCATGAGAGTGGTTCCATAGCAACGTCGATGTAGTCAACGCCAGCGTGTGCAACTTCAATCATTGTAGCCATTGACAAGCCTGGGCCTGAGTGACCATGATATTGGACCTTTATTTCTGGGTGTTGTTTCTTGATAGCAGCAACTACTTTACCCAATGAGAAAGGACGACCGATACCAGCCATGTCTTTCAAAGCGATTTCTTTTGCTCCGGCCTGGATGAGTTTCTCAGCCATGTCGATATAATATTCTGCTGTGTGAACTGGTGAGTAAGTGATACTCATAGCAGCTTGTGAAATCATGCCAGCTTCATTAGCCCATTGGATTGAAGGGATGATGTTACGGACGTCATTCAAACCGCAGAAGATACGGGTGATGTCAACGCCTTGAGCTTTCTTAACTTTGTACATAAGTTGACGAACGTCAGCTGGAACTGGGTTCATGCGGAGAGCGTTGAGGGCGCGGTCGAGCATGTGACATTCGATGCCGCCTTTGTGTAATGCTGCTGTGAAAGCACGTACTGAATGGTTAGGATTTTCTCCGTACAACAAGTTAACTTGTTCTGCTGCACCACCGTTAGATTCGACGCGGTCAAAACAACCCATCTTGATAATAATAGGTGCTATTTGTTCTAATTGGTCTTTTCGAGGGACATATTTACCGGAACTTTGCCACATGTCACGGTAAACCAAACTGAATTTTATTTCCTTTTTCATTTTATATTTATATTGAATTTTACAAAATTAACAGTTTACAAAAATAATATTTTTTTTAAACCTGAGAAATTGATAAAATGGAAAATTAATTTTTTTTTATGTTGTGTATCACAAGTTTCTTACATAATAGCCTTGACGATCTTTTCTATCGTAACACCTTCAGCTTCGGCAGTATAGTTTCTTACTAGACGATGGCGTAAAATCGGCAATGCCACCTCTTGTACGTCTTCTATATCAGGCGACAGTTTTCCTTTCATCAGTGCATTGGCTTTTGATCCTATTATCAGATACTGAGAGGCACGAGGTCCTGCTCCCCAGCTGAGGTATCTGTTGCTCCATTCGTGAGCACGTTCTGTGCCTGGACGGGTGCGTGACACCAGACCTACTGCATATTCATACACATTATCAGCCACTGGTACACGACGTACCAGATTCTGGAAATATATTATCTCTTCTGCCGTCATGACAGCATTTACGTCTGTCACCTTTGCAGAAGTGGTGTTTTTGACGACTTCTATCTCTTCTTCGTATGATGGATAATCCAATAAAAGATTAAACATGAAACGGTCGAGCTGTGCTTCTGGAAGCGGATATGTTCCTTCTTGTTCTATAGGATTCTGTGTGGCAAGGACAAAGAAAGGTGCATCTAAATGATATGTCTTTCCTGATATGGTGACATGTTTCTCCTGCATAGCTTCTAAGAGAGCTGCCTGTGTCTTAGGCGGTGTTCTGTTGATTTCGTCTGCAAGTATGATATTCGAAAACACAGGACCCTTGACGAACTTGAACTGACGTGAGTCGTCCAATATCTCTGTTCCGAGAATATCTGACGGCATAAGGTCTGGTGTGAACTGGATACGGTTGAACGAAAGTCCGAGAGCACGACCGATAGTACTTACCAACAAGGTCTTGGCAAGTCCAGGAACACCGACAAGAAGGACATGGCCTTGACAGAAGACCGACAATATTGTATTATGTATGATTTCGTTTTGACCAACGATGGCTTTTGAAATCTCTTTCTTCAGCAGCTCATATTTCTGCACTAGTGCCTTGGCACCTTCCACATCAGACTTATACATATTAAAAACCTTGATTTTTATTCTGCAAATTTCCAATCGAACATAAACTCACAATCTCTGAAATCATCGATGACTTTGATATATGCTTTCTGAGACTTGTTGATGATCCATTTGTTTATCAGCTCCTCACGTTTCTTTTGCATAGCCAAATCGCGGATGAAAGTATAGTCATCCTTAAGGTTGGCCTTATGAGGTAATGTTTTCTTTTTAAGATATATGAGACGATAAGCGTCCTTATTATCTGATGTCTTCATAGGAACAGGATCGCTCAAGTCACCTACATTCATTCTGTTCACAGTAAATGACACCTGCTGGTCTAACTCAGAAGCATCGAAGAGCGTTCCTCCTGTATTAGGGTTGACAAGGACACCTCCATTTGTCTTATCTTTCTCATCGCTGTACTTACGCACTGCTTCATCGAAAGTGATACTATCATTGCGGATCAGACCTGCCACATCACTCAGCTCGTCATAAGCCTCCTGCAAAGCTTCAGGCGACACTTTGACTGTAAGTAAGATATGACGTACGTTGATGAAATCACCACGACGTTCTATCATCTGTATGATATGAAATCCGAATTCTGTCTCAACAACTTCTGATATCTCGCCATCGCGGAGGTTAAAGGCTGCAGCCTCGAACTCAGGAGCGAACTCACCTCTGCCATGGAAACCCAGCTCGCCGCCTTTCTTGGCCGATCCCGGATCTTCAGAATAGAGAAGTGCCAATGTCGAGAAACGTTCTCCGTCGAGGATACGTTTACGCATCTTATATAATCTGTCCTTCACTTCAAGTTTCTGATCCAAAGTGATGGCAGGTTTCTTTACGATATGTGCTATCTCATATTTGGAATTTATCATAGGGATGCTGTCGCTAGGAAGCTCGTAATAACATTTTCTGACTTCAGCTGGTGTCACCTCTACATTAGCCAGCATTGTCTGTTCCACCTGTTCAACAAGCATCTGCTCTTTTCTCATTCTGAACAACTCCTCTTTGATCTCAGGCATTGTCTTTTTATAATATTTCTCAAGATTCTCTTGTGATCCCAACTGAGAAACGAAATAACGTACCAGACGATCCACCTCTGCATCAACCTGCTCGTCAGTGACAGTGATACTATCCATCTCAGCCTGATTTAGCATAAGCTTCTTGAACATAAGATCTTCGAGTATCTCACAACGGATAGATTGCGCACTGCCTTTGATTCCGCCTTGTAATCGGAACTGCATATATTGGGCTTCAATATCAGATTGAAGTATGATATTCTGACCCACGACAGCCACTACTCTATCGATGACCTGAGGCTCCTGTGCCTTCAATGAAATAAATGAAATTACGATAAATACTATTAAAAAAAGCCTTTTCATTTTGATTTTGTTTTCTTTGTTATCTGACGTACGTGACACGTCATCTTTAATTAATAAACTTCAATAGCTTTATCTGACAAAGCTTTTGAATACAAATCGTCATATAGTTTTTCTAACAAATCTTTCTTTCTAAGGTTTAAGATGATATATTTTATTCTATCCACCTCCATCTCGCATGGAGAAACGTCTGACACCAGTCTGTAATCGTAGAAACGTAACATGACATATTCTTCTTCTCCATTAACAACGATGAATTTATTCTTTTCCAAGAAAGACTTGTTGTCGTTTACTTTCAAATCATAAAGTTCTATGACATCGTTAAAGTTACGCCACTCATCGACATTTACATCGTATGATGCAGCATATTTCTCAGCCATAGAAGTAATGGAATCGACCATGAGTGAATCGTGGTCACATAACAATTTCGTAAAAGCCCTTTTCTTCTTACTGTCGTCAGACAATGTTATGGAAGCTATTTTTACGATGTCGCGATTAAGTCTGAACTCATCGCTATTTTTGTCATAATATTCATAAATCTGGTCGTCGGTGATTTCAGTCTCGAGGTTTTGGTTAATCAGTTCTGTCTCGTATTTGTTTATCACAAGAGAGTTACGATACTCTTCCAATCTTTTAGAAAAATCGAGCTGGCTTGGGTCGAGGTTGTTTTCAGCCTGATGGACGAGAAGCTGATTTCGTACCCAGTTGTCGATATACACTTTAGAGCGCAGCACGCTGTCGCTATAGCTTATGCCATCATAGAAGATGTCATCCAAGTCGGTCTTATACAGATTCTTTCCATATACCGAGACTATGATATCGCCCTTGTCCGATTTTTTTTCCTGACAAGTTGAAAAGAACATTGTTAATAAAAGACCGACCCAGATTAAGCGCATCTTAATTAATTATTATAGTTAGCTTTAACTTTATCTAACATTTTTTCATTGATTGTCACAGGGAATTTCTCTCTGAGTTGTTCAAGCCATTGTGCTTCCAGCTCAGCTTGATATCCTGATGTGACAACGCCTTTAGCTTCTTTGAATGTCTTTGGTTCTGGCTGACGTACTTCGCAGATCTTCACGAGCTGTGTAGTCATATCCACTGATGATGGATAATCGGCCACTGTACCTTCTTTCCATTCTGTCGCATCAACATTAACATTATCTCCTTTCTGGTAGAAAGAATATCTCAATGAAGCTTGTGATTTGTTTTCCTTGAAATAAGCGCGTAATGAGTCAACTGTCAGATCCTGTACCAGGAGATCTTTTATTTCATTGACATTTTCTCTACGATGACATGTCACGACCATTGCTTTGACACGATGTTTCCACATATATGACTCTTTATTTCTTTCGTAATAATCCTGCAAGCCGAGAGTGTCTTCAACAGCTTTGTTCCACACTTGATTTTCCATCAAAGAGAACAATAAGATACCATCGTGATATTCTTGTACCAATGATTTAAATTCAGGATATTTCTCTTCCAGTTTTGAATCTTCGTAAGCAAACACTTCTTCTTGAAGGAAGTCATCATAAAGTTTATATGCATAAGCTGCAGGTGTCATGAAGCCTTGTCTCTTCTGGTTCTTATATATATAATTGACGAAGTCTTGTACTGTCCATGATTTTTCTTTTGTCGAGAAAAGCACTTGTTTTGCATCAACATTTTCACCAGCTTCATATTTAGCTTCAATGATAGTGCTGTCTATAGTAGCGATAAATACGTCTTTAGCTTTAGGATATTCCTTGAATCCGTTGTCTTTCATGATACGACGCATTGCGATATCTTCACTGAGCTGACCGCGCATGTCTCTTTCAACTCTTTCTTTCAGTTTAGCTTCTTCAGCTTCAAAAGTGCCAGGTACTGCGTTGCCGACCAATTTTATGATATGATAACCGAAGCTTGTCTTGACAGGTTCTGAGATTTCATTGATTTCAAGTTCTTTTACAGCGGCAATAAATTCAGGGACGATCTGATTCACCTTGAATGGAGAGAGAAGTCCGTCGCCAGCGATAGTGCCTTTATCGTCTGAGTATTTTCTTACATATTCAGCCCAGTTCTTGTCATCATTGATGACTTCGTTGTATATGTTCTGAGCTTTTACTCTAAGAACAGAATCTGTTTTGTTAGGATCTTTAGGATCAGATGCGATAAAGATATGAGCTGCTCTGATGAGACCCAATGCTGGAGTCTTGCTGTTTACCTTTATGATATGATAGCCGAAAGAAGAACGCACTGGCATTGACACTGCACCAACTTCTGTAGCATAGACGCCTGTCTCGAAAGGATATACCATATCGAATGCTGTGAAGTAGCCTAGTTCACCTTTGTTACCAACGTAAGCTCTTCTCACGCCAGGTATTTCTTCAATGTCGCGTGCTGAAGGGTCTTCTGAAAATTCCACTGCCATTGCGCCGAAGTCTTCACCTTTCAATATACGGTTACGTACTGTCATTGCTTTTTCGTATGCTGCTAGAGTATCGGCAGGAACTGCATTGGCATCACATCTGATGAGGATATGAGCTGCATTCATATCATACTGCATTCTTTCGTAAGCCTCTCTCACCAATTCATCGGTGATATCTTCGTTAGAGAAGTAAGGCTTTGCCAATTGCTGGCGATAGTTTTGAAGTTCTTTCTGGAATGCTGCTGATGTATCCATCTTAAGATATTCGGCTTCTGCCACCTTCAACTGGAAATCAATATACAATCTGAGATAATCATCAACATTCTTCTTATCGATGACATCTGTATTGACATTGTTTTTCTCGTATGTTTCCATAAATTCTTGGGCAGAAATTTCTTTGTCGCCGAGAGTAATGAGAGTCTTCTTAGCATAAGACTGTGCCATAAGGAATGATGGCATCATCATAAGACACAAAGCGATGAGCCATGTTTTGTGAGTTTGTTTTCTTATCATAATTGTTATTTAGTTTAGAAAATAACGATTAAAGTTTAGGTATATTATTTTGTTTTGAAATTTTGTAGGGACGCGGTTTGTCACGTCCCTACTGGATTTATGGTTATTAAGCTTTTGTGCTATAGTTAGGAGATTCCTGTGTGATAGTGATATCGTGAGGATGGCTTTCGCGCATACCTGAAGCGGTAATCTTGATGAACTGAGCTTTTTGCAAGTCGCTGATGGTTCTTGAGCCAGTGTAGCCCATACCTGCGCGGAGACCTCCGACCAATTGATACACGACTTCAGAGAGGCTGCCTTTGTAAGGTACGCGGCCTACGATACCTTCTGGAACGAGTTTCTTGATGTCGTCTTCCATGTCTTGGAAGTAACGGTCTTTAGAACCATTTTGCATAGCTTCGAGTGAACCCATGCCACGGTATGTTTTATATTTTCTTCCTTCGAAGATGATTGTGTCGCCTGGAGATTCGTCAACGCCAGCGAATAATGAGCCAGCCATGATTGATGAAGCACCTGCTGCGATAGCTTTCACGATGTCGCCTGTGTAACGAATACCGCCGTCAGCGATGACAGGAATGCCTGTGCCTTGGAGAGCTTGTGAAACGTTGTAAACTGCTGTGAGCTGTGGAACGCCGATACCAGCGATGATACGTGTTGTACAGATTGAACCTGGTCCGATACCTACTTTAATA
>JAZLAI010000047.1:0-25350 GCA_045613105.1 Bacteroidales bacterium | reverse complement strand
GGTGTTGATTTTAAGTTCAATTGGTTGTTGTGCCTGATGTTTGTGGTCAGGACCTGCATAAACGTACAAATTACGGAACATTGCATTTCCAAGAACTGTCTTTGGAAGCATTCCTTTGATAGCGTGTTCAAGAACTGCGATAGGCTTTCTCTTTAATTGCTCTTCTACAGTTCTGAATCTTTGTCCACCAGGATATCCTGTGTGGTGAACGTAAGTCTTTTCTGTTAATTTTTTGCCGGTGAGGACGACTTTCTCGGCATTGATAATTATGACATTGTCGCCACAATCACTGTGGGGAGTAAAGCATGTCTTCCTCTTACCTCTTAGGACCTGTGCTACTTCTGAAGCTAATCTACCCAGAATCTGGCCCTCAGCATCAACGATATACCATTTCTTGTTGGCATTTTCCTTGTTGACGCTAACTGTTTTGTAACTTAATGTATCCATTTGATTAATAATAATTTATGCTGTTTATTCAACATTTGTTTTCTATTCTGTAAAACAGGGTGCAAAATTAAAACTTTTTTTCTTATAAAACAACAAGATAGAGTAATTTTTTTAAAAAAATATTGATGTGGTTTAAAGCTTAAAATTTAAGGTTTAAAGACTGGATAATTATCCTTGAACTTTAAACCTTATTCCTTAAACTGTCTTTATTTCGTCAGTCTCTGGAAGCATTCTTCTATGCTGGTCTCTTCTCTATGCATGCTTTTTATTATCACATTATTATTGATTGCCCAGCGCATCAGGTCTTGCCTGATGTCCAGATCTGCCTTAGACTCCAGTATCCATTGGTTGTCTTTGATGGCCTTGGCTTGCTTAAGACCGATGATACTTCTGAGCATTTCTATCGTGACATCGCCGTCAAATTCAACGACCAGAACATTGTCGGATTCCTTCGTGAGATTCTCGATGTTGTCGTTTGCGACAACTACACCTTTATTAATAATAATAACCCTGTCGCAAAGTGCTTCGACTTCTTGCATTATGTGTGTCGATAATAAAACTGTCTTTTCATTGCCTAGGTCTCTGATCAATCCTCTGATGTCAATCAGCTGGTTGGGATCTAATCCTGATGTTGGCTCGTCAAGAATCAGGACTGATGGGTTGTGGATCATGGCTTGTGCCAAACCTACGCGCTGCCTGTAGCCTTTTGATAAGGCACCGATTTTCTTGTGCATCTCAACACCGAGCCCTGTCATATCTATCATCTCGTTGATACGCTTGTTCAATGCTTCACCTTTGAGATGATGGATGCCGCCTACAAATCCTAAATATTCCTTTACATACATATCTAAATATAAAGGATTATGTTCTGGCAAATAGCCAACACGTTTGCGTACTTCCATCGATTGTTCCCAAATATCATAACCTTCAACGCTGACAGTTCCTTTGGTAGGAGGAATGAAGCAGGTGATGATCTTCATCAATGTGGATTTGCCGGCTCCGTTTGGACCTAATAATCCAACGATCTCTCCTTTTTTAATGGTTAATGATACATCATTGAGAGCTAATTGATTATCGTATTGTTTGGTGACGTTTTGAACTGTTATCGACATGCTTTATCTTATTTTCCGCAAAAATAATAATTTTCTGGCAAAAATACATGTACATTTGAAAAAACTGTTGTATCTTTGCACCCTCAAAAAACGTGGAAAGATTTGATTGATTGCAACCACAAGAAAAAAATGCTAAAACAATGTTTTTTTCCTTACTATTTCAATCTCAAACTTACCGCAAATTAATTTATTAAAACGAAAAAATTTAATTTGTTATGGGTTATTACTTCACTTCCGAATCAGTTTCTGAAGGCCATCCAGATAAAGTGGCCGATCAAATTTCTGACGCAGTCTTGGACGAAATGCTTCGCCAAGATCCTGAGTCTAAAGTAGCTTGCGAAACAATGGTGACGACAGGTCTCGCTGTCATCGCAGGCGAAGTCAAATCTACAGGTTATGTGGATATACAAAAAACAGCTCGTCGTGTTATTGAACATATTGGTTATAACAAGGCTGAATACCAATTCGACAGCAAATCATGTGGCGTTATTTCTGCTATTCATGAGCAATCGCAAGATATCAACCGTGGCGTTGAACGTAATGTGGAAGAAGAACAAGGTGCTGGCGACCAAGGCATGATGTTCGGATTCGCTTGTAAAGAAACCGACTCTTATATGCCTCTTACAATAGAATTGTCACATATCTTGTTACATGAACTCTCACAGATTCGTCGCGAAGGCAAGAAGATGAAATATCTTCGTCCAGATGCTAAATCACAAGTGACAGTTGAGTATGGTCCAAACTGGAAACCTCTCCGCATAGATACTATCGTCATCTCTACTCAACATGATGAGTTCCTCGATGATGACGAAGCTATGATAAAGGCTATCGAACATGACGTAAGAACAATATTGATTCCAAGAGTCAAGAAACTTTTGCCACAACGCGTGAAACTTCTTTTCAAACCAGACATGAAGCTCTTTGTCAACCCAACAGGAAAGTTCGTTATAGGAGGTCCTCATGGTGACACAGGTCTCACAGGCAGAAAAATCATCGTTGACACTTACGGTGGTCGCGGTGCTCACGGCGGCGGTGCTTTCTCTGGCAAAGACTCTTCAAAGGTTGACCGTTCAGCAGCTTACGCAGCACGTCATATAGCTAAGAACCTCGTGGCTTCTGGTGCATGCGATGAAGCTCTTGTTCAAATAGCTTACGCTATCGGCGTGGCACAACCTGTAGGTTTCTACATCAATACAAACGGAACATCACATGTTAAAGACGCTAACGGCAAGAAGATGAGCGACGCTGAAATGGCAGAACGCTTGAAAGACATCTTCGACCTCCGTCCATATTCTATCGTCAAGAGATTCGGCTTGAAGAATCCTATCTTCGAACCAACAGCATCTTACGGTCACTTCGGCCGCGACTGCAGAATGGGTAAAGTTGAAGTGTTCTACGAAGATAAAGACACCTTCAAAGAAGACGGCAAAATCTACAAGAACGTTGAATTCTACGCTTGGGAAAAACTCGATGCAGTAGAAGACATTAAAAAAGCCTTAGAATTCTAAATTTTAGAACTTTAGAAATATGAACCTCAGAGAATTAATTCTGAGGTTCTTTTTTATTGTCGTCAGAAGAAATAAATGATGAAACTCTTTGCTTGAAACTGTAGTCCACGAAAAAATACCAAACTAGCACGAAAAGAATATTCGTATGATTTCGTGTAGATTAGTAGATTGTTTTGTCTTATTTTAACGTCACTCTTGTAATACCGTGACCTCCGGTCTCTAGACTTGCGTCTTGCATCTGTTGCACGCACGACATCTTGCTGAGTTGTTGGCGTATGAGTTGTCGTAAGATGCCGTTGCCTTTTCCGTGTAAGATGCTGATGTTCTTGATGCTTAACAATGAAGCATCGTCTATATATTTAGCGACTGCTTCCAAAGCTTCTTCGCCGCGCATTCCTCTTACGTCTAAAGTGAGGTTGAAGTTAGCGGCCTTCTCATTGATATCTTCCATGATAGCCTTGCGGAGATATGTCGGGTTGCTGATGGATTTCTTCGCTTCTTTCTTGCTAATCTTCACGACTTTGTCGGCAGTGGTTCTGAGTCTCACGCTGCCGAATTCGATGGTGAGGTCGGTATCGCTGATGGCGACGATTTCTCCGACGATTTCCATCTCGTTGATACGTACCATATTGCCGACTTGAAGATCTTGTTCGTCATTCTTCTCTTTCTCTTCAATCTTAAGATTTTTGGAAATGACTTTGGCGTCTTCTTCGAGCTGCTGTTTCATTCCTTTCAAATCCTGTCGTAGTTCTTTGGTACGTTCTTTTTCTGCTTGTGCCTCTTTTATTTCGCGGATGGTGCGCTCAATCTTAGCGTTTGCCTTGTCGATGAGCGACTGCGCTTCCTTGTTGGCTTCTTTGAGAAGTGTGTTTTTCTTTTTCTCCAAGTCGCTGAGAAGGTTCTTGTATTTTGTGACGACTTCATTAAGAAGGTTGTCAGCGACTTTCAATTCAAATTCTTTCTTGCGTATTTCTTTCTTCTCGATCTCAAGTTGTTGAAGTTGTTGGTCGAAGTTAAGATGTTCTTTGCCGCCAATCTCCGCTGCGTCGTCGAGTATCTCTTGAGGGAAACCGATTTTCTTTGCGATTTCGAATGCGAACGAACTGCCAGGTTTTCCTGTCATCATCACATAGAGAGGCTGCAAAAATCTTGTGTCGAACAACATCGCACCATTGACGATGCCTTGATGGTTGTCTGCTAATAATTTTAAATTAGCGTAGTGTGTCGTTACAACACCAAAAGATTTCTTCTCGTTAAGTTTCAATAATATTGCTTCTGCTATTGCACCGCCGAGTTGTGGCTCTGTACCGGTACCGAACTCGTCTATCAAGAACAATGTGCGTTTGTTGGCGTGACTCAGCAACTCTTTCATATTGAGAAGGTGAGAGCTATAAGTACTCAAATCGTTTTCAAGAGATTGAGAGTCACCGATGTCGATGAACATATCATGGAAGATTCCGCATTTGGAGTCAATCTCCATTGGTACGGCGAGTCCGCATTGAAGCATATATTGAACAAGGCCTATTGTCTTTAGACAAACAGACTTGCCGCCGGCATTAGGGCCGGAGATGACAAGTATTCTGTTGTCTTTGTCGAGGCTTAAGTCCAAAGGTGTTATCTGTTTGTTTTGTGATTTGAGTTTTTGTTCCAAAAGCGGGTGACGTGCCTGACGCCAAAGGAACATTGGCTCATCATTTATTTCAGGGATGACACATTTATATTCGTTGGATAATAATGCTTTGGCACGTATGAAATCGAGAAGGCCGAGGAGGTTCCATGCTTTGATAAGTTCAGGAATCTCAGGGCGAAGCAGCTGTGTAAAAGCTAGAAGTATCTTGTTTATTTCTCTTCTCTCAGCATATTCTAGCTCTCTGATTTCGTTGTTGGTATCGAAGATTTCAGCAGGTTCGATATAGACTGTCTGACCTGTTGCAGATTCGTCGTGTATGAAACCGCGCAGCGCTCTTTTGTCGGCTGCTTTTACCGGAATCACAGGGCGTCCGTCGCGTATTGTCAGTTCCGCGCTGCTGTCTGTCCAGCCTGCCGTCTTAGCTTCTGTGAGAATCTTACGCATTCTGCGTTCAATGGAGCTTTGTTTCTTTCTTATCTCGCGGCGTATCTCTGATAGTTCAGGTGATGCGCTGTCAGGCATCTCGCCTTTGTCGTCGATGAGACGTGTTATCTCGGAGAATATATGTCGGTCTATTTCTATGCCTTCTGCCAATGCTTTAAGCGACTTGACTCTGTCTGATGATTCTGATTTGAAGAAATTTAAAACGTACGATAAGGCTGACAGTGTCGGTTTTAATTCAAAAAGACTTTCTAGGCTGATGACGGTGCCTTCAATGCTTAAATGTCTGAAGTCGTCACGTAAGTCGTTGTAGTCGCGAACGGGAAAAGGGATGCCGTTTTGCAAAAGCGAAAGGAAATCTTCAATCTGCGAGAGACGAACCTTGATTCTGTTGATGTCGGAACTGAATCGCATCTTTTCCACGAATTCCTTTCCCATATCACTGATGCACAATTCACTGAGTCTATTTTTTATAGACACAAATCCAATCTTATTCTCAAAATCTTTAGGATAAATCATCTCGCTTTTTAATTTTTTGCAAAGATACAAAAAGACTACAAGACTACAAGACCGCATGACAACAAGTTTTAGGAAAAACTCGTTGCTCAAAGCTCATTGTTCAAACCAAAAAAATCTTATTTTTGTAAAATAAAAAAATAATAAATAGGACAAGGTCTGTTGCCTGTTGACAGTTGTCCGTTGACAAAAAAATAACAACAATGATAAGAATAGAAATTTGTACAAATGGTTATCAATCAGTGATTAACGCTCAGGAAAACGGAGCTCATTGCACTGAATTATGTGAATCTTTGGAAGTTGGTGGTGTAACACCTTCTTACGGCACTTTGAAAAAAGTCGCTGCTGATATGAAAATCCCTGTCAGAGTCCTCATCCGTCCTCGTTCTGGCAATTATATTTATAATGATGCAGAACTCGAAATGATGTGCCTCGACATCGCTTTGATAAAAGAACTCGGTTATGAAGGTGTTGTTATCGGCGCTCTTACAGAAAACGGCGACCTTGATGTTGAAAAAATCAAGGCGATGATGAAAGCAGGCGAGGGTATGAAATTCACATTCCATCGCGCTATCGACGCTTGTAACGACCCTCTCGAAGCATTGAAGATTTTGGTTGACTTAGGTTTCGATAAAGTGCTTACTTCAGGATGCAAACCTAAAGCAGCCGATGGAATCGAGATGATCGCTAAGATGCAGCAACAATACGGCGATAAGATTAAAATCATGGCAGGCGGCGGCGTTAATGTTAATAACGTTATGAAAATCATAAATGAGACCGGTGTTTCAAATTGTCACGCTTCTTTGACTGTTGATGTCGAAAATTACTGCCAAAATCTTTATCCTGAGAAAGTTGACAATACTGGCGCTGCTATGTGCTGGAAAGTGTCTTCGCCTTCACTTATTAAGGAAATGTTAAATATTGTTAAAAATAGTTAAAAATGATGTGTAACAGATTGATGTTACACATTTTTACATTAATTTTACAGACTGAAAATAATATAAAAACAATCCTAATGAAGATTCGTAATTTACTTTTTGTAGCAGCTCTGCTGGCTATGTTTTCATGTGCTGAGAAACGTAGCAATCCTTTGGTTCAGAATTTGAACGACTCATGGAATGTCACAACCGACACCTTAAATATTAATATGGAAGTCGATGTGCCTTCTGTCATCATCGCTGATATGTATGAAAACGGATTGATTCCTCATCCTTACTATAGCGACGTGGAACCTCAGTTGCACTGGATACCTCAACGCGAGTGGGTTTATACAATGAACTTCGATGCTGAAGACGACATCATGAATGAAGATGTGATAGAGCTCGTGTTCGATGGACTTGACACTTACGCTGACGTTTGGCTCAACGACAAACATTTGTTCTATGCCGACAATATGTTCAAAAAATGGAGCTGCGATGTTGAAGATGTCTTGAAACAAAAAGATAATAACATTAAAATAAAATTCTATCCTTTTGATAAGGTAAGAGACAGTCTGATTGAGACTTATCCTCTGCGTTTTCCAGAGAAATACGCTGTTATGCGTAAGTCAGCTTATCAGAATGGCTGGGACTGGGCTCCTCGTTATTTGAACATGGGTATCTGGCAGCCTGTATATCTCAAGGCTTGGACTCATTCAACAATGAATACTGCTACAATCATCACTTCTGCTATTGAAGAAAACAAGGCTGATTTATGTTTTGAGACTTATATTCAAGCTGACAGAGAACATGATGTCACTTTACAACTCTTCCAAAACGACACAAAGATTCTTGACAATACCGTACAACTTAAAAAAGGTAGCAACTATTTCTCTTTCCCATTTGAAATCGCTAATCCTAAGTTGTGGTATCCTAATGAGTTAGGCGAACAAAATATGTACACCTTCAATGTTAAGATGCTCGATAAAGAAAATATCATTGAAGAGAAAGATATTAAAATGGGTATCCGTACTATTGAAATGGTTGAGGAAGCAGACAGCATCGGAACTGCTTTCTATTTCAAAGTGAATGGAATACCTTTATATATGAAAGGTGCTAACTATATTCCAGAAGATATGATTACTTCATGGATGTCGAAAGAAAGAACACAAAAACTTCTTGAACAATGTGTTGGCGACGCTCACATGAATATGTTGCGTATATGGGGCGGCGGCATCTATCCTCCTCATTATTTCTATGACATCTGCGACAGTCTCGGTATCCTCGTTTGGCAGGACTTCATGTTCATCGGTTCAACATATCCTTACACAGACGCTTACCTTGATGATGTTAGAGAAGAAGCTACGGAACAAGTCTTAAGATTGAAGAACCATCCTTCATTGGCATTATGGTGCGGCAACAACGAAATCAGCGAAGGCTATTATAACTGGGGCTGGCAAAAATCAATGGGCTGGTCTGACGAAGAATATAAGGAGATGAAAGACGGTTACGATAAACTCTTTGAAGTGCTTTTGGATGACGTTGTTAAAACTAATGATAAATCAAGACCTTACTGGCCAAGTTCTCCTAAGAACGGTTGGGGAAGAGCTGTGAGTTTGGTTGAAGGTGATGTCCACTATTGGGGCGTATGGTGGGGCGAACTCCCATACGAGATGTACAGAGAAAAAGTGGGCCGTTTCAACAGCGAGTTCGGCTATCAGTCATATCCTGCAATGTCAACTCTTAAGATGATTGACGAAAACCTTGACTTTGATAATCCTGTTATTCAAGCTCACCAGAAACATCCAAGAGGTGAGAAGCTTATCAAAGAACACGTTGTCAAATATTTCGGTGAACCTAAAGACTTTGAAGATTATGTATATCTCAGCCAGCTCTCTCAAGCATACGGCATGGATATCGCTATCACAGCGCAACGCAGCTCACGTCCTCGCAGCATGGGTTCTCTCTATTGGCAGCTCAACGACGCATGGACTTCAATATCATGGTCATCAATAGATTATTATGGAAATAAAAAAGCTTTCCATTACAAACTCAGCGAGATGTATGCTCCTATATTGTTAGGACTCGATGACGCTGGAAACGACAATTATAAATTATGGATTAGCAACGACAAACAACACGACATCAACGGAAGAATCCGTATCATTGTTGAAGACATGCGCGGAAATCAGATGTTCGCTTTCTCTGAAGTGGTTGACGTTAAAGCCAACAGCTGCTATCGTTTCCCTAAAGAAATTGCTATCAATATGACTGAAAAGATGAAGTCTGACTGTTATGCAAGAATAATATTTATGGAAGACGACACAGTCTTGAGCGAGAAAATTCATATCTTCAAATATCCTAAAGACATGAATTTCATCGAGACACAACTCGAGCCAAAGGTCACATTCGTCGATGGAAAATATCATCTTGAATTCAACTCAAAGGTATTTGTTAAAGATGTCTTCGTTTCAACAACGGAGCAAGGTGAGTTTTCTGCAAACTTCTTCGACGTACTTCCAAACGTGACAAAGACGATAATCTTCGAACCAGAAGACAAGAAGAAGAGAGACTTGAAATTCGATACGCATGTTTATAATAGATAAATCAGTAGGGACGCGATTCATCGCGTCCCTTTTCTGTATATTTTCTTAATGATTTTTAAGAAAATAATTTTTGTGTGTTGCAAATTTATTAATAAAAAAATTACAGAGTCATTTTTCAACTCTGTAATTTTCATTTACACAAAATTATGGATGGTGCCAATTATGCATTATGAATTTATGCATTTATTTCATTACTGGGCGTACTGACAGACCGTTATCGCGGAGGTTGCAGCTCTTATAGCGAACGCCACTATGGAAGTAAAGATAACATGCATCGTAGTCTTCGTACTCGCCATGTGAAGAAGTCCAATAGCTACCGCTTATTCCATCGTTACTAAGCGTTGACCCGTTACGGTTGCCAGCTGCAGGAATGAAAATGCTGTTGCCATTAGGACCTTTGACTTTATAACCTTTAACACCTTCTTTTAACTCCCATGTCCACATACATTCATTTAGCAATTCTGCCATCTCTTTTTCAGTTGGCATTCTCCAGTCACCGCCCCACTTGGCTTTAGCGACATCGTATTTTACGTTGCCAGATATATCGCTCATTGGTTTGCAGTATGTTTTACAGTTTATTTCTTCATATTTGGTTTTTGTACTTGTCTCACCCCATGCGAAATAGTCTCCGTATTTTTCTGGAGAACTTGCTCCTACATTGCAGGTAGCCCACTTAACACTTAATCCTAAATCAACATACTCGTGTCCTTGATGTTTTCCAACTCCACCATCTGGCATAAATGACATCATCAGCATACAGACAAGTGGCATAATCAAATAAAATTTCTTCATAATTGTAATTTTTAACTTATTAATCTTAAACTAATATCTGTCTGATTTACATTCTTTATTATGTATCAAATACATCTATTTATAAATGTTTCTTTTAATAAACAAAAATACCATTTTTTTATTTACTATAATTAAGAATTTCATTTTTTTATACTTTTAATATAATTACACGAAAACTATATTTGAAATTTGCCTCAAGTATCGTTTTTTTTTGCGCAAGTCAAGCCATGAACCATCGCCCACCGCGTTAGGGACTGGAGCGGCATCCTTTGCGAGCGGAGACGGATATTGGAGACGGAGACGGAGGTTGGAGGCGGAGACGGAGGTTGGAGGCGGATGTTGGAATTTGGGGACGGAGGCGGTGAACGGGAGTGAGGATGAGAAGAAGGATAGGGCAAGGGCGAGAATGAGAGCGAGGTTGTCTTCATCATATTGATGCGAGGTCAGGTTTCTGGGACATGTACAGCAGCTACCGTTACCTCGGTCAGTCAGTACGTCCAGTTATAGAATAAAAGCGAAGCGTATTCAATTTATTTGATTCATTTGATTTATTCCCGCACGGAAATTTGTAGAGACGTGTCTGTTTTTAATTAGAAATTCATGTTCAATGGTTCTTCTAAAATTCTAGAGTTCTAACTTTTGAAAAATCGCCCTTTGCGTTAGGGATTGAAGCGGCATCCTTTGCGAGCTTTTTCAGACAACAGACAACGGACAACGGAATTTTTTGAGTGAGGTAGAATTGAAGCGAGCAAAGATATAGCGGAAAGCCCGACGGCGATAGCCGGAACGCCCAAAGAAGGGAATTAAGGAACTAAGGAATTGAGGATATGAGGAGTTAAGGGATTGAGGAGGTTCTGTAGAGACCTGTGGCGTCTAAAAAAAGAAAATGTTGTCTATACTTTGCGTTTCTTTGCCTCTTTGCGATAGAAAGCCTATTCGTGTTTATTCGTGGATAAAAATAAAGGATGTCACTTCAATTGTGGCATCCTTATATTATATCGTGGACAAAAACTGTTGACTGTTGTCCGTTGTCTGTAGTCTTATCAATCCAATTTCAAAACAGCAAGGAACGCTGACTGTGGAACTTCTACGCTACCGATTTGACGCATTCTCTTCTTACCGGCTTTCTGCTTTTCGAGGAGCTTACGTTTACGGCTGACGTCACCGCCATAACATTTAGCTGTAACGTCCTTACGCACCTGACGAACAGTCTCTCTCGCGATGATTTTAGCACCGATAGAAGCCTGGATAGCAACGTCGAACTGATGACGTGGTATTAACTCTTTCAGCTTTTCACACATCTTACGTCCGAAAGCGTATGCGTTGTCGCGGTGAATCAAGGTTGACAAAGCGTCAACGACCTCGCCGTTCAACATGATATCCAATTTGACGAGACTTGCTTGTTGGTAGCCAGCGATGTGGTAGTCGAATGAAGCGTAACCTTTTGATATAGATTTTAATTTATCGTAGAAGTCGAAAACGATTTCGCTCAAAGGCATCTGGAACTTAAGCTCGACGCGGTCTGTGGTGAGATAAGTCTGATTCATCAAGACACCACGTTTGTCGATACAGAGTTTCATGATAGAGCCGACGTATTCGTTCTTTGTGATGATTTCTGCAATGATGAAAGGCTCGTCGATATGATCGAGTTTCGTTACCTCTGGCAAACCGCTTGGGTTGTGAACGTCGATGACGTCGCCGTCGGTGAGATAAGCCTTGAAAGAAACGTTAGGCACAGTGGTGATAACGTCCATATTGAACTCGCGGTCGAGACGTTCCTGAACTATTTCCATGTGGAGGAGTCCCAAGAAACCGCAGCGGAAACCGAAACCGAGAGCTATTGATGACTCAGGTTCCCAAACCAAAGATGCGTCGTTGAGCTGTAATTTTTCCAATGAGGCGCGGAGCTCTTCATAATCGTCGGCGCTAACTGGATAAACACCTGCGAAAACCATAGGCTTGACGTTTTCAAAACCTTCGATAGGCTGGAGGCAAGGATTCTCGACATGAGTGATGGTGTCACCGACCTTAACTTCAGAAGATGTCTTGATACCGGAAATGATATAACCTACGTTACCAGCAGAGAGTTCGTCTTTAGGAACTTGTTTAAGCTGAAGTACGCCTATCTCGTCGGCTTGGTATTCCATCTTCGTCGCGAAGAATTTTACGAGTTCATCTTTGCGTATCGTTCCGTTGAAGATACGGAAGTAGGCGATGATGCCGCGGTATGAGTTGAACACTGAGTCGAAGATGAGAGCCTGCAATGGAGCGTTAGGGTCGCCTTTAGGAGCAGGTATTCTGTTTATGATAGCTTCGAGTATCTCTTCGATGCCTATGTTGTTACGTGCACTGCAACGTAAGATGTCGGAACGGTCGCAGCCGATGAGGTCAACGATCTGGTCTTCCACCATCTCAGGGTTGGCACTGTCCATGTCTATTTTGTTGATGACAGGGATGATTTCCAAGTCATGGTCCATCGCCATATAGAGGTTGGAGATGGTCTGAGCCTGGATGCCTTGTGTGGCGTCAACGACTAATAATGCACCTTCGCAAGCTGCGATAGAACGTGATACCTCGTAAGAGAAGTCAACGTGGCCGGGAGTATCGATGAGATTCAAGGTGTAGTTGACACCGTCTTTTACATAATTCATCTGGATAGCGTGGCTCTTGATGGTGATGCCGCGCTCGCGTTCCAAATCCATATCATCGAGAACCTGATTGACTAACTCTTTCTGTGATAATGTCTTGGTGTTCTCTAAAAGTCTGTCTGCCAATGTGCTCTTACCGTGGTCGATATGAGCTATAATACAAAAGTTTCTAATCTTATCCATGATTGCAAAGATATAAAAAAAGTCAACAAGACTACAGGGCAACACGACGATTTTTTTAAATAGGGACTTGAGGGACTTGAGGGACTTGAGGAGCTTGAGGAGCTTGAGGAGCTTGAGGAACCTGAGGGACTTGAGGGACTTGAGGAACCTGAGGAACATAAGTCCCTTGAGTCCCTTAACACCCTTAAGTCCCTTAAAATCTCATGGTACACAATATTTATGTAAATGCAGAGTTATACAACAAACTAAAAATTAAAATTTATGATAAAATCTATCGAAGAAATGTACATTTGGCGTATGTCAAGGTGTCTTGTAAACGATGTTTATAAGATGATGAGTGATTGTAAAGATTGGGGATTTAGAAATCAAATTCAGAGAGCATCTATTAGTATTATGAATAACATCGCTGAAGGCTTTGATTCAGGTTCAAAAGGTCGTTTTATTTTTTATCTCAAAGTGTCAAAAGGAAGTTGTTCAGAGGTGTACTCTATGTTGTATTTGTGTGAAGACTTTAATCTTTGCAGTAAGAAACAAAGGGAAAATCTTCAAAGTCAAATTAAATTAATATCTGTTGGTTGTAGTAAGTTGATTATGGGGTTTGTGAAAGGGACCTGAGGGACCTGAGGGACTTGAGGGACTTGAGGAACTTGAGGAACTTGAGGGACTTGAGGAGCCTGAGGAACCTAAGTCCCTTAAATCCCTTGAGTCCCTCAAGTCCCTTAGCACCCTTAAGTCCCTTAAGTCCCTCAAAAAAATCTCTCATAACATAATTGTATTTTCAAAAAATAAATGTAAATTTGCGTGTTTCAAAACATAAATATTTTTATTTCGTTTAAACTATAAAAACTATAAAAAGTATGGCAAAAATTAAAGTTGGTATTAACGGTTTCGGTCGTATCGGCCGTTTCGTTTTCAGAGCAGCTCAAACTCGTAATGACATTGAAATAGTAGGTATCAATGACCTTTGTCCAGTTGACTACTTGGCATATATGTTGAAATATGACACAATGCACGGTCAATTCGACGGCACAATAGATTTCGACGTAGAGAAAAACCTTCTCATCGTCAATGGTAATCCAATCCGCATCACTGCAGAAAAAGATCCAGCAAACTTGAAATGGAATGAAGTTGAAGCAGAATACGTTGTTGAATCAACAGGTTTGTTCCTCTCAAAAGATAAAGCACAAGCTCACATCGAAGCTGGCGCAAAATACGTTGTTATGTCAGCTCCTTCAAAAGACGACACTCCAATGTTCGTCTGCGGCGTCAACGAAAAAACATACGTTAAAGGAACTCAATTCGTTTCTAACGCTTCTTGTACAACAAACTGCTTAGCTCCAATAGCTAAGGTTTTACACGACAACTTCGGTATCGAAAACGGTTTGATGACAACAGTTCACTCAACAACAGCAACACAAAAGACAGTTGACGGTCCATCATTGAAAGACTGGCGTGGCGGTCGCGCTGCATCAGGTAACATCATCCCTTCATCAACAGGTGCTGCTAAAGCTGTTGGCAAAGTCATCCCTGAATTGAACGGCAAACTCACAGGTATCTCAATGCGCGTTCCTACATTAGACGTTTCTGTTGTTGACCTCACAGTCAACCTCCAAAATCCTGCATCAAAAGAAGCTATCTGCAAAGCTATGAAAGAAGCTTCAGAAGGTGAACTCAAAGGTGTTCTCGGTTACACAGAAGACGCTGTCGTTTCATCAGACTTCTTAGGCTGCACACTCACATCAATCTTCGATGCTAATGCAGGCGTATATCTCACAGACAAATTCGTGAAAGTCGTTTCATGGTACGACAACGAAATAGGTTATTCAAATAAGGTGTTAGATCTTATCGCTCACATGGCAAGCGTAAACGCTTGATGACTAAATGTCATTGATGGAAGAGACATGTAAATGCGCTTACATGTCTTTTTTTTATTCGTTAAAACAAAATTAAAATATTGACGTTTTATTTTTAACAAACATCAAATATATGAAAAAGCACTTCTTATTATTATTGGTAGGAACATTATTAATATTAATGTCCTGTAGCGATGAAAATCAAGTTGAATCAAAACCTGTAGTATCAACGGTTGAAGTTACAGAAATCACAGAAACAACAGCTATTTGTGGTGGTATAGTGGAATCTGATGGTGGTTCGGAAGTGTTGTCAAAAGGTGTATGTTGGAGTACGATGCCTGATCCTACCATAGAAAATGAGTGTACGAATGATGGAGTGGGAGTGGGTGAATTTATATCTATTATAAATGATTTGTCTTGTAACACAACATACTATGTAAGAGCATATGCCACAAATGAAGTAGGAACATCCTATGGAGAAGAGATAAGCTTCGGCACGTTAGATGTCGTTGAAGATGAAAATACAATTAATGGTTATGAATATGTGGATTTGGGCTTGCCTAGTGGTTTGAAATGGGCTGCCTGCAATGTAGGAGCCGAAACACCAGAAGCCTATGGAACATACTATGCATGGGGTATGACAGTCCCTCCAATTAACAATGGTTTTTATCCTGAATATTGTTCTACATACGAGCTTGAGATGGATGATATCAGCGGTGATGTTCAATATGATGTGGCGACATCATTATGGGGATCTACGTGGAGAATGCCGACGAGAGATGAGTTTGTTGAGTTAAGAGTAAATACTATATGTGAATCGACAACACAAAATGGAGTCTTAGGTTATAAGATGACAGGGCCAAACGGCAATCATTTGTTCCTTCCTGCAGCAGGATACCGTAAATATGATATACCATATTTTGAAGGCATGCATGGCTCATATTGGACTTCGACACCCAATGAAAATAATATGTCAGCATACTATTTCGGATTTGTAGGCGAAGATTATTACTATAATAATTCAAGCTATCGATATGAAGGTCAAACGGTGAGAGCCGTATCATATTGAGTTAGACAAAATATGTTTTTTGAAATAGCGTCATTGAACAAAATGACGCCATTTTTTTTATTAAAAAAATAATTTCCCTATTGCATTTAGAAAAAATGCTTATTAACTTTGCAAGTTCAAATGCATGGAAATATGAATTATCCCGACACTTATTCCGTAGAGGAACAAATGGAAATGGACAGGCAGTACGAGATTCTGCTTGAAGCATGGAGCGGCAAAAAGACAGACGCAGACATCAATCTAGTCAGAAAAGCATACGAATTTGCTGCTATGGCACATAAAGATGCCCGTCGCAAATCCGGCGAGCCTTACATCTTCCATCCTATAGCGGTGGCTACTATCGTAGCTAAAGAAATAGGAATGGGTGCGACTTCTATAACAAGTGCGCTTCTTCATGATGTCGTCGAGGATACTGAATATACAGTAGAGTATATTGCACAGGAGTTCGGACCTAAGGTGGCACGCGTTGTTAAAGGTCTGACCAAACTGAGTAACATTGATTTCCAGAATAGCATTGAAAGTATTCAGGCAGAGAATTATCGTAAGATAGTTAATACCATGGCGGAAGACATTCGCGTCATCTTGGTGAAACTCGCTGACAGGCTGCATAACATGAGAACGCTCGCTTCGATGGCTCATCACAAACAGCTGAAGATAGCTTCTGAGACAATGTCGTTTTATGCGCCTCTCGCTTATCGTCTAGGTCTCTATGCAATAAAAATGGAACTAGAAAACCTTTGCCTTAAATATATCAACCCTCAGGTCTATGAGTCGATATCGAAACAACTCGACGCTATCAGAGAAAGAAAAATAAGTGAACTTGAAGAGTTCGCGGCACCAGTGAAAGAACAGCTCGACAAGGTGGGTATCAAAGCGGAGATTAAAATACTTGAGAGAAGTCAGAGCGGTATCTGGGAGAGGATGCACAAATTCGGACTTTCTTTGGATGAGATCTATGATGTCTTCGTGCTGAGAATCATAATAGACTGTCCTCTCGATGTGGAAAAGATACAGTGCTGGCAGACTTTCGGTGTGCTGACGATGTTCTATAGACCGAACAACTCCAAGCTGAGAGACTGGCTTTCTTTCCCTAAGACCAACGGCTATGAGTCTATACATGCTGTCTTTATGAGTAAGCAAGGCAACTGGATCGAGACGCAGATACGTACTCAGAAGATGGATCTTATCGCAGAACGTGGCGTGATGGCTTACCTTAAATATATGAATGATGCCAATTATGCTGAGAACAGCCTTAAGTTATGGATAGAGAACGTGAAAGATCTTACGAAATCGGACGACTCTTCCGCTATAGAGTTTCTCAATAGTTTCAAACTCGACCTCTTCAACGATGAGATTTTCGTCTTCACTCCTAAAGGCGAGATGAAATGTCTGCCTAAAGGAGCCTCTGTGCTCGACTTCGCATACATGATACACAGTGAGATCGGAAACCATTGCGTTGGAGCCAACGTGAATAAGAAACTCACGACGATAGATTATGTCCTTAACATGGGAGATCAGGTGGAAGTCATTACTTCCGAATTTCAACATCCGAAAGAACAGTATTTTGACAGTTTGGTGACTTCTCTCGCTAAATCTAGACTCAAGGCAGGCATCAAAGATTACAAGAGGACTTTTAAAGAAGAAGGCAAGGCGAAACTGGAAGAGATGTTCAAGAAGATGAATGTGGATTTCAGCCGACAGAACAGAAGTTATGTGGCGGAAAAGGTGGGGCTTGCCGGACGAATCGACTTGTATTACAATGCAGCTTTAGGAAAGATAAAATACGAAGATATTGAGCCTTTGTTTAACAATGGAAGACGTAGCAACTCAAATCTTCTGTTGAAGATACTTACATTCGGTTTGGTGGGTTCCACGTCAAAGCCCGAAGAAAATAAGCCCGAAGAACATAGTCATAACGATTTGGGATATACAATATCTGAATGTTGCAAACCGATACCAGGTGATGATGTGGTCGCTATCTCATTCCCGAATCAGCCTCTGCAGATTCATCGTCCCGACTGTCCTAGAGCTATCAGCCTGATGTCGCAGTTTGGAAATAACATAGTGAAGGCAAAATGGCAGTTCAGTGACGACATCGCTTTCATGGCCACATTGAAGATATCTGGCGTCAACAAGATGGGTTTCGGATCGGAATTGTTTGCCTTGCTGAGCGGCAGGTTTAAGTTGGACCTTTATTCTATTAAGATGCAGAGTGAAGGCGGAATGGTGGATGTCACGGTCTCATTCTATGTCAATAATGTTAGACAACTGGACGACGTGATCGCCAATCTCAAGAAAATGGAACTTATCAAAAAAGTGATGAGAATAGAAAGAAACGCTGAATGTTAAGCGATTACTATTATGTAAAATTTTATGATTTTTTTCATAGAACGTACTGAGATTTTTACTAATTTTGAACGCTAAATAGATATGCCTTCCGCATGAGTTCGATTTCCTGAACTATATTTAGCCTTGTTTTAGTAAATTATTAAAAATCAATAAAGTGACTATGGCAAAAATTGATTTGCTCCTTGGATTACAGTGGGGCGACGAAGGTAAAGGTAAAGTCGTTGACGCTCTCACACCTCATTATGATATTGTAGCTCGTTTTCAGGGTGGACCTAACGCTGGTCATACCATCGAGTTCGACGGAAAGAAATTTGTCTTGCATACAATTCCTTCCGGTATTTTTAACGAAAAATGTGTCAACGTCATCGGCAATGGCGTAATCATCGACGCAAAGATTTTTAAAGATGAAATCGATACTCTCGCAGTAAGCGGCATCGACATCAGAGACCGACTCTTGATTTCTAACAAGTCGCATCTCATCATCCCTACACATCGTGCTCTCGACGCTGCTAACGAGAAAGCTCTCCAAAAAAATAAAATCGGTTCTACCTTAAAAGGCATAGGACCTACTTATACCGACAAGACAGCTCGTCGTGGATTACGTATCGGAGATATAGCTGCCGACGATTTCAAAGAACGTTATGAGAGACTTAAGAATACACATCTCGCCCAGATCAAAAACCTGGATTTCGATATGGATACTCTCGTCCTCGATAATATGTCATTCGACCAATATGAAGAAGAATGGTTTAAAGCTGTCGATTTCTTGAAACAGTTCCGATTCATCGAAAGCGAATACTTTATCAACAAGTCGTTGAACGAAGGCAAACGTATTCTCGCAGAAGGTGCACAAGGCACTTTGTTGGATGTCGATTTCGGAAGCTATCCTTTCGTGACATCATCATCGGCTATAGCAGCAGGTGCATGCTCAGGTCTCGGCGTAGCTCCTAGCAGAATAGGCAGAGTGTTCGGTATCTTCAAGGCTTACTGTACACGCGTCGGAACAGGTCCTTTCCCAACCGAATTGTTTGATGAGGTAGGAGAGAAACTTCGTAAGAACGGCCATGAGTTCGGTTCAACAACAGGACGTGCCCGCCGTACAGGATGGCTCGACCTCCCAGCTCTCAAATATGCAGTCATGCTCAACGGTGTTACCAACCTTATGATGATGAAGTCAGATGTCATGGACGATTTCGAAGAAATAAAGGTGGCAACTGCTTATAATTATAAGAATGAGAAAATAGATTTCTTGCCTTTCGATGCTTGCACTCAGACAATGACTCCAGTATTGGAATCATTTAAAGGATGGAATCAAAAGATAGAAAAAGAAATACCTCGCGAACTTAATAAATACATCGAATTCATTGAAGATTATGTTGGTGTTCCAATCACACTCGTGTCATACGGCCCAGACCGTAGCGAATGTATAGAAAGACCAGCTAAATATTCACTATAAAACCTATCGTATGAAAAAAGTTAGAAACTTATTATTGACATTATTATTAATAGGTGTCGCTTTCTCATGTACCAAGAAGGAAGAACACTTTATCTCCGACGCGAAACAACGCGCTGAAGTTGAAGCCGTACTTCAAGAGAAAATGGCTCAACTTCCTGATGGCAATCTCTTTGAGATCCTGGATGTCGATTTCCCTGCAAAGGAAAAAGAGGCTCTTCGTTTTTTATATGCCTACATGCCATTAAGCGACATCACTGATTATCCTGGCACTTTCTATCATAGAAATATAGTGGCTTCTTATAAAGCTAAAGAAGAGATGCCTTGGGGCAAGAGCGTGCCTGAAAGAGAATTTAACCACTTCGTAATACCTGTAAGAATCAATAACGAAAACTTGGATCACTCAAGATTCGTTTTCTATGATGAGTTGAAAGACAGAGTGAAGGACTTGTCGATGTATGATGCCGTTTTGGAAATCAACCATTGGTGTCATGAGAAAGCCAATTACAAAGGCTCCGACTCAAGAACAAGCTCTCCTCTTGCAACAGTACAGACCTCATGGGGACGTTGCGGTGAAGAATCTACTTTCTTGGTAGCAGCACTTCGCGCCATGTGTATCCCAGCACGTCAGGTCTATACTCCTCGCTGGGCTCACTGCGACGACAACCACGCTTGGGTTGAAGCTTATGTCGATGGTGAATGGTACTTCCTCGGTGCCTGCGAGCCGGAACCAGTGCTTAACCTCGGATGGTTCAACGCTCCAGCTTCACGTACTCTCCTGCTTCATACTCGCGTGTTCGGACGTTATTATGGTCCTGAAGAAGTTATAGACATTACTCCTAACCATACAGAAATAAATGTAGTTGACAATTATGCCGAGACTTCAAAGATAAATATCAAAGTCATCGATATCGACGGCAATCCTGTCCCTGACGCAAGAGTAGAGTTTAAGATCTATAACTATGCTGAGTTCTGTACAGTGGCAGTGAAAGAGACTGATGAGAACGGTATGACATGGCTCACAGCCGGTAATGGCGACATGCTTGTATATGCATCAAAAGAAGCTAAGTTCGGTTTCCAGGAAATGCCTTTTGGAAAGACAAACGAAATAGTCGTTCAACTGAACCAATGTTATGGCAAAGATATGGTGGTAGAATATGATATCACTCCTCCAGCAGAAAAAGCTAATATGCCTAAGGTGACACCTGAAATGAGAGCTGAAAATGACCGCCGCTTCGCTTATGAAGACTCTATTAGAAATGCTTATATAGCTTCTTTCCCAAGAAATATCAAAGACGCAAGATTGCAGGCTTTGGTGGATAGAGCATGGGGTAACCATAGAACAATTATTGAGTTTATCAAATACGCAGATAAGAACAACAGACGTTTTGTAGCTGAAAACCTCTTGAATGAACTTAGTGATAAAGACTTGCGCGATGTCACTATAGATGTCTTGAAAGATAACCTCGAAAACTCAGTAAGAGGAAGTGGCGACATTTATAACGCTTATATCTTGAATCCTCGCGTTTCTAATGAGATGCTGAGACCTTATAAGAAAGATCTTTCCAGATTCTTCAATAGAGCAGAAGCCTTGAAGTTTAGAGAGAATCCTCAAGAACTTGTCGATTGGATTAAAGACTCTATAGTAATCAATAATGAATTGAATGCACGTAGCATCCCAATGGATCCAAGAAGCGTCTTGAGAGCAAGAGTGACAGACTCTCGTTCGAGAGGTATCTTCTTCGTGTCAATGGCTCGTTCTATAGGTATTGCTTCACGTATAGATCCTGTCACAGGAAAAGTACAATATCTTAAGGATGACAACTGGATCGACGTCAAGTTTGAAGAAGAAATGGTGGTGGCAGCTCCTACACAACAAGGTACTTTGATGGCTAAATATGAGCCTTCAGGTGCTTTGACAGACCTTCGCTATTATACACATTTCTCTATCAAGAAATTCGATGATGTCAACTTCGACTTGTTGGCATACGACGCTAAAGATCCGGGAATGGATGTAGGTGAACAATATTCAACATTGTTTGAAAACGGTCTCGCTTTGGATCCTGGTTATTATGTCATGACAACAGGAACACGTCTTTCTGATGGTAGCGTCCTTGCACGCATGACATTCTTCACCATAGAGTCTGGTAAGACAACAAACATCGACTTGGTGATGAGAGAGCCAGAGAAAGGCTTGAGAATAATAGGTAACTTTAACTCAGAAAACAGATATATGCCTCTTGATAAAGCTGAAGATATGAGCTTGTTGCAAACTACAGGTCGTGGATTCTACGTCTTAGGACTTCTCGACGGAGGTAGCGAGCCTACAACACACGCAATGCAGGATATAGCTTTGGTTAAAGATCAATTGGATAAGTGGGGTAGAAGTTTCGTATTCTTGTTCCAAAATGACGAGCATAAGAAGAACTTTGAAAAGAAGAACTTCCAAGGTCTTCCAAATAATGTAGCTTTCGGTATTGAAGACGGCTCTATGTTGAAAGAGATTGTCGCCAATATGAGACTTCAAAATGATAACCTTCCAATATTCATTGTGGCAAATACTCAAAATGAGATAGTGTTTATTTCTCAAGGATATACTATCGGATTGGGAGAACAGCTGATGAATGTCATCAATGAACTTTAAAAATAAGCCCTGTTAATACAGGACTTCATATAAAAAACGCCTCGAATTTATTTCAAGGCGTTTTTTGTTTTTATCATTATCAGAATATTTGATTTATCTCCATTCAATAGGGACGTTTCTCATTTCTATTGTACAGTCGTTGATCATGAATGACAATGCAGGAAGTTTTGAATTTTTTGATGGTAGCATCTGTCCTATTTCCCATTGAGCCTTGACAGGAACGTCGGTGAATGTGTCGTTGGTGGCAGGGAAATATGAAGAGAACTCATTGCCTTCTTCATTGTATGCTAGAAAGTTTTTTACTCTCATAGTCGCGTTGACACCATGGTTGATATATTTTATTGTTATGGTGACTTTCTGTGATGCTCTTACACCGGTGAGTGAGATAAGCTCTACGCTAAGATCATCGGGACAAGAGTTCAATATTTCTATGTTTTTTTCAGGAACGGATTCATTGATGATAACAGTAGTATTGCTGTTATTGTCAGTATTCTTTTTCTTTTTTGTTATTACTTGTTCATCTTCGCTACTCCATTTGTCAGTCACCTTTTTACCTTGATTCAAAGGGTCGGTTACCTGAGCAATGCAATTATTGCAGAATAAGCTGATTGTAAATAATGTCAACAATACTAAACATTTTTTCATAATGCCATACCTTGTTATATCCCATCAGGTTCCTCGGTTTTTTATTAATATTTTATGGTCGCAAATTTAACGATTTTTTACATGGTAAATTCTAAAATCATAATTTTATTGAGAACTTCTTCAGTCTTTCATCGAGCATGTTTTCGGGGATGGTGTCAGATATGTTTTTTGCTATTACGTTCAGAAGTCGTTCTTTTACGTAGTCGTTTCTCACCACCAATGAAATTTCTCTGTTAGGTTCAGGATTTACTATAGGTCTTACGTTGGCTTTTTGTCGTTCGTTAAGCAGTTCTATATGAAGCTCAGGAATGATGGTGTAGCCGCCGTTGGTATCAACGATCTTTATCAGAGTGTCTATACTTCCTGCTTCGTATGTCGTTGAGAATCCAGAGTCAGATTCACAAAGACGCATCACTTGGTTTCGCAGACAATGTCCTTCTTTCAAGACCCACAGATGTTCCGTAGGGAGATGATGCATCTCATATTCCTTGATCATGTCATATAAAGGTTCGGTAGGAGCTACGTAAGCGAAGAATCTCTCGTAATAGATCGGTATCTCCAGGAAATTGGGTTTGTTGAGAGGAGTCGCCAGCAATGCCATGTCAATATCGGCATTTTCCAGCTGATTGATGATTTCAGCAGTCGTGATTTCCTTTACATGAAGGTTGATCTTAGGATTTCTCTCTTGAAGTATGTTAAACAATTTCGGTAGAATATAAGGAGCGACTGTAGGAATGATACCTAATGTAACCTTGCCCGACTCTTGTTGGATTTCCGACAATGCCAGTTCCTTAAATTGTTTCGCATTATAGAGTATGACTTTTGCCTGGTCGATGAGTCGCGAGCCTACTTCAGTAGGAGATATTGGCTGCGTCTTTCTGTCGAATATGCTTATTTCTAATTCCTGCTCCAATTTCTGTATCATCATGCTGAGCGTAGATTGCGTCACATGACACGACTCGGCAGCCTTTACGAAATGGCGATGTTTGTCGAGTGCTACAATGTATTCTAATTGCTGTAAAGTCATTTTTATAAATTCAATAAGTTTTATAAATATCGAGAAATTCGATACAAAGATAATCAATATCTACTTGATTAATGCATTTGTCATATATTTTTTAAAATGAAAAAAGGCTAAAGGAAATATATCCTTCAGCCTTTTTTTCTAGATATTTGAGAACTTAGTTGTCAGTTCATTATTTAACAACAACTTTGTGCAAGATTGTGTTGTCGCCATCTTGAATCTTGATGATGTACATGCCTTTTTCTAAGTCTTCAACATTGATTGTTGCATCGCCTGAGATTTCAGTAGCTTTAACGCAACGACCTGTCATGTCGATTAAACTTACTTGAGCATTGCTATCATATTTAACGTAGATTACAGATGTTGCTGGGTTAGGATAGATTGAAACCATGCTGTCCAATTCAATTAAACCATCTACGTCAGTCTTGAATAAAACTGATGTTGTTGGACCCCATTCGCCAGCAGCGTTTTGAGCTGTACCGATGAAATAATATTCAGTATTAGCTGTGAGGTTTTCCCATACCCATTCATCAACTTCAGTATAAGCTATGCCTTCTGCTTGTAATTCTGCTGCGATAGCGTCAGCACCTGATGCGTCAACTTCAGATTTGTCGTAGATAGAATAGATGTAACCTACAGCAAATTCGTTAGGTGTTGCTATTGATTTGACAGAATTAGGTCCTAATACTTCTGCAACGATTGAAACTTCAGCGATTTGAGGTTCTGGTTCATCTTCTGTTGTTGTGAACATTTCAGTTGTTGTTGTTCCCCATTCGCCGTTTTCGTTGTTGGCTGTTATAATGACATAGTATTCTGTAGCAGGATTGAGGTTGTTGAATGTATGTTCGTTGTTGCCAGTGTAAGGGATACCATCGTTACGTAATGTTTCAACGATGATGTCGAGGCCCATGTAGTCGAACATAGTTTTAGAAATAGTGCCGATGTGATATTCGTTTGTAAATTCGTTGACTGTTGTTGAGACAACTACAGAAGTTGTGTTGATTTGTTCAATCTCAACAGCTACTTCAGCGATTTCTTCAACAGCGTTTTCTTCTGGAGTTGTGAAAGTGATGTATGATGTTGGACCCCATTCGCCAGCAGCGTTTTGAGCTGTAGCAATTACATAATAATTAGTGTTAGGCATGAGGCCTGTCCATGTCCAGATGTCAACTGAAGTTAAAGCTATGCCGTCTTGACGGATGAATTCAACTACAGCATCAATGCCTAAATAATCTACTGTTGCTGCCTCCATGACAGAGTAGTGGTATTCTGTTGTGAATTCATTAGGAGTTGCTGTTGTTTTTGCTGATGTTGCATCTAATACTTCAACTGCTAAAGCTACTTCTGCGTCTTGTGGCTCTTGGTTTCCGTTTTCAACATTGATGTTTACGCTGAATTCTTCTGTTGCAGATGCTACGAGGTAGTAAGTACCAGCAGGAACAGTCATTTCCAAAGTGTTTTCACCGTTTCTCTTAGCAGATCCGTCAGTCAAAACAACATTGTCGATCAATAC
>JAZLAI010000046.1:0-74293 GCA_045613105.1 Bacteroidales bacterium | reverse complement strand
TGTACGCTGCCGTTTTCTACATTGACGACATCGATCATCTGACCTATAGCATTGTATATTTCAACTTTAGCGATGTTTTCGCCTTCGATATTGAAATAGTTCTTAGCAGGGTTAGGCATGATAGCGATGTTTTCTTCTGTTATGTTTTCATTTACGTCAGCACCGCAATCGACTTCATAAGTTAAGAAATCGGTGTCAAAAGTATCGGTGATACCTGCTATGTCAATGCTGTAAATAATGTTTTCATCCATAGCGATTGTGAAGCCGATTTCAGCATCCCATTCACCTTTAACCCATGTAAATGAGTATGTGTCTTGGCATAAAGAAAGTGTTGTGACTTCTGGAGTTTCTGGATAGCCGCCTTGTTTGAGTTCAACTTTATAAACCATGTCGCTCAATGTTCCGACTATTTTGATGTAACCGTTGTTCCAACCATCGCCATATTCATCAATCATAGTGAATGTGAGTTCGCACATTTGGTTGGCAGCGCATGGGTAGATTGTTGGTTTTACTGTGTTAGATGCGCCTGACAAACATTCACCGCCCCAGTTAGCTCTGACTAAGAAAGTGTGTTGTCCTGGTTCTAAGTCTTCTATTTCAAATGTTGTTTCAGTGATGCCTGCGTAGATAGGTTCTGTAGCAGAATATCCTGTGTATATTTCGTATGTTACATCAACAGGATCTGCAGGAGCTTCCCAGTTGAGGACTACGTTGTTGTAGTCGTTTTCTGGAATTGAATATGTAAGGTCAGTTGGTCCGTCGCATAATGATTCTTCAAGAGTGAGTATAAATGTACAGTCTTGTCCGTCGATATTAGCGGCACCGATGAATGTTCTGCCGTCAGCTGTTACGTTGTTGATGCTGTAGATGATCCATGATTCAGCTTCGCCAACACCGTTAGCTAACAAATATTCGTTGAAATACAATACATCACCGCCAACGTAAGCGAAAGCTCTTCTCATGTCAGGCATTGGAGGGAAACCGCCAGCTAAATAACCGAAAGCTTCTCCGTTGTCTGTTACGCATGTTGCTGATAATGCTGTTCCTACTTCAAGAGTGTTAGGTATTTCTGTCAATTCTTGGTTTTCTGTATTATAAATGAAAGCATTTCCTTCAAGGCCGTCAATATAACCGCAGATGTATTTTCCGCTAGGAGATGCGTTCATGGCTTCACCATATACGTCAGCTAAGTCGTAAATCTCGCCGTCTTTCCAATAACATACAGTCCAGTAACCTATTTCGTCTGTGCCGTGGCCGACAATTATGCTTCCATCGCCGCTGATGCCGTTAGGTCTTGTCTGTGTTGATGTGCCGTTAGGAAGTTGTGTATAGCCGTCGTTAGGAGTCCAAACGTATGATGATGTTTCCCAGTCGGCTGTGAATTGCATGACACCTACATGGAGTCCGTCGTTAGACATTGCCCATGCACCGTTATAGTCTGGATTATCCATATCTAAGAAGAACTCTGGATAGTCAGGGTTCATGCCCAAGAATTGCCATTGTTTTACGTCTGGATACCACAAGCCTGCAACTGATGCGCCTTCATCGTTTGTATAATAACCTGCTACAATGCCATCGTCTGATACTGCAAATACAGTTCCTTCAATGGCGATAAGGCCTGATGCTTCTGTCCAATAGAAACTTTGTGATTCGCCGAAAGCTTGGATGGCAACGTGTTGTTTGTTGTCAGAAATGTCGTATGGAAAATGATATTCGCTATCGATGATTGTGATGGCTGCTCCTCTGAGATTTCTTACTGTAACTTCAGGAGCTTGTTTTTCCTTATTTGCCTCTTTTTTATTTACAGAGGTGTTTGCATTGTAACTGGCGTTTTTTTGTGCGTTCAAATTGAAACCACAAACAAACAATGCCAATGCGAGCATTAATTGTAATGTTCTTTTCATCTTATATGAATTTTAAATTAATAAATTATGTTACAAAAATACTTAAGTGGATTTGAGAAAACTACTTAAGGGCCCGTTCATAAACTTATTGCAAATATATGATATTTTTTTAGTAAAGTGATTGTCAAAACATATTTTCTGCAAAAAAAAATGACTTCCATAAATTGTTTTCCTATGATTTATGGAAGTCGTAATAAATAAAGGAAGTTTGAATATATTGCGTGTTTTTTGTTATTGCAGTTCCGATAATTTTTTCTCGACGAAGCGCCAGTTTATGACTTGCCAGAACTCATTTAGATATGCTAATCTCAGATTTTGTTGGTCTAGATAGTAAGCATGTTCCCATACATCGCATGTGAGCAAAGGATGTAGGTTGTCGTGAACGAGAGGAGTATCGGCATTGCTTGTCTGTAATAAAGACAGTCTTCCTTCCTTGTCGCATACTAACCACATCCATCCGGAGCCAAACAAAGTTGCCGCTTGTTTGATGAACAGTTGACGGAAATTCTCATAGCTGCCGAAGTCGCGTTCTATGTTTTTCAGCAGAATGGCCTGAGGCATGAGATTTTTTTCGGGACTTATGCAGTGCCAATAGAAATTGTGGTTCCAAACCTGAGCGGCATTGTTAAATATAGAGCCTTCGCTGGTTTTGATGATTCCTTCAAGACTCATCTTCTCGAAAGAAGATCCTTCTATAAGATTGTTGAGATTCTTGACATAGCCTGCATGATGCTGACCATAATGAAAATCGATGGTGGTCTGAGAGATATGTGGCTCTAACGCATCTCTTTTGTAGGGTAATTTAGGTAATTCTATCATAATGGTTGTTTTTTTTCTCTAAACAGAAAGAATGTTTTATTGTTCAAAAATCATATCTTTGCGAAATGAAAATCTATTTTGTTGATAATATCGATGCCTTTGACGAGAGTTTCGTTGAGACGTGCGCTGCCTTTTTCCCTGAATGGAGAAAAGACGGTATGCTTCGTTACAAATTCTTGAAAGGAAAGATACAGAATGGATTGGCATATCTGTTGCTTGTTCATGCATTGAAAGAAGAAGGTGTCTTTGAAGAGATGCCGGAGTTCTGTTATAACGAACATGGCAAGCCTTATCTAAAGAACTATAACGGTTGGTATTTTAATTTCAGTCATTGCAGGATAGCAGTGTGTTGCGTTTTGTCAAGAGAGGAAGTAGGTGTTGACATAGAAGAGGTTAAAGACTACAAAGAGAGTCTGGCGGCCTATATATGTAATGAAGTGGAGATTAAGGCGTTGGATGACAGTGATGACATAAAGGACGAATTTTATAAGTTATGGACTAGAAAGGAGGCGGTTTTCAAGTTGAAAGGCAGCGGAATCACTAAAGAGATTAAAGGTATATTGAATACACCTAATATTATTATAGAATCGAATAAGATAGGCAATGTATGGCTGTCGGTTGCAAAAAAATCTAAATCTTAATTTTTAATAAGATTTAAATCCTTTGATTTTTCATAAGGAATTTATTGCAAATAATTGGTTTTCATTATTTTAAAAAGCTGTATAAAAATTATCCGTTTTTCATACGACTAGTTTTTTCATGTCGCCATATCTTTGCGTCGTGAAATCAAAAATAGAAATATATGGGAACCTTGGAAAATTCGGTCCAACTTATAGGACGTCCTGGATCAGATCCGGAAGTGAAGATGATTGGCAATCGTAAAAATGCCAGATTCACAATAGCTACAGATGATTATACTTATAACGAAAATCATGAACTGGAAAAAGTGTCGTCATGGCATAATATAGTGGCATGGGGTAAAGTTGCGGAGCAGGCCGAGAAACTGATAAAAAAAGGCAAACGTATAGCTCTGGAAGGGAGACTGCGGACGCGCATATACGAAAAAGACGGGAAGAAAAACTATTTCACTGAGATAACAATGAATGAGTTCATGATGATCGACTACTCAAGTAACGATGAATAAATATATTCCATAATTTTGGTTGTGATCCTAGCCGGTGCCTCATTTGGTCTTGTTTCGATTCTCGGCATATTTGGTTTTGGTTCAGAGGCATCCGGCTTAGGGTTATTCGGTTTGTGAAATGTTGGAATGGAATATATTTATGTTAAATAACTTTTGACATACACTTGCAAAGTGATTTGTAGAAATGCTATATTTGTAGGAAATTTAAAATAGAATGCAATGAAGATAGTATTTCTGGAACCATTGGGACTCTCTGTTGAAAGAATAGAGGATGAATGTAAGACATTGAAGACATTAGGACATGAAGTGATAATATATCCCGACAGATGTCCTGAGAAAAACATAGAACGTGCAATGGATGCCGATATCGTTGTCGAGAGTAATATGCCATTGCGTAAAGACTTCTTTGACGCATGCCCTAACATAAAGATGTTGTCAATAGCATTTACAGGCTTAGATCATATCGATTTGAAAGAATGTGAGGCCCGAGGTATAATGGTGAATAATGCAGCTGGATATTCTACAGAGGCTGTGGCTGAAGAGGCGATATGTATGATGATAGGATTGTATCGTCATGTCATAGAAAACGATAAGATAACAAGGAGTTGTCAAGGTGCTCCTATCGCAACGGGAAGAGAATTGGCAAATAAGACTGTAGGTATAATAGGCCTAGGAGCGATAGGTCAAAGGACAGCTAAATTGGCACAGGCTTTTGGATGCAGGACTATCGCATGGAATAGGACTTATAAAGATATAGAGAATGTTGCTTTTGTTGATAAGGAAACATTGCTTAAAGAATCCGATATAATAACCGTACATATTGCTCTTAATGATGAGACTCGCGATTTCATTACAGCGAATGAGATTGAACTTATGAAACCGTCTGCTATAATAATAAACGCAGCTAGAGGTCCTGTTATCAATGCAAACGACCTTGCAGAGGCATTGAAGAATGGCAGAATCGCTGGAGCAGCCCTAGATGTTTATGATGTGGAGCCTCCTTTGAATAATGACAATCCGTTGCTTGCAGCACCTAACACTATGTTGTTGCCGCATGTGGGATTCGCAACGGAAGAGGCTTTTGAACTGAGATTGGGAATAGTCGTCAATAATGTGGAAAAATTTCTACAATGTAGATGATGATGTTGTTGCATGACAAATGATAGAAGTGGGTGAACTTTGAATATTATTTTTAAAAATAAAATGTAAAAAATATTATTTTTGCCACTTCTTGAAAATATAAGTGAAAGGATATCGTTTTTCTAGGAAGTTATTGTAATTGTATAAATTATGAAGAAGATTATTTTTGTTGTGACATTCTTGATGCTATTGTCGTCAAGTAATATTATGATGGCTAAGGAACCTGTATTATATCCTGAAAAAGATTATAGAAATTCGTTCAAGATAACTTTTCTGTCGTGGATCAGCGGCAGTACCAAGCTTTCATACGAACGTGCCTTCAATAATATACGACAAAGCGGTGAGTTGTGTACAAGTCTTATCGGTGCTGGTTATGATAAATATGATAATGATCCCAAGGGATTTACGATGCGTTATGGTCATAAGTTCTTCATGAACGAGACTCCCAAGAAATCGTTGATGGGATTTTATCTTCGTCCAGAGGTCGTGTATTCTCGTTATACTTATAATAGCCAGTTTGATGGCTCAAGAACATTGGCTAATGAAACGGCATTTCTTGGAACATTGGGTTATCAATATGTCAAGAATCGTTTTCTCGCCGATTTTTGGGTTGGTGGTGGATATGCCGTAGGAACACCTGCCGATACATATTATCATCACGGCTTCGAGTTGTGGCATTTCTTTGACAGTGTGAATACTAATATAGCACTGAGTTTTAGCATTCGTCTGGGATTTTGTTTCTGATTTCTGAAAATAGGATAATGATATGATACCACAAAACACAATAATGAGTATTCTTGACGCTGTTCGTATAGAAGAGGTTGTCAGTGATTTCGTCAGCCTTAAGAAAAGAGGAGCAAACCTTATAGGTGTATGTCCTTTCCATAAGGAGAAGACTCCGTCTTTTATTGTGTCGCCGGCAAAAGGAATATTCAAATGCTTCGGCTGTGGTAAGGCCGGTGACTCGGTGCGTTTCGTCATGGAACACGAACATTATTCCTATCCGGAAGCTCTGCGTTTTCTCGCTAATAAATATGGTATCATAATAGAGGAAAAGGAACAGTCTCCTGAAGAACTGGTGGCACAGAATGAGCGTGAGAGAATGTTTAACATCAACGCCTTCGCTCAACAGTATTTCTCTGAAATGATGAAAAACAATGATGAAGGTCTTGCTGTCGGAATGTCATATTTCAGAGAAAGAGGTTTTAGAGATACTATCATAAACAAGTTTCAACTAGGTTATTGTCCTAATCAGCGTGACTCTTTTGTCCAGCATGCATTAAAAAACGGATATTCTAAAGAACTGCTCCTTAAGACAGGTCTGGCATCTGGTAATGAGGAAAGGATGTATGACAGGTATCAAGGACGTGTCATATTTCCAATACATAACTTGACGGGTAAGGTGATAGGTTTCGGTGCTCGCATCTTGAGTAGCGACAAGACTAAAGCCAAATATCTTAATTCTCCTGAATCGGAAATATATAATAAGAGCCAGACTCTTTATGGAATCTTCTTTGCAAAAAATGAGATAAGCCGTCTCGATAACTGTATCCTGGTAGAAGGCTATGCCGACGTGTTGAGTATGCATCAGGCAGGAATAGAAAACACTGTCGCTAGTTCAGGAACGTCATTGACAACAGAACAGATTCGTCTTATCAGACGTTATACAAAAAACATCACAATTTTATATGACGGTGATAATGCTGGCATTCATGCTGCTCTGCGCGGAACAGACATGATTCTGGAAGAAGGCATGAATGTGAGAATTGTGATACTGCCTCCTGATGAGGACCCGGATTCTTTTGTTCAACATCATCCTATCGAAGAGGTTAGAGCGTATATCGAAAAAAATGCAAAAGACTTCATAAGTTTCAAGACACAGCTCCTTCTTAAAGATGCAGCTAACGACCCGATAAAAAAAGCAGAGGTGTTGAAGGATATTGTAGGCTCGATATCGCTGATACCTGACGCTATCTATAGAGCTACTTATATCAAAGAATGTAGCCGCCTGATGGAGATACAAGAGCAGTCTCTGATAAATGAGCTTAACAAACTGCTTCGTGCTAAGATAAGGAAAAATAATAATATTCCGGAAGAGCAATATACGATGCCGGAAGAAGTCAAGACGGAGCATCAGAATCTAAATGCCGATGCTATACCTATAGGTTTTTATCAGGAGCAGGAACTTGTAAAACTTCTCATGATGTATGGTGACACAGAGATAGAGATAGATGGCTTTGACGAGAATAACAATCCAATAATGTATAAGTTGAGTGTGGCATCTTTGATAATCGATGATTTGAAAAATGATGATATACTTTTTAAAGATGACGTCCATAGAATGATATTCGATATCTTCGACAGAGCTCTTGATGAAGGTGTCTTGCCGAATGAACATTTCTTTGTCTCTCACGAAAATACTAAGATAGTGGAACTGGCAGCTAATCTTTTAAGTTCTCCATATAAACTGGATAATTGGGAAAAACATGAGATTAAGGTGAAGAGAGAAGAAGATGTCTTGTCCAAGATGGTATATTCGTCCATATTACGATTTAAGGATATGGTCATCGATGAAAAACGAAACGAGTTGACACGTCAGATAATGGAGACGCATGATGTTGAGGATCAGTTTGCACTTCTTGTCAAGAAGAAAAGATTGGATGATTTGAGGTTGAAGATTAATAAGGAGTTAGGGATAGTTATTGCAAAGTGAGTGCTTGGGTTCAAGTCATGACAACAGTGTCTTGCAAGACATGTCAAAAAAAAGTTCAACAGTAGAAGTTACTCATCAAAGTTTCAAAAATAATTCGTATCTTTGCCGACTCAAAAAAAGTAATTTTTCACATTGACATGAACAACGAAGGAAACAAGGGTAAACGTCAACGTATTACCACAAGAAAGACTGCCGGTGTACGCAGATTCAGTGAAGAGAGATTAGAGCAGTTCGAAAGAGAACAGGCATCTCGCCGCGATGGCGATAATGAACGTCCAAGAAAGAGCTTCAGACCAAGAAGAGACGACGACAGAAATGAGTTTGGTTTCGGCGGAAGAGGCAAGAAGTTTGGCGACAGACCTGTTAGAGAAAGAAGAGATGAACGCGATGAGAATCGCAGTTTCAGAGGTTCCGATGAACGTCGTCCTAAAAAAGGATTCGGCGAAAATCGTGACAACGACAACACATACGGCAACCGCCGTAATGCTAGAGGCGCAGCTCGTAACGAGCGTCGCTTTGATGACAAAGGTCGTCGTGACGACAGACCAGAACGTAAGACTACAGAACGTCGTGGCGGTGGCGGCGGCTTCAAGAGAAGAGAGAAAGATCCACTCTACGACAGACCAAGAGCAACAGGACAAATCCGTCTTAACAAATACCTCGCTGACTCAGGTATATGCTCACGCCGTGAAGCAGACGATCTCATCCTCGCTGGCGCAGTATCTGTAAATGGTGTAGTGGTGACAGAACTCGGTACTAAAGTGAATACTACCGATAAAGTCGTTTATGGCGGTGAAACTCTCAACAGAGAAAAACTTCGCTATGTGCTCCTTAATAAACCTAAAGGTGTTATCACAACATCTGACGATCCATACGAACGTCATACCGTCATGGAACTCGTAGAAGGCGCATGCCCAGAACGTATATATCCTGTAGGCCGTCTGGATAGAAATACCATAGGTCTCCTCCTCCTTACCAACGACGGTGACCTCGCTAAGACCCTCACTCATCCTAGCCATGAAGTGAAGAAGCTTTATCACGCAACACTCGATAAGCCTCTCACAAAAAATGACTTGATGAAGATAAAAGAAGGTCTTGTGCTTGAAGATGGTCCTATCGAAGTTGACGGAATAGACTGGGTCGTCGATGATCCTACAAAACGTGAGATAGGTATTGAAATACACTCAGGTAGAAACCATATCGTGAGACGTATATTTGAAAGCCTCGGCTATGAAGTGGTAAAACTCGACCGCGTCATGTTCGCTGGCCTCACTAAACAAAACCTTCCTCGTGGTCACTGGAGATTCCTCACATCATCTGAAATAAGTATCCTCAAAAGAATAAAATAATATTATTTCTTTTGATATAATGTCGGTTGACATTTGTAACTGACTATTACATAGAACTAATAACTTTGATGAAAACGTTTCGTCAAAGTTATTTTTTTTATGTTAAAAAAGAAGGGAAAGAAATTTATATTCAAAACAGTTCGTAAGAGTAGCATATACAATCTCTGTCGTCATTACATGACCTAGTATTGTATATCAAACATCTTTTTTATTTTACCTAAAAGATTTCTCTCAAGACTTCTACCGATTTTATCTCTCGGGTGTTATCAGAATGTAGCTTGTAATATGAGACAATAGCGTCTAATAACTGACGGCGAGTCTTTAAGTCATTAAGATTACATGATACATAGTCTTGTTTACATGTCTCATAAAATGCTTTGCTTAGTTCTTTGTCTATCTGATAGATGTCGTTGCCGCTTTTCTTGAAGTTGCCGTCCAACAAATCAAAACATGAGCCTTCTGTGTATGTATCAAGATTAGGGAAAAAACCTAGATAGGAGCTCAGTTTCATGGCGAAGACAATCGGGAAGTTGGCATAGCCGGATGTGGCATTGTCGAGCCATAGCATTGACTCATAGATGAAATTGAATAAGGCGACATCGCTCTCGCTGTCTGCTATCGACTTCGACAATAACTCGCTGACGAATATTATGATAGTGGATTTCCTGATGTCGGTAGCTATGCTTTCGTAATAATGCGACAATGAGATCTCTCGGATGAAGCCTAGACTGTTGTCGCTGGAGTCTGCTACTATATCGAGCAGTGTCATGTTCTGAAACAACGCGGCTTTCATCTTGGACTTCTTGCCATAAACTCCTTTCACCATATATGACTGTATCCCTGACTCTTCTGTCAGCATCTTGACGACGAGACTGCTGTCGCCATATTTTATCGTCTGAAGCACAATGGCTCTCGTCTTGCTTGTCGTCTTTGCCATTACATGATGAGTATTTTTGTGGCGTATGTCTCTTTGCCAGTCTCATCACTGACGAAAATGAGATATACTCCAGAAGCTACCTTGTCACCGTTGATGGTGGTACAGTCCCATACTGCCTGACCGCCTTCCGAATAAAGATGTGTCACGAAAGAGCCATCGACGGTGGTGATTTTCACTAATGAGTTGGAAACTAAATTCTTGATACCAACAAGACCGGTATAGTCTCTGCGGACAGGATTGGGATATACAATAACATCTGAATTGGTTTTCTTGCCTTCGGTGGCAACACCTTTATATGATATTATTCCTTTGTCGGTCGCAAAAAATACATTGCCTTCTTTGTCGATAGCGATGCCTTGTATGTTGTTTGACAATAAAGGACTGTTGTCAATGGTGAAATGATGATATTCTGTCAAACCGTTGTTGGAGATATAAAAGACACCATTCTTTGTTCCTACCCATAAATTGTTTGCATCGTCGATGGTTATGGATGTAACCGATTCTCCTGAGAGAAGATAGTCGGCTTGTCCTGAACCATCGTTACGAGGTACCAATATTCTGGATGCGTCATAGTTGGATCCTTGTTGGAAGATTCTGCGAGTGTTGTAGAATAAAGCCAGACCGTCGTTGGTACCTACCCACATCACGCCATTCTTATCAACAGCCATACAATTGGCTTCTGAATGAAGTCCGCCTTGACCTACGGTCTTGCTGATAATCTTATATTTGTCGTCAGCATAGTTAGAGATGGTGTTGTTCTCTGTAAATACTATGAAAGTGCCATTACGTGTGAGAATCCATTTGTAGTCATTGTAATCGACGACGAGCTTGCTGATGTCGGAAGAGCCTATATTATAAGAAAACCAGTCGTTTTTTGTTGTCTTTACGGAGAGCATATTGTCGGTGCCATGGTTGGCAACCCATAAGTTGTTCTTACTGTCGAAATCGAGACCTGTCACATAGATATAGCTGTAACCTATCAGAGAGTCCAAGCTGCTGTTGCTGGCATCGTAAATATTTTTCACCTCAAAGTTTTCAAATTCTATAATGCCTTTGTGGTATGATCCGACATATACTTTTGAGCTGTTGCTAGGGTCGATAGCGACAGTGACGAAGTCGCTCATGGTAGCAAATGTTTCATTGTTTGTTTTGTTGATGTTTGCCCATTCTTGGTTTTTATAGTAATAGACTCCGTCGTTGAGCCATCTTTTGGCCCATGTGCTGGTGAAACCTCCCGACGCTACCCAGACCTGGTCTCCTTGTGCTTTGATCTCGAAGCTGTTGGTGCTATAAGGTCCGTTGAATAATATTTTTTCATGAGTCTTGTCAGGATACATTTTTATAAGACTGTTGTTTTTGTCACCAATCCAATATAAATCGTTGGCTTTGTCATAGATGGCGGCAAAAGGCTCTAGGTTGGTGTAAAGGTCTTTGATGATATTATAGTTTTTATTCAAGGCTTTTACGGAATAATGTTCTACCAACAGAAGTCTGTCGTCTTGAGCTTTGATGTCTCTTTTGATGGCGTGGCTGCTTTTTTCAAAGTAGTCCCATCTCTCGCCATTGAAGATGAACAATGTGTCGGAACCGTATTTGTTTTCTGAATAATTGGCGAACAGCTCGTCATTGAAAGTCTCGATCTCTGAATAATTGATGTCGTCATGAATCATTGTGGTGTCGTGAGTCCATTGTGAGTAGTCGGCGAGATTCTCGTTGTCGTAATCGGCATAATAGACACCGGCGCTGGTGGCGGCATATAGTTTTCCATCGTATAAGGTAATGTCGTTGACATTAAGATAAGAGCCTCCGTCTCCTATGATATAGGTGTCTTTGACTTCCATTTTCGTCATGTCTATCACCACGATACCGAAGCCACAGCTGAGATATGCTTTGTCATCGATGAAAAAGACATCGTTGATAGTCTTGTCGGCAATGATGCTTTTTATCTTTATTTCGTTAAGATTTATGATGTTTTCGTTTCTGTCGATTATGTCGATGTTGGAATTAGAATAACCGATGAAAATCTTGTCAATCTTGGCATTGTAACGCATCACGCTGATGCCGAAGTCGGACAGCCCGTTGACTTTAGTCAGCTTGTTGATGGAATTGTCGCTTGTGTTGTAATAGAATATCTCGTAGGGAGTGGCTGTGAAAATCTTGTCATGTACCTTCTCGACGTTTATGACTTTTGCACCTGGAGCATGTGTCGTCCATTGTTGAAGAGCGGTCTGGGAAAATGATGATAGACTAAAAGAAACAAAAAATATAATGCTGATAATATATTTTAACATAACTCTAAACTTTAAACTATTAACTATAAACTATTAACTTTTATTATCCATTTTGAAAAATCTATTTCTGCTTCTGTCTTTTTCTCTATTTTATCAGGCAGGGCAGGAAAGAAGTCTATTCCTGTTATTTCTTCAACATCATCTACTGTCATAGCGTATGTTGACATAGGTTTTCTTCCGCTTTTGTTTTCATATACGAAGCCGATGGTGCATACTTCTTCATCTTCTACTTGTAGTAATACTTTGAAGAAGGCCTGTGGCACAACGACTTTGTTTTCACCTATCGTCGTTGAAGCATCGTTGACGATAGGGCCGCAAGCCACAAAGATGTTGCCTTTTTGTGATGCTAGCTCGCGCACCTGTTCTTCCAGATCTTTCCACACTCCGCCGTTGAGGTTTGGGTTTTGCGGACAAATGTTAGACAGGTAGAAAGACTCTCTCATCGCTTGTTCGTCCCATTTCATGTCGGCAGCCGGAGCCATGTGTCCTCTGTCATAGCCTGAATATTTGTAGTCGTCGGTTTTTGCAGTGACGTTTTGTGGCACCATAGGATCGGGCTTGAATCTGTCGTAACGAGGCACCTCGCCTTTTACCTCCAACGAGGTGAGTTCGTAGGCGACCCAATTGGGTATCTTCCAGTCATAGTTGTATGATACAGTGTAGCCTTTATGGGTGATGACTCTATCGCTACGTTTTTCTGTAATGCTCGGAATCTCAATGTTGTTAAGATTGAGATTTTGACAAAACAAAGTCGTAAGATATGTCGTTAGTATAAGTAGTAATAAAGACTTTTTCATCTTAATATTTTTTTACAAAGTTAAAAAAGAAACTGTTTGTGAAATATGTTTTTTCTTAAATTTGCATCTCAAAAGAATTTTTAAAACTTAAACTATATAATCATGAAAAAACTTATTTTAATCCGTCACGGAGAAAGCGAATGGAATAAGCTGAATCTCTTCACAGGTTGGACAGACGTTGATCTCAGCCCTAAAGGTCTGGAAGAGGCTTTCGAAGCTGGTAAACTTCTCAAACAAGAAAACTACAAACCAGAATTGTGTTTCACATCATATCTCAAAAGAGCTGTCAAGACTTTAAATAACGTTCTCGATGCTATGGACATGGACTGGCTTCCTGTTCAAAAGAGCTGGAGATTGAACGAAAAGAGCTATGGCGCTATCCAAGGCTTGAACAAGGCTGACACAGCTGCTAAATACGGCGACGAACAAGTGCTGGTATGGCGTCGTTCTTTCGACGTTCAACCTCCTGCATTGGAAATGAATGATCCTAAGAGCCCAAGAATGGACGCTCGTTATGCTGAACTCACCGACGAACAAATTCCTTTGACAGAGTCATTGAAAGATACTATCGAACGTCTTATGCCTTATTATAATGACGTAATCCTCAAGGCTTTCGAAAACCATGACCAAGTGATGGTGGTGGCTCACGGCAACTCATTAAGAGGTATCGTGAAAGAACTCCGCGGAATGACAAACGAAGAAATCATTAAGTTCAATATCCCAACAGCTGTTCCTTACGTATTTGAATTTGATGATGACATGAATCTTCAAAATCATTTCTTCCTCGGCGACCAAGAAGAGATCAAACGTAAAATGGAAAGCGTAGCTAACCAAGGAAAAGCTAAATAATTTAACAATAAATAATTGACAATTAACAATGAAGAATCGTTGGGTTGTTCCGGATATTCATGGTCATCTGAAGACATTGAAATACCTGATTGAAGATCGCATCGCGTTGACTAAAGACGACGAGATCTATTTCTTGGGCGATTATATCGACCGCGGTCCCGACAGCAGAGGTGTCTTGGATTATATGATGAGCCTTCAGGAAGCTGGCTATAACGCCCGTTTCATAAGAGGTAATCATGAGGACTATTGCATAAAAGCTTGGGAAGATGATCAAAGAAGAGTCCTGTTCCGTAGCCCGATAGAGAAAGACTGGAAAAAGAACGGTGCCGTCAGAACCTTGCAGAGCTTCGGTGTGAAACGCCCTCGTGAGATAAGCAAGTTCTATATCGACTGGTTGAAGAAAACAGAGTTTTACATAGAACTGGAAGACTATATCCTGGTACATGCTGGTCTTAACTTTAATGCCGATAATCCTTTCGACGACTATAGAAGTATGATGTGGGTCAGGGATTTTAAAGTGGATAGAAATAAAACCGGTGGCAAGAAAGTCATTCACGGTCACGTGCCTGTGGAAATGTCTCTCATCGATCTGTTCTGTGATGATAACTACGATTTCGTATCTCTCGATAATGGTATCTATTATCAAAATAAAGATGGCTTTGGTAACTTGTTGGCTTTTAATATCGATACTAAGGAAATCATAATACAACCTAATATCGACATTGAATAAAATGATTCCTTATATTAATATACATACTCATAACCATATTGATAATAAGGAAATCGTCGAAATAATAAACATCGATGTTGACAATATCGTCAATGTCGATGTTTCTCTTTTTTATAGCATTGGTGTCCATCCATGGGATATAGAAAGTAATAGTCAACAGACTTTATCAGAAATGTCGCTGCGTATGTCTGATTCAAATATTCTGGCAATAGGTGAGTGTGGTCTCGATAGGGTCCACGGTTCCGATTTTGAACAGCAGAAACAAGTCTTCATGAAACAGATAGAGATGTCGGAACATTATGCGAAACCATTGATGGTTCATTCTGTGAAATCGTATTCGGATATCGTTTCGATAAGAAAGGAAATCAAAGCTAGTATGCCGTGGATCATTCATGGTTTCCAGGGCAACGAGCAGACGGCGACACAGCTGTTGCGCCACGACGGCATTTATCTTTCTCTTGGCGAGGTCTTGTTCAGAAATGAAGTAAAGGCTCAGCGACTACTTCATCTCATCCCTTCGGACAGATTGTTTCTGGAAACTGACATTGCCGACAGAAGTATCGTCGATGTTTATGAAAAAGCTTCTTCGTTGTCGGGAATGGAAAAGTTACGCAACGATATTTTTAATAATTTTGTAAAAATTTTCGGACAGATATGAATTGGAACTCAAGAACACAGTTATTGGTTGGAGAAGAAGGCGTCAGAAAACTGGCTGCCAGTCATGTGCTCGTGGTGGGCCTTGGTGGAGTAGGGGCATACGCTGCTGAACAACTGGCGCGTGCAGGAATAGGAAAGATGACAATAGTAGATTGCGACACTGTCAATGTCACGAATAAAAACAGGCAGCTCCTCGCTCTCGACAGCACCATCGGACGTCCTAAAGTAGAGGTGATGGCAGAACGTATCCGCGACATCAACCCTGATGTGGAGGTGGTTGCCATAAACCAATATCTCAAAGACCAGCCTATCATCGACTTGATGGAACAGCCTTTCGACTTCATCGTCGATGCCATCGACACACTGGCTCCTAAAGTGTTCCTTTTATATTATGCCGTCCAAAACAAACAGAGAATCGTCAGCTGCATGGGAGCGGGCGGTAAGTTCGACCCTACAAAGATAGAAATAGCAGATATCTCAAAGTCATATAACTGTCGTCTGGCCTTCTATATTAGAAAACGACTTCATAGACTTGGCATCCGTGAAGGCATAACCGTTGTCTTCTCACCAGAGAAAGTCGCTGAAAGTGCAGTGTCGATAGAGGAACAGACAGAAAACAAGATAGCGACAGTAGGAACAATATCGTACATGCCGGCAATATTCGGATGCTTCTGCGCATCACATGTTATCAATAAGATTCTGGAATTGTAGAATCCCGTCGTTTTATCCTGTGACCAAAAAGACAAGGTCGTCTCTCTCTCTTACTTTTTCTTCTATTCTGGAGATGAAATAGGTGCGACGTGTGGTTTCTTGAAGCAGACGCTGCGCATTGTCGAAATCGCCAAGCTGACGGTACATCTCGATGATGTCGAGATTTGTCGATTCGTATTCTTCGTCATCGGGAGTATATCTGTCTTTGAGAAGATTGACCAGTATGTTGAGGTTTTCCATGAAGTCGTCACGATGTTCCTTGAACATCTCGATACCTTTCAATATCTTGTTTCGGTTTCTATACCATACCTTGAAACTCATCTCTTTGGAGATATAACGTTCGATGTTGATCTGATGCTTGTTTCTCACCAAGTCGTTATATGCCCACCAGAGAAGCCGTCTGAAATAGATTTCCTGGTCTTTGTTGTAATCAGATTTCTCAAGGAAACTCCTGTAATGATTCACGAGAGCGATCCTGCCTTCGTTGCTTCCGAAATGTACTCCGTAGAAACGCCAGCTGTTCCATGTGTAATAACTCTCGTTAGGTTTCGTCTTGCTGATGAAAGGTTCTTCATATTTGTCGATCCAAGCCCAATGGTTGCAGGCTGGACATACTATCATCTTCTGGTTTTCTGTTATGTAGCCGTCGTTCAAGATCTTGCCATCCGAATATAGTATTGACTGGTTTACCATAGACGATATCAGCAGATGGCCTTCCATCCACGACTTGCATCTCGGACATTGGACGTAGAAATTGTCGAATTTGATCATAACAGAATCTTTCTATCTTTATATGTTTATTTTCTTCCGAAGTCGGCCGGTATCTCGCCCCAAATCTCCGTTCTCCATTTATATATTGGGACTCTAAAAGTGTTGGTATGAAGCCAGTTCTCGGCACGTCGTATAACCTCGAAGAGATATTTGTTTTTCTCGTTCTCGGCAAGTTTCGTCTTACATATTCCTTCTCTGACCCATTTCTGTGCATTGACGGAGTCGGAGTAGATCGGATAGTTGAGTTTGTTTTTCTGTTGCCATGCCAGACAGTGGACTATGGCAAGGAATTCGCCAATATTGTTGGTTCCACACTCAAAGACAGGACTCTTGAAGAGATGCGTGTTGGTCTCTACAAAGACACCTTGATATTCTACCTTGCCGGGGTTGCCTGAACATGCTGCATCGACGGCAATGCTCTGGCCTATCGGCCTCTGACTCTCAGGCAAGGTCTCGTATGAAGGCTGCCCGCCTGTTGCAGGCTGCTGACTGCCGGCTTCATAACCGGCTTTGAAGGCTTGTTCTGCACTGGCTCTGTCGGAGAATGATTTGTATTGCGCTCCCTTGAAGCCTTCAATCTGCATCTTGCACGAATCCCATGTGCTGAAGATACCTACCTGTCTGCCTTTCCAAACTACGTAAAACTTATTTTTTGCCATGACGCAAAAGTAACAAAGATTTCGATAATATTTCATGATTTTTTTTTGAAAAAAAACAAAATAAAAAAATGTTCATATTATTTTATTTCGTAAAATTGCGTTTAATTATTAAGTAGGTATATTTATGACTTGTAAAAGAAATAACATATTTATAATCTTATCATTTATAATGGGTTTTATTTTCTTCATGCCTGATAATGTGATAGCAGAAGAAAATGTGAATCCAGAAACTGTTGAAGAAAGTGAAGAGAAGTTCAATGCCGGTGACCTTATTTTCGATCATATCCTCGATTCATACGATTGGCATATATGTACTTGGAAAGGAAAACATATCAGCGTTTATCTCCCGATAATAGTTTATAGTGAAGGTGAGTTATATAGCTTTTCATCCAAGCATTTCCATCACGGACATCCTTATCATACCTATGACAGGAACGGTGAAGACGTGCTTTTCGACATTCCCGATGAAGGTAAATACGAAGGTAAGGTGGTGAGGGTGATGAGCGACGGCTCTTATGTCAAGCCTATCGACATCTCCATAACCAAGACAGTATGTGGTTTGTTCTTGTCATGCACGCTTCTTGTCGTGGTGTTTCTTCTTGTCGCGAAAAGCTATCGCACCAGAGGCGAGAAAGCGCCTAAAGGTCTGCAGGCTCTCATTGAACCTCTTGTCATCTATGTGCGTGACGAGATAGCTAAACCTAACATTGGAAATAAATATGAGAAATACCTTCCATATCTTCTGACGGTATTCTTCTTCATATTCATCAATAACCTTATGGGATTGATACCGTTTTTCCCATTCGGTGCAAACGTCACTGGTAATATTGCAGTGACGGCGGTGATAGCCTTGTTCACCTTCATCATCACTAATATCACAGGAACGAAACATTATTATGGAGATATCTTCAACACTCCAGGGGTGCCATGGTGGTTGAAATTTCCGTTGCCTTTGATGCCATTGGTAGAGGTGGTGGGTTGTTTTGTGAAACCTGTGGTGTTGGCAATTCGTCTTTTTGCAAATATAACGGCAGGACATATAGTGGTGCTTGGTTTTATCTGTATGATATTTATCTTGGGCGAGATGAGCGCAATAGCTGGCGGAGCCATTTCTATAGTATCGCTTCTGCTTGCTATATTCGTCGATTGTCTTGAATTGCTTGTGGCTTTCATACAAGCATACGTATTTACATTGTTGTCGGCAATCTATTTCGGCTCGGCAGCAAAAGAAGAACATTGAAAATAATAAATTAAAAACTTTATAAATTTATAAGTTATGTCATTATTAGTTTTATTACAAGAGGTAGTTCAGGCAGCTGTTGACTTGGCTCCTTTAGCAAAATTGGGTGCTGCATTGGCAGCAGGTATCGTAACAATTGGTGCCGGATTAGGTATCAGCAGAATCGGTAGCTCTGCTTTGGAAGCAACAGCACGTCAACCTGAAATAGCAGGCAATGCTCAAACAGGAATGATTATTTCTGCAGCTTTGATAGAAGGCGTTTCATTGTTTGCATTGGTTGTATGCTTACTTATTGCTGTTGCATAATAGCAATGTGATCTGTCATCGTTGTGGCTTCAGCTGCAACGATGATTTTAAATGATAATAATAAAAAATACATATATGGAACTCATAAAACCTGATTTTGGTCTGTTGTTCTGGATGACATTGGCATTCGGAATAGTGTTTTTCATCTTGGCGAAATTCGCATTCCCTGTCATAAACGGGATGCTGAAAAAACGTGAGGAGGAAATCAATAACGCTCTCGAACTGGCAGAACGCACCCATAAGGAAATGGAACAGCTGCAGGCTGATAACGAGTCTCTACTAAAACAGGCCCGCGAAGAACGCGATAGAATCATTAGCGAGGCTAAACAGATATCAGACAAGTTTATCGAAGACGCTAAGGCTAAAGCCAACGAGGAAAAAGATCGTATCATAGAAAATGCCAAGGAGACTATCGAGCATGAGAAAATGGCTGCAACGACAGAGATAAAAAATCAGATCGCAGACATCTCCATCAAAGTGGCTGAGAAAATCTTGGCTAAGAAACTGGAGTCGGATAAGGAACAGCTAGATTATATCGGACGCCTCCTTCAAGAAATAGAAAAAAGAAATAATATGAATTAAGCCATGAAGTCGAACATCTTGGTAAATAGATACGCCAAGGCTTTCATGGACTTGGCAATACAGAACGATATCGTTGATAAAGCTCTCGACGACCTGCTTCTCGTGAAAACGACAATAGAAGGTAATAAGGAACTGAGTTCTTTGATACATCAGCCTTTTGTCTCTAACAACAGCAAAACTAATATCTTAGAAAGGCTGTTTAATGACAGAGTGGCTCCTATAACATTGAATCTCCTTAAACTTCTGGTGGAGAAAAGACGCGATGCCATCATCACCGATATCTATGACGAATATTATATGTTGTATCTCGACTATAAGAAAATAGCTGTCGTCACAGTAACCTCAGCTGTCGTATTAGACGAGCATACCACCGGAAGAATCATTAACATTTTGAAACATAAGATTGTCAAGAAAGACACTATTCAAATCAAGAACGTCATCGACAAGAATATCATCGGCGGATTCAAAGTCAATTATATGGATTATGAATATGATGCCAGCGTGGTCAGTACTTTGAAACGTCTCCATTCTGTCTTTGAAGAGAATTTGTTTGTTAAAGGATTTTAAGAAAAGAAATAAAAACACATACGATGGAAAATATAAAACCTGCTGAGATATCAGCTATATTACTTCAAGAGTTGACCGGCTTCGACACCAAAGGCGAGCTTGACACTAAGGGCTCTGTCCTTCAGATCGGTGACGGTGTCGCCCGTGTCTATGGCATGAGAGATGCCGAGTCGGGTGAGTTGGTGGAGTTTGAAAAGACAGGTGCAATGGGCATCGTCTTGAATCTTGAACAAGATAATGTCGGTGTCGTTCTCTTGAACGATAGCTCAGATATAAAAGAGGGTGACGTGGTGAAATGTACACATCATATCGCTTCTATTAAAGTTGGTGAAGGCATGTTGGGTCGTGTCGTCAACACCCTAGGTGTTCCTATCGATGGCAAGGGCTCTATCAAAGGCGATACCTTGGATATGCCTTTGGAACGTAAGGCTCCTGGCGTCATCTACCGTCAGCCTGTTAGAGAACCGTTGCAGACAGGTATCAAGGCTATCGATGCCATGATTCCTATCGGACGTGGTCAGCGCGAGCTTATAATTGGTGACCGTCAGACGGGTAAGACTGCCATCGCCGTTGATACTATCTTGAACCAGAAGGAATTTTATGACAGAGGCGAACCTGTCTATTGTATATATGTGGCAGTAGGACAAAAAGGTTCTACCATCGCTAACATAGTGCAGACATTGGAAGACAATGGAGCACTTCCTTATACCGTTATCGTAGCAGCTACAGCATCCGACACCGCAGCTATGCAATATTACGCTCCTTTCGCCGGAGCTGCCATAGGTGAATATTTCCGCGACACTGGCCGCCAGGCTCTCGTGGTTTATGATGACCTCTCCAAACAGGCTGTGGCATACCGCGAAGTGTCATTGCTGCTCCGTCGTCCACCAGGACGTGAGGCTTATCCAGGCGACGTATTCTATCTTCACTCACGTCTCCTTGAACGTGCTGCCAAGATAGTTGCTAATGACGATATCGCCAAGAATATGAACGACCTCCCTGAATGTCTTAAAGGTAAAGTGAAAGGCGGCGGCTCTCTGACAGCTCTCCCTATCATCGAGACACAGGCTGGCGACGTCTCTGCTTATATCCCAACCAACGTGATCTCTATCACCGACGGTCAGATATTCCTAGAGACGAACCTCTTCAACTCTGGTATCCGTCCTGCTATCAACGTAGGTATCTCTGTGTCGCGTGTGGGTGGTAACGCTCAGATAAAATCAATGAAGAAAGTGGCTGGTACCCTCAAAATTGACCAAGCTCAGTTCCGTGAACTCGAGGCTTTCTCTAAGTTCGGATCTGACCTCGACGCTGCAACGCAGGTTATATTGGATAAAGGTCGCCGTAACGTACAGATGCTCATCCAACCTCAGTCGTCACCAATGAAAGTGGAAGAAGAAGTGGCGATGATATTCTGTGGCGTGAATAACCTTATGAGAAGCTTGCCTCTTGATAAAGTACATGAGTTCGAGAAAAACTATATCTCTAACCTTAACTATAGCCATGCTGACGTGATGAGCAGAATAAAACAAGGTCAGCTCGATGACGAAATAACAGCAGTGTTGAGAAAAGTGGCATCCGAAGTATGTGAGAGTTTGAATAAGAAATCTTAAACATTATGGCAAACTTAAAAGAAGTCAGGACGAGAATAGAATCTGTCAACTCTACTAAACAGATTACAAGTGCCATGAAGATGGTGGCGGCATCGAAACTTCGTAAGTCGCAGAACGCTATCTTGGCATTGCGTCCCTATGCTGAGAAGTTTAGCGAAATAATGGAAAGGATCATCAATGGTCAGCAGTCAATATCCGACAACAAACAGCTGAGTATCTATGTAGAGAATAGAGATGTAGAACGTGTATTGATAATCCCGCTTTCTTCCAATAAAGGTCTCTGTGGCGTGTTCAACGCTAATATCATTCGTGCTACAATAAATCTTATCAATGAGGAATATCGTAGCTTGATGGATAATGATAAACTAGATATCTTATGTGTTGGATCTAAGGTCGAAGAAGCTCTGAAGTTCAAGAAATATCCAGTAAGAGGTAACGAAAACGTCTTGTTAGACGACTTGACATACGAGAACGCAGCAGCCTTTGCAGAACGTCTGATGAAGGATTTTGAAGATAAGAAATATGATAAGATTATCTTTGTATATAATCAGTTTAAGAATGCCGCTACACAGGTACTTGTGACAGAACAGTTTCTGCCGATGGTAAATCGTCAGGATGGCACGACAGCGGATGGTCAAGATAACGTACAGTCCGATTTCATCTTTCAACCTGATAAGGATGATATCATGACAACCATGATCCCTAAATCGTTGAAGTTGCAAGTGTATAAGACTTTGTTGGATAGCTTCGCTTCAGAACAGGGAGCTCGTATGATTTCAATGACACAGGCTACCGACAACGCTTCAGAACTTTTGAAAGAATTGAATCTTACATATAACAAGGCACGTCAGGCTGCAATCACCAACGAATTGGTGGAGATTGTAAGTGGTGCTGATGCCTTGAAAGGATGATAAACAAATAATATTTGCACGTCAAATTTACAGGCAGGTGTGCGGTGCGATAGCACCATGACATCTGCCTTATTTCTTTCCTTTGAACTCAAACCCTAAGTCTTCGACAGCTTTTTTGACAGCTTCGTCGGATGGTTTTCCGGTAACGACAGCTTCTTTCTTTCCTAAGATAACTTCAACATTTTCGATGTTGTCCAGTCCGCTGATTGCTTTTTCAACAGCGTTCTTGCAATGGTTGCACGACATACCATCTATACGATAGATGACTTGATTCTCGTCGTTGCTTTTTTCTTTCTTAAATAATTTTAACATAAAGGCATTTATTAAAAATAAAACTAAAATTATTCCTGATATTATCTCTAGCCATGAACCTGTGAAACGGCTGCTTTCTATTGCACAATGGCTTCCTGCTTCACATAATGATGTTATGGCAAACCATTCTCTCGGGAGAAAATAATCGACGAACAGCCCTCCAATGATGGAGCCGACGATGATAGAGCCTAGATAGAATAACAGTTGCTTCTTTCCTAATGACTTCCCTACCACCAACAAGGAAGCGACGCTGACTCCAGGTCCTGCTATCAAAAGCACCAGAGCTGCTCCTGGCGACATGCCTTTCATTATCAGAGCTGCCGCTATAGGAATGCTGCCTGTGGAGCATACATACATCGGTACTGCGACAGCTAATACTATCAACATGGTCACTATCGATGGCAGATTCAAACTGCTGAAGAATGTGTCTGGAATCACTACAGTTATCAAAGTGCCGATGAGCAATCCTATCACTAACCACTTGCCTATGTTCTGTACCAGATCGACGAAGCTGTATCTCATCAGCTCTATGAATTTGTTCTTGTGTCCAGATGTCGTCGCACAGTTATTATTCTGTCGTACTACTATCTCGTCTTTTGAAAAGCATGTCGTCACGGCTCCGCCTGCTATTGAAGTCAGCAGTGCCACTATTGGACGTACGATGGCGAATGGCAGTCCCATCATAGAATAAGTGGCGATGATGGAATCGATGCCTATCTGTGGCGTGGAAATCATGAAGGCTACCGTGGCACCTCGCGATGCTCCGTCTTTCCTTAATGAGATAGCTGTCGGAATCACACCGCATGAACATAATGGCAATGGTATTCCTATCAAACCTGCCAGCAAAACAGATTTGAAATTCTCTTTGGAGAGATGTCTCTCGAAGAAATTGACAGGTACAAAGACATGCAGTACTCCTGCCATTAGAAATCCTAACAGCAGATATGGAGCCATCTGGCATAACATATTGATAAAAGTCGTGAGACAACTGTCAACAGATATCATATTATTCATAATTGTATAATATTGTAAAGACATATCATTGATATGTCTTTACAATATTATTGTTTTTTTGTTTTACATTGTGCATTTTTAACACAGCAGCTGCAGTCGCTGCATGTGGTTCCGCAGCTCATGCCGTCTTTTGATGAAGAGCCTGTTCTAAGCTTCTTTGCCACAGAATAGACGGTATATCCCACTGCAGCAGCTATTATTATATATGCTATTATCGTTTGAGCCATTTCGTTTTAGAGTTTAAAACAATGATCCTATCTGATATACCAGGAACGATACTATCCATGCTAAGCCGGTGTTGTAGAATACTGTAAACAAAACTCCTTTCCAGCCTGCTTCACGACGTACTGCCGCTATTGTTGCGAAACATGGTGTCGAAAGCAAGACGAACAGCATGAAACCGAATGCCACGAGTGGTGTGAATAACAATTCGCCTTTATCTTTTCCGTCAGTCCATACTTGTGTCCTGACTTTATTGACGAGCTTCGATTCTTCGTCTTCTGATGTCTGGAAGAGTACGGCTAAGGTAGATACGACGACTTCCTTGGCGGCGATGCCTGTGGTGAGACTGACACCCATTCTCCAGTCGAAACCGCATGGACGAACGAGTGGCTCTATGGCATGACCGAAACGTCCTATATATGAATTTTCGTTTAAGACTGCACCTTGTTCATATTGTAGCTGTTCGATGGTAGCGGCTTTTTCTTCTTCGCTTATATCATCATTAGCTTCAACGAGTTCTATCTCCTGCGCAATAAGCTCGGCTTTTTCACAAGTCCTTGGGAAATATTCCAAAGCCCAGATGATGATAGAGGCGACGAGTATGACGGTAGCCATCTTCTGTAAATATTGAACGCTTTTGTCCCACATGTGGATCAATGTGTTGCGAGTGGTAGGAACGCGGTATGGTGGAAGTTCCATCACAAATTGTTCGGAAAGACCTTTGAATGATGTCTTGTTGAGTAGCATGGCTGTCAGTATTGCAAAGAGAATGCCTATGGCATAGACGCTCATTAAGATCAAGCCTTGATGTTTCTCGAAGAATGCTGCAACGAAAAGGAGATAGACTGGCAGACGTGCGGAACACGACATGAATGGTGTTACCAAAATTGTGAGTAATCTGTCTTTGCGGTTTTCCAAAGTACGTGTAGCCATGATGGCAGGTACAGAACAGCCGAATCCTATGATGAAAGGAATGAATGACTTGCCATGAAGTCCGATCTTGTGCATGAGCCTATCTACGATGAAAGCGGCACGTGCCATATAACCTGTGTCTTCTAATATGGAGATGAAGAAGAATAATATCAAGATGTTAGGTAAGAATACCAGAACGCCTCCAACACCTGCTATGATGCCATCGACGACAAGGTCTCTTAAAATACCGTCGTTCATCCAAGAACCTACAAGCTCACCAAACCATGTTACTCCATTTTCAATCCATTCTTGTGGATAGGCTCCTATGGTAAAGGTAGCTTGGAACATAAGCCATACGAAGAATATCAATATCGGGAATCCGAGCCATTTGTTGGTAAGAAGGTCATCGGCTTTATATGCATGGTTCTTGATTTTTTTGGAACCTTTCCTGTATGTCTCTTTCAAGGCTCCTCTGATGAATGCATAACGTGCATTGGTGATGAGTGTCGAGGCATCTTCATCGTAGGCTTTCTCCAGACTGAGTCCTTTTTCTTCTGCTTCTGCAATGATGTCATCACCGTTAGGAAGAAGTCGGATCTCTTCTATCGTTGACTGAGATTTCTCCAACACATTGATAGCTATATATCGTGCAGGATATATGTTGATGATGTCTTTGTTGAGCTCTATTTTTTTCTTTATAGGTATGATGGCATCTTCAATGTCACGACCATAGTTGATATGAATGTGTTTGTTGAGATGTTTCTTCTCTTCATAAACATCTACGATTGTCTCAAGTACATCTGTTATTCCGATGCCTTTCACAGCTGTTGTCGGCACTATAGGGAATCCTAACATCTTGCCGAGCGACTTGTAGTCGAAGATGTCGCCTTTGGCAGTCATCTCGTCGTACATGTTAAGAGCCATGACGAGACGTACATTCATGTCGATAAGCTGTGTAGTGAGGAAGAAGTTACGTTCCAAGTTGGAAGCATCGACGATGTTGAGCACGATGTCGGGATTGTTTTTTGTAAGATATTCTCTCACGTATCGTTCTTCAGGAGAATACTCTGTGATAGAATATGTTCCTGGCAAATCGACGAGGTTTATAGTGTATCCTTTATGAAAGAAAGTGCCTATCTTGAAATCGACAGTGACACCGCCATAGTTGCCGACTTTCTCGTGAAGACCAGTGGCATGGTTGAAGAAAGAGGTCTTTCCTGCATTAGGATTACCAACCAAAGCCACAGTGATATTGTTTGTCTTTTCCTTGATGACATCTGAGATGATGTCGTCAGCGATAGTGCCGTTGAAATCAGAGGTGCTGGATTTCATGTTGTCAAGAGCAACGACTTCAATCTTGTCGGCTTCACTTCTACGTAAGGATATATGTGCTTGAAGTACTTGATATTCTACCGGATCCAAAAGAGGTGCGTTCTTGATAACAGTGACAGTCTCACCTTTCACAAAACCAAGTTCCATCAATCTGTGACGAAGGCCGCCGTGTCCGTTTACCTTAACGATAACGCATTTGGTGCCAGTCTCCATTTCGGCTAATGTCGTTGATAATGGCTGCTGTACGTTGACTGTTGACTGTTGGCTATAATCTTTCATAAAAGTCTTATTAATGATTACAAAAATACTTATTATATATGAAAATCGTGTTAATTATTTTTAAAATTCTATTGCAAATCTCAACATTCCGACGAGAGCGTTGTTGACATGATAATCCATACCTGCTGGATTAACTATATATTGAATGTCGGGTTTTATCATCAGATTGTCAGTTATTTGATATTGATAGAATAACTCTATAGCTGTCTCTGCTTTTTTGTCGGCCAAGAACACTGAGGTGAAAGCTAATCCCATCATATCGTTATGTTCTTTTGAGAATACACCTTCCATATTGAGACCTGCTGCAAGATGTAGGTAATTGTCGCATGTTGTTTCGCTATTGGCACAGCTCACTTGAGCGAAAGGCTTCAGACTGCTAGTGCCGTTATTCCATACTTCTTGTTCAGCGTTGGCATAAATACCATATTTCTTTTCTGCTGTATGATAGAAAGCTCCGAGTTCGTATGTGCCGTTATCGATGAGATATTGAGTTTCACCAATGAACAAGGCTCCTTCATTTTTGTTAAGGTTCCAATTTAAGTTATAGCGGTTGTCTTCGAAAGAAGGAATCTCACCGTCATAGACAGCAGCCTGCACATGCCAGTTATCGTTGATGTCGAAGTGTATCTCAGCTCCTAGACCTGTAAGAGGGAAAATGGCGACGCTCATGTTTGAAGAGAGTGCCGGATGTATTCCGAAGGAGCTGTTGACATATTCGCCGGCAGCGTCGAGGGAAGCGAAGTTCTCGTTCATATCCTGAAGACCTATTTTGATGCTTAACTTGCCGAATGACTGCTGTAATGAAAGATGTTCCATGAAAGCGTAGTCACCGGCTTCTATGTTATTGGCAACTTGATAGTCGCCTATGAACATCTCGGTAGGTACGATGCCGTGTGTTGTACCGCCGCCTACATATAAAGAGGCTCCTTGCCATAAGTAGGTTCCCATGCCTATCTTTGCGTAGCCCAGATAACCGCCGCCGTTTTTCAGACCACCGACATTATACAAAAAGTCTCCTGTATATTCCGCATTGAAGTTTAATGATTTTTCTTGTGAGTAAATGTTGTTAGTTCCCAAGAAGATAAATGTGAATAAAGATAAAAGTGATAATGTTTTTTTCATTTGTAATAGTATTTTAAAATTATGATGCAAAAATATCACTTGTTAAGAAAATGCTAATTCCCATTTTTTAGTGAAAAATCTCAACTACTCTAACTAAAAATAGTTATATTATGCAGATACAAAAAAACCGCCACTATGAGGTGACGGTTTTTTTACTGATACTTATACCTTTAGCCTTTAGTCATTAGCCTTTGGTCATTTATTACATCATGCCTGGCATGCCACCCATGTTAGGATTCATTGCTGGCATTGGGTTTTCTTCTTTATGGTTTGAGATAACGCATTCTGTTGTGAGGAGCATACTTGCGATAGAAGCTGCGTTTTCCAAAGCGACTCTTGAAACTTTAACTGGGTCGATGACACCTGTCTTCAAGAGGTTTTCGTATGTCTCTGTACGAGCGTTGAAACCGAAGTCGCCTTCGCCTTCTCTTACTTTGTTAACAACGACAGAACCTTCTAAACCTGCGTTTTCAACGATTTGACGTAATGGTTCTTCCAATGCGCGTTTGATGATAGAGATACCTGTTGTTTGGTCGTCGTTTTCACCTTTGAGGTTTTCTATTGAGCTGATAGCACGGATGAAGCCGACGCCGCCACCAGGGATGATACCTTCTTCGATAGCTGCTCTTGTTGCATTCAAAGCGTCTTCAACACGGTCTTTCTTTTCTTTCATTTCAACTTCGCTTGCTGCACCAACGTAGATGACTGCTACACCGCCAGCGATCTTAGCCAAGCGTTCTTGTAATTTTTCACGGTCATAGTCTGATGTTGTTGATGCTATCTGAGCTTTGATTTGAGCTGCGCGTGCGTCGATGTTTTCCTTAGCACCTTGTCCGTTGACGATTGTTGTGTTGTCTTTTGTGACAGTGATCTTGTCAGCTGTACCGAGTTCTGCCAATGTAGCGTCTTCCAAACGATAGCCTTTTTCTTCTGTGATGACGGTGCCACCTGTCAAGATAGCGATGTCTTCCAACATTTCTTTTCTTCTGTCACCGAAGCCAGGAGCTTTAACAGCAACGACTTTCAAAGAACCACGTAAGCGGTTAACAACTAATGTTGCCAAAGCTTCGCTGTCGATGTCTTCTGCGATGATCAAGAGAGGACGACCTGTTTGTAATGATTTTTCAAGGATTGGAAGCAAATCTTTCATGACAGAGATCTTCTTGTCGTAGATTAAAATGAAAGGATTTTCATAGACAGCTTCCATTTTTTCTGTATTGGTTACGAAATATGGAGAGATGTAGCCGCGGTCGAATTGCATACCTTCAACAACGTCAACGTGTGTTTCGATACCTTTAGCGTCTTCAACAGTGATAACACCTTCTTTCTTTACTTTAGCCATTGCTTCAGCGATAAGAGTGCCGATAGTGTTATCGTTGTTAGCAGAGATACTTGCTACTTGTTGGATTTTTTCGATGCTGTCTCCGACTTGTTCTGATTGAGCTTTCAATGATTCGACTACTGTAGCAACAGCTTTGTCGATACCTCTTTTGAGGTCCATTGGATTAGCACCTGCGATAACGTTTTTCAAGCCTGCTGCTACGATAGCTTGTGCCAATACTGTAGCTGTTGTTGTACCGTCGCCGGCGAGGTCGTTAGTCTTGGAAGCTACTTCCTTAACTAATTGTGCGCCCATGTTTTCTACTGGGTCTTGTAATTCTATTTCTTTAGCTACAGAAACGCCGTCCTTTGTGATGTGAGGAGCACCGTATGATTTCTCGATGATAACATTGCGACCTTTAGGTCCGAGAGTTACTTTTACTGCATTTGAAAGAGCGTCAACGCCTTTTTTTAAACCGTCGCGTGCGTCTAAATTGAATAATATGTCTTTTGCCATGGTTGTACTAATTTATATATGTTAAAAAATGAATAAAAAAAGAGAAATCAGATGATAGCAATAACATCATTTTCTCTCATAATCATATAGTCTTTTCCTTCGAGGTGGATTTCTGTGCCGGCGTATTTGCCATAAATAACTACGTCGCCAACTTTCAATGTCATAGGATTGTCTTTTGTACCAGGACCAACTGCCACTACAACGCCTTTTTGAGGTTTTTCTTTTGCTGTGTCAGGAATGATGATTCCGCTTGCTGTCTTTTGTTCTGCGAGAGCTGGTTCGATAACGACTCTGTCTGCCAATGGTTTAATTGATAATTGTGCCATAATTCTATTTTTATTTTGTGTTATTTTTATATTCTGCCCGCCTTTTGTCAAATTGTTTGCCAAAAATAATACATTTATATAAAACAAAAAAAATGTCAGAAATAGTGACATTCTGACATTTTTCCTAACTTTTATCGAGTTGTGTCTTATTCAACTTCTGCTGCTGGCATTTGGTAATCTGAAGGTGCCATTGTCTTTTCAATTTGTTGACGCATTTCTGTATCAACTTGCATACCTGTACCTACACCATTCTTTGGAATTGATAAACTTGAAACAAGGCAAAGAAGTACTAAAACGATTGCCAAAGTCCATGTAGCTTTTTCCAAGAAATCAGTAGTCTTACGAACACCTAAAATTTGATTTGATGATGATAAGTTAGATACCAATCCACCACCTTTTGAATTCTGAACTAAAACAACCAACATCATCAAAAAACTGACGATAAGGATGAATACTGAAATTGCTACGTACATCTTATTAATTTATTTAATTGTTAAACTTATTTTTTGCCTTATTAATTAATTCTGCAAAGTAAACACTTTTTTCTGGATTTTTCAAACTTAATTTTTCATATATTGAAATTGCTTTTTCGATATATCCTTGGTTGAGGTAAATCGTTGCTAATGTTTCACTTATGATATTTTCTTTGTCAACGACACTGGTCTGTGCAACGACCATTGGATCATAAAATTCTTGCTTAGGACGTGAAATCTGAGGATTTTCTGCGATAAATTTATCAATAATTTCATTTTTTGATAATGTTTTATCTTCTTTTTTTGTCTCTTCCTTTTCTTTCTCTAACTCTAGTATTCTTTGTTCGATGAGTTCCTTGAGTTCGTCCAGCGACTTTCTTTTTTCATCTAACAAGGCCATCTCCTTCGACAGCTCTTCCTGCGATTTCATCAAGTCAATCTCTGGGATGATAATAGATCCTACCGATGTCTGCTCGGTAACATTAGACTGTTGGTGCTCTTCTTCATTGCCAAATTCGTCGGGTAAGTCGATGCTGTTCTGTCTTTCCTTCGATTCTGCCATGAGATGTCGAAGAGCGTTTCTGTCGGGTGTTATGGCAGCTGCCAACTTTAACTGACGATTAGCTCTTTTATCTTCGTTAAGTTCTAATCCGATAGAAAGAAGTACCTGTGCAACAGTGAAGTATGGATATTCTTCAACAACTGAAAACAATGAATCAATGTCATTGTCAGTTATCAATTGAGGGTTTTCTATGATATATTGCAATCTTTCCTTATCCATAACTTACCAGTTCACAACGGCTTTGTTAAAAATATCTTGACATAGGTCTTCTACTATCTGTTCCACTAAAATATCTTGAACTGCATTAAGATCTTGTCCGCTAGGATAGTCTTGATATTGAGAGAAACTTTGTTCAAAATTTTTGGATTCGTCATATTTATTGGTAAATCTGACATTTACGGTCACAGTCAATCTGTTCATGGCAGCGGTCTGGTTACCGGTGATTGCTATAGGCGATGTCTTGTAACCAGTGATTTCACCTTCTAAAGCAAGGTCTCCATTTTGCGCCACAGATTGTAAAGTCGTCTGATTTACAAACATATCGTTCAATGCGTTGGTGATAGTATTGCTTAACAACGGATTGACGAGTTGTGCGTTGTTAGGAAAATATTGTACAGAGACAGTCTTTGCTTCTGCAGGGATAGATGCTCCTGAGAATGAATATATCCCGCAACTGCTTAATAGAAAGATACATGTCAGCATGACTGCAAGACAACGAGTAAAAGAATTGTATGACTTCAAACTTTTCATTACAAGTTGATTTTATATTCGTTTATTTTTCTGTACAATGTTCTTTCGCTGATACCTAATTCTTTAGCAGCATCTTTCCTCTTTCCTTTGTGTCTTTCTAATGCTTTGCAGATCAGGTCTTTCTCTGTTTGAACTAAAGACAATGTCTCTGTTTCTACTGTAATATTGGTCTCGACAGGTGTCACAGATGTCACATTGGCTATGTCTTTGCAGTCGTCATCCTGAACATATACGAAGGCATCTTCTTCCTCTTCCATAGGTGATATTACGGTTGCATTAATAGGTGTAATATTCGCTGTTTCAGGGAGATGTTGAATGTTGCTGTTGTTTCTTTGTTCTGACAATTCCTTGACGGTTCTGCGGAGTTCTAGAATGTCGTTTTTCATGTCGAACAGTACCTTGTATAATATGTCGCGTTCCGAGAGTGGGTCTTCATCTTTACCGCCTTTGTAAAGCGTTGGTAATGAAGTTACATTATTATTAGGAAGATAATTCTTTAAAATATCAGGTGTTATTATCCTTTCCTCTTCTATGATGGAAATCTGTTCGGTGATATTTTTAAGTTGTCTGATGTTTCCGTCCCAACGATAGTCTTCCATCATGACGACAGCTTCTGGTGTTAGCTGAACTGCCGGCATACGGTATTTCTCTGCAAAGTCGGCAGCAAACTTTCTGAATAGCAGTCTGATGTCTTCCTTGCGTTCGCGTAAGGCTGGGATGTGAATAGGTACTGTGTTAAGACGATAGTAAAGGTCTTCTCTGAATTTTCCTTTTTCTATCGCTAATGGTATGTTGAGATTGGTAGCGGCGACGATTCTTACATCGGTCTTCTGAACTTTTGAAGAACCTACTTTGATGAACTCGCCGTTTTCCAAAACTCTTAAAAGTCGCGCTTGTGTCGCTAAAGGCAATTCGCCTACTTCGTCGAGGAAGATAGTGCCTCCGTCAGCGACTTCAAAATAACCTTTTCTGGTGTCGATGGCTCCGGTGAAAGATCCTTTTTCATGGCCGAACAGCTCAGAATCAATGGTGCCTTCTGGAATGGCTCCGCAGTTGATAGCAAAATAATTCTTGTGTTTTCTTGAACTGTTCTTATGTATTATCTGTGGGATAACGTCTTTTCCGGTACCACTCTCGCCGTTGATTAATACGGTGAGGTCTGTGCTGGCAACCTGTACCGCAATCTCAATCGCACGATTGAGATGCGGACTGTTACCTATTATTTTAAATTGTTGTTTGATCGATTGGATGTCTTGAATGTCCATTTTTATCTTAATGTCGCTTTTAGTTGTTGTTCTATGGCAGACTGAATCTTGGCCATTGTCTTTTCAATGACTTTGTCTGTCAATGTCTTTTGTGTGTCGAGCAAGATGAAACTCAAAGCATATTGTTTCTTGCCTTCTGGAATTTTGTCGCCAGTATAAATATCGAACAGACTGACAGATTTTAAGATCTTATTTTCTGCTGCTAAAGCAACGTTTTTGACTTGTTCAAAGTTCACGCTCTTGTCGAAAATTAATGCCAAGTCACGACGTACTGATGGGAACTTAGGCAATGGTTCATAACGGACAGCCTTGGCTTCTTTGTTAGCCTTCAATAAGTTGTCCCAATTCATTGTTGCATGATAAACTTCTCTCTTCAAATCAAACAGTTTCAGTGTCTTTTGATTAATCTTGCCGAGAGTGCATAACTCCATGCCGTTGAGAGAGTAAACCAATGAATATTCATAATGTTTTACTGAACCTTCGTTTGTTTCAAGAGCATTGATGTCGATATTGAGTTTGTGTAATACTCCAAGGACATATTTTTTAAGTTCGTAGAAATCAACGTTTTGAGGTTTATTGCTCCATAATTCTTCTTTGTCTTTTCCTGTGATGAACAAGTCGAGATTGTAGATTTCTGAATATGGTGACAATGAAATGCCTTCTTGTTTTTTGTCGGCATCATAGAAATATGTATTACCAAATTCAAAGAACTTGATGTCGAAAATCTTATGGTTATGGTTATTTTCGATGCTCTTCAAACCGCCGAAAAGTAATGATTGGCGAAGTACGTTCAAGTCTGAACTTAATGGATTCAATATTTTGACATTTCTATTTTCATCGAAGCTGTCCATGTCTTTAGAATAAGACTCTTTTGTTAGAGAATTGTTCATGATTTCATAGAAGCCATTAGATGCTAACATGATAGAAATGTTTCTCTTTAATTTTTCAGGATCTGGTTTTGCTACGACGTTAAGTGTTGCGTTTATCTTTTCAGGAATTGCGATGTTGTCATAACCATAGATACGAAGGATTTCTTCTACCAAATCAGCTGGACGATAGACATCGACTTTACATGTAGGAACATCTACTGTGACTTGCTCATCATTGAGGTCAACGACTTTACAATCCAAGTCTTTCAAGATGTTTACTGCTATTTCTTTTTCTATTTCCTGACCTGCTATCTTGTTGAGATAAGCGAATTTAAGTTCAACGCGAACTGGTGTGAAGTCACCATTAATAATGTCTTTTATATCAGATGATATTGTTCCGCCAGCTATTTCTTTAACCAGCAGAGCTGCACGTTTAAGTGCAAACATTGTCATGTTAGGGTCGCAGCCGCGTTCAAAACGGAAGCTGGCATCTGTTTGCAATCCATGGTATTTGGATGTCTTACGTACTGATGTAGGATTGAAATAAGCACTTTCGATGAAGATATTTGTCGTGTTTTCAGTGACACCTGATTCTGCTCCTCCGAAGACACCTGCTATACACATAGGCTCTTCAGCATTGCATATCATGAGGTTGGTGTTGCTGAGCTTGCGTTCAACGCCGTCTAAAGTTACGAAAGGTGTTCCGTCAGCGAGACATTTAACAACGACTTTCTTGCCTTTGATCTTGTCGGCATCGAATATGTGAAGAGGCTGACCTGTCTCCATCAAAACGTAATTGGAAATATCTACGATATTGTTTATGGAACGAAGTCCGATAGCTTCTAGTCTGTATCTTAACCATTTAGGTGATGGGCCTACTTTAACTCCGCTAATTGTCACGCCAGAATAGCGAGGACAAGCCTTGGTGTCTTCAACGACTATTTCGATTTCATTGTCGTTGTTTTCAACTTTAAAGTCATCTACTGAAGGTATTTCGAGATGATATTTGTCTGTCTTTTCTTGATAATTGAGAGCTGCTACGAGGTCACGGTTGACACCGATGTGAGATGTTGCGTCTGAACGGTTGGCTGTCAAGCCTATCTCTATTGTGACATCTTGTTCAACAGGGAAATAGAAAGAAGCTGGTTTTCCAATTTCATAATCTTCAGGAAGCACCATGATGCCGTCGTGTGACTCACCAATGTTGAGTTCGTCTTCTGCGCATATCATGCCTTCTGACACTTCACCGCGGATTTTGCCTTTCTTGATGGTAAATGACTCGCCGTCTTTATGTAATTCAGTGCCTATTGTGGCAACCAAAACTTTCTGTCCTTCTGCTACATTAGGTGCTCCACAAACAATGTTGAGCGGTTCTTCTGCTCCTACATCAACTTTTGTGATGTGAAGATGATCTGAATTTGGATGATCGACGCAATAGATAACCTTGCCTACAACAACGCCTTTTAATGCGCCTTTTATTGATTCATACGGAGTTAAGTCTTCTACTTCAAGACCTGTTCCTGTTAATTTCTTCGCTATTTCTTCTGCTGATAAATCGCAGTTGATATACTGCTTAAGCCAATTATAAGATACTTTCATTGTAAAATCATGATTTAAAATGCAAAGATAACATTTTATGACAAAATGTCAGAAGTTTTTGGAAAGATTTTTTTGATGTCGATGACTCTTGTTTTTAAAATTGTTTAGACGTAATAATGTTACGTTTTATATAAAACAGGATATATATAATATCATTATCTGCTGGTTTATTCCATTCCAAATTTTATATATCAACAAAATCGATATTTGTATTGAAATTATCAGTTTGACAGATATGGTAATATTGCTGTATTTTTGCAGCGTGAATGAACAAAACCTGATGACGCTAGGTTTAAGGCTAAAGTCAAAAGGTGAAAATAAAAAAAGTAAAAACAAATTAAAATAGAAATAAAATGGAAACAAATAACACAATCAATGTAATGCCAAGAATAGGTGATAAAGCTCCAGCTTTCATAGCAAAAACAACACAAGGTGAAATCAATTTCCCATCTGATTATAAAGGTATGTGGAAAATTTTGTTCAGCCACCCAGCCGACTTCACTCCAGTATGTACTTCTGAGTTTATGTCATTCGGTAAATTAGCTGATGAATTTGAAAAGTTAAACACACAACTGGTAGGACTTTCTGTCGATGGATTATACAGCCACATCGCATGGTTACGCACCATCAAGGAAAAGATTGATTGGAAAGGCATGAAGAACATGGAAATAAAGTTCCCTCTTATCGAAGACATCACTATGGACGTTGCCAAGAAATACGGAATGATACAGCCAGGTGAAAGTTCTACATCAGCTGTACGCGCAGTCTTCTTCATCGACCCATTTGATAAGATTCGTACCATCATGTACTATCCTCTCGCATTAGGACGTAACTTCGATGAAATCATGAGAGTCTTGGTAGCATTACAGACAGCCGATAACTTCGGAGTAGCTATGCCAGCCGACTGGCGTCCAGGTGACGAAGTGATTGTTCCTACAGCAGGTTCATGCGGTGTAGCTAAGGAAAGAATGGAAAGCTCAGACGAAGAAATGCACTGCTACGACTGGTTCTTCTGCACCAAGAAGCTAAGTAAGGAAAAAGTTGAAAAAGCCTTGAATCTTTGATCATGCGGCGGCTCCGCACATACTAAATTAAATTTATGAATACTAAAATATTAACTTTACTTACGCTGCTGCTTTTCGTAATGAAGGCAGCAGCTTTCAACAACAGTGACGAAAATATGAAAGCTACCAATATAACTAAAGAAGATTTTTTGAAGAAAGTGATGGATTATAAGAATAATCCGACTGAATGGAAATATTTAGGCGACAAGCCTGCCATCATTGATTTTTACGCGTCGTGGTGCGGCCCATGTAAGATGATGGCTCCTATCATGGATGAACTTGCAGCTGAATATGAAGGCAAACTGCATGTGTATAAAATTGATACCGAAACAGAAGAAGAACTTGCTCAAGTGTTTGGAATACGTTCAATCCCGACATTACTGTTTGTTCCTATGAACGGTAAACCAATGATGTCGCAAGGAGCTCTTCCTAAAGCGGAGCTGAAGAAGATAATAACAGAAAACCTAGGAGTCGAATAATAAAGGTATCTGGCACACAAATATATAAGTCATAATTAAAAACGTATTGGTGGCTCTGTAAAAGTCATCGATACGTTTTTTTATTAAGATTTGTGTTATCCGATTCTTCCCCAGTCGAAGCCGGCTGCCATATTCTTGTTGAAAAAGTCTTTTGTGGCTTGATGTTCAGGTTTCGACAAAGTAGGGTCATTATCTAACAACAGGTTGACCATTCTTCTTGTATGACGTATGATAGGTTCGTCTTTTACGAAGTCGCCAATCTTCATCTCTATCATTCCCGATTGTCGTGTGCCTTGTGTCTCACCTGGGCCTCTCAGCTGAAGGTCTGCTTCTGCGATCTCGAAACCGTCGTTAGTCCTTACCATCGTCTCCATTCTTTTCTTTCCTTCGCCTGTCAGTTTATGGTCTGTCATCAAGATACAATACGATTGTTCTGCGCCACGGCCTACACGTCCTCTCAGCTGATGCAGCTGTGACAGTCCGAATCTGTTGGCGTTTTCAATGATCATCACTGAGGCGTTCGGTACATTGACACCTACTTCTATCACTGTCGTTGCCACCATGATATGAGCTTGATTTTTGACAAAACGCTGCATCTCGAAGTCTTTGTCATCTGCGCTCATCTGTCCGTGTACGACGCAAATTCTGTAGTCAGGTTCAGGGAAGTCGCGGAGCAAAGCCTCATATCCTTCCTGAAGGTTTATCAGATCCATCTTTTCCGACTCTTTGATAAGTGGATAAACGACATAAATCTGATGACCTTCCGCTATCTCTTTTTTCATGAAAGAGAGGAGTCGTAGTCTCTGTTCCTGATAGAGATGAACTGTCTGTATCGGCTTCCTTCCAGGAGGCAGCTCGTCAATTTTTGATACATCCAAGTCGCCGTATTGTGTCATGGCTAGAGTACGTGGTATAGGTGTAGCTGTCATGACGAGAGTATGAGGCGGATATTGTGTTTTTTCCCAGAAACGGGCGCGTTGTGCCACTCCGAATCTGTGTTGCTCATCGACTATACATAGTCCGAGTTGCTTGAATTTTACTGTCTCTTCGATAAGTGTGTGAGTGCCTATTATGATATGAATATCTCCATTTTCCAGAGCTGGTAAGATATTTTTTCTTTCTTTCTGTTTTGTGGAACCTGTCAGAAGTGCCACAGTTACATTCATATCGCCGAGCATTTTCTTTATTGTCTCGAAATGTTGGTTGGCGAGAATCTCAGTCGGAGCCATCAGTGCTGCCTGGTAGCCGTTGTCGAGAGCGAGGAGCATCACCATGAGTGCGACGATGGTCTTGCCGCTGCCAACATCACCTTGTAGCAGTCTGTTCATCTGATAGCCAGTCTTAAGGTCGCTGCGTATTTCTTTGATGACGCGTTTCTGTGCGTTGGTGAGAGGGAAGGGGAGATGTTCATTATAGAATGTGTTGAAATAATCTCCTACATTATTGAAGATAACGCTTCGTGTATTGAGTGTCCGTTCTTTTTTGTTTAGAAGGAGCTTCAACTGAAAGAAGAAATGTTCCTCATATTTTAGTCGCGCTGTCGCAAGGTGTATGTCATTGCTGTTTAAAGGTAGATGAATCTTATAATATGCAGCCTTTCTTGAAAGAAGACGGTCTTGCAGTATTAATGAAGAAGGCAGGTTTTCTGGTATCATCTCCCAACATTGAAGCACAAGTGTCTTTATTATCTTGGCTATCTGTTTTGTCCCGAGGCCTGCATTACGGAGTTTCTCTGTCGTGTTATAAACACCTTGAAGACTCTCTCCTGTCACTCTGTCATTAGGGTCGTATTCTTCTATGTCGGGATGTGTGAAGGAGAATCTGTTGTTAAAGACATTTGCTTTGCCGAAGAGAAGATATTTCTTTCCTGCTTGAAATTTGTTCTTTATCCATTTGAGGCCTTTGAACCAGACGAGTTCTATGGATCCTGTCTCATCGGAAAATGTGGCACTGATACGTGTCATCCTTGGTTCTCCGTGAGTCTTGACATTAGATACAGTGCCGACAAGCTGATAATAGACAGTGTCGTCATAGATTTGATTGACTTTGTGTATCTTGCTGCGGTCAACATAGCGGAATGGAAAGTATTCCAGCAAGTCTTGGAACGTAAAGATGCCTAGTTCTTTGTTAAGAAGCTCTGCACGTTTGGGACCTACGCCTTTAAGAAATTCTATCTTCGTCTGAAGTATGTTGACCATTTTTTATAAAGGAATTTTAGAAATGTAAAGATAGTAAAAAAGCGAAAGTCTAAATGCTGGATGCTAAAGTTTTTTTGGAGGCGGATGATGGAGATAGATTTTTGTTGATGTTTTTTATAGCTGGCATTTCGAGCTTACGCTCACTTGGTTTACTGAAACATTTCTTCTGTAATATTTATGCAATAGTACATTTCATAAATTCCCATAAAGAAATCTGTTTTAAGTGTAAAATCATCTGTATTGTCATAATATTGTTTCGGCAATTCCTGGATGGTGTCATTGATTTCTCTATAGATTCTTATGTTCTGTAACTTTTCTGTAACAAACGTCTCTGGTGGATAATCTTCACCTATGTGACGGTCTATTTCTCCGAGAACATATTTGTTAACTTCGTTAGCAGCAATTGTTGTAAGATTAACAGAACTTTCATCTATTCTTTTTTCAATATAAATGTTATGCTCTGTGCTGTTTGTCAGGTGAAGAAAACAATTGAAATAAGAATCTTTACTACAACTTGAAATAGAAATAATAATGCATAACGCTAAAGCAAATTTAAACAGTTTTTTCATAATTTAATACAGGCGGGTTCTATTTATTAACTTTTTTCTCTTTAATTATGGGCAGAACCGCATTATTCCCATAACTGAAGATTTAATTTATTTTCAGTTCCGCAAAGATTATATTTTTTTATCAATTATCCAAACCTTTTCCAATATTTTTTACAAAAATCGGGGGGGGGTAACTTATTGATTATATATTATTTAATTCATAATCCAATCAGGATGGTACTTCTTTATCTGAACCAATCTGCACATATTATAGACCAAATTGGTGAATCCGATGTAGAATGTCGCTTGCGGCCTGCATTGTTCTTCTTGCTGTTGTTTGTAAACAACTTCTCAAGTTCATCGTTAAACTATTCAAAATCAACAGTCTCTTTCAACATCACAAGCGGATTTCCCATCTTCGATAACGATTCCAATGTGTTTTGCTGTTCAAACAAGCCTGATTCTGTTTTCTTCTGATATTTCATATATTTTCAAATTTATAGCAAATATAACAAAATATCATTTCAACATAAAGATTGTCAATATTTTGATTTATAGAAGTTACCATCAAATTAAAAAGAGCCATATCGATGTTATGTAAACATTAATACGGCTCTTCAATTTTCAACTTTCAACTCGAACTAGTATTGCCAGAGGTTTTGTTCGAAATCTATTATAGATTGTTTGATACGTTCTGACTCTAAGAGAGCGTCAACACCTTGAGCGTATTCTTTGATATTACGGTCGAAGATGTTTTCTTCTTTGTATATATAGCTGTCGAACAATCTTTTTAAGAATACTTCATCATAGCTTAAGCGAGCGGCCGAGTTGTTACGGTTATAGAAAGGAGCTTGAGCTAATACCTCTCTTGCTGATTCGTAATTGATCCAGAACATTGGCTGTGGCACGCTTTCGCCAGTTTCGAGTTCTATCATCTTGACAGGACAAAGGGCGATGATCTTGACCATGAGTTGTGATCTCTGTTTGTCGAAGTACCATTCTTCCTTGATACGGCAGCGTTTGACCTGTGATGGGTCGAATTGTGATATTATCACGGTGTCGTATTCGTCGTAAGGAGGATAAGGTCTTCTGTATGTTCTGTATAATGTGTCTGTCTGTTTGCTCATTATCTGGCTGTAAGAGATAGGGTTTAACAGCTCACCTGTTACCTCATCGTCGTAGGCTGTTATTTTACCTTCTTTCATTGCATCTGTGATGACTGTGATGAAGTTCTTCCAGTTTTGATGTGACACTGTAGGGAAAAAGAATCCTTGATTCATTTTCTGACGGAAGTCTATTTCGCGCCAGATAGTTTTTTTCCACATCACGTCAGCTTCTCTCACTGTTGGAAGAGGCATGGCTGTTTTCATACCTGTTGCGTTTTCAACATAAAGACCATCAGTATAAGTCTGGTCAACTATGATCTGTGCCGATGCTTCTGGAGTAAAGAACAATGATATTCCGAAGAGACCGATTATTAAAAATAACTTTTTCATTATTCAAATCCTTTTAATTATTTTATTTCAATGTTAATAGGGTTCAAAGTGCGGATTGCGCCGTCTGGACCTTTAGCTTGTATGTTTTCAAAGAAGAGTTTCTGACCTTTTCTTGCAGTCTTGATCATATCATTGACTTCTTGGTTGAAACGTCCGCCTTTGATTGTTCCTGATGTTTTGTAGTCACCACCTGAAATTGTAGCCAAGGTATAAGAAACGATATTATATTGGAAGTCACCGAATTCAAAGTCACCCATATCAGGGATGATACCGCCAGATGCTTGTAATTCGTCTTTTCCTATCTTACCGCTTGACAATCCACCGATCTTAGCTTCAGGGCTTGGTACGCGTTTTACTCTGAACTCGTATGTTCCAAGAACGACTTCTTTATTGTTGATATTTGTTGTAGCTGTGATTGTTGTGTTTTTGTCACCTGCATTAACCTCTACCCAATACAATCCTTGAGCGTCTTTTTCAATCTTGCCTTTGCTGATGCTGACGTTGATATTGTCGTTAGAAATACCAGGTGCTGATACAGAGATAGGGTTTTTCAAACCTTGATAAAGTATCATCATTTGTGTTGGAGCCACTGTTGCTGAAGGTGGAGCCACTGTATATGATGATTGGAATGGATATGGTACTATCTCGCCAGTTTCAGGATCTGCCATCTCAACGATACCTGCAAATGAATGTACACCTTCTTGTGTTGTTGGTATCTTGATTGATACTATACCATTTTTACTTGACACTTTTTGTACAGAGCTAGAGTTGGCTTTTGTGAAGTCTTTAACACCTTTTGCATATTTTGCATCGAATTTTCTTGTAGTATCTGATGCTGCAATGAAGATCTCAGCTTCGTAATCTTGACCTTGTAAGACGTATGTTGTCTTAGGGAATACTTTAGCTTCCAAAGAGTTGAACTTATAGTCGGCTGCACCGATTCTCTTGAACAATTCTGTGATGGCATCAAATTCTGTAGTCTGGATCTCACCGATGATCTCGTTCAATACTGAGAATGCTGCTGGAGGGATGATATGATAGAAATATTTGTTTTCCCAATCTACAGCTTCGCCGTTACTGTTATAGAATTCTTTTTCTGTATCAAGACCGACGTAGTTTTCATAATTTGTGATCGGTGTAATCTCTTCGATAGTGCTGATGATATATTGACGATATTCGCTGATTTTTGATCTTAAAACGCTTGCGTTTTCTTGTATGATCATGAAGTTTGTTACGTTATCGTGCTTGTCTTTACCATCTATGTTTTCAAAGTTGATTTTATAGAATATACGTCTGTTCTTTTCAAGATCAGCTTTTTCTGGATTAAGGATTACTACTTCATCCTCGTTTTTAGGATTTAAAATCTCTTCTTTTGTCACGCCATTATTTGTCAATAACAATTGAAGTTTGATGTCGTTTTCGATGAAGTTGATGAGTTCGTCTGTCTTTGTTCGGATCTCTTTTGCACTATTCCATAGATCAGCTGTCTTTTCAGGATGTTTGTTGTATTGGTCCTCAAAAGTTTTATAATAGTCTTCAATCTTTCTTTCTACGCTTTCGTTTGAAGTCTCAAGACCTTCGTTAACAGTTGTGAAGGCATCTAACACTTCTACGGAAACGTTCAAGGCTAACAATGCTGTAAGAACAAGATACATCATTGATATCATCTTCTGCCTTGGGGTTTCTTTTGCACCTGACATTTTTTTATAATCTTTATTGAGTTAATAATTAGTGATGAAATGACAATTATGATTTGACGTTCATTGCTGAAAGCATATTGCCATAAACAGTGTTAAGTGCAGTCATGCGTTTTGATAAGTCAGATATCTGATGGTTAAGAGCATCTGTTGATGTTGCTGATGCATTTACTTTTTCAATATATTCTGACATTGTCTTGTTCAATTGTTTGTTTGTTTCAGCGACTATCAATGAGCTTTGAAGTTGGACTTCGAGAGCATTGACAGATTCTGAAGCTTTGCGCATCACTTTTGCATATTCGTTTGTAGCAGCTACAGCGTTGCTGATTTCTGCCATTTGTGCTGCATTTTCGCTAAGTTTGTTGATGCCGGCACCTAATTTTTGAAGAGCGTCGCCGCTGATGTTAGCTTTTGCTAATATATCGTCTAACTGACCTGAAGCGTTGTTGTTTTGTGGGGCAGCAACACTTCTCTTAGATTCATTATTTAATTGGACGCCTTCTTCGTGGTAAGCGTATGATAATTCAGGATATACTAAACTCCAGTCTGGTTCTATGTGAGGTGGTTCAAATGATGATAATATGAAGATCAATGCTTCTACTCCCAAACCTACTGCTAACATGATGTTTGCTGCTTGACCTGGTAACCAGTGTGTAAGTTTAAACAATGCACCGATAAGAACAACGGCAGCACCGAAACCATATACATAACCCATAACGACTTTAAACTTTCTACTCTCTAAGAATTTGCTGAAATTACTCATTTTAACTTTAACTTTTTATTGTTTAATAATTTATTTTGCTTTACTTGTTTTAATCTTATTATTGATTATAGACTCTTGATGCTTTTGCAGGGTTATCGCCTTTGTTGCGTCCGAGATATGGTTGGATACAACGGAAGCCGATATAACATTTTGCAGTATCTTGATATTCGTATGTACGTGTTGTTACTTCCAAATAATAGGCGATGTCTTTCCATGATCCACCGCGGACAACTTTTCTCTTCATGATTGGAGGGTCGCTTTCTTTAGCGTTGTATGTATAGTTAGGATTCATGTCCCATGTAAGGTTATATGAACTTGGGTCGAAGGCGCTGTTTGTCCATTCTGCCACGTTACCTGCCATGTCGTATAAACCCCAGTCGTTTGGAGGATAGTGTCCTACTATAACAGTTGTGAGACCACCGTCAGCTATATAGTTACCGCGTAATGGTTTGAAGTTAGCTAAGAAACAGCCTCTGTCGTTACGTGTGTATGGACCTCCCCATGGATATGGGTTGAGATGGTTGCCGCCACGTGCTGCCCATTCCCATTCTGCTTCTGTAGGAAGACGGAACTCTGATAAAGTCACGTCACCTTTTTGTGATTTGTAAAATTTGTTTAATTTTTCTGTACGCCAGATACAGAATGCTTTGGCTTGGTTCCAGTTGACACCTACTACAGGATAGTTGTCGTATGCTCTGTGCCAGAAATATTTCTCTGTCAACGGGTCATTGAACGAGTATGAGTAGTCGTGCAACCATGCTAATGTATCAGGATATACATTGATTCTTTCTTTCTTGATATATGTAGAACGGTCTGTCATACCTTGTGGACGGTTGGCCAAACCTGCATTACGATAGTCGGCATCGTTTCTGAATTCTTTCTTTGCTGCTGCATGAAGGTCAATCCAGAAATATTCATAGAATAATTTCCTTGTGTCTATTTCATTTCTGCCGAAGAAACGTTCGTGTTCAGGGAAGTACATCTCTGCAAGTGCTTCTCTTATGTCTTGGTCAGCACTGTTCCATTCTATTTCTTCATTCCAGTTTAAATATGGAGGGTCATATATCTCACCTGTCTTATGATTTTCGCTGATCAGATATTCGTCAGGTCTGATCTCTCCTAACAATGTTCTTGCGATAGAGTCTCTTACCCATGCTACAAACTCACGATATTCGTTGTTTGTGATCTCTGTCTCATCCATGAAGAATGAAGAGATGGAAATGGTTTTTGGCTGTGTCAATAAACCTGATGCAACATCTTGTCCACCAACACCCATTGTATAACTTCCCATTGGAACGAATACCATGCCGTATGGATCAGGTTGATAAAATTGTTGGGTTTTCTTTCTAACCCCGACCAACTCTCCTTGATTTGTATCACTACAACTAAAAAGAGTAAAAACGATTAAACTTAATGCCAATAATCTTTTCATCTTATTTTATTTGTTACTATTTTTTATAAATATCTAATGCTACGATAAATTCTTGGAGATTTCTCCAAATCCATCTTCAATAAATAACTTACACATACTTCATGTGAACCTTGTACAGCAATGCCCATCGTGTTGATGTCGTATGAATAAGAAATCTGTATGTCGTTTAATTTAAAACCTACCATTGCTGCTACAGACTCTTGATATCTGTAGTTGACACCAAACCAGAACTTGTCATTGTAGAAGAGCTTTGCTCCTGCATTTATCTGTGTTGATGCCATATTGCTCATAAGACATAATGACGGCATCAAGACATAAACAGGATTATTGAACTGATATTCATATCCTGCTGTCAGATAGAAAGTCCTGTCGCCCATAAAACTTGCACTTGATGTAGAATTGGCAATCAGCTCTTTGCCTTTAGATTCAAATAGATTTGTCGCCGACAATCCTATATAGAATGTCTCTGGTATTTGCCAGAACAGACCGAAGCCTGCATCTACAAGCATGGCGCTTTCTTCTCCTGTAGGTAAAATAGGGTCTGTAATGTTTGGTTTTAATTTACTGAAATCCACAACTCTATTTATCATATTGAGAGAAAGACCGATACCCAAGATACCTGAACCTAGATCAAGATGGTAGGCATAACCCATATTGACGTTGGTGTTGTTTTCAAAACCTAATTTGTCGCTCATGATGGCAAGTGAGACACCACCGTTAAGGACAGGAACAGGCATGTCACCAGAGAACATGGTAGTTCTTGGTGCTACCAGATTGTTGTTATTGTCTTCAAAGCCTGCATATTGGTTCCTATAGATGCCCATGATGTTAAGACCATCGCTAAGACCTCCATATCCAGGATTGATGCCGGCATACGAGTTGCTGTAATTTGTAAACATAGGCGCTTGTTGCCCCATCATAGCCATTGATGTCGCAACAAATATCATCGCCAATATGTATCTCAGTTTTCGCACTGTTTCTATTTATTGTATTGTATTTTAACTTTATTTTTATTTGTTTATTGTGTAATCATCTTTTATTATGAATAAGATTTTTACACCTTATTAATTAATGCTTAACGGAATAATCTTATTATATCATTGCCGTTGGCTATTATCAATAATCCTAATAATATTATCAGACCTATAGTCTGTGCTATTTCCATGAATTTGTCACTTGGTTTTCTTCTAGTTATGATTTCATATAATAAGAAAAGCACATGTCCTCCGTCTAGAGCTGGGATTGGAAGTATGTTCATTACAGCCAGTATTATTGACAAGAAAGCTGTCAGTCTCCAAAACTGAATCCAGTTGAATGTATCAGGGAAAATACTTCCTATAGTGATGAAACCTCCGAGATTTTCATAAGCTTTTGTGTCAGGACTGAATATTAGTTTCAATTGTTTCCAATAGTCGCTCAATTCTTTTCCTGTTTTGTTAAATCCTTGTGGAATGGCTTCTGCAAAAGTATATTCCTGTGTTTTAAATTGTAACATAGGAGCTGAATAGACTCCTATCTTTGCGTCTTTAGGGAGATGTAATGCTAATTGCAAAGTGTCGATGCCTCGCATCACGCTTATGGTGATGTCTTTATCGGCAAATTGTTTTATGTTATCTATGAAGCTATTATAGAAAGGAGTATGAATGTCTTCTATCATTATTATCCTGTCTCCTTTTATCATACCTGCTTCCTTTGCTACGGAACCGGCGACAAAGTTTTCAACGACGAAAGGTGTTCTGTATGATATGAACTGGCTTTGGTGTTTGAGGAGCTTTGATGTGGCATCTTCAGGAAGTACTATGTTCATTCTCTTGCCGTCTCTTTCCACCTCCACGTAGTTTGGCTTTTCCAAAATGATAGCCAGAGGTATCTGATGGAAGTTTTCAATATAATTGCCATCGATGCTAAGTATCTTGTCGCCGTCACGGAAACCAAGTTCTTTTGCGATGCTGTCGGTTGCGATGCCGTATCTGTTTACTTCAGCAGTAGGTAGATATTGTTCGCCTTGTGACATGAGCAGACCTGTGTAGATGAAATAAGCAAGGATGACGTTCATCATAACACCGCCTATCATTATTATCAAACGTTGCCATGCTGGTTTGCTTCTGAACTCCCAAGGCTGAGGCTCTTGTTGCATCTGTCCTATATTCATCGATTCGTCTATCATTCCAGCAATGCTGCAATAGCCACCGAGAGGAATCCAGCCGATGCCAAACTCAGTGTTGTCTTCGTCTCTGCGCCAGTCGTCTTCTGGAAGACTGTTCAGATCTATAGGTTCGTAGGTGTATTCTTTTTTGTTTGTGATAGGGTCGATGCGTTCGTGGGTTATGAACTTGTCAGGTGTGTTTTTGCAGAAAAATGCAAAACGCCATTTGCCGCTGACTTTCTTGCATCTGAAGAGTGAGAAACGAGGGTTGAAAAAGATGTAAAACTTCTCTACTCTTGTCTTGAATATTCTCGCTGTAATAAAATGTCCGAACTCATGCACAACGACTAAGACTGTCAGTGCTAAAATGAGCTGTATTACTTTCATCAATATTGCCATTATATGTTATAAAATTTTAATCTGCAAAGATAAGAAAATTATTGTTTGTAAAGGTTACTTTCAAAAGAAATATAATCTTCTGGATTTAGCGGGGTTCCGTTGTACCACAACTCGAAATGAAGGTGTGGTCCTGTTGACATGCTGCCGCTGTTTCCATATATTGCTATTGCATCGCCGGCATTGACAAAATCGCCATCGTCTTTTAGCAAGACGGCATTGTGTTTATATACCGAAAATAGGTTTCCACCATGTTGTATGCCAATGGAATAGCCGTTGTCAACTGTCCAATCTGAATATATTACGGTGCCGTCAGCAGTGGCTTTTATCACCGAATTGTTATCAGCTACGATGTCAACACCATAATGTTTCTCTTCTCTGTTGAAATGATTTGTTACCATGCCGCTCATAGGAGGGAAAAAAGCAACCAGTTTATATTCTGATGGCATCTCTTCCATGATGACATTCTTGAAAAGATTGTTGCGAGTCTCGTTTTCATATTCGAGACGGAACAGACTGTCATTTTTCGATTTCTTGTCGGTGATGTTGTTGAAATTCGTTTGGGTCGATTTGGTCAGCAGTGAATTGATACTGTCGGTGTCAAAGTCTTCGCCCATGATGATTTTTTTCAGATTGTTGATATATAAGTCCTTCTGATGGAAAACTAATTCCAAGGAATCTGCTTTCTGTTCCATCTCATAGACTCTTCTGTTTAGACTCACATCGGTATATCCAGGTATATATTCTCGTAATGGCGTGAAAGCAATGAGGTATGTCACCAGGACTGTGAGCAATACTGAAGAGAAGACGATGATATTAAACAGATTCATCAGGGTCAGCTTGAAGTGGACTTTCTCTTCGTAAGTGTCATTGTTATATACAACGATACGATATTTTTTCCTTAATCGGTCTTTAAGTTTCTTTTTGTTTTTTTCTTTTTCCATAAAATCAGTTAGATAGATTATATCTTTCTGGATGTTTTGCTGTTATTCCTCTGTAGAATTGTTCCATTATCTTCCAGTCTTCATCATAGTTTCCTGTAGGATATAATATAGGCCCGAATCCTAATTCCTTTTTCTTGAAGTCTAGAAATCCCAATACGATAGGGACTTTGGCTTTCTCTGCTATGAAATAAAATCCTTTTTTCCAGTTGTTGACGCGTTTCCTTGTTCCCTCTGGAGTGATAATTATATTCAACGTTTCGTATTTTTTGAACATAGCGGCGACTTGTGTCACAGTATTGTTGTTTCTGCTTCTATCGACAGGTATTCCTCCTAGTTTTTTCAACAAAGGTCTTAATAAAGGATTGTCGAAAAACTCTTTTTTGATGAGGAATTTGACTGGTGTGCCTATTGAACAATATGCTAATCTTCCCAGAATGAAATCTGCTATGCAGGTGTGTGGTGCCACTGTGATGACACATTTCTTGACGTCGTCAGGAATCTGTCCTACGACTGTCCATCCTAAGACTTTCAAAGTCTTTTCTCCTAACCATCTCCACATTCCCATAATCAAATATCTAATTGTAAACCTAATGATTCTTTAATGTTAAATAAATTCGGATTTTCATTTGCCATCTTCTCGAACTTTTGTTTGTCGGTATATAAGACGGCTTCTCTCTGGCGTTCTACTATTTCTTCTCTCAACACGAACTGATTGTTATGAAGTGCATTCTTCAGATATTCGTGAAGCAGTTGCATGTTATTGGAGTCTTTAGTCACAAGAACATTGTCGATCTTGAAACGTATCTCGGAATTTCCTGTCATGACAGGTTCTCCGTTTTTGATGCCTGCTATGAACACTGGTGAGATGTTCTGATGTTTCGTGATAAATTCATCCCATGCTCTAGTCAGCTGATCCTGAGTGAATGGCGTGTTCCATACTTCTTCCTTAGTGTCTTCTTTTTTCTCTTCTTCAGCAGTGATTGAAATAGTTCCAGGACGTGACATCCTTCCCCTTATTGGAGTCGGAGATGGAGACGGATTCAAAGTCGGAGACGGAGATGGAGACGGAGACGGATTCAAAGTCGGAGACGGAGACGGATTCAAAGTCGGAGTCGGAGATGGAGACGGGGTAGGATTTGGAGTTGGAGCAGATGCTGGAGCAGGAGCAGGTGTTGGAGCAGATGTTGGTGTTGAGGACGGAGTAGATGGTGCTACATTTCTAGTGACAGGCTGCTGTGCGGCAGTTGTCGTAGCTTGCTGGCGGCTGGCAATGTTTTGCTGGTTGCTGGCGGCTGTAGTTTGTTGTCCTTCAACGAAACACATTTTCATCAGGCATATTTCTAGATGAAGGCGTTTGTTGCTGCTGTTCTTGAAATTGATGTCGCATTGGTTTGCGAGATCTAATGATTTTAGTATAAAATATTGAGAGCAACGTTGTGCCTGATCTGAATATCTGGCCTTGACTTGGTTGCTGACTTCCATCATATCAATGAGACGAGCGTCTTTGCCGAGGAGAAGATTCCTCAGATGACTTGCGAATCCTTGTATGAAATGTTGTATGTCGAAGCCTTTTTCCACTACGTCATTAAGCAAAAGTAACATCGAGTTGGTTTCTTTGGCTAATATATAATCAACCATACGGAAATAATATTCATAGTCAAGTACGTTGAGGTTTTCTATCACGTCTTTGTATGTGATATTGTTTCCGGAGAAACTCACCATCTGGTCGAAGATAGACAGCGCGTCGCGTAGTGCGCCGTCGGCTTTCTGTGCGATGATGTTGAGGGCTTCTTCCTCAGCGACGATGTTTTCTTTTGCAGCTATGTTCTGAAGATGCATTCTTATGTCATCGACGGTGATTCTTTTGAAGTCGAATATCTGGCAACGGGATAATATTGTCGCTAGTATCTTATGTTTTTCTGTTGTAGCTAGGATGAATTTTGCGTATGCAGGCGGCTCTTCCAATGTTTTCAAGAATGCATTGAAAGCGGCTTGCGAGAGCATGTGGACCTCGTCGATGATATATACTTTATATTGACCTACCTGAGGAGGTATTCTCACCTGATCCACGAGATTGCGAATGTCTTCTACAGAGTTGTTGGATGCAGCGTCCAACTCATAAATGTTGAAAGAGTTGGAGTTGTTGAAGCTTCTGCATGATTCACATTCGTCGCAGGCTTCCATGTCGGCAGTAGGATTCATGCAATTGATGGTCTTGGCCATGATACGTGCACATGTCGTCTTTCCCACACCTCTAGGCCCACAGAATAAGAATGCTTGCGCTAAAGTGTTGGTTCTGATGGCATTCTGTAAGGTGGAGGTGATGGCTTTCTGCCCGACTACACTGTCGAATGTCACAGGTCTGTATTTCCTCGCTGATACAACAAAATTATCCATGATACAATATTTAATTCAAGCTGTAAAATTACAAGTTTTCTTTGAGTCTTTTATATATTTTATATTTTTTTATAAAAAAACATTTTTATAACGTCTAATTATTTATTTTTGCATGTTCGGAGTCTAATGTCGAAATAAAAGATAAAAAATCGAGTTATATTCCTTGGATTAATTTTTAAACTATCAGAACGTGTTGAAAATCAGAAGAAGAAATTTAAGAAATATTTTATTGGGATTATTGTCCGTCTTAATATTAACTTCATGCTCCACAAAGAAGAACAAGTGGAACAGAAGAGTTTATCATAATATGACAAGCCATTATAACGTATGGTGGAACGGAAACCAAAGCGTCAAGGAAGGGGAGAAGACTCTTAAAGAAGCTGTCAAGGATGACTACACAGTGATACTTCCAGTATATAATTATGGAACTAAAGAAAATGCCTTGTCGCTCAACTCACACATGGACAGAGCGATAGAGAAAGCTTCTATCAGTATCCAACGTCACTCGATGCGTTTCGGAGGTAAAGAATATGTCAAATGGATAGACGACTCTTATTTCATCATGGCTCAAGCTAATTTCTATAAACAGGAATATATCCCAGCACGCCGTACCTTCGATTATGTGGCTAATTCCTATAAATATTACGACATCACTCATACAGCTAATCTTTGGCTTGCCAAGACTTATATCGAGACACAGCAATATCCTAAGGCTGAAGCACTGTTGCAGTCGTTGATAGTCGAGACATCAAAAAATGACAAGATGCCTAAATACGTCAGAAACAATCTTGATCTGGTATTGGCAGATTATTATATCAAACAAAAACAATATGACAGTGCTGTGAAATATCTTAAAGCAGCCTTGTTGAAAAACCTTGATAGGGATACTCGCGTCAGAACAATGTTTATATTGGGTCAGATTTATGAATACCAAAAAGACAATAGAAGAGCTACAGAACAGTTTGAAGCTGTCATCAAGAAACATCCTAATTATGAAATGACATTTGAAGCTCAGATGAATCTCGCCAAATGTCACGACTCAGGCGACACCGCAAGCATCATGAAGATGTTCTGGAAAATGCTCGACGATACCAAAAACAAAGAATATAAAGACCGTATCTTTTATGCCATGTCGGATGTGGCTATCAGAGAGAATAATGAAGAGCTCGGAATAAAATATCTTAGAAATTCCGTCGCGACAAGCAAGACCAACGACCGTCAGAAAGTGAAATCGTCTCTTAAAGCAGCATCGATGCTTTTCGATAATAAAGATTATGTCCTTTCACAAGCATACTACGATACTGTCGTAATGACAATGGACAGAACCTATCCTGAATATGACAGCCTTCTGAATCTTTCTGTAATGTTATCTGACTTGGTGGCTAACCTGACCGTATATCAATTACAAGACAGTCTTTTACGTCTTGTTGATATGGATTCCATTTCAAGAAACAAGGTCATAGAAAAAGTTATTGAAGAATATAAGGCTGAGCAGGAACGTCTCGAAAAAGAAAAGGAATTAAGAGAACAATTGGAGATGCTTGGCGTTGGTGATGAGGTGGCAAGTCGCGACATGTCAAATCCTTCTTCAACGACAGGTGCTAGTTGGTATTTCTATAACCAACAGTCGCTTACACGCGGTGCAACGGAGTTTAGAAACAAATGGGGTAACCGTAAGCTGGAAGACTATTGGTTTATAAGCAACAAGCAGAGCATGACCGGCGAAGAAGAGAAATCTATTGATGAACAGATTGCCGAATATTTCACTGAAGAGGAAATGGCAAGTATGTCGAAGGATGAGCTGTTGCAAAAGCTGGAAGAACGTAAGAATGAGGTGTCTCCTGCTGATACAGCACGTTATAAACCTACTGATATAGGATATTATCTGCAGCAGCTTCCGTTCAGCGATGAGCAGAAACAAGATGCTAATGAACAGATACTTCAGGCTTTGAATAACATAGGTTATATTTATTACGATAATCTTGAAGACTATAACAATTCCATAGATGCTTATACGGAGTTGAATGAACGTTATCCGGAAAATGAACATGAACTTACCTCGTGGTATTATCTATATAAAATGTATCACGAAAGAAAAGAAAACGACAAGGCTGAGTATTATAAGAATCTGATACTTAACAAATATCCAGATTCAAATCAAGCAAAGATTATCGTTGATCCTGAATATTTCATCAAGGAACAAGAGAAAGGACAGGAGGCCTCAAACTTATACAGCAAGACTTTTGATGCGTATAAGAAAGGCCAATATCAACGAGTGAGGATGAATGTCGATAAAGCTCGTGAGATTTGTCCAGACGACACTTTGTTCATGCCTCGTTTCGAGTTCCTCGATGCAGTGTCGGCAGGTCAGCTTGAAGTCGTTGATTCTATGGCATACGCATTATACAGACTAGTGCAGAAATATCCGGAAAGCAGCATAAAACCACATGCTATGGAAGTACTGCTGAAAGCTAATGAGATGTATGGATTGGGTCTCCCGGTGGAAAGTGCCCGCCAGAAAGAGAAAGAGCCTGAGAAGGAATATCCATATATCTACAATCCAAATGAACCTTATTACGTGATGATTATATGTAACTCCAAAAACGTAAGAGTCAATCCTTTGAAGGTTCGTCTCAGCGACTTCAATAAGGAAAGCTTCAGAATGTTACAACTGGAGGTTAAAAACGTAATGCTTAACAAACAAGAGACGATAGTGACTATTCAGGAGTTTGAAAATGAAATGAAGGCTGCTGATTATAAGACTGCGATGTTCTTGAATGACTACCTGTTTGGAGGTATCAGAGAAGATCAGTATAAGGTTCTCTTGATTTCAAAGTCGAATTATCCTATATTCTATAACAATAAAAACCTTGACGAATATATTGAGTTCTGGGATGTTAAATCGAAATAATAATAAAAATACTATGAGCAATAACGAAAGTCCTGCAAGAAACATAATAGGTAACGGTACCATTATAAAAGGTGAAGTGGAATCTAACGGCGATATCCGCATCGATGGCAAAGTTATCGGAACTTTAAAGTCTAACGGTAAAGTCGTCTTGGGACAAAACGGCAGCATCGAAGGTGATATGTATTGCAAACATGCCGACTTGTCGGGTCGCATTAACGGTAAGATGTTTGTCGAAGAACTTACATCATTGAAGTCAACTTCAAGAGTGGAAGGCGAACTTACGACAAAACAACTTTACATCGAGATAGGTGCTATCTTCACAGGTAAGTGCGAGATGGGAAAGATAGATAACCAAAAGGTTGAAACAAAGAAATGATGAGATCTAAAGATATTAGATTTCTGGTGATATTGGCATGTCTTGTTGTGGTAATGATAGGCTTGACGTTTTTTGTCAAGACTCTCGTGCCTCATTTCGTGACACCGTTCTGGAGTCCGCTGATATTGCTTTTTACAATAATAAGTATAGTGGTTTATTTCATGACCATGAAGGTCAAGTCGTTGAACGACTATGGAAAATTTACCGCCTTCTATATGGGAAGCATAGTGGTGAAATTACTTGTCTATTTGGCTGTCATAGTGACATACGTGATGATGTTTCCTGATGACAAAAAGGCTTTCATCTGTACCTTCCTTGCTTATTATCTTTGTTATACGATTTTCGAGACATGTGTACTGACAAAATCGAATTGACGATTTGTAATTGAAAAAAGAAAAATATTAAGGAGAGATGTCAATGTGTCATTGAATGAAACGCATCGACGTGTCTTAAGAATGATAAAACTATGAATAACGAGATTATCGGATATGAAAGGATTGACAAGTTCAATCCTGAGAAGTTAGAGAAATTGCAAGAGCATTATGCTGCGATTTTGGAATTGTTGGGCGAAGACGTCACTCGTGAAGGTCTTGAGAAGACACCGTTGCGTGTAGCGAAGTCGATGCAGTTTTTGACACAGGGCTACAGCATGGATCCTAAGGAGATTCTTCTTTCAGCCAGATTTAAAGAAGACTATCGTCAGATGGTGGTGGTGAAAGATATTGAGTTATTCTCACTATGCGAACATCACATGATTCCATTTATCGGCAAGGCTCATGTGGCATATATCCCAAATGGCTACATCACAGGATTGAGCAAGATAGCTCGCGTTGTAGAGGCATATTCACGTCGTCTTCAGGTACAGGAGAGACTGACAACGCAGATCAAAGAAGCTATCAACGACGCTCTTCATCCTCTTGGCGTGGCAGTCGTAATAGAGGCACGTCATTTGTGTATGAGTATGCGCGGTGTTCAGAAGCAAAACTCTGTCACGACGACATCCGATTTTACCGGTGCCTTTGAGCGCAGCGAGACAAGAGCCGAGTTCTTGCAGCTGATAGCTTCTAATCTACATTGATGCAGGTGACGGATGTATGAATATGGCAGATATTTAACAGAAAAATTTATAAATAAAAACAAAAATAATATGTATCAATTCAATGAAAATAATAATCCACAAGTGATGTCACGCGAGATGACAAGATCATTTGTTTCTAATGTATTTTTATGGATGTTTGCTGCTCTTGGCATCACTGCTGCCACAGCGTATCTCTTCGGAACCAATGTCAATCTTATGAGCCTGTTGATGCAAGTCACTCCTCAAGGCGGTGCAAAAATCAGCACTCTTGGCTGGATAGTTACATTCGCTCCTTTCATCATCGTCCTTGTCATGTCGTCAAGAATAAATAAGATGACAGTACAACAGACAGTACTTTGGTATGTTGTATATTCCATACTGATGGGTATGAGCTTGAGTTTCATCTTCTGGGCATATACCGCAGCATCTATCTTCAAGACATTCATAATAGCAGCAGGTATGTTCGGTACAATGGCTGTTGTGGGTTATACTACAGATACAGACCTTACAAAATTCGGTTCCTTCCTTATCATGGGTCTGATAGGTATTATTATCGCTACTTTGGTTAACATATTCATGCACAGCGCACGTTTGGATTATATCATCAGTATTTTGGGTGTGTTGATATTCACAGGACTTACCGCTTTTGACGTTCAAAAGATAAAACAGATTGGAAACGCAGGCATCAGCGATGGCGATTTAATGGCGAAGATTACAGTACATGCTGCATTGTCGTTGTACCTCGATTTCTTGAATCTCTTCTTATATTTACTTAGAATATTTGGAAACAGAGACTGATACTAGTGTATTGTTTAAGGTTTAGAGCTTGGAGTGATTTAAAGCATGAGATATAAAAGTTCATAAACTTACCATTTGAAACTTTATATCATCATCTTTTTCAAAAACTCTCAACTCTAAACCTTGCTTCCAATTATACACTGTCAACTACTCTCAACTATAATCTATAAACTATTGACTATATATGAAAGCTTACGTTTTTCCGGGACAAGGTGCCCAATTTGTAGGAATGGGGAAAGATCTTTATGACAAATTCCCTAAGGCGAAAGATATGTTTAAGAAAGCCAATGACATCCTCGGATTTTCTATAACTGACATTATGTTTGAAGGAACTGCCGATGACTTGAAGCAGACTAAAGTCACACAGCCAGCTATCTTCCTTCATTCTGTTATATTGGCAAAGATGTTAAATGATTTCAAACCTGATATGGTGGCTGGTCATTCATTAGGCGAGTTTTCGGCTTTGGTGGCAAACAACACACTTCAGTTTGAGGACGGCTTGCGTCTCGTGGCAGCACGTGCCAATGCCATGCAGGCTGCTTGTGAAGAAAATCCAGGTACTATGGCAGCCGTCATTGGATTGGATGACGATAAGATAGAGGCAATCTGTAACTCAATAAAAGACGAGGTCGTTATAGCAGCTAACTATAACTGTAACGGACAAGTCGTTGTCTCAGGCAGTCTCAAAGGAGTAGAAATGGCATGTCAGCTTCTTAAAGAAGCTGGTGCAAAACGTGCTCTTCCTCTTCAAGTTGGCGGAGCATTCCACAGCCCTCTCATGGAGCCTGCTCGTGTCAAACTAGCTGAAGCAATACAGAATACCAAGTTCAACCAAGGCATCTGTCCTATATATCAAAATGTCACAGGTCAGGCTGTCAACTCTCCTGATATCATCAAGGTTAACCTTATTTCTCAGCTGACATCTCCTGTACGCTGGACTCAGACAATGGGTAACATGGTGGCTAACGGACTGACAGAAGTGGTAGAGGTAGGCCCAGGAACAGTGCTTCAAGGCTTGTTTAAAAAAGTCGGTACAGAATTGGTGCTTTCAAGCGCAGCAATAGAAGACTGATAAAATGTATATATAGAGACGTACTAACGACACAGTGAAATGATAGTGTGTCGTCATTACGTCTCTTTTTTAATAATATCTATCATCTTACGTTTTTGCAACATCAAACCTTTATTATTTAATAATATGAAAAACAATTATATGAAACCGCTTATATATTCTGCCATTATGATTGTGGGTGTGCTCTTTGGTTTCCATATAGCTAAGTCAAATGGTGTAAGCACTATCTCTAAAGACACTGGCAATTTCTCTTGTATTAACGATATCTTTTCTTTGATAGACAAGGAATATGTCGATACTGTGAATATGGATGAACTTCAGGTAAAGGCAGTCACTCATGTTCTTGAATCTATGGATCCTCATAGCGAATATATAAAGCCAGAGATTCTGAATGATATCAATGATAACCTTCATGCCAATTTTGAAGGTATAGGAGTCTCGTTCAGAATAGAGAAAGATACTATTACCATCATTACCACTATCAAAGGTGGACCTTCTGAAAAAGTAGGTATTCTTGCCGGTGACAGAATAGTTTATGTTGACGACAGCTTGGTGGCAGGTACAAAAGTTACCAACAAGACAGCCATGAGCCTTCTTAAAGGTCCTAAAAAGACAAAGGTCAATGTGAAGGTTAAACGTCAGGGTGTCGCCGATCTGTTGGATTTCACTATTACAAGGGACGTGATTCCAAACTATAGTCTTGATGTTGCTTATATGATTGATGATGAGATTGGATTTATAAAATTAACCAAATTTTCACAGACAACGCATAAAGAATTTGTAGAGGCGGTGAGGAAGCTTAGGTCGGAAGGTATGACGAATCTTATCCTCGACTTGAGAGGCAATACCGGTGGTTATCTTGGCGAAGCTGTCGGTATCGCTGATGAGATGTTGAAAGATAACAAGCTTATCGTTTATACGGAAGGAGAACATAGAGATCGTTCTTATATCTTCGCACGTCATAGAGGATTGTGGGAGGACAACGATATTGCTGTTCTCATCGATGAAGGCTCTGCGAGCGCTAGCGAGATTGTTGCGGGAGCACTTCAAGATAACGACAGAGGTGTTATTATAGGACGCCGTTCTTATGGAAAGGGCTTGGTGCAAGAACAGTTCGACCTCGGAGATAACGGTGCGATACGTCTTACAGTGGCTCGTTATTATACTCCAACAGGACGTTGCATACAGAAGCCTTTCACTGGCAACAAAGCTGAATATCTTCTTGAAGAATATGCCCGTTATGAAACAGGGGAAATGTTCAATATCGACAGCATACATTTTGCCGATTCGTTGAAATATGTCACACCTGGAGGAAGAACGGTTTATGGCGGGGGCGGCATTATGCCTGATATCTATGTACCTTTGGAAAATGACAGCACGCGTTATTTCTTTAATAAGATGGCAAACAGCAGCATCTTATTCCAATATGCTTTCGATTACTCGGATATTCATCGTCATGATATCTTGAAATACGGCGATGTGAGAAGGTTCAACGAGGAGTTTGTCTTTACTGATGCTATGTTTGAAGAGATGATGAGACGCGCTGAAGAAAAGAAGATCAATGGTACTGATGCTGACAAAGCGAGGGCGCGAGAATTGTCGGAGCCGTTGTTCAAGGCTTATGTCGCTAGAAATGTCTTCGGTGACGAGGCCTTCTATCCGATTTATGAGCCTATGGATGAGATATTGCAGGAGGCTTTGAAGGAAATACGAGATTAAAAAAATAATGTTTGTTTTAACTTCAAGACTATTTGACCATTAAGACTCTAAATCTTCAAAAAAATAAAAAGAAAACGTTTAAAAAATGAAATAATTTTGTTATCTTTGCAACCCGTTTTAGGGGGTTATTATGAGATTAGGAAACGATTACATATTGCCAATAGCAGGATTATCAATAGGTTATCATGATTTCGAGTATGAAATAGATGATAAATTCTTCGAAAATTTCGAGTTTTCAGAAGTTAAGAAAGGCTGTGTAAAAGTGAATTTGAACGTTGAAAAACATGAAAGAGAATTTATTTTGACGTTTAATTTTGCAGGCAATGTGTATATTCCATGCGATAGATGCAATGACGAATATGAACAGGCAATAGAAAATGAGGTCGTCATATATCTTAAATATGGTCATGGATACGAGGAGGAATCTGATGATGTCATCGTCATCCCTTCAGAAGAAGGCGAGTTTGATGTGGCTTCATTGATTTATGAATACATTATCTTGTCGTTGCCTATTCATAGAGTCCATCATGATGTTAGCGAATGTAATCAAGATGTTATCCAATATCTTGAGAACTCAGCAAATCAGCTGGTAGAAACAGATGACATTGACCCTCGTTGGAAATGTTTGGAAGAATTAAGAGAAAAAGAAGATAATTAATTAACAATAAAAAATAGTGTAAAATGGCACATCCTAAGAGAAGACAGTCTCATACAAGAGGCGCAAAAAGAAGAACACATTACAAAGCAGAAGCTCCAACATTGGCAGTATGCAAAGAAACTGGTGCAATCCACGTTTATCACAGAGCTTACTACGTTGACGGTGACTTATACTACAAAGGTAAATTAGTCATGGAAGGTGCTAAAAAATAATTGATTTAGCATTTTACAAAAAACGAGTTTTTGTTTAATAAGAATAAATTTGTTTTGTCAGTCGATATGCTGATGAGACAAATTTTTCTTTTATACCTTTCGGTATTAACACTTTTTGTTTTGTTGTTCTAGCTTGAAATTTTAATGTTTCAACAAATTGATGAAAATAATACATCAATACCACTTTTATCACTACGAAAAAATCAAAACATTTACAATATTAAAAAGAAATCGACGTTTAATAATTGCTTTAAACGTCGAAATTTTTTTCATAATCTTTATATTGTTTTTCCCCGCCTTTCGTGTAAAGGTGGGGTTTTTTATATGCATGTCTTAAGCTCGCACTTAAACTTATAGACCTATACTTTCAAATTTTCCGTTTTTATAGCAAACGGTCTCTTCATATCCAGCAGCTCTTAATGCTTCTTCCGCTTCCTTGAAACATAATGTCAATTCTTCCGCTTTGTGTGAGTCGGAACTGATGACGACAGGTATGTTCATCTTTCGCATAATCGGCAGGACCCATGTTGATGGATAGAAGTCTTCACTGCGTTTTTTGTAGATGCCTCTTGTGTTGACTTCTACAATAAGTGATTTTTCCTTAATTAATGTTAATGTCTCCATCAGATAGTCGCGATACCATTTGTCGTCTTCGCTGAAATATCTGTCTCTGTTGTGCATTTTGATCTTGTCGAAATGACCGACAATGTCAAATTCTTCTGTCTCGATCATTTCATTATATTGATAAAAAAATGTCTTGACACCTTTTCTGATATTGCCATCAAAATAATTGAACAGACCTTCATCGTATGTCTCATACTTTGAGCCGTCGATGAACCACAATTTCTCTATGTCATTTCCGACTAGATGCACAGAACCGATCATATAATCCAAGCCCATGGTATCCTTGGATTTTTTAAAATCTTTGACAATTCCAGGGATGAAGTCCATTTCCATCGAACAATAAATGTCGATATGGTCTTTATATTTTTCCTTTAAAGTTTTTATTGTAGAGATATAATTGTGTATATCGTTGTTTTTTATTGCGAAAGAATTTTCAAAAGGAACAGGGGAGTGGTCCGAAAAACCGAGTACTTCTATTCCTTGGTTGATGGCTTCTATGACCACATCCTCCGGACTCGATTTGCCGTCTGAGAAAGTGCTGTGAGTATGTAAATTGAATTTCTGCATTATGTTAATGAAAATTATATTATAGCATCTATCACTTTATATACTTTATCGCCTCGGCGGACAATATCTTTTGCTGGTATTGAGCATAACTCTCCTTTTTCTGTGCAATCGACAGGTTTTAGGTCAACGCGAATCTCAGACACTTTATCTTCATAGACACCGGTAGTAGGACCGATTATCATAATGTCATCGCCAACTTTAAGGTCTTGTGTCTCCATTCTTATCTCAGCGACATTGATCTTACTGAAAAAATTGGTGATTGTTCCTACGAAGATTTTGGTTTTTGTAGCTTGGGATCCGTAGCGTTGAGTCCATTCGCCTGTCTTTCTTCCGAGATAATATCCATCCCAGAAGTCGCGGTTATAGACGCTGCGCAGACGTTCTGTCCATTCAACTATTTTCTCTTCTGTGAACTCTCCGTTTTGTATTGCCTTGACGGCTTCACTATATACGCCAACAGTTACTTTAGTGTATTCTGGGGAACGTCCGCGGCCTTCAATTTTTAGAATCTTGACACCAGCATCAAGTACCTTGTCGAGGAATGGAAGTGTACATAAGTCTTTAGGCGACATTATATATTCGTTCTCGATAGCGAGTGTTATCTCTTGGTCGCGGTCTTGGACGGTGTAGCCTCTACGGCATGGCTGTACGCAGGCTCCTCTGTTGGCGGAGGTGTTGAAGTTGTCAAGACTTAGATAACATTTTCCTGAAACAGCCATACATAAAGCTCCGTGACAGAATACTTCAATTCTTATGAGTTCGCCTTTAGGACCTCTGATGTTTTGCTCTTCAATTTTTTTAGTGATAGCTTTCACTTGGTTGACTGATACTTCACGAGCTGTAACCATGACATCGGCAAACTGTGAGTAATATTTGATAGCCTCGATGTTTGTGATGTTACATTGTGTTGACATGTGAACCTCAACGCCAATCTGTCGCGCATATTGTATTACGCTTTGGTCAGATGCGATGATAGCAGAGATGCCGTTGGCTTTTACAGCATCAACGAGTTGTCGCATTTCGTCGAGTTCTTCGTCAAAGACAACAGTGTTTATTGTCACATAGCTTTTGACGTTGTTTTCGTTACAGATAGTCGCGATCTTGTTGAGGTCGTCTAAAGTAAAATTCTTTGCAGATTTAGAGCGCATGTTAAGACGGCCGATGCCGAAATATACGGATCCGGCACCAGCTTGAATAGCTGCCGATAAAGCTTCGTATGAGCCTACCGGAGCCATAATTTCAATATTGTTGTATTCTTTTTTCAATTTATATTATTGTTAAAATGTTAATTGTTTTCGTTGTCGAAATTTAATGGAAAGTGTTTTATATATTTTCCGTTATTCTTTCTTTCAGTGCAGCTGCTCTTTCTTCGAATCCTTTTTTGCCTAGAAGAGCGAACATGTTCTTCTTGTAAGCTTCAACGCCTGGCTGATCGAAAGGATTGACTTCCAGCATATATCCGCTTAATGCGCATCCCATTTCAAAGAAATATATCAGTTCGCCTATTGTTGTGGCAGAAATATCAGGAATCTGAATGACAATATTTGGAACACCTCCGTCAACGTGAGCTAAGATCGTTGCTGTCTCGGCAGTGTGGTTTACTTCTGACAGACGTTTTCCTGCTATATAATTAAGCTGGTCGAGGTCGTTGTCTGCCATAGGTATTCTTATTTCTTTGGTTGGGTTTTTGACGGATATTATAGTTTCAAACAGGTTGCGTAATCCTTCTTGAATGTATTGTCCCATAGAGTGAAGGTCTGTGGTGAAGATGTCGGATGCAGGGAAGATGCCTTTGCCGTCTTTACCTTCGCTCTCTCCGTAAAGTTGTTTCCACCATTCTGCGATATATTGCATACGAGGTTCATAGCTGACCAGTATCTCGTTAGTCTTTCCGCTATGATACAAAGCTTGTCGTGCTATAGCATATTGGGCTACAACGTTGTCGCTGTTTTGATTTTCCTTGCAATAGTTTTCCATTGCAAGTGCGCCGTCCATGAGTTTCTCTATGTCGATGCCTGCTACTGCTATTGGGAGAAGTCCTACTGGTGTGAGCACAGAATATCTGCCTCCGACATTGTCAGGGACGATATATGTCTTATAGCCTTCGGTGTTAGCCAATGTTTTGAGAGCGCCTCTTTCTTTGTCGGTAATTGCCACTATACGAGTTCTTGCTTCTTCCTTGCCGTATTTGTTTTCAATATGATTTTTTAGGATACGGAAAGCCACTGCTGGTTCTGTCGTTGTTCCTGATTTGGAAATGACAGCCATAGAGTAGTCTTTATTGTCGAGGAGTTCTAGCAGCTCTACCATATATTCTTCACTCATATTATGACCTGCATAAACGATATGAGTGTTGTTTTCATTATTAATTAATGATGAGAATTGGTGAGATAAAGCTTCAATGACAGCTCTTGCGCCAAGGTAGGAACCTCCGATTCCAATTACAACAAAAACCTCTGATTTTTTACGCAACAGTTCTGCCTGATTCTTTATGTCCATGATGAATTCTTTCGTCATCTCAGAAGGAAGAGTCGTCCATCCTAGGAAATCGTTGCCGGCTCCTGTTTTTTCATATATTGTTTTAAATGTATCTTCGACTTTCTTGCTATGGTTAAGTAGTTGGTCTTTTGAGATGAAATCTTTTATGTGTTCTAATTTTGTACTAGTTTGTATCATGGTATTACGTATTTATATTTTGTGCGAATTTACGATATATTTTTGAAAAAGTAAATATTAAATAATAAAAAAAGAGACCATCCTGAGCAGGACGGTCTCGAGAACCAAAAACCAAAATTTATGAAACCTTACGAACAATGTAAAGGATTTGCATCGTTCGCGTTGCAAAGATACACTTTTTTTTATAATCCTTAATAAAAATTAACTTAAATCTTAATTTTTTTATGATGAAAACAAAAAAATGTAAAAAAATATATAAATAATGAATCTTTTATTTGGAAATAACAACATATCAATCTTATATTTGTACAGATTATTAACAAAAACTACGTGGTATCAAAGATCGTTTATAGCTATTAACAATTTTAAAAATTAATAATAATGTTTTTAATGTAGTGATGTCATTACTTATTGTAATATCTAATGGTAATATTATGGATAAGGTAATAAAAATTTTGCTAGTAGAGAATGATAAGAATTTAGGTTATATCCTAAAATCTTATTTTATGATGAAAGGTTTTCCTACAGTGTTGTGTTTTAACGGACTTGAGGCGTTGGAGCATTATGAAAAGGAAGTTTATGACTTTATAATTTCAGATGTGGCCTTGAGTGGTATAGATGGATTTTCCTTGGCTGAAAAAATCAGGGAAAGCAATAAGGATATTCCATTTGTGTTTCTGACATCCAAGTCTTCTCGTCTCGATGTGTCGAAAGGATTTGAAGTGGGAGCCGACGATTATATTACAAAGCCATTCAGTATGGAGGAACTGTTGGATCGTGTCAAAGCTATCAGCAGAAGGTCGTTTTCCAAGACGAAGAGCGAATATATCTTTCAGCTGGCTTCTTACACTTTCGACAGCGTCCGCCATGTTTTGATACGTAATGGTGTTGAGAAGAAACTAACAACCAAAGAACTGGATCTACTGTTTCTTTTTTGTGAGTATAGGAACAGAGTCGTTGAGCGTACCTTTGCTTTGCAGAGGGTATGGCGTAAGTCGAATTATTTTAATGCTCGTAACATGGATGTTTATATAAACAAAATCAGGAAACTCTTGAAAGATGATCCTAATGTTGAGTTACAGAACGTCCATGGCGTGGGTTATAAACTTATCGTCAGAGAATGATTATTCTTTGACATGACGTTCACGGTACGAAGAGTATGGGAAACGTGATCCTTTCGTGACTTCCCAATATGAGATGTTGACGGAAGCCTTAGGAATGGTGATAGTCTTATCGTTTATTATTTTCCAGAAGTGGTCTGCACTAGGTCCTTGATTGGTGTTGGTCAGAACGATGATGGTCTTGTCGTTGACATCATCTCTGATGAAGAATGAACGGTAGGCTTTCCACCATCCGTAATGGAAATAGCAGCCTGGATATTTGCTTGGTATTCTCCAGCCAAAGCCATAGTTGTCTTTACGTTTCTTGCTCTTCGGACTGCCTGGCTTGAAAGCTTCGTCTTGTATGGAATCTGGAATGAGCAACCCATAGTCAACGGCGGTCATGAATTTGAACATGTCTTCTGTGTTGGAGATCATCATCTTGTCGCCTTTGACACCATTGAGGTACTCGTTTGGAGCCTGCATAGGACGACGTCTGTCAGTGTAATAACCTTGTACTATATCTTCTATGTATAGCGATACCATTGTGTCGCTACGCATCTCATATATATATGAGTCATCCATATTCAGTGGTTCAAAGATATATGTCTTCATATAATCGGCAAACGACATGCCGCTGACTCTTTCAACAATGGAAGCCAATAGTGCATAGTTTACATTGCTATAGTTGAAGCCGTTGTTTGGTTTGAAATATGGGTCGGGTTTGTGTAAGACGTAATATTCGATCATATCTTCGTTTAGGAAAGGCTGTTTTCTGTCGGGCCATTTGGCATCGGCAAGGCTCTCGTATCTTGATAGACCGGAACGGTGGTTTAATAAAAGACGTGTTGTGATGCCTTCGTATGGAAATTCAGGAATGTATTCCCTGATGTCAAGGTCGTAGTCTATTTTACCTTCGTTCTTTAAGATCATGACAGCTTCAGCTGTGAACATCTTTGAAACGGAACTTAATTGGAATCTGTCTTCGACATGAAGGCTGTCGCACCTTTGTCTGATATTACGGAATCCCCATGCCTTATTGTATATAATCTGACCTTGTTCTGCATATAAGACAGTGCCGTTGAAACCGACTTTTTTTCTTAGATTGTTGAAGACTTTGTCGATACTTGCTGCTTTTTTGTCGATTATGCTTTTGTTCAGATTTATGAAAATACTATCGACATTGATGACAGGGAGTTCATTAAATGCTTCTTTTTCAATCAAAGGATTTTCTTCTTCTGTGCATGATGAGAATAGAAGGACAGTGGCTAATAGTATCAGCCATGTGGTTTTAAATATGAAATGGATGTTGTATATCTTTTTTAGCATCTTATTCAGAGATTATGAAAGATGCAAAGATACGAAAAAAGAAAATTCAAAAGTGCGATATTAAATCAATGATGTTATGCTTGTCGGTATGAGATCACATCAGCTTCTTTATCAGTTCCATTTTGTCGTATGGCGGATATTTCATAGCAAAGTCGATTCTGTTGGAAGATTTCAATATCGCCCTCTTGTTGCTGAATGCTAAGAAGCTTTCCTGTGAATGGTATTTACCCATGCCACTCTCCCCAACACCGCCGAATGGCAACTGGTCGTTGGCGACATGTAGTATGGTGTCGTTGATGCAGACTCCTCCTGATGTAGTTCTTGATAAAAGGTCAAAAGCGTTTTCGTCATCACCGAAATAATAAAAAGCTAAAGGCTTGGGTCTTCTTACAACAAAATCTCTTACATGATTGATGTCGTCATATTCTATTACTGGTAATATAGGGCCGAAGATTTCTTCTTTCATGATGCTCAGCGACAGAAGTCCATTGTCAGTCGCAAGTCTGCCTGAATCTAAAAGAGTGAACTGAATATATTTTTCCTTATCATCACAACTGCCACCATAAATAATCTTTCCTCCATCAAGATATGAGTTGAGTCTTTGATAGGATTTATCGTTGATAATCCTACAATAGCACTGGCTTTTCTGCTGGTCCTTGCCGTAAAAATTCTCGACATATTCTATCATCTTGGCGATAAGCTTTTCTTTTATGGAGCTATGTACAAGCATATAATCCGGAGCTACGCAGGTCTGTCCTGCATTTATTGTCTTACCCCACACTATTCTCCTTGCAGCGAAGTCGATATTACAACCTTTATCGACTATGCATGGACTCTTTCCGCCTAGTTCGAGTACGACAGGAGTGAGGTTCTTTGATGCTGCTTCCATCACAACTCTGCCCATGTTGGGACTGCCCGTGTAAAATATGAAGTCGAATTTCTGGGCTAACAATGCTTGGTTTACGTCTCTGTGTCCCTGAACCATTGTGATATATTGAGAGTCGAATGTGTCGTCTATTATTTTTTGCATCACTTCTGATGTGTGTTGAGAATATGGTGATGGTTTCATTACGACACAGCATCCAGAGGAAATGGCACCTACCAAAGGTGCGAACATCAAATGAAACGGGTAGTTCCATGGCGCGATGATCAATGTAACACCAAAAGGCTCATACATCACATGGCTGTTTGACGGCATGAGATATAGAGGTGTCTTGACTTTCTTTGGCCTTGACCATTTCTTGATGTTTTTTATATGATCGTTGATTTCGTTTATGACGATGCTGATTTCTGTAAGAAATGCTTCTTCCTTGCATTTGTGCAAGTCTTTCCATAATGCATCATAAATCTCCTCAGAATGTTCCTCGACAGACTGTTTCAGCTTTTTCAGTTGTTTCATTCTGAAGTCAATCGATTTTGTCTCGTTTGTAAGGAAATATTCTCTTTGTCGTTCTACTATATTATTTATGGATTCGATGGTGTTCATGTTCTGTCTTTTTTATGTCAACGGATAGTTCTCGACATAACCTATTGTTTGTTTGTAAATATAACATTTATTATCTTGAAATGTTTATATATGTAAATACAGTCTTTATTTCTTCAAAGAAAAGTCAAAACGTAAGCCTCCTTCAGGACGGTTGCTTGCTGTTATGGTGCCTCCATGAAACTGAACTGAGTGTTTGACGATGGCCAAGCCTAGACCAGTGCCTCCCATAAGACGTGAACGACCTTTATCGATACGATAGAAACGTTCGAAGATACGAGGCAGATGTTTCTCATCAATGCCGCATCCGTCATCTTCGAAACGAATGCTGCATGAATTTTCATCATTATCGATAAGACTGATATAGATGTTTTTTCCACCGGAATATGCGATGGCATTTTCTGTAAGATTGCGAAATATAGATCCTATCAGGGAGAGATTTCCTTCTATCACGACTTCTTCGTTGAAACGAGTGTGTAAATAAAGTCGTTCGTTTTCTGGCATGATATTTAATTCATCAGCAACCTCGTCGATGATGTTATTTAACGTGACACTTTCCTTTCCAATCAGCTGACTGCCGCTTTCCATTCTGGTGATGAGCGACACATCTTCCAAAAGGCGACGCAGACGCTCGTTATTGGCATAGCATCGCTCTATCAGTTCCTGTTTTTTCTCTTCGCTCAGATTTATGCCAGAAAGCAAAGTCTCAAGGCATACTTGTATTGATGCCACCGGCGTCTTAAGTTCATGGTTGATATTATTTGTTAGTTGCTGTTTGATACGTATCTTCTCTTGTTCCTCACGCAGTCTCGCCTCGTGAGCGATGTCTCTGTCTTTGATTGTCTGCTGCAGCTGAGCATACAATTTCACGATATGGTTAGAGATGGAACCGAGTTCATCGTTAGGGAACGACTCTGCCTCATCAAAAGCTTCACCTTTTTCAGCCTTTGCCGCGAAACGGTTGAGACGCTCGATATTGTTGCCAAGTCTTTTCGTTGCATAATAAGCCAGCACTCCCATGATGAAACTCATCACTATCATGATGCTCAGGAAAGTCCAGTCGGCGCGCAGCATTTCTTGCAATGCAGCGGAATAAGGTATCGCTGTACGAACTATAACTCTTTCACCTTTTGTCGCGGAGTAGAAATATTCTCGTCCGTCGCTGGTGGATTGTCGTCCGATGAGATAACCGGATCCTTTCTTCATAGCGGAATTTACTTCCGGGCGCATACTGTGGTTGTCTAGAGAATCGATAGGAATCATGTTGTCGTAAACGACCGTCCCAGAAAACGTAATTGCTGTCACACGTAAGTCATCAAAAGGTTGTTCCTTTGTAGCGACATATTCTTCGTAAGACATGCCCTCATCTATTGCAGAGAGCAGATGCACATTATAAAGTTGCAGTTGAGCATCGATAAATTCTGACCTATATTGTTTTTCTCGTAAATATTGAAAACTTACGAAACATAATATTATGCTCCATGAGAAAGCAAGCAACATCAAGAAGAGTCGCTTGTGATACGATAATTTAATCACTGAATCCATATCCAAAACCTGAGCGTGTTACAATATAAGAACCATAGCTTCCAATCTTAGAACGCAGACGTGTGATGTTGACGTCTATTGTTCTATCAAGGACAACGACTTCATCGCTCCACACTCTGTTAAGTATCTGTTCTCGGGAACATATCTTGCCGCGATGTGAAATGAGATATGCCAACAATTCAAATTCTTTTCTTGCCAGCTTGACTTCGACACCATCAATGATGCATCGTTTGAACTCCATATCGAGATGCAGCCCATCTACCTTTAATATATTAGGTTTGTCGGTATGAACGACATTATTTCCTTTGTGTGCTGAAGTACGACGCAAGACGCTTTTCACTCTTGCAATTACATTACGGACGGTATATGGTTTCATGATATAATCGTCGGCTCCTATGTTCAGCCCCATAATCATATCGTCTTCTGTGTCGCGAGCTGTACAGAATATAATAGGTATGTCGGCTGTTGTGACATCGGCCTTAAGCATCTTCGCCATCTTTATTCCGCTTATCTCACCCATCATGATGTCAAGAAGAATAAGCGAATATTGTTTCAAATCCAGAGTCAATGCCTGTTCTGCGCTGAATGCGATGTCAACGTCATAGCCTTCATTTTCAAGATTAAGTTTCAAGACTTCACATAAAGTCTCTTCATCATCGACTATTAAAATACGTTCAGTAACCATATACCTTAATATATTAATTGAAGGCAAAGTTACACGAAATATCAAAACAAATAATAACTGAAACAAGATTTAATAAAAATGTAACAATTATTTCAAAAGCAAAATTTCTTTAACCAAACTCTCATTGTTTTGTAACATTTTTGAAACATTTTCTCTGTTATTTTGCGACATCATAAAATAGAAAACAATGAGTATATTACAAGTATTTACATTATTAGGAGCATTGGGAATGTTCCTCTACGGAATGAACTTGATGAGTTCAGGATTACAAAAAGCTGCCGGTGAAAAATTAAGAGGTTTCCTCAGCGCCATGACATCGAATCCTTTCAAAGGTGTTATGACAGGTTTGGGAATCACTTCAATAATACAGTCATCTTCGGCGACAACCGTTATGGTCGTCAGCTTCGTCAACGCCGGCCTTCTCACTCTCACACAGGCGATAGGCGTCATCATGGGTGCCAACATCGGAACGACGGTAACAGCATGGATGGTCGCTTGGCTGGGATTCAAAGCTGACATCTCTATCCTTGCCCTTCCATTGATGATCTTCGGTTTCCTTTTCTCTAACTCAAAGAAAGACCAACGCAAGAACATCGGTGAATTGATAGTTGGCTTCTGTCTTTTGTTCCTCGGTCTCTCATTCATGAAAGAATCGGTGCCGGATTTAAGACAGACACCAGAGGTGTTGGAATTCGTAACAACATGGTCAGCATACGGTTTCAGTTCGGTATTGTTGTTCCTCGCTTTCGGCACGGTGTTGACACTTATTCTGCAGTCGTCATCAGCAACTATGGCAATCACGCTTATTATGTTAAGCATGGGTTGGATTCCTTTTGATATGGCATGTGCTATGGTTCTCGGCGAAAATATAGGTACGACAATCACAGCTAACATTGCTGCGGCAATAGGTAACACTCAGGCAAAACGAGCAGCGATGTCGCACACCATCTTCAACCTGTTCGGTGTAATATGGGCGTTGATATTGTTCAGGCCATTCCTAAGAGTAGTTGGCTTAATAACAGAAACATTATTCGGATTGCCTAATCCAGCAGATGCAGACTTTGTTGTAACGGAATCGACATCAGCAGAAGGTACTGCAGCATTATACGGACTTTCGATGCTCCACACCTTGTTCAACTTGACCAACACCTTGATATTGGTATGGTTCACACCATTGATTGCTAAAGCAGTAAGTTTCATTATATCTGCACCAGAGAATCAAGAGAAAGAAGTATTCAGACTTAAATATATAACAGCAGGTCCTCTTGAGACACCAGAGTTATCGGTAGAACAGGCTTTCGATGAAATCATACACTTTGCTCAGGTTTCAAAGAATGGAGCTGAATATGCAAAGTCAGCTGTAGAAGAGATGGATACAGATAAGTTTGAGACATTAAGAGAAAAACTTGTGAAATATGAAGAGATTTCAGATCGCATAGAATATGAAATTGCTACATTCCTCAACGCAGTATCAGTGAGCGAAATCAGTGAAAGTACCTCATTAAAGATTAAGTCGATGTACAAGATTATCGGAGAGCTTGAGTCATTGGGTGATTCCGGTGAGACAATCAGCCGTATCTTGTCAAGAAAAAATATCCACAAGAAAAAGTTCGATAGTGAGTCTATCAAGAATCTCAATACAATGGCTGATGCCGTTATCGCAGCATACGATGTGATGATTGCTAATTTGGTCGCTGCTCATAAAGGAGAGCTCGTAAATATCTCAAATGCATACAATGCGGAAGAGAGACTTAACAATCTTAGAAATAATTTCAGAGAAGTCGTTATTGAAGACATCGACAATGGCGACAAGAATTATCAGACCAGCGTCTATTACATGGATATCATCAACGAATATGAACGCATGGGAGACTTCATGATCAACATATCGCAAGACCTCGAAAGAGGATTCGTTAAAAGATAAAAAACAGGGAGATAATCCCTGTTTTTTTTATTTATCTGCTTCTGTTTCTTCCTCTGCGACCAGAATCATTTTTGTCTTTTCTGTCTTTTCTGCTGTCTTTTTTAGAATCTTTCTTGGATTCCTTCTTGCCTTCCATTTTGTAGCTTCTGTCACCGAACTTGTCGCGGTTCTTGCGTTCCGGTCTGTCGTCATCAAATTGTTTACGTTCTTTCTTTTTCTTCGGTTTAGGTTCGGTAGTAGTAATTTCGACACGGATTCCTTCTTTGTTTTTTCTGTCATCAGCAAAACAGTCCACAATGAATTGAGCTTGTTTTTCGTCAACATCCACGAAAGAGAAGTTTTCCATCATGTCGATTCTTCCTATGCGTATGTCTTTTGTTCCTGTTACGTCGTTAATCTTGCCAATGATGTTATTAGGTTTGATTTTATCTTTCTTGCCTTTGCCAAAGAAAATGCGTTTCAAACCGCTGTCATCATAGTCTTTCTTTTCAGATTTAGATTTCTTCTCTTTCTTTTCTGGTTTACTATCGTCGAAGTTAAGGTCTTTTGCGTCCTTATAATAATCTAAGAAACGGTTGAAGTTAAGAGCTACCACTCTTGCGATGAGGTCTTCTCGAGAAAGCCAATTCAATTTTCTGAATACTATAGGGAGATAATCTTCTATGTCGTCGCGCATGATATCGACTTTCTCAAGACGGTCGATATGATTGAAGAGCTGCTTTTCGCATACTTGTTTTGCTGATGGTACCATGGCACGTTCTATAGTCTGGCCTAATTGTTTTTCGATAGCCTTGATTTTATGTTTCTCACGTGAGTGTATAAGACTAAGACACATGCCGGTCTTGTCGGCTCTACCAGTACGTCCACTTCTGTGAATATATACAGCGGTCTCGTCAGGTAAATTGTAATTGATTATGTGAGTGAGGTCGCTGACATCAATGCCGCGTGCTGCCACATCGGTCGCGACAAGGATTTGTAAATAACGTTGACGGAAGTGATTCATCACTAAGTCACGTTGAGCTTGGGAAAGGTCACCGTGAAGTGAAGCTGCATTATAGCCGTCATGAATGAGATTGTCAGCGACTTCTTGAGTTTCAAGTTTTGTTCTACAGAATACGATTCCATATATGGAAGGAGTATAGTCGATAAAACGTTTCAGTGCAAGATATCTATCGTTGGCACGGATTAGATAATGTATATGACGCACGTTGGCTGTGCCTGAGTTTTTCTGTCCGATAGAAATTCTGACAGGATCTTTCATATAATGATTAAGAATCTTCTCAACTTCTACTGGCATTGTTGCGGAGAAAAGATGAATGTTTTTCTCTGCAGGCATATATTCGAGTATGGCATCTACGTCTTCCTGGAAGCCCATATCGAGCATTTCGTCAGCTTCATCCAGGACGATGGTTCTTACATTAGAGAAGTCGATCTTGTTACGACGAATCATATCTTCGAGACGACCTGGAGTGGCGACGATAATCTGAGGCTTTTTAGCTAACTCTTTAAATTGAGCTTCAATGCTAGCACCGCCATATACTGGCACAATGTGAATTTCAGGAATGTATTTCGAGAAATTCTTTAGGTCTTTAGCAATCTGAACGCACAGTTCACGAGTAGGGCAAAGTACCAAAGCCTGCACGTATGGTAGAGAGGCATCGATATTTTGGAGCAATGGAAGCCCGAAGGCTGCGGTTTTGCCAGTGCCAGTTTGGGCGAGTCCTACCATGTCTGTCTTTTGAGATAGGAGGATTGGCAATGTTTCCTGTTGGATTGGCATAGGTTCTTTGAACCCTAGCTCATCAATAGCCCTCAGTATAGCTGGGTTCAAATTGTAATCTTGAAATTGCATTGTGTTGTAATTATATTTATAAATTTTATGATACAAACATGATACATTAATTAATGTGGCATATTTGATGATAATTGTGATGCAAAGATAAGTTTTTTTTTAACATGATAGGAATGGAGTTTTTTTTCTGCTCTATATTAATTAATAAGGTGTAAATTAAGTATTGCAGGTTTATGGAAGCGGCGTCAATGGAGGGTTGGGAAGAGCAGCCGCGTCCAAGCCCTGAGTTCCGGCGGTACGGAGGGCATCCCGCCCCTCCGTACCGGTCAACAAAACGGTTTTTCCGCCACATCAAACCCGTCCGTTCCGCATCGGTTTTTCGCGAAAAAACAGTGATCCGTGATATTTTCGGGCATCCGGGAGCCCTAAAAGAGTCCGTTCCGCGTCAAAAAACGGCAAAAGACAGGCGAAAAAGCGGCTTGAACACACTTTTTTGTCATCATAACTTGGTGGTTTACAGCGCAATAAAAAATAATTAAAAAAATATTCGATTTTTTTGAAAAAAAGTGTTGGAGGAAAGGAATTTTTCGTACCTTTGCACTCGCAAAACGACGGGGAGA